>MESI01000042.1 GCA_001770935.1 Burkholderiales bacterium RIFCSPLOWO2_12_FULL_61_40 | reverse complement strand
GTGGTTGTTTGAGCTGTGGCTGGCCTTGGGCGGGGTGATGGCAGCGCCCCTGTTTGCCTCCAGCGTGGTGTCCATGCCCTTGTTGCTGGACCGCCGCGTCACGCTGATGCAGGCGGTGCTGACCAGCTGGCAAACCGTGCTGGAAAATCCGGCACCGATGGCACTGTGGGCCACGCTGATCATGGGTCTGACCTTGCTGGGCATGGGCACGCTGCTGCTGGGACTGATCCCGATCATCCCGATACTCGGACATGCCAGCTGGCACGCCTACCGCGATCTGGTGGACGTGTCGGCCCTGCCCGAGCGGGAAAGCCCCGCACAAGCCCAGTCTGGACAGGGTGAACGCTGATGTTCGGTTTTTCTGAAGAACAAATTGCCGGTTTTGGCCTCAGCTTCGGGGTGGGCGGCTTCATGCTTTATATGCTGTTCATCATTGGCCACCTGGCTTGGGAATCCAAGGCGGGCAAGTTCGGCACTTTTGTGCTGTTTTTGGGCCTGGCTTTTGGCATGGTGGGTTTTGCCGCCAAGTTCATCATCCAGTGGTGGCTGGCCAAATAGACGCGCGTCGCCTTGCCCAGTCGCCGCCGGGCCGCCCCAAGGCGCCGACGGCCCCCACGCTTAACCAAAGGGCCGGATGCCGATCAGCAGGCCGTGCAAAACAAAGGCAAAAAGCGCCCAGGCCAGCACGCCCACCGCCACGGTGAGCACCGTGCCTGCCGTGTTGCCAGGCGCATAGACCGTGCCCTGCACCCGGTCACGCCGACGTGCGGAAATAAAACACAGCACCGACCAGGCCAAAAACGAGCCAAACAGCAGCACATGGGCCACATTTCCATTGGCCAACAGATGGGCCAAGGCCCAGGTCTTGACCCCCAGCACCATGGGGTGGTGAAACCGGGCCCGGATGGCGTTGCCGGGCACATAGGCCGCCGCCAGCAGCACAAAAGACAGCAGTGTCAGCAGCGAAGCCGCATGGCGCATGCCCTTGGGCGGCATCCACAGCATGACCGGTGTTTCGCGCGCCAGCCCAAAGCCCCAGATGACCAGACCCAAACCCAGCAGCGACGCCAGGGAATACGCCCCTTTGTAAGGACCTTCCCCCATGCGCGCCCGGGTGCGCGTGCGCCAGTCATCGGCCACGATGCGCACCGAGTGCACCCCCAGAAAAATCACCAGTCCCAAAATCATGTAGTTCATGCGCCCACCACCCTGTTTTTGCCGGCCCGTTTGGCCAAATACATCGCCTGGTCGGCGCGCCGGATGGCATCCGCCCCTTTTTCATCCGTGGCCAACTGCGCCACACCCGCACTGAAGGTAATCAGAATTTTTTCCGCACCGGCCAGGAAGAAGCGCTTGGTGAGTTCGCGCTGCAAGCGGGTCATGGCCTCCATACCCTGGTCCAGGGCGGTGTCCGGCAACAAAATCACAAACTCTTCACCGCCGTAACGCGCCAGCGTGTCCTGGGGCCGCATGCATTCGCGCGCCACCGCTGCCAGATGGGTCAGGGCGGCGTCGCCGGTGGCATGGCCCAGGGTGTCGTTGAGTTTTTTGAAATTGTCGATGTCCAGCAGGGCAATACACAGCGGCGTCTCCTTGCGCCGCACCTGCGAGACTTCGCGGTCCACCGCTTCGTCCAGGCCCTTTCGGTTGAGCGCCCCGGTCAGCGGGTCATGGCGCGCCTGGGCGCTGACACGGTCCAGTTCCTGGTGCAGCTTGGCAATTTCTTCCTCGGTTGCAATGGCGCGCTCGCGCATGGCATTCAATTCGTCCCGCGAGGTTTTGCTGTCGTGCGCCATGTTGCGGGTGGCCCCCACCACGTCCTTGAGCACGGGTGCAATGTCGGTGAGGGACTTGGCCTGTTCGATCAGGCGCGCGCTTTCCTCCAGCTTTTCGTGGAAACTTCCGGTGGATTTGGTGATTTGCGACAGCCGGTCAATAAAAGTGGCCAGCATCTGGCGCATTTCCTCTTGCGCCTGCAAGGCCCGCCCCTTGGCGTCCTTCTGCTTGAAAATCACGTCACTGAGTCTGCGCTCCACGTCATCCAGCCGCCGCAAGGACAGCGGTGGGGCAGACGCCACCATCAAGGCGTCCATCTGGCCCTTGAGCCATTGCTCGTCCACACTCAGTTCAGCAATGTTTTCAAACACCTGGTGCAACAGCTTGAGCAGGGTTTTCCGGATTTCGGCCTGGTCTTCCGCAGCAAAGGACAAGCGGTCGCTGTAGTGGACCAGCATGAGTTTGACTGCCACCACATCGGCGTTGGGCTGGCGAATCGCCTTGAGCAAGGCAGTGGTTTGCTCCACAAAACGGGCGTCATCAGACCCCAACGCGGGTTGCACAAATTCAATCAAACGCCCCATCTGGCGTAAAAATTCGGTGGTCAGCGCCGGTGCACTGGCGGCGGACGACTCGGCACCCGCCAAGGCACTGGCACCGGCCGGTGCCCCGCTGTCGGGGGTGGCCGGGGTGAAGCCGCCATACGCCACCAGGGCGGTCTTGACCCCGTCCCAGTTCAGCCGGTCGATGGCGTACTCCAGCAGCCCCCTTTGCTTTTGCTGGCCTGGCGTTTTGGTCGGCAGGGCCTTGGCAATGTCGCGCAAGGTGTCCGCCGGAAATGGCGGCACCTGGGGCACACCGGCAATTTCGTTGTAAATATTCTGGTAATTGATCGGCGTAGGCAGCATCTTGCGCGCTGTGATCTGCTTGAGTGTCTCACGGGCAATTTCAAAGGGCTTTTTGTCACTCATCACACACGTCCTTGCTATAAATACAATAGCTGCCTACGCACTATTGACGGGGGCTAAAGCCCTATTTGATCCATAAAACAGCATGAAAAAAGCGGTACTGCCTTAGCGCAATCCTATGAAGGCCCGGAACACTTCCACGGTTTTCTGGGCGTCTTCTTCTTGCGGGACGTGGCCCAGGCCATCAAAAACCACCAGTTTTGACCCCGCAATGTCGGCGGCAAACCGCTTGGCATTGTCCAATGGAATCAGATGGTCTTGGGCGCCCCACAGGATGAGTGTGGGAACTTTCACGTCTTTGATGCGGGCGTCATCCCCGCTGACGCGCTGGTCCAGGCGGCTGGCCAGGGCTTTGCGGTTGCCCGCACGCAAGGCCAACTCGTAGTAGCGGTCCACCAGACCCGGCGTCACCTTGGCCGGGTCGCCATACACATTGCGCAAACTGCTCTCCACCACGCCGCGTGGCAACACATACTCCATCAGCGCGCGCGCACCCCGCATGCGGGCGATCTGAAAACCGATCGGCACCGACTGGGGTTGCAGGGGATACCCTGCCGCATCCACCAAAACCAGCTGGTGCACACGCTGCGGCAGGGCCAGGGCGGTGTTCCAGGCAATCTGCCCCCCCAATGAATTGCCCGCCAGGACAAACGCGCGCACCCCCAGGTTGTCCAACACCGCCGTGACAAAGCGCACATAGGCGGCAATGGAATAGTCGTTTTCAGCGTCCGGCCCGGTCAGACCGAAGGCGGGCAAATCAAAGCGGATCACCCGGCGCTGGCCCTTGAGGTTCTGGCTCCAGCCCTCCCAGGTGTGCAGGCTGTCTGAGGTGCCATGCAACAACACAATCGGGTACGGGTCGTCACGCGGACCCTCATCCCGTAGATGCACCTGCATGCCCAGCACGTTCACAAACTGCGAAGGGGACTGCGCCCAGCGCACCGCCAACTGCGCCACCGAGCGGTCCGGCGCCCAGGTCGCCACCACGCCAGCCCCGGCAAAGACGCCCAGAGCCACGACCACCACCACCAGCAAACGAAGTACAAGTTTCATAGGGCCGAACTCTACACGCCTATGCCCGCAGCCTGCCCCAGAATAACCCTGTGCATAAAATTCGGACAAGTGCCTGCTTATCCACAGCCAATGCGGTTTTTTGAAAGTTATCCAGTTTTCGGGTACATGGCAAAAGCAGGCTCACCCACATGAGTTGACATGGTTTAAGCCATTGATTTCAAATGAAAAAAATCACTTATCAACAGAAGTGGCCTGCCCTTATCTACTACTACTATCTTTAAATTAGAGTAATAAGAGAATAGTGGCGAACAAAAAGTCGGCAAAAAATGGCCCCATAGGGTGTTGCAGTGCGATTTTTGGCAAAGAAGCGGTTCCAGCACGGTGATCTGGCGGTTTTCCACAACGGCTTTTTCCACAGCAAGACCCTGGCGGACCCAAAAGGTCTGCTTGCGCAGATTCCAAGCGGGCGATTTCCGCCCGAATTTCCCCCGTCCGAACGTTGCACACCCATTTTGGAAGCCAAACCCAGAATAACCCTGTGTATAAATTTCTAACAAGGGCCAGGTTATCCACAGTCACTGCGATTTTTTGAAAGTTATCCAGTTTTGAGGCGCAAACCCGAAGCAGACTCGCCCACATGAATTGATGTGGCGTAAGTTGTTGATTTAAAATGAAAAAAAACGCTTATCAACAGAAGGCTTCCATCCTTATCTACTACTACTATCTTTAAAATAGAGTAATAAAGGAATAGGACAGAACAATTCAAGAGTCGAAAAAGGAAAATTTGCCGCCGTGCGGCGAAGGTGTGAATATCTGCAAAGAAGCCTGGCAAAAAAGGGGTTTTGCCCAAGCAATCAAGTAAGATTTGCCGTTCGCAAAAATAGCTCTATTCGCCTGTCTCTTTCCTTCATGTCCGTTTCTTCCGCAGGTCAGCCGCAAAATCCCCCGCACATGTCTTTTGAAATCAAAAGTGCCCAGCTTGCGCTGGTGGCCTTGATTCTCAAAACCAGTGACTGGGGCCTGGTGCAAACCGAGATCGCACGCCAATTCGGTCCACAAGGGGAAAGCCCGGATTTTTTCGACCACGACGCATTGGTCATTGATTTTTCCTGCCTGGATCCGCAAGCGCCCTTGCAGGACATGGTGCCTTTGCTGAAGTTGCTGCGCTCGTGCAATCTGGTGCCGGTCGCGGTCCGCGGAGCCAGTCCCCCATGGATGAAGGCAGCCCTGGCGGTGGGCCTGGTAGAAGCTCCGCCGGAAGTGCACCGGACGCGACCCTCCGCCGAAGCCAGCCCCGCACCAGTGGTGGTTCAGGAAACAGTGCATGAAATCGTGCACGAGGTGGTCCGCGAAGTACCTGGCCCGGCCACCATGGTGGTCGATAAGCCGCTGCGCTCAGGCCAAAAGGTCTATGCCCGTGGGGCTGATCTGGTCGTGCTGGCCATGGTCAACCAGGGGGCTGAGGTGGTGGCCGATGGCAACATCCATGTGTATGCGCCTTTGCGTGGCAGAGCCATGGCCGGCGCGCGTGGCAACGTTAACGCCCGCATTTTTTCGCTGTGTCTGGAGCCCGAGCTGATTTCCATCGCGGGGGTCTATCGCACCAGTGAAAACCCGCTGCCTCAGGAGGTCCGCAGCAAGCCTGCGCAGGTGCGTCTGAGCAATGACGGACAGGACAAGCTGCTGATCGAGCCGCTCAATACCTGAATTTAAAATTTTGAATTGGAAAGAACTCTCCCCATGGCAAAAATCATTGTGGTGACCTCCGGCAAAGGTGGGGTAGGCAAAACCACCACCAGTGCCAGTTTTTCAACCGGTCTGGCTTTGCAGGGGCACAAAACGGCGGTGATCGACTTTGATGTGGGCCTGCGCAACCTGGACCTGATCATGGGTTGTGAGCGCCGTGTGGTGTACGACCTGATCAACGTGATCCAGGGCGAAGCCAACCTGAACCAGGCCCTGATCAAGGACAAGCAGTGCGACAACCTGTACGTGCTGGCCGCTTCGCAAACCCGCGACAAAGACGCTTTGACGCTGGAAGGCGTGGAGAAAGTGCTGGCCAATCTGGCCGCCATGGACTTTGAGTACATCGTGTGCGACTCCCCCGCGGGCATTGAAACCGGCGCCCTGATGGCCATGCATTTCGCCGACGAAGCGCTGGTGGTGACCAACCCCGAAGTGTCCTCGGTGCGCGATTCGGACCGCATTTTGGGCATGTTGTCGAGCAAAACCAAGCGCGCCATGGAAGGCCGGGATCCAATCAAAGAACATTTGCTGATCACCCGCTACAACCCGGCACGTGTGGACTCGGGCCATATGCTGTCGCTGGAGGACATCCAGGACATTTTGCGCATCAAGCTGATCGGGGTGATCCCCGAGAGTGAATCGGTGCTGCAAGCCTCCAACCAGGGCGTGCCTGCGGTGCATATGCAGGGCAGCGACGTGTCAGAAGCCTACAAAGACGTGATTGAGCGTTTCCTGGGCACCGAAAAGCCCATGCGTTTTATCGAAGCACCCAAGCCCGGGCTTCTGAAGCGACTCTTCGGAGGAAAATAAGGCCATGTCATTCTTTTCATTTTTTGTAGGTGAAAAAAAGAAGTCTGCCAGCGTTGCCAAAGAGCGGCTGCAGATCATCCTGGCGCATGAGCGCAGCGGCCGCAACGCCGCCGAGCCCGACTATCTGCCAGCCCTGCAACGCGAATTGATTGCGGTGATCAGCAAGTACATCAAGATCAATGCGGAAGACATCAAGGTCAACCTGGAGCGCCAGGACAATCTGGAAGTGCTGGAAGTCAAAATCGAACTGCCGGACGCGCGCTGAGACGGCGGCGCTTTTGCTACTAAATTTATAGCTGCTTACGCACTGTTTATAAGGGCTAGAGGCCGATTTGAGGCTACTTATTCCGTTTTCAGATCAATGAGAGATGAGGCGCCCCGACGCAGGCAGTGCTTTAGCACGACCAGGAGGGGCAACGACATATCGCATTGATATGGAAATGGAATTACCCGTTAGCTATTGAAACCTGAGTCCCCCCCGTTCCAAGCTTGAAGCGTTGTTTTGGTGCGGACCATCAGTGCGTAAACACCGTTGCTGGCGCGCCTGTTCTGTGGCAACCGCGAATGGAGCCTGCGCTCGCAAGCCGCACCACCCGCCTTCAGTGGCGCCGTGGTGAACCAGCGATAAGAAAACCCTGCTCTCTCTCTCTCTCTCTCTCTCTCTCTCTCTCTCTTGTTCCCTTGCCAGGGCATGGCCTGCATCCACCTCGCGCTCCCACCACGTCCTTCGGGCAGGTGGATCGGGTGTCCCTACGGCGGCCCCATTCGCGGTAGCCACAAAAGCAGGCACGCCAAGCAAGGTGTTCACGCAATAACGAAGGCACACCCAAAACACCGCCCCCGCGAGCGTGGGCCAGAGAAGGGATACCCGGTCCGCCTGCCCCGCCCACCCGCAGGCACGAAACGCCCAGCAAACCAACACAAGCACTATCAAAACAATAGCTGCCTGCGCATATTCCACAAGGGCCAAAGGCTTATTTCAGCACCAAGACTGAGGAAAACAGGGCAACCCCGTGTCTGCCCAGCGTCAAGCAGAAACCCTCTGCCTAACGCAGAAAAATTTCAACAGCCAACAGGTACATCGCCCTTTTTGCTTCTCAGGCTCTGACCAGCCGCAAATGGGTGATCTCGGACGGCGCGCCAAAGCGCTTGGGCGGGCCCCAGTAACCCGTGCCCCGGCTGGTGTACACCCACAGTGAGTCCAGTTTGTGCAGGCCTGCGGTGAACGGTTGCTGAAACTTCACAAAGTAGCCCCAGGGCCAGAACTGGCCGCCATGGGTGTGGCCCGAGAGCTGCAAGTCATAACCTGCAGCGGCAGCGGCCGGTGCGCTGCGGGGCTGGTGGGCCAGCAGCAAACGAAACAGGGTGAGGGCCGGTGCATGGGCCAGCGCGGTCTGGGGGTCGCTGCGGTGGCTTTCGTCAAAGTGGTGGGCGCTGTAATCAGTCACCCCGGCCACCACCACCACGGCACGTTCCGGGTCTTGCGAGTCTTTGTTGTGGTGGATGACGACATGTTCATTCATCAACACCTGCACCCCCAAACCCCGCAAAACATCGATCCAGGCGTGGGCACCGCTGTAGTACTCGTGGTTGCCCGTCACAAAAAAGGTGCCGTGGGTGGAGGCCAGCTGGGCCAGAGGCGCCACATGGTGGCGCAGCTCCTGCACGCTGCCGTCGACCAGATCACCGGTGATGGCCACCATATCTGCTTGCAGGCGGTTGACCCGGTCCACAATGCGCTGCAGATACTCGGTTTTGATGGTGGGCCCCACATGGATGTCGCTGATCTGCGCCACCGTAAAACCCTGCAGCGCTTCGGGCAGATTGGCAATGGGCACATCCACCCGCACCACGGCAGCGGTGCGGCGGGCATTCCAAAAGCCCACAGCCGTTGCCAGCAAAGCCAGCACAGGCAAAGCGCGTGCACTGTCGGTGGCAATGGCAGGCCAGGACAGCATTGCAGGTACCAGCCTATTGAAGATGGTGGCGCCCAACAGCAGCAACTCACGCAACAAGGTCAGCACGAACAGGGTGGAGAACAGGCCCATGCACAGCAGACCCAACCAGGTCAGCAGCTCCGAGAGCGCAGGCCAGGTGATCCGCCGTGCCAGAACGCCCAGGGGCAGCAGCAGGGCCGAGAGCGTCAGCGCGCTTGCAAAAGCCACCCCGAAGGGGGCATAACTTGCGAACAGTGCGGGCGCTACGCGCCAGCCCACCAGGGCATGCAAAAGAATGGAAATCAGGAAAACAGGGGCCAAGGCCATAGCGGGGCGCGCCAGACAGCGCGTCTGTGGTGAAGACGTACAACCCTCAAGTGGAGCACAGAGTGGCAGCTACAAGGCCCGCGCTTTTTGGGTGGTGCGACTAGAGTGGAAATGTGTGGTGGTTCTGGCAGATCAATCCACCGGCATCGTAGCTGTTTTCGAAAAATTCGGCGTGGCTCCGGTGCAGCCGGACCAGGCTGGATGCCCGTGTTCCGTAATGGGGTGTGGCAATGAAGGCGGCCGAGAGTGCGCGCTCCAGTGGGAGCGGGATACCGGTGTGCGGCAGCAGGGCATCCGGCGGTTGCGTTGGGTCCTGCAGCAGCGCCATCAAATGGTCCGCGTTGGTCCTGTGCTGGTCCAGGCAGGACTGCAGGCCTTTTTTCAACTGCGTGACTTTGGGCCAAGGGGTCTGAAAATCGGCGTTGGAAACCGCACCCACCCCTGTGGGCATTTCAAGCACCCTGGCGTGGCGGCTTTCCAGGCCCATCAGCTGAACACCGTCAAAAACCAGCAGGTTAAAGGGGTTGTATGCATTGGCACGCGAGGCCAGTGTGTGCAGAAATTGTGCGGCCCCGGTTTCACTGTCCAAAAAATTTGCCACCAACTCGCCGCGCGAGGGGGTCCCTGTGCTTGCGGGTGTGGGTTGCCGGTAATTGGTCAGCGCGGCCAGGCGACCGCTGCGGCTGACACCCAGCCAGGTGCCACCGGCCTGGAGATCTTGCCCTGCCAGCAGTTGGCCACCCTCCCACCAATGCAGGGGGCTTGCCGCCCGGTGGTAAAACTCGTCGCGGTTGGCCAGCAGCAGCAAGGACGTTGCGCTGGCGGGCTGCCAATTCCAGGCGATCAAACACATGGCCGTCGGGACCTGTTTACGACACGGCCAGCGCGGTTCGGTCCACCACCCGGCGCAGAACAAAGCTGGAGTGCACTCCCGTGACGCCTTCAATGCGTGTGATCTGGTTGAGCAACAGCGCCTGGTAGTGGTCCATATCGCGCACCGCCACCTTGATCTGGTAGTCGGCGTCTTGCCCGGTGATCAGCAGGCACTCCAGCACCTCGGGCAGCACCGCCACCGCTGCCTCGAAATTGGCAAAACGCTCGGGCGTGTGTTTGTCCATCGAGATGTGGACCAGCGCCATCAGCGTCAGGCCCAGGCGCTTGGCATCCAGCAGTGCCCGATAGCCCACGATCAAACCAGACTCTTCCAGTGCACGCACGCGGCGCAGGCAGGGGGACGGGGACAGGCCTATGCGGTCCGCCAGATCCTGGTTGTTGATGCGGCCATCCGTCTGTAAAACTTCCAGAATGTGCTTGTCAAAGCGGTCCAGCGTCATCGTTTTACCTATATTCATGAAATAAGTGGCAGAGTATGCCAAATTTTCAAAATTTATGGGCAACTGCGCAATTCTCTGCGGCCCCGGTCGGCCTACACTTGTTCCAACTGTTACCCACAGGCACCAGCAACCCCGGCAACCCGCCATGTTGCGCAGACTGGCCTTACAAAGGCCAGCGTTGCAAAGCCCCAGCCCCAAACGCAAACCTGCGTTTGGGGGCAAGTCTTGGAATTGATTCTGCTCTCGACTTTCCCACCGTTGAACCTATTTTGCTATAAATTGTGCGCCCAGCATGGGCGCATTCCTGCGGGTGAAAGTCCCGCCGTGAGTTGGTCATGACGAACGAAGTGAAGCGCAACTGCATGAGGGCGACCG
>MESI01000041.1 GCA_001770935.1 Burkholderiales bacterium RIFCSPLOWO2_12_FULL_61_40 | reverse complement strand
GACTCGGGGCCAGAGTGATTTCGCTATTTCTTCCCTGTATTGAACTTCCATCAACTACGATCTACCGGCTTACGCTGGCGCACTAGCTGCCTACGCATATATCTATTGGCTTACGGGTATATTTGACCACCAAAAATCAACTGGAAGACTTATTCCAGGTGGTGACTTGCTGTGCGATGTAACTATTCAACGCCGTCAGGCCAGCCATCTTGGTATCCAGCGCCGTGTAGGTCTTGCGCAGCCGCGCCTCGGTTGCAGCGGCCCGGTCATTGACTTTGGCTTGGTCTTTGGCATTTCTGTCCAAGGCATCACTCAGTGCCTTTGACTTGTTGGTAACAGCCCCACCGGAAGCCAGAAGCCCGGTCCCCAATGCCGCAAACTTCATTGCAAATCCATTGGTCAGGCTGTTGCTGTTGTCTGTGGTGAAAAGCTTTTGCAACTCCGTGCCATTGTTGGCCGCAGTGCTGAGCTTGGAGGTATTTATCTTCAAAGAGCCATCCAGCTGGCGCTCGATACCCACATCGGACAGCCGGCTGTAGCTACTGCCCGTGCTGATCGACCCCAGCATATTGCGCAGGACACTTTGCAGACCCAGAATACTGGAATCAGCCTGGAACAACGACGCTGTCCTGGTCCCCGCGTCGTACTTGGTCAGGTCCGCCAAGGTTTTGTTCAAGGTGTTGTAGGCGGTAACGAAATCGTTCACATTTTTGACCGCCAGGGTCACATCTTCGCTAACAGACATCGTTGCACTGGAAGTCGTCACCGCTTTCAGGTCGATCGTGACACCGGTCAGGTTGCCCGACAACGTGTTGGTTTTGGAGGTCACCACCATGCCATTGATGCGCGCGCTAGCATTCTGCCCCTCCTGGACCGAAATACCCACACTGGCCATGCCAAAGGCGGCTGTTTGGGGGTCATAGGCGAAACGTGACAGGCCGACATTGTCCGTATCGTTGTTGCTATCGCCGGTATCCGCCACCTGAACCCGAAAGCCCGCAGCCTCTCCCGTGTCTTTGGAACTCAAAAGCAACCGATCTCCCGTTCCGTCAAAAAATGTAGTTGCCACAACTCCCGAGCTGGATGCATTGATTTTTGCAGCCAATGTAGCCACCGTATCGGTACTTAGCGCCGTCACCGTAACATCTGCGCTACCAGCAGCGGCGGAGAAGGTGGCGCGCGCGGCACTGGCAGCAGAGCTAGCCGCCGAAGAAGCGGTAGCAGCAGCAACCGCGGCCCCTTTGCTGGCCGATGCCGCCGAGCCTAAGCTGGTGGTGGCGACTGCATCGGCCCCGGCCAGTGCAGCAGGATCTGCGATAGCTAGTGCGTCGCGCTCACTCGTCATCGCGGCCAAAGCATCCGCTTCCGCCTGAATCAGGCCGGGAGTCAGGTGGTCGTTGGCTCCTATGGCACCAACCCAAGCCGAGTAGGCGTTTGAGTAGGCGTCGGCAACAGGCGTGACAGTCGCTGCATAACTGGCTAAATCCGTAGCACCGGTGTTGGCAAGGCCCAGCTCCGCTGCAGCCGTTGCAGCGGTGCTATTTGCGGTGGAAAGCGCAGCCGAAGCAGCTGCATCGGCCGCAGTGGACGCTGCCACGCCAGACCAGGTCCCCAAACGAAACGTCAGAGTGCCAGCCCCCACCAACCCACCGGCTGAAAGTTGCGGCGACGACACGGACTGTTTTTGCGCCAGCTTATCCACATCCAGCGTAAATGTCGTGGCCGCCGCCGCATTGGTAACTGCAATGGTCGCAGCACCAGTGTTGCTTGAAGTGGCATTGCGCGCAGCCCACGCACTGGCTGTTGACAGGCGGGTAGCCACGTCCGTCAGCCCAGAGAACTGGGACTTGATATCCCCCAAAGCCGACACCTGCGCATTGACCGTGGTGGCTTTCAGCTCCAGCGTCTTCAGCGGCTGCTTTTCAAGGGCCACCAGTTGGGAAATGATGCTGGAGACATCGAGCCCGCTGCCAATACCGGTGGATGAAATGCTAGCCATGGTGAGCTCCTAGGTGAACCAAACAGCAAAGATTATCGCCAGGCACCTTATGGGCTAACTGCCCATAAGGTCTGCAATACCCGTTTATTTTGAGCGCCCTTGCGTCATAACACAAGGCACCCCCGCTGGTTACATCGGCCGATCCAGGGAGAAGTTAAACATCAGCATCAAAAAAGCGGCGACAGTCAGACTGTCACCGCTTTTTTGATTGAGGTCTTGAAGTGGACCCAGACCCCGTGTTCACTTCAGACCCGAACTTGCTTACCGCAACAAGGCCAGCACACCCTGTGGCAACTGGTTGGCCTGGGCGACCATGGCCGTGCCAGCCTGCTGCAGAATCTGCGAGCGGGACAGGTTGGCAGTTTCTTGCGCAAAGTCGGCATCTTGAATCCGCGAGCGGGATGCATTCGCGTTTTCTGACGTAATGGCCAAGTTGGACACCGTCGTTTCAAAACGTGACTGAACCGCACCAAACGCCGCCCGTTGGCTGTTTACCACGGCCAAGGCAGCGTCGGTGATTTTCAGGGCCAAAGTTGCACCGTCTACCGTGGAAAGGTCAATTTCGTTTACCGCATTCAAAGCGGACGTGTCACCGGCTGTAAAGAGCACAGAGGCCGTGCCCGTCGGGGTGCCAATAGAGAACGCTTTTTCAGAGTTCAGCTCTACCGTCCCGGTCGACACGACAGTACCACCAACAGCCGCTGCAGAAACCCCGGCAGAAAAGGTCAGGGTATCGGTAGTAGGATCTTGCGCGCCCAACTCCAACACCGCCGTTGCTGAGTTATTGGTAATGTCAATGTTGTCTCCAGCAGAGCTACGCAAAACAATGCCGTTTTTACTGGCATTCAACTCTGCCGTGATGCCAGTGCTGCCGGATACATCATTGAACGCAGCGACCGCACCCGCAAGCCCCGCCGCATCATTGGTAGCCGCTGTAAAGGAGATCGTGGTCGCAGTCGTATTCGCACCCTTAATATCCAAAGACACCGTACCAGTGTTGGTAGTGAGCTTCAACTCGGAGATATTGCGGGCAGTCGCGGTCACCCCGGTCGCCTCGGTTTCGCCGTTAATGGCTGCAGCGGCCGTAGCAGCTGTATCTGTCGCCGTCAGTGTCACCGTAGCCTGCTTGGAACCATTGATTTCCACTTCTCCTGCCAAGGAGGTCGCGGTGGCGTCCACCACTACTGCGGTGGACTGGCGCAACTGCGTGCCGTAATTGGAGGTGCGAAAATTGCCAGTCGTGGTGCTGATGGTCTGGTTGGCGTTGGCCCCCACCTGGAACACCGAGGTCGCATTGCTGCCGTCCAGCAAATTTTTACCGTTGAACTGGGACGTGGTGGCAATACGGTCCAATTCCGACAGCAACTGGTTGGCCTCTGCGTTGATGGCCTTGCGGTCACTGGCGCTATTGGTGGCGTTGGCAGCCTGGACCGACAACTCACGCACACGCTGCAAAATGTTGCTGGAAGAGTTCAACGCACCCTCTGCCGTTTGCGCCAGTGAAATGCCGTCATTGGCATTGCGCGAGGCCTGATTCAAACCCCGAATTTGCGCTGAAAACCGCTCAGATATCGCCAGACCTGCCGCGTCATCTTTGGCGCTGTTGATGCGCAAACCAGATGACAGCCGCGTCATGGAGGCCGTCAGCGAGGCTTGACTCGCCGTCAAATTTCGCTGTGCGGTCAACGAATTGATATTGGTATTGATGGTGGATGCCATGGTAATAACTCCTGTAAAAAGCTCACTAAATCCGGCGACATGCCGATCTCAACGCCAGCACTGCTGCTGGCCGCCATGACCGGTGCGCCACCCTAGGCACTTTCCGGACGACAGGTTGTTTATGACCCGTTGGATTTGTTTTCGGGTGGTTAGTGAAAAACTTTAGTCCACCGTGCAACGTCTATTGCAATAACACGCGACTTCTGCCAAGGATTTCCAATTTAAGGGGGTTTTACATCCCTTTTCTTGCATGCAAGGGTTTACCCCTATCAAGATTCAGTAGCGGCCGCAAATTAGCGCGGGATTTACCGCGTTTATCGGCAATTCAGCTTGAAACGACATCTCCACAATTTGCCCATCGTTACTGATTGTCTGCGGGTAAGCAGGCTTTGCAATCGGCGGCGACGCCGGTTCATATCTTTTTAGGAGTTTCGCTATGTCCTCAACTATCAATACCAACATCGCGTCGTTGACGGCGCAGCGCAATCTCAGCCTGTCGCAGGCATCACTGCAAACGTCCATGCAACGCCTGTCGTCTGGTTTGCGCATCAACAGCGCCAAGGACGACGCGGCAGGCTTGGCAATCAGTGACCGCATGACCTCGCAAATTCGCGGGCTTACCCAGGCTTCGCGCAACGCCAACGACGGCATCTCCCTCGCCCAGGTGGCAGAAGGTGCCATGGGCAGCATTTCATCCAACTTGCAGCGTATTCGCGAACTGGCTGTGCAATCGGCCAACGGCACCAACAGCGCCAGTGACCGTGCTGCGCTACAGCAAGAAGTGTCTCAGCTCAAGCAGGAAATTACCCGCGTCGCCAGTCAAACCCAGTTCAACGGGTTAAATCTGCTGGACGGCACCTTTACCACCCAGGTGTTCCAGGTGGGCGCGAACGCAAACCAAACCATTGGGGTGAGCGTGGCCAGCGCCTTGGCCACGGACATAGGCAACAACAAGGTAACAACATCACTCACCACGCCCACGATTGCGACTCCACTCCTCAGTGCCGGGCCATTAGTCGACAACATAGCCTCAGCGATCAATGGATTTTTAACGCAAACGCTCACCATTGCAGGTAACGGCGCCGTCAAAACAACCGACCCCACAGTGGGCACACTGGCCGCCGCCAGCGCAAAAACCATCGCCAACGCAGCCAACGCATTCACTTCCGAGACTGGCGTGACTGCGGTCCCCACCAACAAAGCCACCATCACTGGTGTCTTGCAGCCCGGATCGGTGCAGTTTGAGTTAATGGGGGCCAACGCCACGCCTATCACCATTTCGGCCACCATTTCCAGCATTACCGATCTTTCAGGAATTGCCCAAGCCATTAATTCACAATCAGGCAGCACCGGCATCACCGCCGCCGCCGACAAGAGTGGCAACCTGGTGTTGACAAACACCACGGGCGATGACATTCGCATCGGAAACCTGAGCGGGGCAGGTGCAGGCTTGAGCGGCGCTTCCATTGCTGGCGTAGATGATGCTCCTGCGGCCGTATTTGGCGATGCATTGAGTGGAACGGAAGTCGCGACAGTCGGTGGCAGCGTGACATTCAACTCGTCCAACGGATTCACCACTTCGAGCGACGCCTACGGCACGCTGATCAAAGATGCCGCATCTTCCGGGAGCACCCTCTCGGCGGTGGCTACCGTCGATATCAGCACCGCCGCCGGTGCAACGGACGCACTGTTGACAATCGACGCAGCGCTGTCTACCGTCAGCGGCAACCGATCCCAGCTTGGTGCAATACAAAACCGCTTCCTGACCACCATCGAAAACCTGAATACGACCAGCGAAAACCTGTCGGCCTCACGCTCACGGATTCAAGACGCAGACTTTGCGCTGGAAACTGCCAATTTGTCGCGCACGCAGATTTTGCAGCAAGCCGGCACGGCGATGGTTGCGCAGGCCAACCAGCTGCCACAAGGCGTATTGGCCCTGCTGCGTCAGTAGGCTGGCCGCAGCCTGCTTGAG
The DNA here is from genome assembly GCA_001770935.1 of Burkholderiales bacterium RIFCSPLOWO2_12_FULL_61_40. Taxonomy (GTDB): domain Bacteria; phylum Pseudomonadota; class Gammaproteobacteria; order Burkholderiales; family Burkholderiaceae_C; genus Allorhodoferax. The sequence goes on along the minus strand of MESI01000041.1, from coordinate 3,312 downwards.
CTGGCTATGCGGCTGGTTTTCAACTGACTTTGAACGGGTTGGCGAAGGCCTTCACGAGAGCGCGCTGGCGTTTCAAGTTTCTTTCTTGTTGGCACTCAGGATTTAACACGCACAAGCCGACAGCAGGCCGAACGGCTTGCATCACTGCGCAGTTGCCGCTGGAGTTCGAGCCATGCCCGCATGGATTGGTACACCACAGTGGCGGCCATCTCTGCGTCAAATTTATTGCATTTTTTTACATTGCCTGTAGGAATTTTCCCTACAGGCTGCTGACGTTTGCCCTACACCCGGATTAGCCCTATTCGGATTTAAGTTTTCGGGCACAAGTTCCAAAATTCGCTCCATGGTGATTCAAATGAATTGCCGCCCACACCAGGAGCCGAACATGACCAACGAACAGATGCTGACAGAAATCCGGGAAGCCAACCTCACTTACCTGATGCTGGCCCAAAACATGATTCGCCAGGACAAGGCGGAGGCGCTGTTCCGCTTGGGCATGTCCGAAGAGGCTGCCACCCTGATCGGCGCCCTGTCCGCCGGACAAATCCTGAAAATCGCATCTGGCAATATGCTGTTGTGCCGCTTCCGGGTAGACGACGACATTGTCTGGAACCTGCTCACCAACCACACCGTGAACAAAGTTGACAACGACGCCACCACCAAGCTGCACGCCAGCATCCTGATGGCAGGACGGTTTGCCGAAGCCGTATAAGCCTACGCCAACACCCCACTGACACCATCCCGGAGCACGAACATGGCCACCAAAAGCGTTTTGAACGATTCCAAACAGGTCGAACGCGCCGTTGCGTTAATCCAACTGGGCGCACGCCTGCAAGTGCTGGAAAGCGAAACCGATTTGTCCTATGAGCGCCTGCTGCGCCTGTACAAAGAGGTGGCGGGCCGCTCTCCCAGCAAAGGTCAGCTGCCGTTTTCAACAGACTGGTTCCTGACTTGGCAACCCAACATCCACGCTTCGTTGTTCCAAAATACCTACGAATACCTCACCAAAGTCAGCGCCCTGGACGACATCGACGCCATCATGAAGGCCTACAAGCTGTACACCGAGCAGATTACCGCCTGCGGCGTGGAACCCCTTCTGACCATTACCCGCGCCTGGCGTTTGGTGAAATTCATTGACAACAACATGCTCTCCATGACGAAGTGCTCCAAATGCGGGGGACACTTTGTGAGCGAAGCCTACGAAAACTCCCGCCACTTCGAATGCGGCCTGTGCACCCCCCCCGCGCGGGCTGGCAAAGGAGCGAATGGCGGCGGCATTCTGCTGCATTGACGCTATCTATTTTGTAGCTTCTTACGCAATATCCACCTGGGTTTAGTGCCAATTTGGCCAAAAAATTTAAGGCAAACCACGCCACGACGATATGATTGGTTCAGGCCGTAATAAGCCAAGCTCTTCAACCCTTGAAGCTTTTGGCTTCCCTGTCACAATGCGCTTATGTTCGTAATCATTGGTTGGCTCGTTATATTGGTTTGCGTTTTCGGCGTGTACATTTTCCACGGCGGCAACATCATGGTGATTTTGACTGCGTTGCCGTTTGAGTTGATCACCATCGGAGGCGCCACCATTGGCGCTTTTCTGGCCAACAACCAGATGAAGGTGGTCAAAGCCACGGTCAAAGGGCTCGGTGACTGCTTCAAGGGCAGCAAATACACCAAGGCCCGCTACATGGAGCTGCTGGCTTTGATGTATGACATTCTTCAGAAGGCCCGAAAGGAAGGCCTGATGGCCATTGAAAAAGATGTCGAGGAGCCCCATGAATCGGCGATTTTCAAAAAATACCCTGCCGTAGGTTCCGACCACCATGTGGTGGAATTCATTACCGACTACCTGCGTATGATGGTCTCAGGCAACCTGAATGCCCACGAAATTGAGTCCCTGATGGACAACGAAATGGAAACCCACCACCACGAGGCGCATGCAGCCGTCGCTGCAATCCAGCGCGTCGCGGGTGGCCTGCCCGCATTCGGCATCGTGGCCGCGGTCTTGGGGGTGGTAAATACCATGGGCTCGGTGGGGCAGCCCCCTGCCGTACTGGGGGGCATGATTGGCTCTGCCTTGGTGGGCACATTCCTGGGCATCTTGCTTGCTTATGCCTTTGCAGAGCCGCTGGCGGGCGTACTGGAACAAAAAGTAGAAGAAGCCGGCAAAGAATTGCAATGCATTAAAACGACACTATTGGCCAGCATGCAGGGCTACAACCCATCAACCGCCATCGAATTTGGCCGCAAGGTGCTGTACTCCACTGAGCGCCCCACCTTTGGCGAACTGGAAGCACATGTCAAGAAAAAGTAGCGCCATGGGTGTTTGAACATGGCAGGAGACGCCAAAAAACTTCAACCAATCATCATCAAGCGGGTCAAAAAAGGGGGCCACGCGGCGCATGGGGGCGCCTGGAAGATTGCCTACGCCGACTTTGTGACCGCCATGATGGCGTTTTTTCTCTTGATGTGGCTGCTGGGTAGCACCACAGAAGGAGACAAGAAGGGAATTTCCGACTATTTCCAGTCACCATTAAAGGTTGCCATGCAAGGCGGCTCGGGAGCGGGCGCCAGCAATAGCGTGATCAACGGTGGCGGCAGCGATTTGACCCAAACCGCAGGGCAGGCAAAACGCGGCGACGGCAATGACCGAAACGCCAAAAAAATGTCCGGGGACTCGAACAAAGCGGCAATCGCCCGCCGCGACGCCCAGGCACTGGCTGCATTGAGTGCAAAAATTGCCGGCGTTATCTCCACCAACCCCAAATTGGCTGAGTTTTCCTCCCAAATTCGGCTGGAGATCACGCCCGACGGCTTGCAGATCCAGATTGTGGACGACCAAAAGCGGCCCATGTTTGACAGCGGAAGCGCCAGCGTCAAGCCCTATATGCGTGAAATCCTCAAAGAAATTGGTATCGCTTTGCTGGACGTGGAAAACAAGATCAGCCTGGACGGCCATACCGATCAATCGTCCTACGCAAACGCCGCGCGCGGCTACAGCAATTGGGAACTGTCCGCCGACCGGGCGAACGCCTCTCGAAGGGAGCTGGCCGTGGCAGGCATGCCGGAAGACAAACTCGCCCGGGTGGTTGGTATGGCATCGAGTCTGCTACTGGACCCGCAGGACCCCTTAAACCCCAGCAATCGCAGAATCAGCATTCTGGTCATGACCAAGGAAGCCGAAGAACGCTTGCTGGGGGGGCCGCGCACACCGGTGGAATTGGAGATTGAAACCGAATCCCCCCAGCCCACGACCAGCGGAAAATCACAGCCCTAAGTCTGCGAAAATTCGGTCATACTTACGTTAATTTG
>MESI01000040.1 GCA_001770935.1 Burkholderiales bacterium RIFCSPLOWO2_12_FULL_61_40 | reverse complement strand
CTGTCGATTGGAGACAACGAGGAGGTGACCCGGGGTGCGGTGATTACCCATGAAAACGAGCCTTCGGCAAATCTGGGCAAGGAAAAGTCTGTGGCCCTGGATTTGGGCAACGCCAAGGATGTGCTGCAAGCGGGCACCGGCGAACAGGGCGCCCGGCTGTGGGGCGGGGTGGGCAATGACGTGATCTACGGCGCCAACAACAGCGACAAGCTGTATGGGGATGCGGACGACGATTTGCTGATCGGTTATGGCGGCGACGATGCGTTGTATGGGGGGGCGGGCAAGGACGAACTCTCGGGTGGGGAGGGTCGGGACTTTCTGGACGGGGGCGATCAGGTCGACCATCTGCAGGGTGGTTACGGTGCGGATGTGCTGTACGGCGGCGAGGGCGACGACAATCTCATGGGCGATGCCTCCTACCTTGAGGGTACGGACTGGTACCCGGTCGGCACCGACGAAAGCAAGATGGCCGGTGACTACCTGTATGGCGGCGTAGGTAACGACAAGCTTTGGGGCAATAACGGCGACGACTACCTGTATGGAGGAGTCGGCAACGACGGGCTTTACGGTGGGCTCGATAACGACCACCTGTGGGGCGAAACGGGCCAGGACACGCTCATGGGCTGGAAGGGCGACGACTACCTGGATGGCGGTGCCGACAACGATGCGCTCTATGGTGATGAAAACAACGACGTGCTGTACGGCCGGGCGGGCGACGACAACCTGGATGGCGGGGAGAACGACGACATTCTGGACGGTGGGGATGACAACGACGTACTCACAGGCGGTGGCGGCAAGGACATTTTGCGGGGCGGGGCGGGCAACGACACCCTCTACGGCGACAGTGGTGAGTCTGCCGACGATGCCGATATTTTGGAAGGTGGCTCGGGCAACGACACGCTCAACGGCGGTGGCATGAGCGACATGTACGTGTTTGGTGTGGGCGACGGGCAGGACGTGGTCCAGGATGATGGGTCGGACGGTTCGCGCAACACGATTGTGTTTAAGTTCGACAAAAGCGAGGTGCGGCAGGTGCGCCGGGATGGGGTAGACCTGCACATCGATTACGGGCAGAGCGACTCGGTGCTCGTTCAGGGCTTTTACGGCAGCAATGCCTTTGGCCTGGGGTATCAGGGCGATGGCGCGCAGATGATCGACCAGGGTGAGGCGCAGGCCAGGGTGGCGGAAATCCGGTTTGAGGACGGCACGGTTTGGGGTGTGGAGCAGATCCTGGCGATGGCGCCGGCCCCGGTGCCCGGTGAAGTGCCCGTCGATCCGTTCGCCAGTCTCAAGCCGCTGTATTTCATTGATGCCCTGCTGAGCCGAGAAGACGTCAAGGCGGCAGATAAACACACGCTGAATTTCGGGTTTGCTACGAGTTTCCCCCATGGTGAGAACAAGGCGATGTTGTTCACCGAGCCGCAGAAACAAGCCGTGCGGGACGCTCTGGCACGGTTCAGCGCGGTGCTGGACCTGAAATTCACCGAAGTGCAGGATGGCGCGACGGCGGATTTGACGTTTTATATGGACGACCTGACGTCTGTGGGCATGGGGGCTTTTGCGGGCTACGCTACACCCAGCACAGGGGATATCCATCTCAACAGTGCCCGTTATGGCGAACTGATCACCAATGAATTTGGAGAGACCAGTACCCGTGACTCCTTGAACGCTGGCCAGTCAGGTTTTGTGACTCTGCTGCACGAGATCGGGCACACGCTGGGTTTGAAGCACCCGTTTGAAGCACCCTTGCTGCCCAAGGCCGAAAGCAACTCGACCAACACGGTGATGTCTTACACCCGCGTTGGAGATACGGTTGCCGATCTGGCCATGTTCGACGTGGCAGCCCTGCAGTACCTGTATGGCGTGGCGAAGGACAGGAGGATGGGCGACGATGTCTATACCTTCGCCAATCGCTATGTGGACGACGGTGCGGGTGTGGATACCTTCGACGCCAGTTCCGAGACACAAGATGTTTTTGTGGACCTGAACCCTGGGGCGTGGCTGCACAGCGGTGCCAAGGATGCCAGTATCCTGGCCGCAGGGCAGGCGTTTATTGGTTTTGGCTCGCAACTTGAAAATGCAAAAGGTGGCGCTGGCAACGACGCCTTGCTCGGAAATGCTGCGAACAATGTGCTTGAGGGCGGCGCGGGTACCGACTCGCTGTCCGGCGGCGCCGGCGACGATACCCTGGCCGGGGGCGAAGGGGCCGATGCCTATTTCTTTTCCGTTGGCGCTGGCACCGATACGGTCAACGAGAGTGCGCGGGACAGTGTGATTGTCATTAATGGCGTGTCGGTGTATAGCCTGTACTACTTTGAGGGCGCACTGTATTACGGTCCACAAGGTGACCGAGTGGTTCTTGATCTGGCTCAGGTGGTCGAGTTGGTGGTCGACGGCGTCTCGTACACCGGCGCGCAGGTCCAGGCGGCGTTGGGCACGGTGGTGTCTGAAACCGGAGACATGGTGTTGTCCGGTGACCAGGACCGTGGCCGCTTGCTGGGCAGTGGAGACTGGCGCATTACCGGCAATGAACTGGCCAACGTGTTGCACGGAAATGCGGGCAACAACACGCTGGAAGGTGGCGCGGGTGATGACACGCTCAATGGCGGGGAAGGAGACGACGCATTGCTGGGGGGAGATGGTAACGACGTCCTGGCGGGGCAGGGTGGGCGCAACTACCTCCAGGGTGGAGATGGGGCGGATACCTATGTGTTGAAGAACGGCCACGCCCTTATCCAGGACGAAGTTGGCCTCAATGTGCTGCGATTGGATGACGGTGCTGTGAATTTGCAGGCCGATTTCAATAGCGCGGACTTTGGGCTGACGATGCGTCTGGTGGAATTTGGCACTTCCGGGGCCGGGGGCAATGCGCAGGCCGAGGCTTTGGTGAGCTCGCCAAACAGTCTGGTTGCGCAGGCTGCCAGTCTGGTTGCTGGCCAGTACACCCTGATGACGACTCCCAGCTCCAGTGCCCTGCTGCAAGGCGGCTTGGATGCGAGCTTTGACGAGGTCCAGGACAGCCATGGGAACCGACTTTCTTGGGTGCAACTGGTGCAGCAGGCCAGGGTTTCGCGCGATGAAACAATCCATGCCGAAATCAATCGCCGCTGGTACGGCTCTGACTACGGCGACTCGCTGGAGTCCTCACAGTCTGCTTACACCTATGTAGGTGGGCAAGGGAACGACCATATCACCGCCACCGGTGGCGGCAATACGTTTCTCTTTGCAAAAGGAGACGGTACCGATTTCATGCGCGTGGTGGATGCTGGGGCAGGCGTTTCTGGTAATACCCTGCGATTCGGTCCTGGCATCTCGCAGGCGGACATCACGCTTGGCGTGGACTCTCTTTTGATACGTGTGGGGAGTGATCCTCAGGATTGCATTCGTATCGATGGCTTCAACCCGGACGATGTGTATGCATTGCGTGCGGTTGACCGTTTTGAGTTTGTGGACGGCACCGTGCTGACCTATGCGCAACTGTTGCAGCGAGGGTTTGACCTGCAAGGGCAGGACTGGAACGACCGCCTTCAAGGCACCAACGTGGTTGATCGGATCACCGGTGGCCGGGGTGACGATACTCTGACCGGTGGGGCGGGAGGCGATACCTATTTGTACAGCATGGGCGACGGTGCGGACTGGATTCGCGAAGCTGCAACCGGTGCCGTTGAGTCAGATGTGCTGAAGCTCGTCAATGTGGCGGCTGCGGATGTGCAGGTATGGAGAGGCCAGCAAGACGTCTGGCTGACTTTCGCTGCCGAAGGCGGGTTGACCGAATCTGTCCTCCTGGAAGGGCAATTGAGGGGCGAAGGCCGCGGCGTCGAACGCGTGGAGTTTTCGGATGGCACGGTGTGGAGTGCCCAGCAGTTGGCGGACCGTGCGCAATGGAGCCCAATGTCCTCAGTCAGGGTTGAGGGTACGGATGGTGTGGATAGCCTGTCCGGTCTTGATGGCGCTGACACCGTGTTGGGTCACTTCGGTAACGATGTGCTTGAAGGGGGCTATGGCGATGACCTCATATATGGCGCTTTTGAATATGACCAGTGGTGGTATGGCGAAGGCGATGGAGGGGAAGGGGGTGATGGAGGAGAGGGTGGAAATGCACCAGGTTTTACGGACGACGACACGCTGTATGGCGGCGCCGGTAACGACATTCTGGACGGCGGCTACAAGGCCGACCGCGACCAGTTGCTTGGCGGTTCAGGTGACGATACCTATGTGTTCCGTCGCGGCTCAGGGGACGACGTGGTCATTGAGTCTTCTGATCAGGGCAATGCCGATCGCATCCGCTTCGAATCGCTGGATTCCGATTCGGTCATGCGATCACGAAGTGGCAATGATTTGGTTCTGTCCTTGGACAATGGCAGTGACCGCCTCACGATCCGGGACTTTTTCTCCTCACCAACTTGCGTGGTGGAGTTTTTTGATTTCTATGACATTACCCTGACGTCCGAGGAAATGCGCCTGGAAGTTCTGCAAGGGGGTGGGGGTAATGACACCATCCTGGGTTACGCGTCAGATGATTTCCTCCTTGGGAAAGGAGGAAATGACAGGCTTGAGGGCTTAGACGGAAACGATGCGCTGACTGGCGGGCAGGGTGACGATACGCTGGATGGGGGAGCCGGATCGGACATCTACCATTTCGGCCTTGGCGATGGTCGGGACCGTCTTGTTGACACCGGTGCCGAGGGTGACGATGTCTTGCGCTTTGGAGAAGACGTTGATCGCGCCGATGTGACGGCAATCCGTCTGGAGGACGATTTGCTCGTCATCATCCGTAGCACGGGTGACCGGGTGACTCTGGCAGGGTGGTTTGGCAGTGGCGGGCGCACGGTGGAGTCTGTTGCTTTTGCAGACGGGACGGTATGGAGCGCCCAAGAGCTTGAAGCGCTGGCCCAGGTGCCAGGAGTTCCCAGCGGTGAAGCTGACTACCTCGTGGGTACTTCGGGAGCGGACAGCCTGGGCGGTCTGCAGGGCGACGATGAGATCTACGGTGCGCAAGGCAATGACACGCTGGAAGGCGGAGCGGGCGACGATACCTTGGTTGGCGGTGCTGGCGATGACAGCTATGTCTATCAGGCAGGCGATGGCAGCGATACCCTGATGGATCAGGGCCTTGGCGATGCCGACTTTTTGCTGTTAGGGGATGGCATTGATCCGGGCACGGTGCGGGTCACGCGTGACGACCAGAACCTGTATCTGGATTTGCCCGATGGCAATAGCATCACCGTCTGGGCATCCTATACCGACCTGGCCAACACCTTGGCCGGAGTTCGTTTCAGCAACGGCGTGGAATGGGCCCGTAGCGAGCTCGAAGCGCGCGCGGTTGCCGCCACTGATGGCGACGATTTCATCGTCGGCACCGCAGCAGCCGATGCGCTCGCCGGTGGTGAAGGCGCGGACACGATCAAGGGCTTGGACGGCAACGACACGCTGGCCGGTGGTCATGGCTCTGACCGCTTGTACGGTGGGCAGGGTGACGACACCTACACTTTCGCCTCGGGGGATGGTTCTGACCAGATTCTCGACGAGGGCGGTGCCGATACCCTGCGTTTTGGCCCCGGCATCAGCCCCAACGATGTGCAGGTTATCAAAACCAGTAATGGCCAGTTGGTGCTGCGCCATTACGGCACGGGCGACAGTGTTTCCTTTGAAGCGGTGAGTGCATACCGTCAGCATCAGGGCTATGTGCTCGTCGGCTCGTCCGTGGAAACCGTGCAGTTTGATGATGGCACGGTCTGGTCCAGCGACGACCTGGTGCGCTATGCCTTGGCAGAAACGGGCGTGGGCGGTGACTACATTCAGGGCTCCGAGCGCGGAGATATTTTGGATGGCCTTGGCGGCAATGACGTGCTGCAGGGCGGACTGGGCGACGACCGCTATGTGTTCAATCGCGGTTATGGCTCTCTTCGAATCCAGGATGGCGATGCCACGTCTGGAAACCAGGACCGCTTGTTGCTGGGCAATGGCATTACGCCTGAAGAACTGCATCTGTACCGCAACGGTGACAATCTGTTGGTTCAGATTTCTGGGACAGAAGACCAGATCGAGATAACCGGCTACTTTGGTGACGCTGGCCAGGGCGTGATCGAGGTCATTCAATTTGCAGACGGCATGCGCTGGAGCTCGGCGGATGTGAATCAACGCCTGCTGGTTCGCGCCGGAACGGAGGCTTCAGAGCGGATTGACGGTTCAGGTCGGGATGACGCCATGACCGGCGGCGCCGGTGACGACTATTTGTACGGCCACGACGGTGGCGATGGGCTGGACGGTGGCACCGGCGCCGATTACCTTTATGGTGGCGCTGGCGACGATACGCTGAGTGGCGGCGCATCCTCCGGCACAGACCTTAACAATGAAGCCCTCTACCGTGACCAATACTATTATTGGCATTACTACAGGCACGATGTACTCGCCGGCGGTGCCGGGGACGATACCTACCTGCTGAGGCCGGGTGATGGTTACGACGAAATCAACGATAGCCAGGGCAGCAACCGCATTGTGTTGGCGGACGGCATGTCCGCCGAAAACATCATTATTGCAACCATTCCCTATGGCGCCAAAGCCGGACAAACCAAGATCGACTATGGAACGGGTGCGGTTTTTCTTAACGTCGATTCGCGCATCGACAGCATAGAGTCGGCCGATGGTGTGGTGATCAATGCCAGTAACTGGTCCGATTACTACGTCAATACCAGTTCGGGAACTTCGGGCAATGACACACTTAATGGAGGCACGGGCCCCGATCAACTGTCTGGATCCAATGGCGAAGATCTGGTCATGGGCGGTACCGGCCGCGACACGGTTTATGGCGATGCTGGCGACGACCGTTTGTTTGGCGATGCTGGCGACGACCAGCTGAATGACTCCAGTGGCTCCAACTATATGAGCGGTGGCTCGGGCAACGACGTCATTTACGGAGTAGGCTACCTGTCAGGCGGCGAAGGGAACGATCAACTCTCGGGCCGAGGCATCTTCGAAGGCGGGCGTGGAAACGATACGTTGGTCCTGGGCGGTGTGTCCACAGTGGTCTATAACCGGGGCGATGGATTTGATGCCATAAACCACAGCTACGGAGGCTCCGAAACCTGGATACGCACCGATTTGCTGGCGGCCGAGGTTGAGATTCTGGGGGGAGCCGTGGACGGTCTGGATATGCCATGGACATTGCGGGTGAAGGCCAGCGGCGAAGGCCTTTCAGGCATCCAGATTGCGACTGGTGTCGTATTTGGCGATGGCATGGTCTGGACTGCTGCCGAGCTCGCCACGCGTGTGCATCTTCCTGCGCCACTGGCAAGTTCGGGCCATGATCTGATGCTTGGGGACTCGGGCCGCGATGTACTGGACGGTCTTGATGGGAATGACTCCCTGGCCGGGGCCAATGGAGATGACGTCTTGCGGGGCGGGGTGGGTAATGACAAGCTGCTGGGCGGTAGCGGCGACGATACGCTCGAAGGTGGCGTCGGCCACGATGAACTCGTGGGTGGTGCTGGCAACGATTGGCTGCAAGGCGGTGAAGGCTTGGACACCCTCATCGACACTAGCGGCAATGACACTTTGGACGGTGGCGCTGGCGACGATAGCTACAGCGTGGGGGCGGGCCAAAAGACCGTGGTTTTCGGCCCCGGTTCCGGCAACGACCAGCTTTATTCCCAATACAACGCTGAATCGCCTTCGCGCCTGATTGTGCAGTTTGCCGACGGCGTCGCGCCCGACGACATCGTGCTCACGGGCAACTACAACAGTCTGATCATTGGTCTGGCCAACCACTCCGGCGATACGCTGAATGTGTCAAATTGGTTCCAGGGCGGCATCCTGCAGCCGGTTGTGGAATTGCGTTTTGCCAACGGCACGGTCTGGGGGCCCGAGGCCCTGGCCGACAAAGCCGCTGCCCTCAACCCCAACGAGGGTGATTACAGGGACAACCTGATCGTTGGCCGCGCCAACGCCGATACGCTACGCGGCTATGTCGGCAACGATAGCCTGCAAGGCATGGGTGGTGACGATACCCTGGTGGGTGGCGAAGGCGACGACCTGTTCGATGGCGGTCTGGGCAACGACCGTCTCGAACTGCAGGGTGACGCGTACGGCCAGGACCAGGGCCGTGACACGGTCGTATTCGGCTTTGGCAGCGGCAATGACACCGTTGCCAGCGCTGGCGGTTTGGATCTCATCCAACTGCAACCCGGCGTTCGTTATGAAGACCTTCGAATCGAGGTGATAGGCGGCGACCTGTTGATTTCACTCGCCGGATCGACGGACTCCCTGCGCATTGAGGGTTGGGCCTACACGTACCAGAATACCGCCCGTTTGGAAAGGCTTTTGTTTGCCGACGGCAGTAGCTTTGATCTGACACGGCCGCCATTCAGTATATTGATTGGCAGCGCCGGCCGCGACGTCATCTCTTCGGATGTTGCTTCACCCTTTAATGACCGCCTGCACGGATTGGATGGCAATGACCAGCTTTATGGTGGTGGCGGCAACGACACCATTTTGGGGGGCGCGGGCTCAGACTCACTGGCGGGGGGAACAGGGGGCAATACTCTCGATGGTGGGCTCGGCAACGACACTTACTATGTGCAAGGAGGTGACGACACGGTTGTGCTGGGTTACGAGTCGGGTCAGGATACCCTCAGCCACCAGTACATGTGGCAGTCTAGTCCGGCCATCCGTTTCGAACGCAACGTCTTGCCGCAGGATGTGGTGATTAAAGACGTCAGCTACAACTTTTATTACAACACCGGTAGCTTCACCGTGGCCCTGTCTGGGTCCACGGCTGTGCTGCGCAATTACCAGTTCCAGCTTGACGCTGACATGAGTCCCATCAATATCAAGCCTTTTGTATTTGCCGACGGAACGGTGGTGGAAAGTGCCGAGTTATTCCCTCGCTTTTACAGAAATACGGCGACCGCGAGCTACGACACGCTGATCGGCTCGCCTCGCGACGATACGCTCGCTGGCTTGGCGGGAAATGACCTGCTGGTGGGTGGCGTGGGTGACGATAACCTGGACGCTGGAGCCGGTGACGATCAAGTCTTTGGCGGCACTGGGCGGGATTTCATCATCGGAGGTGCTGGCAATGACACCCTCACGGGTGGTGTCGGCCAGGACACCTACCATTTTGATTTCAATTTCGGCAACGACTTGATCCAGGTCGAAACCTCTCAGGCTGAGGACGCCTTGGATGTGGTGGAGTTTGGCCCGGGCATTGCGCCTTCTGATGTAACCGTCTCGGTGCTGAACGGCTACCTGCAGTTCACGCTGGTCGGCGGGGCAGGACAGGCACGCATCGCACATAACAACCACCGGTATGGTGCCAGTGGCGGCGGCATGAAGCTGGCCGAAGTCCGTTTCCAAGACGGCACAGTTTGGGACGCGGCCGCAGTGACGGCTCGGATTCTGCAGCAGACGGCGTTGAATGACATCCTGGTGGGGTCCTCGGGGCGTGATGTGATCGATGGTCTGGACGGCAACGATATGCTCGACGGTCTTGCCGGTAGTGATTTGCTCGCGGGTGGTTCGGGCGATGACACGCTTGATGGCAATGAGGGTTCGGACCAGCTGTTTGGCAATGGCGGTAATGATTCCCTCATGGGCGGCACGGGGCATGACCTGCTCGAAGGCGGAACTGGCGACGACAGTCTGGTGGGTGGGGCTGGCAGCGATGTCTACCGATTCGGCCGAGGGGACGGCAACGATGTGATCCAGGATTTTGGCGTCGGGCCGCAGGAACAGGATACCTTGGTTTTCGGCCCAGGCATCGGCTTGGCCGATGTCTCGCGGGAAGTGGTCGACAGCCGTATCGTGTTGCGCATCCAGGGTGGCGAAGATTCGGTTTCCATCACCGGTGAAGGTCATACCCAACCCGGTATTGAACGCGTTCGCTTTAGCGATGGTACGGTGCTTGATCCGCTTACCTGGGCGGTGCTCAGCAGTCAGGTGCTGTTGAGTGTGGACAGTGGCTGGCTCAATGTGGGTGCCGACAGTCAACTGGAGACCCTGGAGGTCGGTGTTGGCCTACTGCCTTCGGGCGTTGAGTCTGTGCGTGACAACGCCGACCTTCTGGTACGTGCTGGCAGCGACGGCATTCGCTTCGTAGGTTGGTTCAATGAACCGGTTCGACAAGCGGTGCTTCAAGTGGTCTTTGCGAACGGCACAGTCTGGTCGGCCGAGGATCTGACCCGTATGGCGTCCAGACAGGATGGCACGGATGGCGACAATGTGCTGCGGGCCGACCCGGCCTTCCCGTCCCGGCTGGAGGGGCTGGGTGGTAACGACCAACTAGTCGGCAGCGTCGGCGACGACGAACTGCTCGGCGGCGGCGGCAACGACATACTTGACGGAGGGCAAGGGGCAGACAGGCTAGAGGGTGGCATGGGGGACGACTTCTACATTGTGGACCAGCGTGACACCGTGGTCGAACAGGCTGGCGGCGGCAACGATACAGTGCGCATGCTCGCGACTAGCGACGTGTTGGTGCAAGGCGAGATAGAGAGCTACGAAATTCTGGGCAACGCCGCCATCAATCTGTACGGCAATGAGGTAGCCAACCGCCTTGTAGGCACCACGGCGGTCAACCGTATTGAGGGTGGGCTCGGCAACGACACGCTCGACGGTGGTCTGGGTGCAGATGTTCTGGTCGGCGGCCTGGGCGATGACCGCTACGTGTTGGACAACGGGGCTGACACCGTGACTGAGCTGGCAGGCGAGGGCAATGACACGGTGGCCGCATCCATCAGCTACACGATTACAGACGATGCCCATATCGAAAACATCGAACTGCTGGGCTCAGGCAACCTGACGGCCACTGGCGACACTCAGGCCAATGTGCTGCGCGGCAACGCCGGACGCAACTTGATCAAGGGCCTGGCCGGTGATGACACGCTGGATGGCGGCGATGGAAGCGACATTCTGGAAGGCGGCATGGGCAACGACCGCTATGTCGTCAACAGCGCTGCAGACCAGATCATTGAGCTGGCTGATGAAGGCAACGACGCTGTAGAAGCCAGTGCCAGCTATGCGCTCAGCGAAAACATAGAAAACCTGACTTTGATGGGCCAGGCCGCCATTGATGGCAGAGGCAACGCGCTCGACAACCGGTTGCAGGGCAATGCCGGTGCCAACGTTTTGGATGGAGGTCTAGGCGACGACACGCTGGACGGCGGTCTGGGCAACGACATGCTCAGCGGTGGCGCTGGCGGTGACGGCTATGTGTTTGGCCGGGGTTACGGGGAAGACCTGGTGTTTGAGAATGGTAGTGCGGTCGGAGTGGATACCCTTGTTTTTGGTACTGGCCTGGTGGCAGCGGACCTGCTGTTGCGCCGGAATGGCGACGATCTGATCATCTCGATCCGGGACACGCTGGATCGGATCACCGTGCGCCAGCAATGGCAGTCGGCTGGTCAGATCGAACGGTTTGTTTTTGATGGCGGCATGGTCTGGGGTCTGACGGAGTTGGAGCAGGCCCTGACCAATTCCGGTACGAACACTGTACCGACGGTCAGCCAACCGGCTTTGGACCAACTGGCCGCCGTGGGCCAGACCTTCGAGTTCAGCGTGGCAACGGTGTTTCGCGACCTGGATGCTGGCGACAGGCTGATTCCTCAGGTTATGCTGCTCAATGGTGACCCCCTGCCGCGCTGGCTGAGTTTCGACCCCGTGTCCCTGGTTCTCCGGGGTACGCCCGGCGATGGGGACGTGGGTACGTTGCAACTGAGCGTGCAAGTGTCGGACAGTGCCCATCAGGTGGCCTCTGACGTTTTCGATCTGACGGTTCGCAACCCCAATGACACATCCCCACTGGTGCTCAATGCCCTGACCGACCAGGCAGTGCGCCAGAACGACCGCCTGGAGTTCGTGATCCCGGACAACAGCTTTGTCGACCTCGATGTTGGCGACCGCCTCAGCTACACCGCGTGCATGCTTGATGGACAGCCCCTGGTGCGCTGGCTGAGCTTTGACGCCGAGCGCAGGATGTTCACGGGCACGCCGGACAAGGACGATGTCAGAACCGTGACGGTGTCTGTTACGGCGACGGACGGCCGCGGTCGAAGCGCCATCGACAGTTTCGAGATTCGTGTCGATGACATCAACGATGCGCCGCGGGTGATGCGCTTGGTTGACGATGTCGCTATCCTACAGGGGCAGACGGTCGACTTGACGCTGCCAGCCGACCTTTTTGTCGACCGAGAGGGAGGCGCTGTCGGCGTGGCCGTGAGTCTGCTCAATGGTGATCCTTTGCCATCATGGTTGCAATGGACCCCGGCGACGGGGCGCATTTACGGCACGACTTCCAGCGATTCGGTGGGCGTCACTAGCGTGCGCATCGTGGGAACGGACCCAGAGGGCCTGTCCGCGTATGAGGATTTCGACATCGTCGTGGGAGATGTCAATGACGCTCCGGTGGTGAGGAACCCGATCACTCCATTTAGCTTTGTAGAGGGCAATAGGATTTTTACGACCATACCGCGCAACGTGTTCTCCGATCCGGATCTGGGCGATGCCATGACCTTTCGGCTGGAAACGCTTTCTGCGCCAGAGCATGCCAAGTCCAGTTTTTACTTGTCAAGTTCGGGTGAGTTGAATTTCGGTTCCAACCAGAGCAACGGTTTTGTCTACTCAGCGCTGGACTATTGGGATATTGGTACTTGGAATTTCCGTATTACTGCGCAAGACCGGTTGGGACTGACGACCAGCACTGACTTTACATTGAATGTACAAGGCGCTGGGCAAAATCATATTCCGGTGTATGCGAACTCCACTACACCGTGGAGCGCGGGTTCTTATTTCTACAATAATTCGCGGGGATTGGTTTCTTGGAGCAGTGCCATGCCCGACAAGTTCGTGGCTACCATGACCGAGCCTGTGGCGATCCAATTGCCGAGATTTGTGGATGTGGATGGCGATACGCTGAGCTACAGCGTCTTGCCCATAAATACCCAAAGCTCGTCGGACTGGCAATACGACTCGGCTACCGCCAAGCTCAGCTATGTCGGAACGGCGCCCGCACCTCGCAAGCAAGGATTTGACGTCATTGTCAGCGATGGTCACGGTGGCGCGTCGATGACCAGCTTCATGGTCTATGCCAACCGCAAGCCCGTGTTGCAAGGTGTTCCCGAAATATTTGTACGGGAAAACCAGGCCTTTAGCTTTACGCTGCCCGACTCGATTGCGTCCGATCCCGATGGCGACACCATCTTCCTGGAGTCGACGAACTACTACGTGGGCAGCTACAACAACCCCTTGACCCAAAACACTGAATGGGCATTTGGCTACGACTCTGACACACGGACCTTCTCGGGCAATCCGGGTGATTTTGCGGTCGGCACCTACTATTACCAACTTAGAGCTAACGAACGTGGCATCTCCTCGGGCACCCAGACGCCGGACGATCTGGCCGACAGTTTTGTCTACAGCCCTGTCACCACTGTCAAGATCACGGTGCTCAATGAATACGACGCACCGGTACTGATTGCTCCCATCGCCGATAAAGTGGTGATGGAGAATAATTATTTTCAGCTTTATTCGAGCAGTGCTTTCTATAAAATCGACCGCGATCAGACACTGACTTACGCGTTCTCCCTTGCCAATGGCGCGGCCTTACCTTCTTGGCTGCAATTCGATACCGCCAGTGGTGTGCTCTATGGCACCCCAGGCTCTACCCAGGTGGGCAGTTATTCCATTCGCGTCACAGCCACAGACATTGTGGGCAGCAGGCTGTCGGATGAGTTTGACCTCACGGTCGCGCTCTCACCCGACAACCACGCACCCCTGCTGGTTACGCCCGTGGTAGACCAGATCTACAGAAGCGGCCAGGACTTCAGCTTCCAGGTGCCGCGAAACACTTTCGCCGAACTCGATCCCGGCGACAGTCTGACCTATCAGGCGGTACAGGACAACGGCAATCCGCTGCCCAGTTGGGTGAGCTTCAACGCGAGCACTTTGGTGTTTTCGGGCGCAGTTCCGATCGATCAAAGGGCCCCCACCGAAATCAGGCTGATTGCCAAAGATGGCAGCGGCGCCACGGCGTTCGACGTGTTCTCGCTTGGCATCGATGAAAAGGGATTGCCGCCTATTGTGGCTGAACCGGTCGCCGACCAGAGCACGGACGAAGACGGGCTCTTCAGTTTTGCGCTTCCGCAGGGCTTGTTTAATGACCCCAGTCCGGCCACCGGCATGGTGCTGTCGGCCACCTTGTTCAATGGCAGTGCCCTGCCGACGTGGCTGAGTTTTAACGCAGTGAGTGGGCAATTTGAAGGCACGCCGCTCAACGAAGATGTTGGTGTGCTCCAAGTTCGTGTCACCGCGACCAAGCCCGGTGGTGCCCAAGCGTCCGACGTCTTCCAGCTCACGGTGCGCAACACCAACGATGCGCCCTTGGTCGCCGGAGAAAGCTTTGTGGTTGACGGCGATGGCGTGCTGCGTCTGAGCAGTACCCAACTGCTGGCCAATGACAGCGACGTTGATCCCACTTACGATACTCTGGTCGTGAGTTCAGTGAGCGATGCACAGAACGGCAGCGTAAGTCTATCGGCGGACGGGCAGGTGGTCTTTGCGGCCGACCCTAGCTACCAGGGACCGGCGGCCTTCAGCTACACCGTAGGCGACGGCCATGGTGGGTTCACCACCGGTCAGGTCCTTATCGATGTGTCCCGTCAGGACCTTGCGCCCGTGGCACTGGATGCCAGCGTGCAGCTTCAGGAGGATGCCTCGCATACCTTCACTATCCAGGAGTTTGGCTTCTCTGATTCGGACGGCCCGGCCCAGGCACTTTCCGTTGTCGTCTCCGCGCCCAGCGTGGGTACGCTGCTGTTCAACGGCGTGGCCGTGCTGGTGCAGACAGTGGTGCAGCGCGCGGACGTTGACGCGGGTCTGCTGGTGTTCTCACCGGCGGAGAACGCCAATGGCAACGGCTATGCCACCCTGAGTTTCAGAGTAGACAACGGGAAGCTCTCTGACAATATCGGTGTGCTGTCTCTTGACGTCTTACCGGTCAATGATGGGCCGAATGCACAGAATGACCATGGCGCTGTGGAAGAGGACGCACTGCAGCCGCTAACGGGTTCGCTGTTGGACAACGACAGCGATATCGATGCGGGAACCAGTCTAAGTGTGCGCGATCCCGGTAGTTTTGTAGGCAACTACGGGACGTTGATCTTAGAAGCGAATGGCGCCTATAGCTACCAGCTCAACAACGGTCTTGCGCAGGTCCAGTCCCTGGCGTTGGGTGAGCGGTTGGAGGAAAGCTTTGACTACTCCGTCACCGACGGTGAAGCGCAGGCCACCGCCAAGCTGACGGTGACTATTACAGGAACGAACGATCTACCTGGCGTACAGGTGGACTCGGGCTGGATCAACGAGGAAGATCGTTCCGCTTTAGAAATTCACGTTTTGGCCAACGACCATGATGTGGATCATGGCAGTGTCCTGGCTATCGCCAATCCAGGGGGGAGAGTGGGCTTGTACGGACAGATAACGGTCGGTGCCGATGGTGCTGCGCTGTACCAGCTCGACAATGAGTTGCCAGAGGTTCAGTCTCTCGGGAAAGGTCAGGAGTTAGTCGATCACTTTGTGGTCCAGGTGGGTGATGGATTCGGTTGGGTTGACAGCGCGATCGACATTCACATTCAGGGGCAAAACGACGCTCCTGTTTCTGTGGCCGACGCGGCCCTGGTTCAGGAAGATGGCCAAACGCAAGTCAGTGGCAACCTGCTAAGCAACGATACCGATGTCGACCATGGCACGGTGCTCGAACTGGTTGATCCAGGTGTGCGAAAAGGCATGTATGGCACGCTAACTGTTGACGCCAGCGGGGCCTACAGCTATGAGTTGGACAATGCCTTGTCGGCGGTCCAGGCCTTGGCGCAGGATGCCATCGTTACCGAGAGCTTCAGCTATGAGGTCAGTGACATGAGTCTGACCGCGACAAGCCAGTTGTTGGTCTCGGTCAGGGGGACGAACGACGGGCCTATCGCTGTGGCGGATACAGCCGCTGTGGCGGTGGGTGTACTTAGCCTGGCCGAAGGCAATGTGTTACTCAACGATACGGACGCCGATGCGGGAGCTGTGCTTCAGCTGACGAATGTGGGTAGCCAGACCGGTGGGTACGGTGTGTTGCAGCTGACTGCGGATGGTCACTATGCCTATGCGATCGACAGCGCCTCCGCCAAAATTCGCGCGTTGGCCGCTGGCGAAACCGTCGTCGATACCTTTAGCTACGAGATCAGCGACGGCGCCGCCAGCAGCACAGCTCAGTTGGCGATCACGATCACTGGACAAAACGATGCCCCTGTGGTGCAGGCTGATGCAGCAAATGTGCAAGAGGACGTGATCGGCCTGGCAATGGGCAATGTCTTGGACAACGACCATGACCCCGATGCTACCGACACTCTGCAGGTGTTCAACGCAGGCAGCCTCGTTGGTCAGTTCGGTACGCTAAGCCTGGAGGCGGATGGCAGCTACACCTATGCACTGGATCAGCAAGCCAGTGCGGTTCAAGCACTGAGAGGCGGTGAAAGCTATCAGGAAGCTTTTAGCTACAGCGTTACGGATGGAACAATCACGGAACAAGCCAGTTTGCTGGTCACTGTACTCGGAACCAACGACGCACCGGTGGGCGAGGACGACTTCAGCGATATGCAGGTTGCCACCCCCAACGCAACCGTGGGTAATGTGTTGCTTAACGACCGGGACATTGACCTGGGTACCGTGCTGAGTGTGAGTAACGCAGGTCACATGGCCGGGCGTTACGGCGTGCTGGAATTGGACGCAAACGGCAATTACCGTTACGTGTTGGACACCGCCTTGCCGGAGATTCAGGCATTGCCTGTGGGGGCGGAACTGACCGAGACCTTCACCTACACGGTGCAAGACGACGACGCGAGCCAGATGCTTGCATCATCCGGCAATCTGTTCATCCGCATTGCAGGCAGCAACGCGGCCACGGGCAGAATCTCAGGCTACGTTTACCTGGATGCGGGTGACGATGGCGTGCGCAACAGCGAAGCTGCAATCGTCGGCGTCACCGTCACGCTCAGTGGAAGCAACGATTTGGGGGGACTGGTCAATGCCCAGGCCGTAACTAACGCGGTCGGCTATTACGAGTTTGCCGACCTTCGCCCTGGCAACTACACTGTGACCGAGTCCCAGCCGTCTGGCTATGCGGATGGCAAGGAGACGGCCGGTAGCACGGGAGGTTTCGCTGGGGCCGACACAATCGCTGCCATTGTGCTGGCTGCTGGTGAACACAGCCAGGAGAACAATTTTGGCGAACTACCTGCGGCCTTGTCTTCGATTGGTGATTTGGTGTTCCTGGACTGTAACAACAATGGTATCCAGGACGCGGGTGAAAAAGGTGTTAGCGACGTCACAGTGAAGCTGTTGAATGCTACGGGTGCGGTGATCGATACGACCACCACGTCCGCCAGCGGGCAATACCTGTTTGGCGGATTGGGCGCGGGTAACTACGCAGTGCAAATCGTGGCGCCTGTGGGCTATGGATACGCCAAGCGCGACCAGGGGGCGAACAATGCCCTGGATTCCGATGTCGATACGACCACGGGCAAGACCGTCTTGGTGAGCCTGGGCGCAGGTGTTTCCGATATGTCCTGGGATGCAGGACTGGTTTCCACGCCGGTTCGCATTACCTATAGCTTCAATGGCAACACTGCCACAGACGGCACGGACGGTAATAGCCGCAGCTACACCGATGCGGCGACAGGTGTGTCCGTGACGGCCAATGCCTGGAGCAGAGACAAGATAGTCGGCACTTGGAGCAAAGCCTATTTGGGCGCCTATGCCGGTGGACTCGGGGTCACCGACAAAAGTGAGGGCTGCGGTTGTGGCGGCACGCATACCATTGATAACAATGGGCGCGACAACTACGTGGTTTACCAGTTCTCGCAAGCGGTTACGGTGGACCGGGCATATTTGGGTTACGTATTTGGTGACAGCGACGCTACTGTATGGATAGGCAGGACGGACGCTCCCATTACCAATATGAGTAACTCCGTATTGACCGCCCTGGGATTCTCCGAGGTCAACGTCGGCGCCGGGTCCACACGATGGGCCGACATCAACGCCGACCAGATCAGCGGCAATGTGCTGGTTATGGCTGCGAAGCAGGGGGAGTGCAACGACTTCTTCAAAATTGGGAAACTGGAAGTCAGCACCACGGTCTGCACACCCAAACCCGAGATGAAAGCCAGCATGGGAAGCCGTGTCTGGTGTGATTCCAACGGAAACGGTCTACAGGACTCTGGCGAGTTGGGTGTGTCAGGTGTGGCCGTGAATCTGCTCAACGGCAACAACCAGTTGGTGGCCTCGGCCACCACCAATGCCAGCGGAGACTACAGCTTCACTGCCCTGACTCCGGGTTCTTATCTGGTCGAGTTTGTCAAACCCGTGGCCTATGGCGGCTTCACGCTGGCCAATCAGGGCTGCAATGATGCTCTGGACTCTGATGCTGATGCCGTCAGCGGACGGTCTGCATTGACGACACTGGTGGCGGGCGAAAACGATGTCAATTGGGACGCAGGATTGAGGCCATCCACGGTGACAAGAACCTACCGTTTCAGCGGGAAAACGGCCACGGATGGCACCGACGGCAATACCCGTGCGGGTACCGTTGACGGTATTTCCGTGACCGCTAGTGCCTGGAGCCGGGATAAGGCCAATGGCGCCTGGGCCAAGGCCTATTTGGGCGCTTACAGTAGGGGATATGGCGTGACTGACAGATCGGAGGGCAAAGGCCGTGGCAACACCCACGCCGTGGACAACAACGGGTGCGACAACTTTGTGGTGTACCAGTTCTCTGATGAAGTGGTCGTCGACAAGGCATACCTGGGTTATGTGAGTGGTGACAGCGATATTTCTGTATGGATCGGAAATTACGCAGGCACTATCGCAAGCATGAGCAATGCGGTGCTGTCAGGTTTGGGCTTTACCGAGGTCAACAGTGGTGGCGGTGCGGCACGCTGGGCCGACTTGAATGCCAACGGTATTTCGGGCAATGTGTTGGTGATCGCAGCCAAAACGGGTGAAAGCAATGACTGTCTAAAAATAGAAAAACTGCAGATCAGTGCAACGTCGAAGGTCGTAACGCCCATCGTGATCGACCTGGATGGTGATGGACTGAAGACCACTTCCTGGCTGAACTCAACGGGTAGCTTTGATTTGTTTAACACGGGTTCGCCCATCAAGTCTGGCTGGCTATCGGGTGATGATGGTTTCCTTGCCGTAGACAAAAATGCCAATGGAAAAATTGACAGTCTGAGTGAACTATTTGGCGGCTTCAACCAAGGGGAGGGGTTCGCACAACTGGCTGGCTACGACAGTAACGGGGATGGCATGGTGAATGTGATGGACACCGGTTTCGCGGAACTGCGCATATGGCGCGACCGCTCAGGAGACCATGTTACGGATAGCGGTGAGTTGATGACGATGGCCCAGGCTGGCGTTGAAAACTTGAACCTGGGCTATCAGTTGGCGCCTGTGTTGGATGAAAACGGCAACCTGCACGGTGAAAGCAGTTCAGCAAGTCTTAGCAGTGGGCAGCTTGTCAAGATGACGGATGTGTATTTTGCAGTAAGCCCCGTGGATGCAGCGAATGAAGTGGCACTGCCCACTTTGGACGAACTGCTGACCAACGGATCGTTCTTGTCGGGGTTTGCATCAAGCTCATGGCCTGGCGACAATCCTGCTGGAACCGCTGCAAGTTACCTTCTTGGGGCTTCACTTGACGGCCAAGCACAGATGGACAGTCAGGTGCAGAATCTGGTTCAAGCCATGGCGAGCTTTGCGCCTTCCGGCGCAGGATTGACTACGGTATCGGCGGCGAATCAATCCACTTTTGAATCATTACTTGCGGCTAACTTGACTTGACTTTGATAAAGCTGAGTCCATTCCAGATCCCGGCATCAAAGTCTTCAATGCGCCGGGGTTTGGATTTTTCTCTCTGCAACAACACTCGCCGCACCAACTGCGGAAAAAAGCAGCATCCGCTTTGAGTGGAGCTAGCTGGATATCACCGATATCCACCATCCGAGTTACAACGTCCGAGTCATGCATAAGTCTTACCGTTTTTTGTTCATTCACCAGAACTTCCCCGGCCAGTTCCGTCATCTAGCACCAGCCCTTGCCTGTAGGGGGCATCAGGTGGTGGCCTTGGCCACTCTTGGTGGAGCGTCGGTCAGAAATTGGCAGGGTGTACGAGTGTTTTCCTACAAGCCGCGCAGGCCCAACACACCCGGCCTGCATCCCTGGCTGGTGGATATGGAGAGCAAGACCTTGCGCGCCGAAGCATGCTGGGCTGCTATGGGAGCCCTGAAGTTGCAGGGCTTTGTGCCCGATGTGGTGATTGGTCATCCGGGCTGGGGTGAGCCGCTGTTTGTCAAGCAAGTCTGGCCGCGGGCTCGATTGGGACTGTATGCCGAGTTTTTCTACCGGGCCGACGGCGCTGATATGGGGTTTGACCCTGAGTTTGGCTCGGTTGACCCGGCTGCCGATGCCTGTCGATTGCAAATGAAGAATCTAAACAATCTGGCCCACCTCGACCAGGCGGATGCCGCGATCAGTCCGACGCTTTGGCAGGCAAATACATTTCCGGCGCACTGGCGCGAACGTATTTGTGTGGCACACGACGGCATAGACACCGATGTTCTTCGCCCGAGCCCAGGGGTGCGTTTTACGATCCCAGACGGGGATGAAGTCCTTACGCGCGATGACGAGGTGATCACCTTTGTGGCACGACACCTGGAGCCCTATCGGGGGTTTCACATATTCATGCGTGTCTTGCCCGAGTTGTTGCGTGCGCGCCCAAATGCCCGGGTATTGCTGGTGGGAGACGAGGCGCCGGGCTATGGGGCCGTAGCGCCTCCAGGCACGACCTGGCGGACTTTGTTCACAGACGAGGTGCGCCACCAGATATCCGAAAGCGATTGGACCAGGGTGCACTTTCTAGGGCGGTTGGGGCGGGACGCATTTACCATGCTATTGCAAGTCTCGCGCGTGCATGTATACCTGACGTATCCGTTTGTACTGAGTTGGAGTTTGCTTGAGGCCATGAGCGTGGGGGCTTGCATCGTGGCAAGTGACACGGCACCAGTACGCGAGGTGATCCAGCATGCAGAACAAGGCCTGCTCGTAGAGTTTTTTGATCGACAGAGTCTGCTGAAAACCTTGCAGCAGGTGCTGGACGATCCCGCGCAGAGGCTACGGCTGGGGAAACAAGCCCGCCAGCGGGTGCGAGAGGACTATGACCTTAAGCGGGTATGTTTGGTCAAACAGTTGAATTGGGCGTTTTCGTTGGCCGAATCTGTGAATCAGTCCCCTCGTTTTTAGTGCAATAGCTTCCAGCATGCAAGACTGGCACCGGCGCGCGGGTGGTCTTGTCTTGGTATGTGTCATTGACTTTTTAAGCAGATATTGCTGCATCCCCTAACACGAAGTCCTTCACCAATTGCTGCGCCAGAACGACCATGGCGGGCATGGTGTGGTTTTCCGGGGTGATCACCTTGGCGCACCCAAACCGTGAAAAATTGCGTTGCATGGATTGCACATAGACCGGGTCGTAATGCTGCGTGAGCAATTCTTGCACCACCGTGGCAATATCGCCCGCGCGCACCTGCGCCTGCCATTGCTCGACCACCACTTTGCCCCGGAATTCTGCCAATACCTTCAGACGTTGGCAAAAGTGCTCCGTATCGTGCACAAAAAAATCGTAGTCCTCCAGTAGCAGCGCAACCCGTTCGGTATCGGGTAACACCAGATTCAGGCAACTGCCGCTTCGCATGGCCTCAATCAGACTGGTGGGGACGGATACATTTCCCACCTTCTTGCTTTCGCTTTCGATAAACACCGGGCGGCTGGGGTCCAGCGTCCGCAACGCGTCCCATACCAGGGTGTCAAAGCGCTTTTGGGAGGGTTGTGGCAAGCCTGGAATAGCACCCAGCACCGAGCTGCGGTGGTTGGCCAGCGCCTCTAAGTCGACCACCTGCGCGCCTTGGGCGGCCAGGGCCTGCAGCAGGCGCGTTTTTCCCGAGCCTGTGGTTCCACACACCACGCGCCAGTCCAGTCCGCTGACGAGGCGGGGAATGTCTTGCACCACTGCGGCCCGAAAGGCCTTGTAGCCGCCTTCCACCAGGGTGACGCGAAAGCCGATCTGGTCCAGGATGAGTGACAGGGATCCGCTGCGCTTGCCACCACGCCAGCAGTAGCACAAGGGCTTCCAGTCTCTGGGTTTTTCAATGACATCGCGCTCGATATGCCGGGCGATATTGCGCGCGGCGATGGCCGCACCGCGCTTTTTGGCTTCGAACTGGTTGACCTGCACATACAGGGTGCCAATCAACTTGCGTTCTTCGTCATTCAAGGTGGGCCAGTTCACGGCGCCGGGCAGGTGGTCCTGGGCAAACTCGCCCTCGCTGCGGGCATCGATGATGGTGTCAAAGGTGTGCAATTGGGCCAGTACCTCGCTGGCGTTCATGATGGTCAGGCTCATGCGATGAGTTTCTTGAGGGTGGGCCAGACCGTGTTCAAAATGGCGGGGTGGGCGGCTTCCACCGGGTGAATGCGGTCAGGCTGGAACAGGCGCGTGGCGTCCGGGCCATCGGCGATCCCTTTGAGTAAAAAGGGCACCAGGGCTGCTTTGCTGGTTTTGGCAACTGCCGTAAAAGTGTCTGCAAACTTGGCGGCATAGTCTTGGCCGTAGTTGGGCGGTACCTGCATCCCCAGCAGCAACACCTTGGCTTTTGCAGCCTGCGCCGCAAGCGTCATGGCCGTCAGATTGTCTTGTGTCATGGCCAGAGGCAGGCCGCGCAAGGCGTCGTTGCCGCCCAGTTCGATGACGACCAGGGTGGGCCGGTGCTGCGCCAGCAGGGCTGGCAGCCGGGAGCGCCCCCCCGAAGTGGTGTCGCCACTGATGCTGGCGTTGATTACCTTTGCGGCAATCTTCTCTTGCGCCAGGCGCCGCTCCAGCAGGGCCACCCAGCCGCTGCCGCGTTTGAGGCCATACTCGGCGCTCAAAGAGTCGCCCACCACCAGAATGGTGGGTGTTTGTGGATGTGGCGGCGTGGATTTGGCCTGGGCTGAAGATAACCCCGCAACTTCGGCCAGAAGCGCGAGCGCGATAAAGTGTCGTCGATACAAAGAAAGCCCCATGTCTGATTCAATTATTTCTGTTGAGCACGTCTGCAAAGCGGTGAGCGATTCCACCGGCACGCTGGAGATTTTGCGTGACATCGATTTTGCGCTAAAAGCGCGCGAGACAGCGGCCATTGTGGGCGCATCCGGATCGGGCAAAAGCACGCTGTTGTCCATCATCGCCGGGCTGGACACGCCCAGCAGCGGCACGGTGCGCCTCGCGGGTCGCGATTTGTTTGCCATGGACGAAGACGCACGGGCCGCCCTGCGGTCCCACCAGGTCGGTTTTGTCTTCCAGAGCTTTCAGCTGCTGGGCAACCTGACCGCGCTGGAAAACGTCATGCTGCCGCTGGAGCTGGCCGCGCGCAAGGACGCCCGGCGTGCCGCCACCGAGATGCTGGAGCGTGTGGGCTTGTCGCAACGTCTGGCGTCCTACCCGCGGGTGCTCAGCGGGGGTGAACAGCAACGGGTGGCGCTGGCCCGTGCGTTTGTGGTGCATCCTGCCGTGCTGTTGGCCGACGAGCCCACCGGCAGCCTGGACTTTGCCACCGGCGAAAAGATCATGGAACTGATGTTTGACCTGAACCGGGAGCAGGGCACCACCCTGGTTCTGGTGACCCATGACCGTGCCATTGCCGCCCGATGCGACCGGCGTATCACCATCGAGGCCGGGCAGGTGCTGGCTACGGACGAGGTTTCCTAAGCATTTTTGGCCTCTGACCCGCGTAAACCATGCGTTGGCAGCTACCAATTGCATAGCAAAAGACAAGCCGCGATAATGGGGGCATGTCTTCATCCAAAGTTTTATTCGGCTTCCATGCCCTGGGCGTTCGCCTCAAGACCGCGCCCCAATCCATCATCGAAATCTACTACGAGCCCACACGCCGCGACGCGCGCATGCGCCAGTTTTTGGACAAGGTCAACGAATCGGGTGTGCGCCTGATTGAAGCGGACGGTATCCGTTTGGCCAAGCTGTGCGGCGGCCACGGGCATCAGGGCGTCGCCGCGCGGGTCCAAGAGCTCCAGCAGGTGCATTCGCTGGATGAGTTGCTGGAAAACCTGGAGGCCACCAATGCGGCCTTGCCGGTGGCTGAACGCACACAGCCCTTGATTTTGGTACTGGACGGCGTGACCGACCCGCACAACCTGGGCGCCTGCCTGCGGGTGGCCGATGGCGCGGGCGTGCATGCGGTGATCGCGCCCAAGGACCATGCTGCGGGTATCAACGCCACCGTGGCCAAAGTGGCCAGCGGCGCAGCAGAAACCGTGCCTTACTTCATGGTGACCAATCTGGCGCGCACCTTGAACGAGTTGAAGGAGCGCAACATCTGGATCATCGGCACCAGCGATGCGGCCACCCAAACCCTGTACCAGGCGGACCTGAAAGGCCCGGTGGCCCTGGTGCTGGGTGCGGAAGGCGACGGCATGCGCCAGCTCACCGCCAAAACCTGCGACCAGCTGGTTAGCATTCCGATGCGCGGCGCGGTGGAAAGCCTGAATGTGTCGGTGGCCAGCGGCGTGTGCCTGTACGAGGCGCTGCGCCAGCGTTCACCTTCGTGAATTTCGATGGAAAGGGTACCATGATTGCTATTAAATCAGGAGCTGCTTGCGCAATAGCAGCGGGGGCTGCAGCCATATTTCTCATTGGAGGTTGCACCCAGGAGCAGCAAAACAAGTTCAGCCGCGATATCCAGAACTGGACCGGCACCAACGGGGTGCTGGAGTTTTATGCCGGGGACAAGCTGGTGCGCCGGTTCCTGAAAATCGACAAGCTCAGCACCGCCCAGGGCACCGAGGACGGCAAGCCCCGGCCCTACCGCTTTGGTTACGGCGTGCTGGACGAAAATCTCAACATGCAAGCCGACCCGGGAGAAAAGAAGGTGTACTTCGAAATCAGCGACTTCGGCTCCAACTACCTGTTTTTTGAAAACCCGCATTGAGAATATGCCAACAGCTCCGTCTCATTTTTCACACCCACCCAACTCAACCGCGCGCAATGGCCAGCGTGTGGCCTGGATTTTGGGGCTGACGTCGCTGGCCCTGCTGGCTGCTCTGGCGGCCTATTTGGCGCCGCTTCAGCCCAGCATTCTGGCGTTGCAGTTCACCTTTAACCAGTCGTCCTTCCAGGCCATTTTGGAAATATGGAAACCGGAGGGTGTGCTGCGCTACCGGTCGCATTTGCCCATCGATTTTGGTTTGCTGCTGTGTTACGGCGCGTTTGGTTATGTGCTGGCAAGCAAAACGGCCATTTTTACGAAATTTTCACCGGCAACGGAGACGCTGCTGCGTTGGGGCATGCCCCTGGCCGCGCTGTGCGATGCGGTTGAAAATTCGCTGCATTGGCGTTTCACGTCGGGCGTGCAGCAGGCGGAGTCTTCGCTGTACCTGGTGGCGGGGGTCAGCGCCAGCCTCAAATTCGCTTTATTGGCTGTCTTTTTGGTGAGTGTGCTGGTCGTGCTCGCCAAGCCTTCCACTGCACGATCTTAAGCCGCGCGGCGGGGCGGCACTGCAGCGTCTGTGGCACCGCTCCCCGGGCTGTGGCGGTTGCGCTGCTTTTTCAGGCGAACAATGCAGTCTTCCAGGGTCTGTCCAATGATGGTCTGGTCCCGGATCATGGTGATTTTGGGCCAGGTTTCACGCTCTCCCGCCAAAATCCAGTTTTTGTACTCCGTGATGGAAACGTGCCCGAGGATGCGGCGGTAGTCCTTTATCTGGACCTTGGGGTGGATGGTCACGTCGCCGTAGTACTGTTGGCCCACGATGGCCGCAGCCCCTTCCAGCATGGTTTTGACAATGCCGCGTTCGATGCCGTACGAGGCGAGTTGCAACACCTGCTTGCTGCGGTACTGCAGCTCACCTTTGACCAGATTCGTCAGAAAGCGGGGCCAGCCCTCCTTGCGGGTATGGTCGGCGATAAAGGGCAGCACATGGGGGTTGGTCTGGCTGGCGATGTGGTGGTTGACGTTGTACAGCTCGCCCAGCCGCTGTGCGGGCAAATCGCTTTGAATCGCGCCATCCACCCAGCGGATGGAGGCCATGTAGGGTTTTTCCTGGCCCAGGCGGTCCTTGGTCATCAGCATGACCGAAGGAAACAGGCCCGGCACCGAACAGGAAGCCAGCACCGCGCTCCAGACCAACAGGTGCGGCGTGGTCAGGTAATTCAGCAGGCGGGGGTGCTGGTGTTTGTCCACCGGCGAGACGGTGATGTTGATGATGCGTTTGGTCTTTTTGAAGGCCTCTTCGAAGGTGTATTCACCGATGTTGGCGCGCAAGAATTTTTCCAGCTGGCGTATGTCCATGAAGGACTTTTGCCGCACCATTTCGCGAAAACCCAGACGCCGCCAGGAGTGAAAGTCCATGCGCTCGCCACGGAACAAGGCATCGAGCTCGGCGTTGTTGCGCGTTCCCAGCAAGGCGGCCATGACCGAGCCGGCGCTGGAGCCGGATATCACGCGTGGCAAGAGCTTTTGCTCCCGCAGTGCCTTGATCACGCCGATATGGAACATGCCCATATTGGCGCCGCCGCTGAGCATCAGGGCCGAACGCCCAAAGCTTTGCCCGGTATGGCGGAAGAACATCATCTTCTCTGCGTAGGGCAACTCCGGAATGTCGTTGTCGCACAGGTAGTTGAGCAGCGAGGTGACTTCCGTGATGTATTCGTCGATCAGGTACTTGGTGCCCACATGGGTGTGGCGGTACAACTCCGGGTTGGCCAGATTGCCCAGGTTGCGGTGCAGCCCCTCGCGCAGGCTGAAAATGAGTTGCGCCCAGTCGCCCGCTTTGCGCCATTTCTTGAGATTGACCAGGCGTTGCTGGATCAGCGCGTACTGGTAGAACGGCGAAATGGCTTCGCCCTTCCAGACATCCTTGCTTTCCAGGGCATCCAGCTCCAGGGCATGCATGCGCCAGGTGCGGTAGTCCGTGGCCTGGGACATCTGGTTTTTTTGCTCGGCAATGGTCTTTTTTTTCATCGTTTGTCTTCCATTTGTGCAGGCACATCCTAGACCCAACCCAACCACCCCACCAGCCCCCCAGCGCCCAGCAAGCACAGCAAGTGCACGCGGGTGCGCCAGACCAGCAGGGCGTTGACCGCGGTCAACAGCCACAGGGGCCATTGCCCAGTCTCACCGGCATTGCCGGCCGCCAAAATCCAGCCGGTGGCAATGAGCAAGGCAATCACGATGGGCGCCATGCCTTGTTTGAAAGCGCGCACCGCCCGCAACTCCCGATTTTGGTGGCCCCAGCGGGCTGCGGCAAAGGTGAGGGTGGTGCTGGGCAGCATGATGCCAACCATGGTGACCAGCACGCCCAGACCGCCATAGGCCCAGGCGGTGGCCGCACCGGGACCGCCAGCGGCATTGATGCCAACATTCCAGCCCAGCAAGGCCACAAACAGCACATTGGGCCCCGGAGATGCCTGTGCCAGCGCCACGCTGGAGGTGAACTGGGCATCGCTCAGCCAGTGCTGCTCACCCACCAGGTAACGGTGCATGTCGGGCGCGGTGGTGATGGCACCGCCGATGGCCAACAAGGACAAGGACATGAAGTGGACAAAAAGCGCCAGCCAGTCGGCTGACGTGAGCGTGAGGTGCAGGTTCATGCTCATGGCGTTGGCTTAATCTGGTGCAACGCGCCCAGTTGCCGGTAGGTCCACGCGCACGCGCTTCCCCCGATGACCAAAAGCACCCAGGCCAAAGGAATCCGCAATAGGGCGATTGCTATAAAAGTGATAGCTGCCAGCGCATAACATACGGGGGCTCCCATCGGATTTTGCTTCAAGGCAGCGATGAGTTTGAGGCCGGTGCCCGCAATCAGGCCGGCGGCGACCGCGCCCATGCCCCGCAAGGCCCCCTGGATGTGGGGGGAGTCCGCCACGCCAGCAAACAAGGCCGCCAGCGCCAGCACGATCAGCAGCGGAAAGGTCAGCATGCCCGCCAGCGCGGTCAGCGCGCCGCGCAGGCCAAAAAAGCGGTCACCAATCATGAGCGACAAATTCACCACGTTGGGGCCGGGCAGAATTTGCGCCACGGCCCAGTCTTCCACAAACTCTTCGCGGGTGAGCCACTTTTTCTTGTCCACCAACTCGCGTTGCACAATGGCCAATACGCCGCCAAAGCCTTGCAAAGCCAGGCGGGTGAAAGACCAGAAAAGGTCGCTCAATGATTCAGGCTGGGCTTGGGCTGCGGGCAATTCAGAATGTGGCATTCCACCATTATGAAGGGGTGTAACCCCCTTGAAACTGAACAGGGTGTCGCCCGCGTTGCTACCAGCGCGACAGGTGGTCCTCGGTGACGCCGACCAGCTGGTGGACCTGCCGAACCGGGCTCCTGGCGGAGGCTTTGACCGTGCCGCTGAAGGTGCCTATGGGCTGGATGTAGTGGCTGGCGGCAATGAGCAGGTTTTTGCGCTCCTGCCGCGCCCCTTCGGGGTCAAACCACAGGTCGAGCAGGCCATCGTCGGTGCGGATGTGCCAGGGCTGCAGGGGGAACTTGGGGTCGAACTCAAAGCGGGCTGAGCCCAGGGGGATCAGCACACCATCCAGCCACAGCACGTTCTCGTGCTTACCAAAGTAGCCCTGCTGCAAATTGAAGCCCAAAGAAGGCGAGTGTGCCGAAGCCCAGCGCCACTGGGTGGTGCGGGCCAGCAGGCCATTGGAGTAGTCGAAACTGGCTACGCCCGTGCCCAAGTCGAAGGTCTTTCGTCCGGCGCGCGCCTCGCCGCGCACCGCAAGTGCCGAAGATTTCACCGTGGAATGGGCGCAACCGCCTTGGGCGATGGGGCCAATGCCCGTGAAAAAGGGCGCTGCCCCGCTGGTGTCCAGCTCCGCCTCAATCTGCAAGGTGTTGCGCAGATCCACTTTCAGCCGGTAGTGTGGCCCCTCCAGGTGTTCGTAACGCACCCGGGCTCCAAAATGCCGGAACCAGGACAAGGTGCCCTGGGTGGGCCGGTCGCTGACCTGGGCCGTGAGGCCGGGCAGACCGTCTTGCGAATAGTCCGCCAGCAGTTTGCGCTTTTGGCGGTCAAACAGGTAGGCAAAGGCGGTGTTGGTCCAGCCGACATCCACCACCGCCAGACCGATAAAACACTGTTCGGTGGCCAAGGCCAGGTAGTGCCAGCGTTTGTGGTGCAAACGCCGCCACAGCGGCGCACGGTCAAACTCCCCTGCAAGCTCCGACCAGTCGATCTGCTGCGGGCTTCCGGTGTAGCGGCCGGTGGCAGGACCGCCCTTGTGCACCACGCTGTGCGGTGCACAAGGAAGTGTTTGGGCTGTCACGCTGCCAAGGCTCTGGCGGATTGTGTTTTTGCCTTGGCGGGGCGCTTTTTCACGGCCGCAGGCTTGGCAACGACCTCTTTGAGTTGGACCTTGCGCGCCGCGGTTTTCTTTTTGGCCACCGCGCGGTCTGCGTCCTGGAGCTGCAGTGATGCCTCCAATTCCTGGATGGAACTTTGGGTGTAGTCCAGCATGCGCTGCAGTGCCGGCACCGAACGGCGGCAGGCAATATAGCCAAAGCCCAGGTTGTCGCCGTAGCCGCTGATGGTGATGTTCAGGGCCAGGTAATGGGTGGCAATCGACACCGGATAGACCTCGTCCAGCCGGGCGCCGTTGAGGTACAGGGTTTCCGTGGGGCCGGGCACGTTGGAAATGACCACATTGAACAGCGGACGTTTCCTGGCCGTGCCCGTGACCATGCCTGCCCCCATGGGAGAGATGGAGGTGATGCCGTGCGCCATTTTTTGCAGGCGGGGCATCGGAAGCAGGCGTTCTTTGGCTTCCTTGGTGGACTGCACGATGCGCTGCAAGCGTTTGAGCGGGTCGGCAATGTGGGTGGCCAGGCTGGCCAGCAGCACCGAGACCTGGTTGCCTGCCGCTTCTGTTTCACCGTGCAGCGAGACGGGCACCATGGCGACCAGGGGCTTTTTGGGCAACGCGTTTTGGGCCTCCAGGTACTTGCGCAGCGCACCGGCACAGATGGCCAGGGTGACGTCATTGACCGTGGCACCGGCCGCCTCGCCGATGCGCTTGAACCGGGCCAGGGAATACGACTGCGAGGCAAAGCGTCGGGAACCTGAAATCTCCACATTGAACGGCGTAGGGGGCGCTTGAAAGGGCAGGGCGGAGGCGCTGTGGTCCGAACCCGAGCGCACGATGTCCCACAAACCGCTGCCCACACCGGGCAAGATGTCGCGCCCGGCGCGGGCGACATTGGCCAGCTGCTGCAGCAAACTGGGGGGTGTGGAAACACGCTTTGCGCGGGTGTATTTGGGAAAGGACTGGTCCCATACGGGTGGTTTTTGCTCCTCGGCGGTGGTGGAGAGGGACTGGGCCATGAGCTTGGCGCCACTCACCCCGTCAATCAGGGCGTGGTGGATCTTGGTGTAGGTGGCGAACCGCCCGCCCGGCAAACCTTCAATGACATAAATTTCCCACAGCGGCCGGTTGCGGTCCATCAAATTGCCGTGCAGGCGGGACACCATGGCCAGCAGTTCGCGAATGCGCCCAGGGTGGGGCAAAGCCAGATGGCGCACGTGGTAGTCCAGCTCAAACTCCTGGTCTTCTTCCCAGTACCACAGGCCCATTTTCAGCACGGGGCGTTGGTTGAACGGTGGCTTGGCGGACAGGTGCTTGCCCCAGTCGGCCAGCAGTCGGCCTACATAGTCCGGCTCCGCGTCTTCCGGCGGTGTGTAGATGTTGAGCCCCGCCACATGCATGGGCTGGTTGCGGGTTTCCATCCACAGGAATGCGGAGTCGGTGGGGTTCAGGGCACGCATAGAAATTTCACCTTTGCATTTGGAAGAGTCGTGGCGTAGCTTAAAGGGTGAAGGTGGCCCAGGTCTGGGGTACCTTGTCTAAAACGGCCCTCCGCACTCAATTGTTGTTCCCGTCGGTGTATTCGTCGGTGGGCAGGCGCTGTTGGTCCGGGCTTAGGGTTTCCCCAAGGGAAATGGGGGGGCGCCGTACATTACCATTGGCAGAGGGGAACAACATCAATAAGACAGTGGAGTGATGCCATGAATACACAAGAATCGGACTCACTCAACGCGGAGTCGCGCAGGCTGGAAGAGTGGTACCTGCTCTTGGGCGAGTTGTCCCAATGCCTCTGGTTTTCCAGCGACCTGGACAGCATGTTGCGCGGGTTTTGCCACATTTTGGTGGACAGCGCGGGCTATCTGAGTGCAGAGATTGAGTTGGACCTCAGTGACAAGTCCGAAATTTTCCGCGCCTTTGCGAAAAATTCTGACGCGGCAGTTCTGGCACACCAGCTGGTGGTGCCGATGGCGCGTTATGGTTTGCCGCTGGCGCAATTGCGTGTCAGTGCGGCTTTTAATTTGGCGGAGGGCCAGGAGGCGCACCGCATTTTGAGTCGGCTTGCGCATGAGTTGGCGCAGGCCATTCATGCCTTGTCCCATCCGCAAGATCGCCACGACCTTCAGGACAATCTGGAAATGCTGGCCCTGTCGGTGCAGCAAAGCCCATTTTCCGTGGTGATCACGGACACGGCGGGCAAGCTTGAATATTGCAACGACAGCTACTGCAGAGCGACGGGCTACCAGGTGCAAGAGGTGCTTCAAACGCAGGTGTTGTTCAACGGCGGTGAGCCGGGGGCCGCCAGCGCCTTGCAAGAGGTGATGGCCTTGGCGGTGGGGGAGCATTGGCAGGGTGATGTGCTGAGTCGCCGCAAGGACCACAGCGCCTACTGGGAACGCCAGATTGTGAGTCCGCTGTGCAAAAAGGATGGTCGTATTAGCCATCTGGTGGCCGTCAGGCAAGACATCACCCATAGCAAGTTCCTGCTGAAGGACACCGAGCAGGCGCTGTTGTTGCGTGAGCAGGCCCTGGTGTCCAGCAGCAATGGCATCATGATCACGCGCAGTGACGAAAATGACCATTCCATCGTCTATGTGAACCCGGCTTTCGAGCGAATCACCGGTTACAGCGCACAAGAAGTGATCGGGTTGGAAGGCCGATTTCTGGTCCGTGATGATTTGGCCCAGCCCGACCTGGACGAAATTCGCGTTGCCTTGCGGGAGAAACGCGAGGGCCAGGCCTTGCTGCGCAATTACCGCAAGGATGGCACGCAATTCTGGAATGAACTGCATATCGCGCCGGTGAAGGACCGCGGCGGCCTGGCCACCACCCATTTTGTCAGCGTGATCAACGATGTCAGCGAACGCGTCAATTACCAGAAAGAGCTGGAATACCAGGCCACCCATGACAGCCTGACCGGCCTGGCCAACCGCAATTTGCTCAATGACCGCATCACCCAGGCCATTGCCTGGGCCAAGCGCCAAAACCTGGCGGTGGGGGTGATGCTGCTGGACCTGGACCATTTCAAGCTGATCAATGATGCTTCGGGCCACGGCGCGGGTGACGAAATGCTAAAGCAGGTGGCACACCGTCTCCACAGCTGTATTCGCGATACCGACACGGTGGCCCGGCTCGGTGGTGATGAATTCGTGATTGTTCTGACCGATTTGCCCGAAACAGGCGATGTGGATCTGATTGCCGAAAAAGTGCTGGGCTCATTGGCACGCCCGTTTGATATCTGCGGGAATAATGTATTCGTGACGGCCAGTGTGGGTATATCGCTGTACCCGCGTGATGGCGACCATGGCGAAATTTTGCTGCGCTACGCCGACATTGCCATGTACCGGGTGAAGGAACATGGCCGCAATGCGGTACGCCAGTTCATTCCCGAGATGGGCGTCACCGCGATCAGCCGCATGAACATGGAAGCCTCCATGCGCCGGGGCCTGGAGCGCGGAGAGTTCAAGCTGCACTACCAGCCCAAGATCGAACTGGGAACCCAGCGCATTGTGGGCGCGGAAGCCCTGGTGCGCTGGCAGCATCCGCAGATTGGCCTGATTCACCCCATCGAATTCATCCCCCTGGCGGAAGAGTCGGGGCTGATTCTGCCGCTGGGCGAATGGGTGCTGGCGGAAGCCTGCCGCCAGCAAGTGACCTGGAAGAACCAGGGCCTGGGGGAACTGCGTGTGGCCATCAATATGTCGCCCCGCCAATTCCGGCAGGAAGACCTGGCCGAACGCGTCGCGGCGGTCTTTGCCGAGACGGGCGCCGACCCCACTTACCTGACGCTGGAGTTGACGGAAAGCATGGTGATGCAAGACGTCAACAGCACATTGATGGCGCTTCGCACCCTGAAACAACTGGGTTTGACCATTTCTCTGGACGATTTTGGCACCGGTTATTCCAGCCTGTCGTATTTGCGCCGTTTCCCGATTGATGAACTGAAAATCGACAAGTCTTTCATCAACGACATTCACGAAAACACCGATGATGCGGCCATCGCCGCCGCCATCATTGCGATGGCCATCAGCCTGGGCTTGAGTGTGGTGGCTGAAGGGGTGGAGCGCAAAGAGCAGGTTGAGCTGCTGATGAAGATGGGATGCACCCAGGTTCAAGGCTACTTTTTTGGACGCCCCATGGATGCCTTGGCTTTTGCAGCCTGCCTGCGTGAACAGCGTGTGGGAAACCTATGAGTAAACTTCTTTGGCGTGTGGAATCGGGGGCAGAACTGGCCAGGCTGTTGGTTACGGCCACATTGGAAGAGTCCGCAGCGGTCAGCGGTGCAACCGTGTACCGCATCAGCCAGGACGGCAAGGAAAAAATTGCCATTGCGCTACCTGGCGGCCAAGCCCTGGTCATTGAACAGGAGTCTTTCGGCCGCCCGCGCAGACGCCGGGTGGAAGCGGTTGCTACTGCAACTGAATCGCAGTCTGGCGATGCGTAATTCCAATTCCATATCAATACGATATATCGTTGCCCCTCCTGGTCGTGCTAAAGCACTGCCTGCGTCGGGGCGCCTCATCTCCTATTGATCTGAAAATGGAATAAACGGCCATAGTGCGCGTTCAATCCGTCACAGTCGCCCCATCAGCAGCAAAATAACGACGATCAACAAAACCACACCAAGTACGCTGGTAGGCCCGTAGCCCCAGTTGCTGCTGTGGGGCCAGGTTGGAAGTGCGCCAACCAACAGCAATATCAAGACAATCAACAGTATGGTTCCGAGGCTCATGGTGTTCTCCTTAACGGTACAAATGAAGCAACTCAGCCTTGGAGGACGATTTTTCTCCACGGGTTGGTGTTGTCCAAGCCTTGTAGGTGCGTCAGACCTTATCTGTGAAAAAATTTTGCACACTGCGAAAACGCACGGCACGCATTTATTTTCCAAATAGACGTTTGGGCAGCCCTACCCGATGGTTGCAGCGGTTTCAACCCGCCTCGAAGTTCCGAATCTCCACCAGCGCCTCGCTCAGGCTCATCTCGCCAGCGGCCAGCAGCTTGCCGACCAGGTGCTCGGTCAGCGGCTGGAGGCGCTCCAGCACGGCTTTGGTTTCCAGGTACAGGCGCTCGCTTTGGGCTTCCATGATGGTGCGCGTTTCTTCGTCCACTTCGCCGCTGCGGCTGTCCTGGGCCAGGGCGCCGAAGTTCAGGCGGGTCTTGCGGTACATGCCCATTTCGCCCACGGCGTGGTGCAGCAGCTTGGTCACGCGGGTGATGTCGTTGTGTGCGCCGTTGGTCGTGCCTTCCTCGCCAAAAAACAGTTCTTCGTTGGCCATGCCGCCCAGCAGCACACGCACGTCGTGTTCGATGTCGCTTTTGGTCTTGAGCAGGTTGACCCCCTGCTTGTGAAAGACAAAGCCCAGGGCGTTGGTGCGCGGGTTGGCTTTCAGCGAAATCTTGATGGTCTTCATGTCGGCCAGGATCTGCGCCCAATTGCTGTCGGGCTGTTGGCGTTCGTGCTCCAGGTCCACCAGAAAATGCCCCCATTCGTGCACGGCGATGATGCGCCGGTCGCGCTCGCGTTCCTCGGTGGTGTGCAGGTTGACGTTGCCCACCAGCACCCGCTCGGCGGCCTGCAT
Organism: Burkholderiales bacterium RIFCSPLOWO2_12_FULL_61_40; assembly: GCA_001770935.1. Taxonomy (GTDB): domain Bacteria; phylum Pseudomonadota; class Gammaproteobacteria; order Burkholderiales; family Burkholderiaceae_C; genus Allorhodoferax. Next base: position 19,493 of record MESI01000040.1, on the reverse strand, counting down.
CAGGGTGTCGGCGCCAATCATCTCGCCCGCCTGCACGGCTGTGATGCCGGCCTGGTTGACGATGGTCTCCAGGTCGGCCGGGCTGCGGCCCTCGGTCACGTCCACCACATGGTGCAGGTCCAGCTGGGGCAGCACCTTGTCCGCGCGCTGGCGCAGGTAGTGGCCGATGATGGCGAGGCGCTCTTCGCGGTTGGGCATGCGAAAGTCCACCTTCATCTGGAAGCGCCGCAGCATGGCCTCGTCCATCTCCATGGTTTCGCTGCTGAAGTTGCTGGCCACGATCCAGATGATCTCGGCCTCGTTTTTGCTGCGCACCCCGTCCAGCACGGATAACAGAGTATTGGCGGTGTCATCGTCGAACTTGCGGCGGCCGCCGCGCTTCATGAACAGGTCCTGCGCCTCGTCCAGAAAGACGATGCAGCGCTTGCGCCGCTTGGCCATGGCCACGATGCGGCTCAGCGTGTTGGAGCCGCCGGCCACAAAGCCCGTCTCCAGGTTGGCTGCGGAGTGGAACAGGATGGGCAGCTTCAGTTCTTTGGCCAGGTAGCTGGCCAGCTTGGTTTTGCCGGTGCCCGCCGGGCCGCTGAACATCACGTTGAAGGGTTTGTTGATGCCGTATTCGGCATACACCGCGCGGCGTTCGTACTGGTCCTTGATCTGCGCCACCTCGGCCTTGATGTCGTCCATGCCCACCAGTTCGTCAATGGAGCCCTGCACCTGCGCGGGTTCGATGAACTTGAGCGACTTGAACTGGCCCTTGAGCTGGATGTACAAAAAGACCAGCAGGCCCAGCGTCAGCAGCGCCGACAGCACGCCGCTGGCACCGCCCCGCCAGCTGTTTTTCTCCGACAGCGGGCGGGCATCGGCAAAACGCTGGTCCAGGCGCTCAAACAGCTCCTGGCCGCTGGGGGAGAGTTCGCCGCGCGGAATAAAGGTGAGCTTGGCGCCCCAGGGCGCGGTGACGGCTTTGTCGGTGAAGATCCTGGTTTCCAGGTCGCTGGGGTAATACGCGTGCTGCTTGCCCTGGGATTCGACCAGGACGATGCGCTCCGACAGGTTCCACATCAAGGGGGTGTAGACCACCGTGATGCGGTCCACCGGCTGGGTTTCCAGGAAACCCAGCACCGATCCGGCGCCGAACACCACGGGTAGGCTGTCATTGAGCGTCCACGCAGCGTCACCCGCCGTTGCGGCAGCGGCCATGGCCTTGACCTGTTCGGCCACGGCCGCCTGCTTTTGCAGGACGGATACCGAATAGACGGCGCTGGCCGGGATCAGCAGGGCCAGGGCCAGCACGGTGAGCTTGACCGCCATGGACTGGATCACGAACCAGTCTTGCAGCCGACTGGCGCTTTTCTTGGTGGCGAGCCACAGGCCCAGGGGGGGCGGCACCGTGTCGCCAGGTTTCGATACGTCTGACATGCAACTCCTTCTGAAGTGACGCTGGGATTTTATGCAAGCCTGAAGATTTTGCCTGCCGTCGTGGTCATGCCATTCCTGGGGGCGGGGTCGTGAGGTGGTAAGCCCAAACCGGCGGAATATGTCCAGTTTGCCAATGGCATCACCCGCGACCCCCTCCCCAGTTTGATTGCATAGCGAATATAATGCAATCATTGATATCATCTTTAAAGGGATGCCAAATGTCGTCAATCACTGTCCGCAACTTACCTGAGGAGACGCACCGTGCTTTGCGTGTGCGCGCCGCGATGGCTGGTCGAAGCACCGAGGCCGAAGTCCGAGCCATTCTTGAGAGCGTCGCACGGCCAGAGGGCCGCATCAAGCTGGGTTCCTTGCTGGCTGAAATCGGCCAGCAGGCAGGGGGTTTTGATTTTGAGATCGAGCGTGACAAGTCACCCGCAGAACCGATGAGCTTTGAATGATTCTTCTCGATACCAACGTCGTTTCTGAACCATTGAAGCTCACCGGTGATGTAGGCGTCTTGACTTGGATGGATGCGCAAATTATCGAAACACTTTATCTGTCAACGATCAGCCTGGCTGAGTTGCGTTTTGGCATTGCGGCGCTGGCACCTGGCAAACGACGAGACACGCTCCACACCAGTCTTGAGCAACGCATCTTGCCGTTGTTTGTTGGCCGAATCCTGCCCTTTGATGCAGCAGCCTCCGAAGCCTATGCAGTGCTTCGTGCCCGTGCGCGGGCCCAGGGGAAAGCTATTGCGCCCGCAGACGGCTACATTGCCGCTACGGCCACCAGCCATGGTTTGATTGTTGCAACGCGAGACACCAGCCCTTTTGAAGCCGCTGGCCTGACCGTCATCAACCCTTGGAATACGCCGCACTGACGGATTGAACAAATTCTGTCAGTGCGGATGCAGCGGCGCAAGCTGCGCCAAAACCCAGTCGATCACCGGTTTTTCCAGGCACATTTGCAGGTGGCCCATGCCCTCGAATACCGTGGTCTCCACACCGGGCAGTACCTGCGCGCGCTGGGGGTAGACGATGTTGTCCTGGGCGGTGATGGCAATACGCATCAGCGCGCGGGTGGCCTCGGACTCATGGGCCGCGAGCCGGGCCAGCCATTTGCTGCGCCAGACCATTTGGCGTCCATTGGGGGTGCGTGCGCGGCGGGCCAGCCGTGTGCCTGCATGGGGCGTTCCCAGGGTCAGCACCTTGGCGACCCGCTCGGTGCCATGGGCTCGCAACCAGGCGCGTATAGCCAGCCCGCCCATGCTGTGGCCTAGCAGCGCCACTTGGCGCGCCCCGGCCTGCCGACAGATTTCTGCCACCGCAGCCTCCACAATGGGCGCATATTTGTCAATGGACGTGAAAAGCGGCTCCAGGTCCACCGCCAATACCGGGTGACCCTGGGCACGCAGCGCGGCAATGGTGTCATCCCAAATCCGGTGGTTGCAAACATAGCCGTGCACCAGCACCACTGGTACAAGGGGGGCAGGGGCCGCCCCCCCGGTTGCTGCCAAATAAACAGGTGGACGCGTGGTCCACGGCTGGCGGAGCATGAAAATCCGAATGCCAGCGCCAATTTCGCCCCACACCGAGCGCCACCACAGGGTTGGCGACTCAGCCGGTGCCCGTGATTTCATAGCAGACAACAGGTGGGCCAACGTGGTCGTCAACAGAGGCAGTGCCACAGCCAGGGCGACCACCCACCCCATGGACCCACCGGCAAAGCGGTTCAGCAGAAGGCCCAGTGCAGCGCCCATGAAAAATTGCGCCAATAACATGCGTCGCAGAAGTTGTGCCAGCATCAAGGGTCCTCAGGCTGTGTGGCATGCCAGTGTAGGGCAGCTATTGGTCAATAGATGGGCTGGTACTTCCGAATGGCGGCCTTCACATCGTCGGTCAACGCAAAACCAGGGCCGAATTGGCGCGCCAACTCTGCCGCACGCGCCTCGAAGGCCTCAATGCCCATGCCGTAGATGAACTGCATGGCGCCGCCCGTCCAGGCCGGAAAACCGATGCCGAAGATGGAGCCGATGTTGGCGTCGTGCACCGTGGTCAGCACGTTTTCGCTCAGGCAGCGCGCGGTTTCCACGGCCTGGCGGTAGAGCAGGCGGTCTTTCAGGTCGGTGATGGTCCACTGGGCATCGGCTTTCTCAAACAAATCCTTGAGCTGTGGCCAGAGGAACTTCTTGGCGCCTTTCTCGCTGGGGTACTCGTAAAAGCCGCCACCACCTGCGCGGCCAGGGCGCTTGTGTATGCGCACCAGATCGGCCACCAGCAGTTCGCCCGGTGTGGCGACATAGGTTTTTCCCTCGGCCTCCAAGTCAGCCTTGGTCTGCTCCATGACGTGCAGGCTCAGTGTTAGCGCGGTTTCGTCCAGCACGGCCAGGGGGCCGACCGGCATGCCGCACTGGATACCGGCGTTTTCTATTGCCGCAGCGGGGATGCCTTCGCCCAGCATGGCCGCGCCTTCCATCACAAAAGTGCCAAACACGCGGCTGGTGAAAAAGCCGCGCGAATCGTTCACCACAATCGGGATCTTGCCGATGGCCTGCACGTAGTCAAAGGCACGCGCCACGGTTTCGTCGTTGGTTTGCTTGCCACGGATAATCTCCACCAGTTTCATCTTGTCCACCGGGCTGAAGAAGTGGATGCCGATGAATTTTTCGGGTTCCTTGCTGGCCGTGGCCAGGCCGCTGATGGGCAAGGTGGATGTGTTAGAGGCAAAAAAACCGCCCGCCGCCAGCATGGGCTCTGACTCTTTGGTGACCTTGGCTTTGAGTTCACGGTTTTCAAACACCGCTTCAATGATCAGGTCGCAGCCCAGCAGGTCTTCCACTTTGCCGGTGGGCTGGATGCGGTCCAGGATCTTTTGTTGCTCCTCGGGCTTCATGCGGCCCTTGTCCACCCGGCCCTGGGTGATCTTGGCGCTGTAGCTTTTGCCCAGGTCGGCTTTTTCCTGGCTCACGTCCTTGAGCACCGTGGCAATGCCCTTGCTGGCCTGGGCGTAGGCGATGCCGGCCCCCATCATGCCCGCGCCCAGCAAGCCGACCTTGGCGGGCTTGAAGCGGGGTGTGTTGCCGGGGCGGCTTTGGCCGCTCTTGATGGCGTTGAGGTTGAAGAAGAAGGTGTTGATCATGGCCTTGGCATTGATGCCGGTCATGAGTTTGGCCAGCGCACGGCTTTCAATCCGCAGGGCGGTTTCGATATCCACCTGCAGCCCTTCGACCATACAGGCCATGATGGCTTCGGGCGCGGGATACAGGCCACGGGTCTGCTTCTTGATCATGGCCGGGGCCACGGCCAGCATGCCTGCCACGGCGGGCGAGGAGGGCAGGCCGCCGGGCACCTTGTAGCCCTTGGCTTCCCAGGGGTGCTGGGCGCCGGGGTTGGCGGCGATCCATGCCAGCGCTTTGGTGCGCATCTCCGCCGGGGCGTTGTCGCCGGGGGCTACCAGCTCATGCACCAGGTTCAGGCCCTTGGCTTCGGCGGGCGAAAAGGTTTTGCCTTCCACCAGGTAGGGCTGGGCCGCCATCAGGCCCAGGTGGCGGGTCATTTTGGTCACACCGCTGGCGCCGGGCAGCAGGCCCAGGGTCACTTCGGGCAGGCCAAACTGCGTCTTTCGGTCGTCGATGGCGATGCGGTGGTGGCCCACCAGCGCCACTTCCCAGCCGCCGCCCAGCGCCGTGCCATTGAGCAGGCTGACCACGGGCTTGCCCAGGGTTTCGATAGTGCGGAAGTTCTTTTTGACGCGTTCGATTTCGGTGAAGATTTGGCCTGCGTCCGAAGGTTTCAAACGCATGGCGCCTTTGAGATCGGCCCCGGCAAAAAAAGTGCTCTTGGCCGAGGCCAGGACGATGCCCCGGATGGCGTCTTTGTCCTGCAGCACCTGGGCGGCCAGCGCATCCATATCGTCCTGCCACTGCAGGCACATGGTGTTGACCGGGGAGTCGGGCTCGTCAAAGGTGATGGTGGCGATGCCGTCTGCGAGGGAATAGGAAATAGTTTTCATGGTCTGTTTCTCATCAGTTGAGGACAGGGCCGGTTCGCTTCGCGTCACTGCGGTCTGTCCAGAAATGCTATAAAAATAGGAGCTGCTTGCGCAATGAATACGGGGGCTAGAGGCCAATTTCTTCTAAAATGTTGAGGACAAAGCTGGCTCGCTGCGCGTAGCTGCGGACTGTCCCGCTTCTATTCAGTTGGGGACAGAGCTTCGCTTCGCTCCGGTCTGTCCCGCAAGGTCTCAGATTGCCTCCACAATGGTGGCAATGCCCATGCCGCCGCCCACGCACAGCGTGGCCATGCCGTAGCGCAGCTTGCGCCGGTGCAGCTCGTCAACCAAGATGCCCAAAATCATGGCCCCGGTGGCGCCCAAGGGGTGGCCCATGGCAATGGCGCCGCCGTTCACATTGACCTTGTCGTGCGGCACCTTCATTTCCTTCATGAAACGCATCACCACGGCGGCGAAGGCCTCATTCACTTCAAACAGGTCGATCTGGTCGATGGTCAAACCGGCCTTGGCCAGCGCTTTGCGGGCGGCAGGCATGGGGCCGGTCAGCATGATGGTGGGGTCCGCACCACTCAAAGCCGCTGCCACGATGCGGGCGCGCGGGCTCAGGTTATGCGCCTTGGCGGCGGCTTCGTTGCCAATCAGCACGGCGGATGCACCATCGACGATGCCGGACGAGTTGCCCGCGTGGTGTACGTGGTGGATGCGCTCCACCTGCGGGTAGCGGGTCAGCGCCACCTGGTCGAAGCCCATGCCGCCCATCTGCTCAAACGCGGGTTTGAGCGATCCCAGGCCTTCCAGCGTGGTGTTGGGTTTGATGAATTCATCCTTGCCCAGAATGACCTGGCCCAAAAAGTCTTTCACGGGGACGACAGAGCGGTCAAAGTAGCCGCTGGCCTGGGCATGGGTAGCCCGCTTTTGCGACTCCAGCGCGAAAGCGTCCACATCGGCACGGGTGAATCCTTCCAGCGTGGCAATCAGGTCCGCGCCGATGCCTTGGGGCACAAAAGCGGTGGCGGAATTGGTCTCCGGGTCCATGGCCCAGGCGCCGCCGTCCGAGCCAATCGGCACCCGGCTCATGCTCTCCACACCGCCAGCCACCACCAGGTCTTCCCAGCCGGAGCGCACTTTTTGCGCGGCCATGTTCACGGCTTCCAGGCCTGAGGCGCAAAAGCGGTTGATCTGCACCCCTGCGCACTGGAAGTCCCAGCCGGCCTTGAGCGCCGCCACCTTCGGCAGCACCGCGCCCTGGTCGCCCACCGGAGACACCAGGCCCATCACCACGTCGTCGACCCGGGCGGTATCGAACTGGTTGCGCTGCTGCAAGTCGGTTAACAGGCCAGCCAACAGGTTGACGGGCTTCACCTCGTACAAGCTGCCATCTTTCTTGCCTTTGCCGCGGGGCGTGCGGATGGCATCAAATACAAATGCTTCTGTCATGGGGGTCTCCGTGAGGTTGGTAATCAGTCCTGGTCAGGACTACGCAAGCATTCAGTATATTTCTTTTTACAAAGCAATTGCTTTCTAAAAATAAATCAAGACCCCTTGGCGCTTCAAATCCTAGCCAGCTTATTTCACTCTACGCCGATGCATGAGGGGCGCGTGTGAGGTAGGGGCACCTATGCTGCAATTTGTTGGATGGACCGCATGAACACCTCAAAACTCTTCGACTTATTTCGTGCCGGGTCCAAGTGAGGTCCGATACGCCGAGCCCCATCGCGTTTTTGGTACTGTGAAATGTGTTTTTTCAACTCTGCGGATGGGCTACCCAATAAATCGGGCTGTCGATACATGGCTTTGGTCCCGAGTTTGGCCAAGGCGGGCATGTCAAAGGCTGCAGCAACTGCTGTCCAATCACCGATAAAAAACGTCTCCAACTCCCTGCATGCAATGCGAACCAGTGCATTGGGGTGACCGGCCGATGTGCAGATTTGTTGAAGTCCATGTTTGATGGCAATGCAGTCGCCGCTGTCTTGGTCTCGCAGCACGACGAAGCAGGTATTTGTCTGCCGCCATCCGCGCATGCGCAAGGCCAAGCGTTTTTCCATGTCTTGCTTACCCTGAAACACTTGGTAGTGCAGGTGAATGTGGCCGGGCAAGAGCGCTGGTAAAAAAGCCTTCAAAAAGTCTTGTTCAGATGGGCCTTCCAAAAAAAATACAATGTGTTCGATGCCCGGCGCGATCAAGGGTTCACCCCCGCAAACAGGCCGCTATTCCAGAGGTATCCTAGCTGGTCGCCCTCATCGACATAGGCTTTCAGTTGCAGATCGTCCTTTGCGCGGTGAATGCTGGTGTAACCCTCTTTTTTCACCAACCAGAACAGCTCATCCAGGTGGATAGCATTCAAAAAGTCGGGCGAATGGGTGGTAACAAAGACTTGCCCCCCAAGCTCCCCATAGCTGCGGAACTCTTCAGCCAAGTCCCATAGTAATGAAGGGTAAAGCTGGTTCTCTGGTTCTTCAACACAGAGCAGGGGATGCGGCGAAGGATCAAACAACAGCACCAAATAGGCCAGCATCTTGATGGTGCCGTCTGATACGTAGCGGGCCAAAAACGGGTCTTCAAACGCGCCGTCCTGAAACTTCAACAACACCCGACCTTCTTCGGTCGTCTTTGCCTCCACCTTGCTGATTCCAGGTACACAGGTCCGCAGTCTGTCCAGTACCTTTTGAAAAACAGCAGGGTGATTCTTGTAAAGGTACTCAACCACCAAGGACAAGTTTTCGCCCTCGCGCGAAAGATGCTCTGCATATCCAGCATCTGCTTCGGGGCGGGCACGGCTAATGTGAAAGTCTGACAAATGCCAGTTTTCAATCAGGTTTCCCAGTGCAACCACCGCTGGAAAACGCTCAAACTGCGCCAAACCTTTGATGGCCAAAATGTCCGGGCTCTTCAGCGTTTGCTGCTCGCGTTTGAGTTGGCTTTCATCGGCCACCGTGTCTAGTTCATTGGTGACTGCTTCGCCCATGCCATTCGAAAATTCCAAAAAATGCCAAGGCTTGCCGTGGCTGCCTCTGCGGTAGCGCAAAATTTCGCGGGTAACTACCGGGCGCCCCTTCGCTTCATCAATGTGCAACTCGTAGGTAATCAACTGGCTGCGCCCGCTGGCCGATGCGGTGCGCAACTTCAGTTCGATTTCAATAGGCCCACTTGAGCCGCGACTGCGCACCTCTTCAAACCCCCGGCTTCCTCCTAATTTACCTAATGCCGCAGTCACATTGGTGGCCATGGCATCACGCAAGAACGCAAACACCGAAAACAGCGTGCTCTTGCCGCTGCCGTTGGCACCCACCAGAACGCAGAAACGCGGTATGTCACGCATATTGATGTCGTGAAAGGCGCGGAAATTTTTAAGCCTGATTGCCTCAATTTGCACGGTCTATTTCTCCAATCGCATCATTTTTAAGAACCCAATCTCCCGATCATCCACAATTTTGACGGCCACGGTGTTGTGGCTCCAAATTGCTGCATTTTTCTTTGATGCGTCATATTCTTTTAACAAAGCAATTGCTTTGTATAAATAGTAAACTCCGTTTCTTTTTCCCACTTTACAGGTGCCACCATGATTGAAAGAACCCTCTTTTCCCCCGACCACGAAGCCTTTCGCGACAGCTTTCGCCGCTTCATCGACAAGGAAATCGCCCCCTTCCACGCGGAGTGGGAAGAGCAGGGCTATGTGGACCGCGCGGTGTGGAACAAGGCGGGGGACAACGGCTTTTTGTGCATGAGCATGCCCGAGGAGTACGGCGGCTCGGAGGCCGACAAGGCCTATTCCATGATCCAGATCGAAGAGATCGGGCGTGCAGGCTACACCGGCATTGGCTTCGGGCTGCACAGCGAAATCGTGGCGCCGTACATCCTGCACTACGGTACAGCGGAGCAAAAAGCCAAATACCTGCCCAAATTGGCCAGCGGTGAAATGGTCGGCGCTATCGCCATGAGTGAGCCTGCTGCAGGCTCGGACCTGCAAGGCATCAAAGCCACCGCCATTCAGCAAGCCGACGGCAGCTACCTGCTCAACGGCAGCAAAACCTTTATCACCAACGGCTGGCATGCCGACCTGGTGATCGTGGTGGCCAAAACCAACCCGGCGGCAGGCGGCAAGGGCACCAGTCTGATGCTGGTGGAGCGCGGCATGCCGGGCTTTACCGTGGGCAAGCGCCTGAAAAAAGTGGGCATGAAGGCGCAAGACACCTCCGAGCTGTTTTTTGACAATGTGCGCCTGACCGCTGATCACCTGCTGGGCGGCCCGGCCTATGAAAACAAAGGCTTCATTTGCCTGATGGAGCAGTTGCCCTGGGAACGCATGCAAATCGCCATCGGCGCCGTGGGGGCTGCCCAGGCCGCCATCGACTGGACGGTGGACTATGTGAAAGAGCGCAAGGTCTTTGGCCAGCCCGTGGCGGCCTTCCAGAACACCCGGTATGTGCTGGCCGAGCTGCAAACCGAGGTGCAGGTGGCGCGGGTGTTTGTGGACAAATGCTGCGAACTGATTTTGCAAGACAAGCTGGACACCGCCACCGCCAGCATGGCCAAGTACTGGACCACCGATTTGCAATGCAAGGTGATGGACGAATGTGTGCAGCTCTTTGGCGGCTACGGCTACATGTGGGAATACCCCATTGCCCGCGCCTACGCCGACGCCCGCGTGCAGCGCATCTACGGCGGCACCAACGAGATCATGAAAGAGGTCATCACCCGGTCGATGGGTTTGGGCAAATAGGCGAGATCACCTTACAGCCGACATTGGCTTGATCGCGCGCACAAATCAAAGCTTCGCTCTATGGTGCAATTCAGGCAAATTCTGTGATTTCGCTTGGATTGGGGAGGATGAACAGGGGTGCTGCGTGAGAACGCGGACCCTGAAAGAAGTTCATAGTCTGACCGGGTACCGAGGGCTGTATGACTTTGGAATTGACCGACAAGTTGTGGGAACAAAATCCGGATGCCTTGATTGCCATCTCACCCGAGGGGAATATCCTGCACTGGAACCCGGCGGCAGAGGCGATTTTTGGCTACCCACAAGACGAAGCGCTTGGCAAGTCCATACTCGATCTGGTGGTTCCCAAGGACTGTATTGAAGAGGAAAAACAGATCCAGACCGAGGCCTTGCGCCGGGACCTGACGGTATACGAATCGGTACGCCGCCGCAAAGACGGCACGCTGGTGCATGTGAGCGTATCGACCAAAGCGGTGCGCGATGCCCAGGGAAATCTGGAATATTTCCTGTCCAACAAAAAGGACGTGACGCACCTGAAGGTCTTGCGTGACGCCAAACTCGTGGAGGCCCGCTTTCACGACCTGCTGGAGTCCACGCCCGATGCCATTGTGATGGTCAATGTGACCGGACGCATTGTTTTGGTGAACTCCCAGGCGGAAAAAATGTTTGGCCACCAACGCGCCGAACTTCTGGGACAGCCGGTGGAGTTTTTGCTGCCGGTCCGTTTTCACACGGCCCATCTCGCGCACCGGAGCGGCTTCTTCGAGCAGCCACGCACCCGCACCATGGGGGCCGGCCTCGAACTCTACGGGCTGCGCAAAGGCGGAACCGAATTCCCGGTCGAAATCAGCCTGAGCCCGCTTAAAACTGAGGAGGGAACTATGGTTATGAGTGCTATTCGTGACATTACCGACCGCAAAAAGGCTGACCAGAAGTTCAAGGATCTGCTGGAATCGGCACCCGATGCCATGGTCATCGTCGACCGCAACGGCGAAATAGTGCTGGTGAACAGCCAGGCAGTCCAGTTGTTTGGGTGGAGCCGGGAAGAGCTGTTGGGCCAGAAAATCGAGATTCTGGTGCCTGAACGTTTCCGGTCCAAGCACCTTGGACACCGAACCGGTTTTTTTGAACAGCCGCGCACACGTGCCATGGGAGCGGGGCTGGAGCTGTATGGGCTGCGCAAGGACAGCACTGAGTTTCCGGTCGAAATCAGCCTGAGCCCCTTGGAAACGGAGGAGGGGCTGTTTGTTTCCAGCGCCATCCGGGACGTGACCGAACGCAAGCGTATCGAGCAGACTTTGCGCGATAAGAACATAGAACTGGAAAATGCAGCCATGGCCAAAGACCGTTTTTTTGCCAGCATGTCGCATGAATTGCGGACACCGCTCAATGCCATTATTGGTTTCACCGGCACCTTGCTGATGCAACTTCCCGGCCCGCTCAATGCCGAGCAGAACAAGCAGCTGCTCATCATCCAGAAGGGGGCCCGGCACCTGTTGTCACTGATCAACGACATGCTGGACCTGGCCAAACTTGGAGCCAACAAGCTGGAGCTGAAGCTTGAGACCATTGACTGCAACACCGTGCTGGAGGACGTGGCCGCCTCCTTGCAACCCGATGCGGATAGAAAAGGCTTGCACTTCACGGTCGACCTGCCCAGTCGGCCGGTGATGTTGCGCACCGACCGCCGTGCTCTGAACCAGATCATCATCAACCTCATTGGCAATGCACTTAAATTTACCGAGCATGGAAGCGTGTGTTTGCGGCTGGAAGAGCGAACCACGCCAGAGGGTAAAGTGCTTGCGTTCAGTGTGGAAGACACCGGCCCCGGCATTGCCCCGCAAGAGCAGGGGCGCTTGTTTGAGGCCTTTTCACGGGTGGACGCTGCAGACCGGCGCAAGCTGGAGGGGACCGGACTGGGGTTGCACCTCAGCCGCAAACTGGCCGAACAACTGGGAGGGAAAATAACTTTCCAAAGCGAATACGGAGTAGGCAGCACCTTCACTCTGGAGCTACCACAGGAGTAAGCCATGACAGCCCGTATTCTGATCATCGATGATGATGAGGCCAGTCGTGAACTGGCGAAATATCTGCTGGAGTCCAGGGGGTATTCCACACTCGGTGCCGAGGATGGGCGCATGGGTGTCCAGTTGACCGAGACGGCGCAGCCCGACCTGATTCTTTGCGATTTGCAAATGCCGGTGATGAACGGTTACGAAGTGGTGCGGTATTTGCGGGCCAGTTCCCTCTGGCGCCGGGTTCCGCTGATTGCCGTTACGGCGTTCTCCATGTCGGGCGACCGGGAGTCGGCGCTCAAGGCCGGGTTTGATGACCACGTCACCAAACCTATTGATCCCGAAACTTTTGTGGCACAGGTTGAAGCATTCTTGCCGTCCGAACTGCGTGTTCAGCCGTTTCCCACAAGCTGACGAAAGATCAGGCATGGCAAAAATTCTGGTCGTGGACGACCAAGCCGAAAACCGGGCCCTGGTGGTGGCTTTGGTGAATTACCGGGGGCACCAGGCGTTGGAGGCCGCCGATGGTGCCGAAGCCTTGGCGATAGTGCGTGCAGAGCACCCCAATCTGGTCTTTTCGGACATCCTGATGCCGACCATGGACGGTTATGAATTTGTACGCCGCCTGCGCGCCGATCCGGCGATTGCCGACACCGAGGTTATTTTCTACAGCGCGCACTACCTGGAACGGGAGGCACACAATCTGGCGAGGGATTGCGGCGTGTCGCAGGTTCTGATGAAGCCCTGCGACCCGGAGGATATTTTGATCGCCATGGACCGGGCTTTGCTGCAAGAGCCCGCTCCCAAGGTTGAACGTGCGTCTGCACCGGAGTCGGCCCAGGCACCGGATGTGCAGGAGTTTGACCGAGACCACCTGCGCTTGCTGACCAACAAGCTGTCAGAAAAGGTCCTCCACCTGGAAGCGGCCAACCGGCGCCTGGATGCCTTGACGGACTTCAATCTGCAACTGGCATCGGAGCGCGACCCCCTTTTGCTGCTTGAAAAAGTGTGCAAAGGCGCGCGCGAGCTGATTGGCGCCCAATACGCGGTGGTCTGCGTCCGGGGCAAACCCCATGGCAAGGCCAATGGTGCGGTGCACTTTTTTACCAGTGGAATCGATGCGGCGCTGGTGGGGCAGTTGGCCATCCCGGACCTGGACCGGGGCGCCTTGGGGGCGACGCGTTCCGAGGGCCGCGCGCGCCGCATGGTGCTGCCAGACGGAGACGCCACAGCCGCCGGGATGCCACCGGGCTACCCGCCGATGTTTGCCTGCCTGATGGCTCCGGTGGCTTCCTTGTCCTATGCCTATGGCTGGATTTGTCTGGCGGACAAATTGGGCAATGCAGAGTTCAGCGACGAGGACGAGCGGATTTTGTTCATCCTCGCCGCCCAGGTGGGGCGCATTTATGAAAATGGCAGCTTGCTGGCGGAGGTGCAACGCTACGCCGAAGATTTGCGGGAAAGCGAGGCCGGACTCCACCACGCCCAGCTGCTGGCCAGGCTGACCCATGTCATCAGCGGGCCACAAGGGATGTTTCAGAGCTGGCCTGACACCATGCCGCAGATGATCGGGGTGAGCCCCGAGCGGATGGTCAAAAGCACGCAGGAGTGGCTGCAGCTGGTGCATCCCGACGACCGCGCCTTGTTCCAGGACAAAGTCCTGGAGGTCGGCGCCCAGGGCGAGCGCGTGGACTTTGAATACCGCCTGCAGCGGCAAGACGGCGTCTGGCTGCACATCCGCCAGGTCATGGAGCCTATTTCCAAGACGGCGTCGGACGGCAGCGAACGCGTGTTCCATACGATGCAGGACATCACCGAACAGAAAAGAGTGCGGGATGAGCGGATCGAGAGTGAACGCCGCTTCAAGGCCATGCTGGGCAATATGGAGATGGTGTCCCTGATGCTGGACTGTGACGCGCGGATCACCTATTGCAATGACTATTTGTTGCGCCTGAGCGGCTGGGCGCGCGAAGAGGTGCTGGGGCGGAACTGGTTTGAGTGCTTCATCCCGCCAGAACGGGAGGACGTGGAAAAAATATTCGACGCACTGTTGGACAACAAGCCCGAGGCTTGGCATTACGAGAATGAAATTGTGACCCGGTCCGGTGCGCGCCGCCTGGTACGGTGGAACAACACGGTTTTGCGCTCCTCCTCGGGTGAAGTCATCGGCACGGCCAGCGTGGGAGAGGACATCACGGACAGCAAGGAAGCCGAGAGAAAAATCATCCGCCTGAACCGTGTTTTGGCGGTGCTCAGCGGCATCAATACGCTGATCATCCGTGTGCACCACCGCGACGAACTGTTCCAGGAGGCTTGCCGAATTGCCGTGGACCAGGGTAAATTCAAAATGGCGTGGATTGGTTCGGTCGACCATGACGCGATGGCGGTGGTGCCCACCACGTCGGTCGGTGCCGATCCGGCATTTTTGGAGGTCATACAGCACAACTTGTCACTGCGCGGCTACGTGGCGGGAACCAACAATATGGCGGTACAGGCCGTGGTAGAAAAAAAGGCCATGGTGAACAACGACCTGCGAACCGGTGAACAAAGCACCTATACGCCAGACCGTATTGCGCGCGGCATTCTCTCCATGGCTTTTCTGCCCATCCTGGTGGCACAGCAGGCGGTGGGCGTACTGGCCTTGTACTCGGACGAACCGGGTTTTTTTGATGCAGAAGAGCAAACGCTTCTGAGCGAGTTGGCCGGTGACATTGGTTTTGCACTGGACCACATCGAAAAAGAAGAACGGCTCAATTACCTCGCCTATTACGACGAGTTGACCGGCCTGCCCAATCGCCCGCTGTTTCTGGAGCAGGTCAGCCTGCGCCTGCGCACCTGCAGCAGTGATGCCAATACCCTGGCGTTGGCCTTGGTCGACATTGACCGCTTCCAAATCATCAACGAGACACTGGGTCGGCAGGCGGGCGACGAGTTGCTGAAGCTGGTCGCACAGCGCATCCAGCAGAGCAATATCGGTTTTGAAACGGTGGCGTGTGTCGGCATCAACTGTTTTGGTGTTGTCTTGTGTGATCCGCGCGATGTGCAGAGTGTCGCGCACAGTCTGGAGCAGTTGCTGCACGACTGCTTCGCCCAGCCGTTTCACCTGCGTGGGTCCGAATTGCGGATGGCCGGCAAGGTCGGGGTCGCCTTGTATCCGCAAGACGGGGATGATCCTGAATTGCTTTACCGCCATGCCGAAACGGCACTCAAGCGCGCACGGGGATCGGTGGAGTCCCTGTTGTTCTACTCCCCGGCCATGAACACACGGGTGGCGGAGGCCCTGAACCTGGAGAGTCGCCTGCGCACGGCTTTGGAACAGGGGCAATTTGTGCTGTATTACCAGCCCAAGGTCAGTTTGGTGACGGGCAAGCTCACCAGCCTGGAAGCCCTGATTCGATGGAACGATCCACAAACCGGGCTGGTGCCGCCAGCACAGTTCATCCCCATTCTGGAGGAAACCGGATTGATTTACGAAGTAGGGCGTTGGGCACTGCACCAGGCAATCGCCGACAACCAGCGGTGGCGCAGGGCCGGCATTGCGCAAGTGCGTGTCGCCGTCAATGTTTCCTCGTTGCAACTGCGCCACCGGGGCTTTATTGGCGAAATCAGGCAGGCCATCGGAAGCGATCCGCAGACGGCCGCAGGGCTGGAACTGGAAATTACCGAAAGCATGATCATGGAGGATGTCCACCTCAAGATCGCCAGTCTGCAGGAGATCCGGGACATGGGGGTCACCATCGCCATTGATGATTTCGGCACCGGCTTTTCCTCACTGAGTTATCTGTCCAAATTGCCGGTCGATACGCTGAAAATCGACCGTTCCTTTGTCATAGCGATGACCGATGGGCCGCAAGGCTTGGCGCTGGTGTCCACCATCATTGGCCTGGCGCATGCGCTCAAGCTCAAGGTGGTGGCGGAGGGCGTTGAAACCGAGGAGCAAGCCCAGCTGCTGCGGCTACTCAATTGCGACGAAATGCAGGGCTACCTGTTCAGCAAACCATTGCCCCGCGACATCCTGGAAACAAAGCACTTTTTACTGGCGGCGGCCTAGGCCGATGTCCGCAGGGCCGGATCATCAGGATGCAGGCGGGTGCTTGTGGGCCTGTTTCAGCAATGCCGTGATCTGGGCATCCTTGTCGCGCCACAGCTGTTGCACCCATTGTGAAAACGCCTCCCGAAAGGCCGGGTCCTGTCCGTAGTCCCCATGCAGCAGGTGCTGGGGCACGGGCAGCGTGCGCACCCGCACCACCACGCGCTGCATCTTGCCGGTGACAAAATGGCCAAAGGTGGGTGCGCCGTCGGGATACACAATGGTGACATCCAGAATGGCCTGGAATTTGTCGCCCATGGCGTTGAGCGCCAGCGCCATGCCCCCGGCTTTGGGCTTGAGCAGGTGGCGGTAGGGCGATTTTTGCTTGGCGTGTTTGGCCGCAGTGAAGCGGGTGCCTTCCAGAAAATTCATCACGCTGGTGGGAATGAGGGCGTACTTTTCGCAGGCTTTGCGGGTGGTTTCCTGGTCCTTGCCACGCATCTCCGGGTGTTTTTTCAGGTAGTCCTCGCTGTGGCGGCGCATGAACGGAAACTCCAAGGCCCACCACGCCAGGCCCATCACCGGCACCCAGATGAGTTCCTGCTTGATGAAAAATTTGAGCAATGGGATACGCCGGTTCAGCAAATGCTGCAGCACCAGGATATCCACCCAGGACTGGTGGTTGCTGTTGACCAGGTACCAGCTGTGCGGGTCCAGTCCTTCGATGCCCTGTACGTCCCAGCTGGTGCGCTGGGTCAGCGCCATCCAGCCGCTGTTGCAGGCAATCCAGGACTCGGCAATGAACAACAGGATGGGGTCGATCGCCAAACGAACCGCCTTGAAGGGCAGGACCAGCTTGAGCGAGGCAAAGATCAGCAGAATGGGCACCCAAAACAGGGCATTGAGCACCATCAGCGCCGAGGCGATCACGCCAACAAGAATGGAGGGCAAGAAGTTCAACATGGTTTTGCTATCAATTAAGTAGCTGCTTGCGCAGTATCTACGGGGGCTGAGGCCATATTTGGCTTATAAAAATACAGGGTGTTGCGGCCCTTGGCCTTGGCTTGGTACATGGCGCTGTCCGCCCGTTTCAGGACGTCAGGGGCCGCGACCGTATCGCCGCTGAACAAGGCAATGCCGATGCTGGGGGTGCTGGAGTGTTCCAGTCCGCCCAGGGCGTAAGGCTCGTTCAGGCTGGACAAAATTTTGTGGCCCACCGTGCTGGCATGCATATGGGCGTCCTGCGCGTCGGTGCTCAGCGACTGGATCAGCACCACAAACTCGTCACCACCGAGGCGGGCCACCGTGTCCACGGCGCGGATGTTTTGCTGCAAACGGCGCGCCACCTCCTGCAGCATCAGATCCCCCACGTCGTGGCCGTGGGTGTCGTTGAGCTGTTTGAATTTGTCCAGGTCCAGAAACATCAAAGCGCCGTACTGGCGGTGCCTGTTGCTGGCAAGCAAGGCGCCCTGCAGGCGTTCCGAGAGCAAACGCCGGTTGGGCAAGCCGGTCAGGCTGTCATGGAAAGCCAGATGCTGGATCGCCTCTTCGGTGATTTTTCGCTCGGTGACGTCGCGGGCGATGGCAATAAAGCGTTGCTCCTCCCCAGGCTCGGTCGGCTTGCGCACCACGGACAGTTCAAACCACTGCTTGCCTGCCGTCAACTCCAGGCTGTACTGCTTGCCCGACGAGCGCCCCTGGGCGTGGGCCTCCTGCAAAGCGGCCAAAAATGTGTTCGCAGCATCCATGGGCAACACCTCGGTCACCACTTTGTTCATGACGAACGGGGGCGGGAACACCATGTCTCCCTCGTTGTGGCTGTGCACCGCCCGGTAGTGGCCGTCCAGGGTGAACTCAAATAACAAATCGGGCAGGGCGTTGAGCGTGGCCTGCAACTCCGCCTGGGTGGCGCGCAATTGGCTCTCCGCCTGTTTGCGCCCCGAAATGTCCATCAGGGTGCCCACCATGCGCTGGGCTGCGCCATTGCGGTCGAATTGCACCACCTTGCCCCGGCTGCTGAGCCAAACCCAGCGGCCATCGGTGTGGCGGGCGCGGTAGTCCACCTCATAGGCGGGTGCGCTGCCGTTCAGATGGGCGCGCATGGCTTTCAGCGTGTTAGGGAGATCGTCCGGGTGTATCAAATGGCCCCAGGCGCGCCCATGCTCGCACTCGCGCACATCCCGCCCGAGCATCAGGCAGGAGCGCTCGTCCATGTAGTAGCCCTTGTCGATGGTCAGGTCGTGGTCCCATCGGCCCAGGTCGGCGCCCATGATGGCCAGTTCCAACTGTTCGGTCGTGTCGCGCAACAAAGCCTCGGCGGCTTTGCGTTGCAGGATGTCGCGGCCCATGCCCAAGATGCCAATGATGTTTCCGGCATCGTCCCGCATGGGTGTTTTAACGACCTCGTACAGCCCTGGCGCGGTGGCCAAAGGGGAGGGCATATCCTCTTCCAGAATGACGGGTTTGTTCGCCTGTATGGCAAGGCGGTCGGTGGCCAGAAAAACCTCTGCCAACTCCTGCCCCAGCCACTGCACGTCATTGGTGCCCACCACCTCTGCGACGCTGACCCCCAAATTGGCAGCAAAAGCCTCATTGCAGGTGATGTAGACACCGTGGGTGTCTTTCAGCCATATGCGGTCAGGAATGGTTCTGAGCACATTGTTCAGCATGGCTTCGCGTTGGTGCAACAAAGTTTTGGCGCGGCGCTCCTCGGTGATGTCTTCCACCGTGCCCTCGAAATAACGGGGCGTTCCGTCGTCGTTGAACACCACATGGGCATGCTCACGCACCCACATGCGCTCACCCG
This sequence comes from Burkholderiales bacterium RIFCSPLOWO2_12_FULL_61_40, assembly GCA_001770935.1. GTDB lineage: Bacteria > Pseudomonadota > Gammaproteobacteria > Burkholderiales > Burkholderiaceae_C > Allorhodoferax. The sequence continues at coordinate 492 of MESI01000040.1, read as the reverse complement.
TGTTCAGGCGCACCATCTCCGACACAAAATTGACCACCTGCCCGCTTTTTTTCAGCAGAGCCCGAAATTCGGCCCGGCGCTTGGGGTCCACATACGGGTCTTTGGCACCTGGGCCCAAGTCGGTGCACATGTCCACTTCCCGCGTGTAGCCATTGAGCGCGAGCAGGGCCGCGTTGGCCCGCAAAAGGGTGCCGTCCGGGGCTGACCGATAGGCGCCTATCGGCAGCAGCTGAAAAAGTGTGGAAAGCTCCGGTTGTGGCACGGTAGAACTCCCTTGCGTCAATGATCCGCAGTCAGTTTAAGCGGCGCCCCTTCATGAAAGTTAGGCCCCGCACCCTACTTCAAACTCCCCGACAAAAACTGCGCCAGCCGTTCACTCTTGGGGCGGGACAGCACCTCGGCAGGATTGCCTTCTTCTTCCACCAGCCCCTTGTGCAAAAAGATCAGGTGGTTGGCCACCTCGCGGGCAAAGCCCATCTCGTGGGTCACCAC
>MESI01000039.1 GCA_001770935.1 Burkholderiales bacterium RIFCSPLOWO2_12_FULL_61_40 | reverse complement strand
ACATACCTGAGGCAGGAGCCGTATGCGGGAATTCCGCACGTACGGATCTGCGCGGGGGGCAGAGGGTAACCTTTGTTCCTACCGCAACTAAAAAAAAGATAGCATTTCCCTTAAAAAATCACGCCCCAGCACCACCCTGACATCGACGTCCGCCACGCCGCCCGGCTCGGGTGCCAGTGTGACGCGTTGGGGCATGCGTTCGGCAAGCGCCTGGGCGGCTTCCAAGTAGCCTGCGCGGTAGTGGACCACGGTGGTTGCGGTGTTGAATGGCAGTGCATTGCGCAGCAGTGGCTTTTGCTCCAGACCCCGCGTGCGAAGCCACCCGCGCAGCGCGGTGGCCAGGCCGTTGATGCCGTTGCCGTTGGCGATTTCGATGCGTGGCTGCAACGCTGGCACGGTGTGCAGGGGGGGCGATGCCGCTTGTGCTGCAGGCTCTGGCGTTGTTGTTTCTGCTTCTGCCAAGCCCGTCTGGCGCAACGCAAAGGGGGCCAGGTTGGGGGTGGTTTGCAGATGGGGTGCAGGGCTGGAGGGTTCCCTGAGCGACAGCGCAGCCTCTGCCGGGGGGCTGGCGGGGGGCGCCATGCGCAATGCCGCCACCTCGGAGTTGACGGGCGCGTCCAGGTTTTTCGCCAGTGGCTCCAGGCGGTTGAGGTTGGCCATGGCCAGACGATGGTCCGGCTTGCGCACCAGGGCCTCTTTCAGGACGATTTTCGCTTCCTCCTGGTGGCCGTCCAGCAGCAGGGCATAACCCAGGTTGTTGAGCAACTGGGCATTCTGGGGGGCCAGCGCCACCGCGCGGCGCAAAGCCTCGACCGCGTTGCCATACAGCCCCTGGCCCGCTTCCGCCATGCCCAGCGCATTCAGGGTATCTGCATCCTGCGGAGCAGCCAGCGCAGCCTTGCGCCAGGCATTCCGTGCTTCGCGCCAGCGGTGTTCACCCTCGTATTGGCGCGCCAACGCCGTGTAAGCGGAATCGGCGCTGGTGCCCCCGGCATGGGCCAGATGGTAGACCGGCGCCACGCGCCAGGCCTCGGGTGCGGGCGTGGAACATCCGCCCACAACCGCCGCCATGGTGACGGCCGTGAAAATGTTGCGGTGCAAACACAGGTGGTCATAAAACATGGAGGCGCTCCTGTCAGTGGCCGGCGCCCATCGTGGGCAGCAATACGCGGTAAACCTGGATCATGGCGGGGCCCATCAGGACCACCATCAGCGAAGGGAAAATGCAGAAGATCAGAGGGAAGAGCAGCTTCAGCGCAATCTTGGCAGCGGCCTCCTCGGCGCGCTGGCGTCGGCGGGTGCGCAACATTTCGGCGTGCACGCGCAGCGACGCGGCGATGCTGGTTCCGAACCGTTCGGCCTGGCTGATCATGGTGACAAAGCCGTCCACTTCCTCGACGCCGGTGCGTATGGCCAGATTGCGCAAGGCCCGTTCGCGGGCCGAACCGGCACGCAGTTCCAGGTTGACGATACGCAGTTCGTCGGCGAGTGCCGGGCTTTTGAATTGCAAATCGTCGGCCACGCGGTTCATGGCCGATTCGGTACCCAGGCCGGCTTCTACACACACGGTCATCAGGTCCAGCGCATCGGGGAACGACTCGAATATCTCGCGCTGGCGCACCATGACCAGGCGCGACAAGACCAGATTGGGGCCGTAATAGCCCGCAGCCGCCAGCGTCAGCATGGCAAACAGCATGTTATTGCCCTTCAGGGGCGAGCCGGAAAGGGTGATCAGTACAAAACCGGTCAAGGGCAGTCCCACGGTCAGCAGCGTCTTGATGCCGAAGTACGCGGACGTGGCCGATGCACTGCGGATGCCCGCATGTGCGAACCGCAACTTGACACGCGATTTCTCAAAGCCTTCCTCCGGCATCGAGAGCTTGCTGACGGGGCGGGTCAGATCGGCGACCCAGCGCAACCAGCGGTCTTTGGACGGCGTCTGTTGCGTGCTGTCAATCGATAGGTCCATCAGGCGCTGGCGCGCAGAGTTCGGACTCATCAGGGTAGACACGCCGTAAAAGGCGGTCACCACCACGACAAAAATGAGTGAAAGAAAGAGAAGTTGAATCAGGTTCATTGCCATCGTCTCCCTTACACCCGGATGCGGATGATGCTGCGCATCCACATCATGCCCAGCAGCATCATGAAACATGCCGCGCCGACCATGCGCAGACCGGTCGGGTCGGTCCAGAGCACGTCCATGAACGTCGGATTCACGAGGTTCACCACCAGGGCCACGCCAAAGGGCAGGGCGGTCAGGATGATGGCCGATAGCTTGCCTTCCGCCGACAGGGTGCGAACCTCGCCGAGCAGCTTCAGACGGTCCCGCACAATGGCAGATATCTTGTCCAGAAGTTCTGCGAGGTTGCCGCCCGATTCGCGTTGGATCAAGACGGCGACCACAAAATAGCTCACATCCGGCACCGGCACGCGTTCGGCCAAATGGGCCAATGCATCGTTGGCGGAGACACCATAGTTCATCTCGTCAAACAGAACACGAAAATCCCGCCCCAAGGGGTCGGGCAATTCGTCAGCGACCATCTTGACGGCCGATGGAAATGCGTGTCCGGCGCGCATGGCGCGGCCCATCAGGTCCAGCGCTTCGGGCAACTGGCGCTCAATGCGCTCGATCCTGGCGCGCCGCCGCGTGACCACACGCCACCAAGGCAGAAGGGCAAGCGCCAGTCCCAGTGCAGCGCCAAAAATGGGCGGTTTGCCGAACAGCTCCGGCAAAAGCAGGCCGAATGCCGCCAACGCGATCGACATCATCAGCAATTCGGCCAGCGAGACCGCCATGGCCGACGCTTTGACAAAGCGCTGCATGCGTTGGCCGATCTGAATGCCGTTCAGCAAGGCATTCAGGCGCGGCATGCGCGTCTCTTGCCGCGCCCGTTCGATGCTGGCGGGTGCCAGGGTTGTGCCGGACAGCGCAGCAAGGCGGGCGGCGATGCGTTTGGCTTCGGGACTGCTGCGCGAGGCCCAGATGTTGTACATGCCTTCAAGGGACAGCACCACGGCCAGAAAGGCCGCGACCACAAAGAGAACGAGGGACAGGTCCATACCGGCTCCTTCAACCTTCGCGCCGCAGTGGCTCGAAGATATTTTGCGGCAGGTGAATGCCACGGGTGACCAGGCGGTCCCAACAACGCGGCCGCACCCCGGTGGCGGTGAAGGCGCCTTCGACCATGCCGCTGGGGCCTACGCCGGTTTGCTTGAAGATGAATATTTCCTGCATCGTCACGGTCTCGCCTTCCATGCCGGTCACCTCGTGAATGCTCGTCATCTTGCGCGTGCCATCGCTCATCCGGTTCACCTGAATGATGACGCCGATGGCCGACGCCACCTGGGCGCGTGCCGCTTTGGCAGGCAGGTCCACACCGGCCATTGCAATCATGCTTTCCAGCCGCGCCAGTGCGTCGCGCGCGGTATTGGCGTGCACCGTCGTCATGGAGCCTTCGTGGCCGGTGTTCATCGCTTGCAGCATGTCCAGCGCTTCGGCGCCCCGCGTTTCGCCGAGGATGATGCGGTCGGGGCGCATGCGCAGCGCATTGCGCACCAGCGCGCGCTGCGCCACTTCGCCGCGGCCTTCGATGTTGGGCGGGCGTGTCTCCAGGCGCACCACATGGGGTTGCTGCAACTGCAACTCGGCGGCGTCCTCGATGGTCACGATGCGTTCGGTCATGCCGATGGCGGCGCTCAGGATGTTGAGCAGCGTGGTCTTGCCGGAGCCTGTGCCGCCCGAAATCAGGATGTTGATTTTTGCCTGCGCCAGCGCACCGATGAACTGTGCCATTTCGTCGGACAAGGAGCGGTACTCAATCAGGTTGCTGACCTTCAGCGGTATCGTTGCAAAACGGCGTATCGACAGAATAGGGCCGTCAATTGCCAGTGGGGGAATGATGGCATTGACGCGGGAGCCATCGGGCAGCCGGGCGTCTACCATGGGGCTGGACTCGTCAATGCGGCGCCCCACCCGTGAGACGATCTTGTCGATGATTTTCATCAGGTGGTCATCGTCGGTGAAACGGATATCCGTCAACTCCAGCCGCCCCTGCCGCTCGACATAGACGCGCTGGAAGGTGTTGACCAGAATGTCCGACACGGTCGAATCGACCAGCAAGGGTTCAAGCGGGCCGAAGCCCAGCATCTCGTACTGGATGTCGCGCACCAGATTGCGACGCTCGCTGGCATTGAGCACCAGGTTTTCCTCCAGCAGCAGGCGCTCCACCATGTGGCGCAACTCTTCTTTCAGCGCTTCAGGTGTCAAATTTTCCATGGCCTCCAGATTGAGGCGGCCGAGCAACACCTGATGGATGTGCGCCTTGGTGTCCTGGTAGGCCCGGGTGGGGACGCCGGTGGCCTCCGGTGCCAAATCACCCACCGTCGGAATTCTTTGGGTCGTAGCGCCCAGCTTGTCGCGCAAACTCATGTCAATCCTCCTATAGCGGGTGCACCGCGAAATAGACCTGATAACCAGCCTGAACGGGCGCGATTGAGCGAAGGTGGAGCGATGCTTTCGGCGAGCTCCCGCAGGCTTTTGGCAATCATGCTGTTGGGCGCAATGCGCTCGACCGGAATGCCCTGGTTGACTGCCGCTGCGACCGCTCCGTATTGGTTGGGCAGCAAGATGACATGGTCAATTTCCAGGGTTTTTTTCAGGTCATCAATGGTGAATTGGTCGCCTTTGTGGTAGCGGTTGACGATCCACTCAATCTTGTGTGAGGGGTAGTCCAGCGAGCGAAACACATTGTGCAAGCGCTTGCCATCGCGGATGAACGGCAATGTCATTTGCAGCACGGCATACACCCTGTCTGCCAGGTCCAGCGCCTGTAGCGTGGTCGAACTCAAAGACCGCCCCACATCAATGACCACAAAGTCAAACATCTCACGCGCCAGGTCCACAATTTGCCGGACATGCTGCGGTGTCACGTCGGTCGCCAGGGCCGGGTCGTCCGGTGCTGCCAGTACCCACAGGCCGGGGGTGACCTCACTCATGGACGAGCGCAGCAGGTCGTTGTCAAGCCGGCTGATGTTGCGGGCAACGTCAGCCACGTTGCTCACCGGTGTTTGGCTGCTGACGAACAAAGCTGCATCGCCGAACTGCAGGTTCATGTCAATCAGCGCCACCTGGCGTTTTCCACCTGCCGCCAAAATATGGGCCAGGTTGGCTGCAATGAAGGTGGCCCCACCGCCGCCTTTGCTCGACACCAATGCAAGCACTTCACCGTTGCGCGTGGCCAACTGGGCGGCGTTGGGTGTGCGTTTGCGGTGCTGGCGGCGCAATGCCGCCAGCACCGCTTCCGGTGTTGTTGATGCGGGAAGCACCTCCCGCACGCCAATGCGCATGGCCTGCAGCAGGAAGGCCGGCGTAAGTTCTTTGGCGACCAGAACGCAATCGATTTCCGGATGCGCGTTGGTCAGCGCTTCAAGTGCCTCGAAATCTTGTGGCGAGGTGGTTTCCACCAGCACCAGGTCGGGGCGGCTGCCATTGATGACCACGCGCACCTCGGCCAAAGGATGGACCAGGGATGTGACTTCAAATGCGGGTTCAATGCGCAGCACGTCGCACCAGGCATTGGCATGGATGGTGTCGGGGGTGACGAGTTTGACTTTCATTGGCAGACCTCATTGGCAGTACTACTCATGAACTCTTTGCGCAGCGTCGTGCTGAAGGGTGGCAGCGTGAGCGACAGCGGTACAAAGGGAATAATGGTGTTGTGGGTGTAGCCCGTGAGCGACACCTTCACTGCCTTGCAGGTGGCCGTGGTGCAGGTGTTGTCGGCGGCCGGTGGGTTCAGGTAGGTGACGACAATGTTGCTGTTCGCAAGCGAAGGCAGTCTGCCAACCATTCGGGATTGGATATGGCTGTCGTTCAGATCGCAGACCACCGCCAGGCGCGCGCCGTAGCGTGTGGCTTCTACCGCTGCGTTCCAGGTCCAGAAAAGTCGGCCCATCTCCACCACGCCCAATAACATCGTGAAGAGCAGCGACGAGATGATGGCGAACTCGACTGCGGCGACACCGCGTTGATGGAAAAGGCGTTGCGTCATATTCACAGTTGCGCCCTCAGCGTGAACGAAATGTTGTTGAAGGTCATGTCAGGAACCACGAAACTGACCAAGGAGTTGTAGGGGTAGTCCTGGATGCTGACCGTGACCAGGTTGATGGCGCCCAGGCCCGTGGGTTGGCTGGCATGCGTGCTGGGGCACAACAAGGCATCGCAAATGGACACCATGCCCGTTGTCAGGCCGGGGGCGACCGGTGTGCCGGTGCAGTCGGTGGTGCCATACACGGCAAGACAGCGTGCCTGGGTGGCGATCACGGTGTCGCCGGGCCCGTGTTGTGACAGGTGGCGGCCCGCGTCCCGCACGGTTTTGTCCAGGGTGTTGTAGCTGTAGATGGCGCGGCCCAGTTCGGTGGTGCCAAAGATCATCAATACCAGCGGCGTGAGCAACAAGGCAAATTCGACCGTCGCCACGCCCCGCAGCAATGCATGGTGAAGTGCGCGTTTTTTCATCTGGGCCACCCCTTATTGCACCAATGCCGGCACCATCGGCCCGATGCTGGTGGTGTCGCCCGCAATGCCGGAACTGGCACAGGGGCTGCCTGGCACATTTGCCAAACCTTCAAACTCCAGTTTGGAGATGACGTCGTTCACGTTCTTGTCATAGGGGTCGAGCATCAGCACACAGGCGTAGCCGCGAATCGGTGCGTGCTGGCCCGCCGTGAATCCGCTGCAATCGACCATGGGCATCACGACCATTCGACGATCCGCCCCGGTTTGGTGCTCGGCCTGGCTGGCATTCGAATAGCCACCGCCCGGTACATACATCCCCTGTGTCGACACAAAATTGGAGCGCGCCGTTTTGAAATTTTGCTCTCCAGCCACTGTGCCGTTATAGGCATTGCGGCCCAGCGTCCAGGTGCCAATGCGGTAGGCATTGCCGGTGAAATCCATGGGGGCATTGGTGGCGTTGTTGCTGCCCTTGTACAGCCCGAACCGGCTGTTGTAGGCGGCCGACATGGCGTTGATATTGCCGTTTTCGCCGACACAGCCGGGGTCTGTGGTGTTGCCGCTGCTGGCACAGCCGCCGGTGACGATGGGCGCAGGCAGGCTGCATTGGCCTGCGCCTTTGACCAGGCAAGCCAGTTCCTGCGCACCCCCGCCAGGGCAGCCGGGGGTTTGGCCGCCGGGGTCGAAATCCAGCCAGCGGAAGTTGCCGGTGTAGGCGGATTGGTCGCCGCCCCCGGTCTCGGCAAAGTCCAGTCCGTACCAGTCACCCACGGTGTAGCCAAAATTATTGGCCGCCGTGCCACCGGCCTGCACGCACAGGCCCATTGGCATGGCGCAGTTGGTTTGTGCCGGTGTCAGTGTGGCGGTTGCGAGTGCGTTGACGGTTTGTGCGCCAAAACCCAGCACCTGCATGAACCAGGGCGCAATGCCGCTGCGTGTGAGGGTGCAGCGCACATACTTGGAACTCGTCGATGCGGCGCCGGCGTTGACCCAACTGCTGCCCGCACTCAAGGTGGTGCTGAAGCGGACGCTGACATCGGTGAGGGCGATGGGGGTGCCCTGGAAGTCCACTTTGTTGATCGTTCCAACGGTCTGTCCCGCTTTTTCGGCCCGGTCAAATGCGGCTGGGGAAATGGTCGGCGCCCCGGTCAGCTCGTAGCTTGCCGCGAGGGCACAGGCATCGGCGCTGTTTTGCAGTTCGGTTTTGGTGAGATAGAGGTGCCCGCCGTCCAGCGCCAAACCGATGAATCCAACCATCACCGCGATCATCAAGCCAACCACAATCGCTACCGCGCCACGCTGGCGTGTACGGGTACGTCGACGGTTGGCAGTGGGGTGGGAATGCAGATGAATCATGACAAGTCCATGGTGGTGTTGATGTGCCTGACTTCAGCGACTGGTGCCGATGCTGCCCACATTGATGACGGTGGTGGGCGGAGGGCTGCGGTAGCTCTCGACATGGCGGCTCATGGCCTCGCGTGCGCTACGTCCGTCGGTGGCGGGAGTCGCCTGCGCATTGTGGGTGGGGGCTTGCGGCGTGATCAGTTGCTGCGCGTTCAGGCTGCGCACCCGGTCACCAAATTGGGCATCCCACTGCGGGGACCCCGAGGCGGCGCAGCCGCCCAGTATGAGCAGGCAAAGGGCTGCGCCAAAGAGGTTGGTGTTGCGTTTCATGGTTTCTCCTTGTCAAAACCGCCTTGGATGGGGCTGGTGTCGCTGCTGGGGGCGTCTTCGCGGCGTTGGCCTTCCAGTTTTCCGTCCAGAATCAGCTCGCTGCGCGTGGGGGGGACGTAACCATCGGTGGGCAGGCGGTAGCCGGGGGGCAGGGGTTTCACGAGGCGCGGCGTGATGACGAATACCAGTTCCGAGCGGTCCGTCTGGAATTCAGAGCTGCGAAACAGGGCGCCGACGATCGGCAACTCTCCAAGGAAAGGAAACGCCTTGATGTTGGTGGTGGTGTTGTTTTTGATCAAGCCGCCAATGGCGAAGCTCTGGCCATCCATCAGTTGCACGGTGGTTTCGGCCTTGCGTGAGGTGAAGGAGGGCAAAACCGCATTGATTCCGCCGCCACTGATGGTGATCCCCGTGGCATTGAGCTCGGACACCTCGGGGCGAACGCGCAGGTTGATGCGGCCATTGCCGAGCACGGTGGGGGTGAACTTGACGGAGACGCCGAATTCTTTTTCTTCCAGCGTGATCGAGCGGCCCTGGCCGTTGCCGTTGTCCTGCGATACCGGGATGAATATTTTTCCGCCCGCCAGGAAGCTGCCGGTTTGCCCACTGATGGCCATCACCGTGGGTTCGGCCAGCACCTTGATGAGGCCGTCGGTCTTTTGCATGTTCAGGCCAATGTTGGTCACGCCGCGGCCTGGTACGGTGCCGAAAGTCGTGGTGTACGTAGGCCGCCCCACGCTGTCGTAGGCCACCGTGACATTGCCGCCGCTGGCGCCTGCAACTGGCACCGTGCCGCCTACCACCGCGTCCACCGAGCTGAGCGGAACGCCGCCTGGCCCCGTGCCGCTGATCTGGCCGACCGTGGCGGCGGCGCCGCCAAAGATGCCCGACAGGAATTGCAGCATGGAGCCGTCGCCCGGTGCGTAGGCGCGCGAGAAGTCAATGCCGAACTTGTCGAGCAGTGCCTTGGAAATTTCGGCCACCTTGACCTCCAGCATCACCTGCTGGGGTGCGGCAACTTCCAGCATGTTGACAACACGCTGGCTGCTCTGGCCACCGCCATCCTGGCCGCGCACATACGCGTTGGCCAGGTCGGTCACGCGGGTCAGCGCTTCGCCGTCAGAAACTGTGCCTGACATCACGATGGAATCGAAAGCCGGCGTCACCTTGATCTCTTTCTCCAAGGGCAAGAGTTGACCGATCACCGCTTGCAGTGAGGAGGTGTCCATTGAAACCACGACGTCAAAGGCGGTGCAAGTGCCTTCACGGTCCAGCATCACCACATTGGTCGCGCCAATGGTCTTGCCCAGCAGAAAGACCTCGGTGGGCGCCAGCAGGAGCACATCCACATCGGCGACACCGGGGCGGGTGTTGATGGCCGGTGCTTTGACGTTTTCTTCCTTTTTCCCGTCGGGGTTTTCGTTCGGGCGGGCTGCGCGTGCGTTTTCCGGGTTGCCCAGCAGGATGCGGGTGATGGGCGAACTGGGCCGCAGGATGGTGGACTTGCCGACCGGTATCTGCACCACGGGCGCGATGTTGACGCGTGCGCACAGGCCGGTGCTGGACAGTGGCTCCGGGCTGGCGGATGCAGCGGCAGGCGGTGGCGCCTTCGCTGGCTTGGCTTTGGCAGTCTGGGCGGTGGAACCCGGGGCATGCAAAGTCAGACTCGCTGCCAGTGCCATGTGGGCGATGGCGATTGCGCGTGAGGGCGATGGCATTTTTATTCTCCCTGGTGGATGTTGTAGTGTGGGTGACGGCCTAGAAGCATTCGGTCACCTTGCTCAAACCTCGAATGATCTCAACGCAGTTTTTGGGTGTTGCCGCTTGGGGTTCAACACGCACGGCGATGGGGCGCGGGGTGGCACGCCGCGTGGGGACCGCTTTGGATGCGGCCGGCTTGGTGGTTTCAGGTTTGGCCAGTCCGAGTAACTCGGCCTTGGTGGCTCCGGTGGTGGCTTCGGTCGATTTGGGGTCGATTTGGTTGCGCAACACCAGTGACAGCGTGCCCACGCTACGGGCCAGGTCGAGCAGCTCCGCATCCTTCGGAGTCAGTTCCAGTGTGACTGCATTCACCACCTTGGGTTTGGTGGCATCGCGGTCGGCCTCCTGCGCCACGGCGAGTACCAGAATGCGTTCGAGCACAATTTTTGAAACCGAGTGGTCGCGGTCATTGCGCTGGCCTCTTTCATCCTGGGTATTGACCATGACATCGACATAGGTGCCGGGCAGCGCGAAGCCGGCAACCCCCACCACGTCATTGACGCGCACGGTCATGGCCCGTTTGCCTTGTGGCACCACGGCCGACAGGCCTCCCTTGGTGCCGATGGGTGCGAGCCGCGTTTCAATGAGCGGTTCACCGCGCTGCATCGCCACGGTGACGACGCGGCCATCCAGTTGGGTGGCCTCGTTAAAAGCCCCTGTGGGCACGCTGCCCAAAGGCCAATCCGCCATGCGGATCATTTCGGGCGAGATGCGCCCGCCCAGTTCGATATCGGTATTGGCCACCGCAATACGCCCCTTGTCGCCGCCTTGGCTTTGCATCCAGCGTGTTGCCAGAAATACGGCCGCCAGGCCTGCGATAAGCGCTATAAACAACATCAACATGCCTCGTGATCTCATGCCAGTCTCCTTGTTTCGGACGTCGCTTTAAGCAGTGCCTCATTGCCAAAATAGGTATGCCAGGCCCAGTCGAGCAGTTCGGGAGACAACTCTGTGGGCACCTCCAGGTAGCAGGCGCGGCTGACCATCAGGTGCAGCAAATCGTGCGGGTAGCACGCCATCAGGGGGCACCCGTTCTGTTCGTGGTAGCGGTGCATGAGTTGGTCAAAAGCCTGCGGGTCCTGCGCGATGCCTATTGCCTCGCAGTCGCGTTCGAAGATCAGTGCGTAGTCGGCGGGTGACACAGGGCCAACCGCAATCTTGTGGCCCAGTCGGCGCAGAAATGCCGGGTCTTCAAGCTGTTCGGGGCGCAAATTCGAGGAGAACACCAGCACCATGTCAAAGGGGATGGTGAACTTGCCGCCATTGCGCAGCATCAGATGGTCATGGCCGCGTTCCATGGGCACGACCCAGCGGTTCATCAGTTCGCGCGGTGATATCACCTGGCGTCCGAAGTCATCGACGATGAACAGGCCGTTGTTGGCCTTGAAGTGCGGTGGCGCTTCGTAGTAGCCCGCGCGCTGGTCAAAGCTGAGATCCAGCATTTCGAGCGTGAGTTCACCGCCAGAGATGACACAGGGACGCTGGCACAAGACCCAGCGTGCGTCGGTCTTGGTCCGATTGTCGAGCGCCGCATGCGCCCCTTCGTCCCCTGTCAGCGGATGGTGGCACTGCGCATCAAAGACACGGATGACCTCGCCTTGCACGCAGATCGCATAGGGAATGGCAACGGCGCCGCCGACCAGACGCTGGAGGTGCTCCGCCAGGTAAGTCTTGCCCGAGCCGGAGGGGCCGTACAACAAAATGGGTCGCCCCGAGTTGACGGCCGTGCCCAACTGGTCAATGAGGTCCTCGGGTACCACCAGATCCGAAAATGCGGCATGTACCTGGTGCGCAGTGATCGCTTGGTTGGTGACCGATTGGGCGCGCACCTGTTGGGCGTAGGCATCCAGCGGTACCGGCGCCGCACCGATATAGGAATTGCGCGCCAGCCATTCAGCGGCCCGCGTGCGGCCCACCTGTGTGAGGTCGAACTGCACATCGGCTTCATGTTGTCCGCGGCGCGTGACTTCCAGCAGGGACTCACGGCGCATGAACTGGCACACCGATTCCACCACGGTACTGGACAGGCAGAGCTGGGCGCAGAGATCCGTGAGCCGGGTCAATCCGAGTTGGTACATGGTTTTTGCGACCAGCTCAACGAGGAAGGTGACCGACAGGCCGGTTTCTTCCGCGGTCTGCGGTGCGAGGGGCAAAGTGACCGGCCGGATGTGCGCGGTGTGTGGCGTAACGGTGGACTTTGGGGGCAACTTCATGGCAGGGCAGTGGTCAGGGTGAAATGAGGGGCCAACGCAGGGCAGCGCCTGTACCCAGTGCAATGGCTACGGCGTAGGGCAGGCGTGCGGCAGTGGTTTTCAGTGGTGCCAGGCGCAGACCCTGGCCGGTGTTGGTGCGCAGCACCCAGTCGCTGACCAGGAAGCGCACATTGGCCAGGGCCTGTCTGGCCACGCCGGGACGAAACATGAAGGCCAGCGACAGCAGTCCGCCGGCCAGAAAAGTGTAGAAGGTGGCAGCGAGCACGGGTTGGGTGCCAATGAAGGCGCCTATCATCCCCATCAGCTTCACATCGCCCGCACCCGTTGCCCGCAACAGGTAGAGCGGCATCAGGGTTGCCAAACCGGTCATCAGCCCCGCCAGTGGTGACCACCAGGCGTAACCCGCAAGCGACGCTGAGTCTATAAGCAGTGCAACAGTGTGGAGACTGACAGCCAGTCCGAGGCCTGTCAGGATCAGAAAATTCGGGATCCGGCGCGCACGCATATCGTGGATGACTGCAATGACCAGCAGCAGCGTGAGTCCAAGGACTTGTAGGAGAGCTGTGGCGGAGAGGGGTGTCATGGTGGTGCGTCGAAACCCGATGGATGGAAGGAATGACCGGGACCTGGAGCCCCGGTCGCTTGGTATTGCCGAAAGATTGCGGCGTGAGGTGCTGTGTGCCTAATCAGGCTGGGGCTGCAACCTGTGTGGAGATGTAGCTGAACAGCCCATTGAGGTTGGTGCCGAGGGCGGTTGCACCGACGATGACGGCGACCCCAACCAATGCGGCGATCAAGCCGTATTCGATGGCGGTCACGCCCTCTTCATCCCGGAAAAAATGGGGGGACATTGAAATGACGTTCATGATGAGCTCCTTGCGGTAAAAAAACATTCGGCGCGGGTAAGGCGCCTGCCAATGATCCGAGAGGGGCCGGATCAAAACCCTGCTGGCCTGTTGCTGTAACGCCGACCAGCGACTCGCGTTTTCCCTGTCTAGAGGGCTGCAATCACGGTCGCAGTCCAGTGGTTGTAGAGGTCCAGAAGTGATGTGCCGGTCGCGCTGACTGCGCCGATCATCGCCACCACAATCAAAGCCGCCAGCAGGCCATATTCGAGGGCGGCCACGCCGTCCTCTTCGGCGAGTTCCTGGATGAAATTGGGTGCGCTGGTTTTCATGGCTTAACTTTAGGCACCACGCGGCTTGATTGCATCGGAGGATGGGGCCATTGCCAGGGGGGCACTTGTCCCTTCCCCATTAGGAGATTTCTCCCTCCTCTGGTTTTTCTGGTGGCAGATGTCCGCAATGGCCTGGAGCAATTCAGCCGCAGGCTGGTGCTTTTCAAGGAAGGCATGGGCGCCGAGCTGTGCTGCGCGGGCGCGCGTGGTGGGGTCGCCATGGCTGGTGAGTACCAGAACGCCCGATGTCAGTGCGAACTGTGGGATGAGAGCCAGGCCATCTTCGCCAGCCAAATCAACGTCCAGCACCACTACGTCGGGTTGTAACTGGTGCAGGGCTTTCAGTGCCTCTGCACTGGTCGCTGCGGTACGGACATAGCGCAGCGTCAGTGGTGCACATGCAATCAGCCGTGCCAGGCCTTCGCGTATGGCCCATTGGTCGTCGATGACGAGTACCCCGATGGGGGCCCCGGGCTTGCTGAGTTCAGCGCTGGGAGGCGGTGGTTGCGACATGGCTTCATGCTAGGCCGGACCAGATGGATGTACATGGGATGCGCAGGTGCCGCCGCAGGGAGATTGCTCCCAAGGGAGAGGCCAGTTTGCTGCAGTTAAAAAACGAATGGCAACAGGCGCCAGCGCACTTTTTGCTGGTAGCTCCGGTAGCTGGTGTCGCTAGCCGCCAGCATCGCCTCTTCGCGCAGGATGCGAACCACTTGGGCGACATACAGCAGCACCAGGACGATGGTATTGCGCCAAGAAAAGTTCACGGCCAGAAAACCGATGTGCCCGATCAGGTAGCCGCAGTAGATGGGGTGCCGAACGATGCGGTAGGGCCCTCCTGTCACCAGGCCGCGTTGGGCTGGCAATAATCCGAATGAGCGTCCCAGCACGATCTTTGCCGTGAACTGCCAGCCCATGCTGGCCAATTGCAGTGCAACGCCCACCCATTCGGGTGCGAGGCGTATGGTGTCTTGCGGGTTGAGCAGCACGGCACAACAGGTCGCATAGATGGTTGCCACCATGGCCGTGGCAGTCAGGTCGCGTTGGGTGGCCCGCCGCGCCAGCAGTACCAGCATCAGCGTGTATCCCTCGGTGACCAGCAACAGCAGAGCGGTCCAGCGTGACGGATCGATCATCCACGCATGGCCCCACCGAACGACGATAAATGCCATGAGGAGCAATGCAAGGCCGCGCAGCAGCCATTCCGTCAACGGGCCTTCGGCCAGTGGCGGTACAGCGCCCGTGCTCATGGTTCGCTCCAGTTGCGTGTTGCGGCACCCAGCCCGTGCTGGGTGGAATACACATGCAACTCCAATCGACCGCGCACACCGAGTTTGCTGTAGATGGTGGTCAGGTGGTTGCGCAAGGTGTGTTCGCTCATGCCGAGTTCGTCAGCCACCGCCAGTTGCTTGGCACCGGCGCGGTGCACCATGATCAATACGATTTCACGTTCGCGGGCGGTGAGGCTGGCGATGCGCCGTGCGTCGGGGTCGGTCTGGCGCGGGGGCGCCTTGGGGCTGTCATTGGTCAGCATGCCCAGCACTTCGCCCAAGAGGACATGGTCAAGCCATACTTCGCCATGGTTCACCTTCTCGATAGCTTGCAGAATACTTTGTGCCGGCGCCGACTTGTGGATGACGCCACGCGCCCCCTTCAACATTGCGGCGCGGTGCTGGTCCACGTTGTCGGAAGCGGTGAGTACCAATATCTGCCCTGGGCAGCGTTGGCGCAGCGAGGCCAGCGAGGCCATGGCATCATCGCCGCCGAGATCCAGGTCGAGCAAAATGACGTCGGCCGTGGCGGCGGCATCGTGATTCAGAAGTTCCGTGCGCGAGCTTGCTGTACCGATGACTTCCATGCGCGGACTGGAGGCGTCGATCAGTCGGCGCAGGCCCCAGAGGGTGATTTGATGGTCCTCGGCCACAAACACCCGGATCGTTCGCTGCGCGGCTTCGATGCCGGCATTGAGGGTATCGCTATAACTCATTGTTTTCCCTTTTCTTTCGAATAGAGGACCTTGGAAGATGTGAGTAGATTCATAAATGGGGCCTCGCTCGTTGCGCGAACGCAATGACCGGCATGCCGTTCCCAAATTCAAGTGAATAGGCCATGCGTCCAGGGCGTCGATTCCATTACAGCGGTATCTGAATCACGAGTTTGGTGTTCAGGCTGTCGGGACGGCTGATATGCAGGGACCCATTCAATTCACCGATACGCTCAATGAGCGAAACGGGACGGAAGTCGTTTGCTGGGCGGCCCTGAATGCTGCCTGCGTCATCTCGAACCACGAGATAAATCGAGGACGACTGGATGGACAAGGTAATCCAGACGCGGCACGCGGCGGTGTGTTTGCGAATATTGTTGAGCACCTCGTTGACCATGTGAAATAAGGCGCTGGCCATGGTGCGGGTGGTGGCCAGGGTGTCGGGACAATCGATCTCGACATCAATGCCGAAGAGCAAGGAAAAACGCAGTACCTGGCGCCGCACTGCGGGCACGAGGGCATTGTCACCGGGGTTGTGGCCCGTGCGCAGACCTGAGATCAGTTCGCGCAGCGCGAACACTTCGCCATTCACCAATTCGGCCAATGCGTCCAGCTCCGCGCGCGCGGGGTTGTCGACTGGAATACGCAAGGCCACAGATTCGACGGCGTACTTCAGCCCGAGATAGGGTTGGATGGCGCTGTCGTGCAAATCCCGGCCAATGCGCGCGCGTTCATGGTTGGCGCTTTCTTCCTGCAATTGGTCCACCAGCGTGGCCCGCTCGATGATGTGCAGCAATTCGGGGGCGGCTTTGGTCAGCGCGGCGACTTTGTATTCATCATTGTGGTGGTGCCGGTAGCCTACCAGCAGGTGTCCGTGGTGGTGGGCATAACGTGTCAGAGGTATAACGTGCAGGCTGCGCATGTCCAGGGTCTTGGCCAGTTCGGCGAGATGATCCGGGAGCCCCTGAGGCACAGGAATTTCGGTATGCAGTTGTGTACTGGGCCGTGGATCCCACCAGTGGCGTGCGGTGTGGCTCATGGGGCAAGCGGGAACCCGTGACAGCAGGCTTTCAAGGTGGGCATGGACCTCTGCCGTGGTGCGAAAGCAGGATTCGCCGCGACCGGCGATCATTGCGGGAGCGCCCAGGTGACTCGGTAATACGAGCGCCACGACGTCGGCTTGCGTGGCATTGCGCAGGCGTTCAGCCAATTCTGTGCAGGTTGATTCAAGACCTCGGCGCGCATCCAGCTGGGCTTCGAGTTCATCCAGCATGGCGATCCAACGAAGCCGTATGCCCATGGGCCGCGCGATCATGGCTGCAGCGGGCACCAAGGACAGCAGTAACAGCACCTGCATGGTTTGGCGCCAACCCAGGCCGCGCATGAACTCACTGCCGTTGTCGATCAACAGGCCCAATGTGAGCAGCAGCGCAAAAAGCGCGAGAAGCAGCCCTTGCCCAATGCCATAGCCAATGGTGGCAAGCACGACAGGATGTACCAGTGTGAAGACCATCATCATGGCGCCGATGCTCCACAGTTTCATGATCAGGCATGACCAGGCGACATCGATCCAGTAGGTCCACAGCGCTGAATGCCTGGTCCGTCCACTGGCCTCGACCCAAAGCAGCCACGCGGACCATATGCTGTACACAACCATGACCCCTAACGCACGCAAATCCAGAGCGGCGTCGAGCGTGAAAAACAAAGCGGTGCAAAGAAGTGCGGTGATGACACGCATACCCGCCGAAAAGCGGCGCATTTCCATGGTCAGCCCTGGGCCGTATCTTGGTATATCGAAGAGGGGCGTGTTGGCGGACTCGCCCGTGTGGTGCTTTTTTGTAAAGGGTGTCAACGTTTCTTACTGGATGCAATCAAGGGCGGATGGCGATCTCGTTTTTGACCTCCTTCACGCCATTGACCATCCTGGCAATTTCTTCTGCCGTTGCTTTTTCTCTCATGCTTTTGGCAAAGCCCGATAGCATGACCGTGCCTTTCAGCGTTTCTACGCTGATGGCCGATGCGTCGACGTCGGTGTTTTCTACAAAGCGGGATTTGATTCGGGTGGTGATGGTGGCGTCGTCCACATAAGCACCCACGGACTCCTGCCCGCGGGACACCGCGCAGCCAGGTCCGGTGAGCAGAACGACAGCAGTCAGGGCAGCGGCGAGGGCAGTTCGGGTGTGCATGGTGGTTCTCCTGTTAAAAATGGATATGCCTTCAGTAACCACCGCGAGTGGGTTGCCGGGCCATGATTTGTCCGCGAATCTCCCCGTTGGGGAAAATCAGGCTGTGGATGTTGAAGTAGTAGTTGCCTGACTGAAGTAAATGGAGTTCTTCGCCACTGAGTGTCACCGTGGTGCTCCAGCGGCCGCTTCCCGCGGGCGTTTCGGTCAAGGGAAATACGACTGGGCCGTTGGTTCCAGGGGCTCCGTTGTGGATGTGTGCCGCGGTACCGGCCATGCCCGTCGAGGTCACCGTCGCCGTAAGCACCTGAGTGGCCATGTCTACCGTTGCCATGCCATTGGCGGTGGCGGCACTGGCATTGGGTGGGATTTCCTGTGCGCCGTTCAAAGAGGCCGTCAGGGTATTGGACGACAAGGCGCCGCCCCCGCTGCAGGCGGTGAGCATGGCTAGAGCTATGGGCCATAGCCACCCTGGAGTTACGGTTCTGCGGTTTCCTGGCTGCATATCAAGTTCTCCCATTCAACAGAGCCGACTTCACGGACTCTGGGTCTGTACCTTAGTGGCGCTCTTTTCCTGAAGGATGATTTTTGTCAATGCAGGAACAGGAGCGTGCAACTCTGGTACTTGACCGCTGGCGATACCCTGACTGTGCTAAATTGTGTGCGCGGCTTTCGACTTTGCGTCGGTGCGTTTCTTTTGTTACAGGAATTTAATCATGAGCGAACTGGTTGTTTACAGCCTTGACGACGGTGTTGCCACCCTGACCCTGAATAACGGCAAGGTCAATGCCTTTTCACACGCATTGATCCATGATTTCAATCGTGCGCTGGACCAGGCCGAGCAGGATGCGGCTGTGGTGGTCGTGACCGGTCAGCCGGGCATTTTGTCCGGTGGCTACGACCTGAAAGTCATGATGTCAGGCCCCCAGAATGCCATCGACCTGGTGGCGGCGGGGTCAACCCTGGCGCGGCGCATGCTGGCACATCCTTACCCCATCATTGTTGCCTGTCCTGGGCATGCGGTGGCCAAAGGGGCTTTTGTGCTGCTGTCGGCCGATTACCGGATTGGCGTTGAAGGCCCTTTCAGCATTGGGCTCAACGAGGTGCAGATCGGTATGACCATGCACCATGTGGGCATCGAATTGGCGCGTGACCGCTTGAGCAAGGCGGCCTTCCAGCGCTCCGTCATTGGTGCTGAAATGTTCACGCCCCAAGGGGCGTTGGCCGCTGGATTTCTGGACCAGGTCGTGGCGGTAGATCAGCTGCTCAGTACGGCGCTGGAGGTGGCACGGCGATTGAAGAAAATCAATATGGCGGCCCACAAAAACACCAAGCTCAAAGTACGCAAGGCCTTGTTGGACACGCTGGATGCGGCCATTGTGCAAGACAAAAAGACCGCCTTGAGCTGAGCGAAAATTACCCGCGTTTGCCTGGCGCCGCGCGTGTGATATCGCTCACCGGTACGATACTGATCCCTGGGTTCGCAAGGGCCTGGCCTGAGGCAAATGGTTTTGCAATATCGGCCAGAGTCACCTTGTCCAGCTCGGCAAGAAAGCGCTGCTGGGCGGTGCGAAAAACCTGCTTCAGCTGGCAAAATCCGGTCAGCGTGCAGGTGTTGTTTTCGGCATCCAGGCACTCCACCAGGCGAAAGTCGGTTTCGGACTGCCGCACCACATCGCCAATGCGGATGTCGGAGGCGGGTTTGAGCAGGCGCAAACCGCCTCCGCGCCCGCGCGTGGTTTGCAGCAAACCTTGGCGCGCCAGGTCGTTCACGATTTTCATGAGGTGGTTTTTCGACACCGCGTAGCTCTCGGCCAGTTCGGCAATGGTGACGGAACGCTCGGGATGCATGGCACAAAACATCAGCACCCGCAAGGTGTAGTCGGTGTAATCTGTCAATCGCATGGATGTCCCTTTAAGATGTATGTAAAATGCATTTAATCACAACCCTCGGCGTATGTGTCGCCTTTCGCTATGAAACCAGTTCCCCTGCCCCTGTTCAAAATCGGTGAACCGACATCGTCGGCGCCCAAAGGTTGGCCTTTGCTGCGGCTGGGTTTTCGACCGTTTTACCTGGGTGGGGCTCTGCTTGCAGCTCTGATTGTGCCCTTGTGGGTGTTGATGTTCCTGGGGGGCTTGCAGCTTACACCGTCGGCCCCCCCGCTGCTGTGGCATGCCCATGAGATGTTGTTCGGATTCGCCGTGTCCATCATCGTGGGTTTTTTGCTGACGGCGGGCAAAGCCTGGACCGGGCTGGCCACGCCGCGCGGCCCCTGGCTGGGCGCGCTGGCCTTGTTGTGGCTGGCCGCACGTCTGGCTGCCGCAGTGGGGCCGTACGCCCTGTATGCCGCACTGGACGTGGCCTTGCTGCCCTGTGTGGCGGTCATTCTGGTCCGTTTGCTGCTGCGTTCGCGCAACCACCGCAACTTGCCACTGGCCCTGATTTTGGTTTTGCTGGCGTTGGCCAACCTGACTTCCCATCTGGCGGCGCTGGGTGTGTGGCCGGTGCCGCCCATAACCCCCCTGTATGCCGGGCTGGCGCTGATCATCATGATGGAGTGTGTCATGGCCGGGCGTGTCGTTCCGGCCTTCACCATGAGTGTGACGCCCGGACTGAAGTTGGTGGCCAAGGTGTGGGTGGAACGCCTGGCGCTGGGGTTGACCGGACTGGGTCTGGCGCTGTGGGTGCTGGCGCCAGCAGGCCTGCCCACTTTGGTGGTTTTGGGCTTGGCCAGTGCAATGCACGCGAAACGGTGTCTGGGCTGGCAACCAGGAACCACCCGGGACCGCCCCCTGCTGTGGATATTGCATGCGTCCTACGCCTGGATTCCGGTGGGTCTGGCGCTGTTGGCCCTGGCCCAAATGGGATGGGTGCCGGTGTCTGCCGGTGTGCACGCGCTGGCGGTGGGGGCCACGGGCGGCCTCATCATTGGCATGGTCACGCGGACTGCGCGCGGCCACACCGGACGGCCCCTGGTGGCGTCCAAGGCGGAAGTGCTGGCCTACGCGCTGGTCATGGCCGCTGCCGTACTGCGCGTGGTACTGCCCCTGGTAGCGCCCGCACTGTATGTGTTTGCTTTGGTCACTGCAGCCATGGCCTGGAGTGTGGCCTTTGGCATTTACCTGTGGGTATTCACGCCTTGGCTGGTGCGCACCCGCCTGGATGGCAAGGACGGCTAGGTCCGCAGCAGCATGTTCGATATTTTGTGGGTGAAACATTTACACGTCACCTGCGTGGGCTTGAGCATTGGCCTGTTTGTCGTGCGTGGTTCTCTGGAGCTTCTGTCTTGGCCATGGCGCCACTGGCGGCTGTTGCGCATGGCGCCGCATCTGGTCGATACCGTGCTGCTGAGTTCTGCACTATGGATGGTCTGGCGCACCGGGCAATACCCTTTTGTTGACACCTGGCTCACGGCCAAAGTGCTCGCTTTGCTGGTCTATATCGTCCTGGGGCGTTTTGCCCTGGGTAAAAACACGCCCCAACGCCAGCGGCCGCTGTTTTTCGCAGCGGCACTGCTCAGTGTGGCCTACATCGTGGGCGTGGCGCTGACGCGCTCGCCGGTGTGGGGTCTGGGGTAAGGCGCAACATCAACCGCCGCAGGCGCCGCCCGAGCAGCAACTGCTGGTCGCAGCCCCGCGCTTGCCAATTTGAATCCGCCAAACAGCCGGACCTGATTCCTGCACCTCCCAGACCAGGCTCAGGCCCAGACGGGTTTGCAGCTGCAGGCGCAGAGCTTTGGGATCCTGGTCCAGCGTCAATGGAAACGACTGGCCGGGGCGCAAATTCTCAAAATGCTCCAGGATGGCTGCCACTTGCGCTTGTGTGGCGGTGTCTGAAGGGGTGAGGGTGGAGGTGCAGTCTGAGGACATGGAAATTTCCGTTCTGGAAGTGGCGAATGAGAAGGATGTCAATAAGAGGTATTTATTATGCCTCTTTAATTGGATGCGCAAATCGACTTGCAGGTTGATGCAGATCAATCCCGCCAAAAAGTGGTTCACCCAGGCACATTTGCAGCCTTGCAAGGGGCGTTTCACGGGGTGTTTGCCCATTGTCAAGCGCCATTGAATCGGCCAGAATGAAATTTCCTCCACCTGACTTTTCACAAAGGACCCGATATGAAATCGTTGACGAAGCGCGCTGCTTTGACCACTCTGTGTGCCTCATGCCTGCTGTTGCTGGGCACCCATGCGTACGCGGCCGACTACAAAATGACATCACTCGACTGGCCGCCGTACACAAGCGAAAAGCTGCCAGCCAAGGGGGCGTCTTCGGCTGTGGTGTCGGAAGTGGTGAAGGCTGCGGGTGGCAACGTCAAGATTGAGTTCTACGCGTGGACCCGGACACTGAATCTGGTCAAGGCGGACCCCGGTTACATCGCTTATTTCCCCGAGTACTACTCCAAGGCCAATGAGGCCGACTTTCTGTACTCGGACCCCATTGGAAGCGGCCCCCTGGTGTTTATCGAAAGAAAAGCGGACCCCGTGAAGTGGACCACCTACGACAGCCTTAAGGGAAAGAAGATTGGTGTCGTTAAAGACTATGTCAACACCGATGAGCTGGACGCCAAAATCGCCAGCAAGGCGCTGACGGGGGAGGAAGCCCCCGATGACGTCAAGAACTTGCTGAAGCTGGCGGCCGGACGGGTGGACCTGGCGGTGGTGGACATCAACGTGTACAACTATTTGGTCAAAAACGAACCGCTGCTGAAAGAGGCCGCGACCAAGCTGCAGGCCAATGCCAAGATTTTGGAGGATAAAAAGCTCTATGTGTGCTTCAAGAAGTCACCCGAAGGTGAGAAGGCGCTGAAGGCCTTCAACCAGGCGCTGAAGAAGGTGGATGTGGACGCCATCATGAAGAAATACATGAATTGAACATCCACCCAGGCGCCGGGTGAACCCCACACCCGGCGCCTCCGGGGACCAGCGCGAACCGGTGCAATGCCGATTGGCTGGGGAAGATTTGCACCAGCATGGTGCGTTTTGAGGTGCCATCCCCTTCTTGACCGCAAAAAAATCCCAAGATTTTGAAAATAGGCCTAAATAACCCCCTAAATCTGCCGTTAAGAAATGTACGTCAACTCATAAAAGCCACCGGAGGGGCCTTTAGGCTCGAACCAAAATGCAATTGCCTTCCATCGAACGAACCCCAAATGTGCGCCCCGCCGGTGCAGATTTGGCTTCGACTGGGGCAAACAGGGTTCTGCCCGTTGCTCCGGTGAATCCGGCGGTCCATGTGAGCCCCCCTCTGGAGCCCACGCCCAGTGTGATCAACAAGATCAACCCCGCGCTGGACCCCAACGAGAGCGGGTCGGTGTACAACAGCGTTTCTGACCCCACCACCCGGGGCATGGAAGTGATTCCTGCTGAAAAAGACTGGACCATCCACCGCCCCGCCCCCGAGAAGGTGGAGGACCCGCCGCCCAAACCGATGTCCCAAGTGCTGATGGACCACATACGATCGATGTGGACGGCCAGTGCCAGTGCGGTCCAACTGGAGCAGGTGCAAAACCAGCTGATGACGCCAATCGCGCCCACCCCCAGTGAAGCACCGGGGCAACTGGCCAAACAGTCGATGGTCTACAAGCCCAGCAAGATCAACAAGACCGAAAATATCTGAAACCCTATAGCCCGTATCCGGGCCGTAGGGGGACCGCAGGCGCCGGGTGTTTTACCATGGCGGCCATGCACACTTCAGCCCTTGTACTTTTCTCCGGTGGCCAAGACTCCACCACCTGTCTGGCCCATGCCCTCGCACGTTACGAGCGGGTGGAAACCATCGCCTTTGATTACCGGCAACGCCACAGTGTCGAACTTGAGGCGCGCCTGAACGTGCTGGGCGCGCTACGCCAGCAGTTTCCCCAGTGGGCGCCCAAACTGGGCGAAGACCACCTGCTGGACCTGGCGGTGCTGGGCGCGGTGAGCGAAACTTCGCTGACCCGCGACACCGCTTTCCAAATGGAGGCCAGTGGTTTGCCCAACACCTTTGTGCCGGGGCGCAACCTCTTGTTTTTGACCCTGGCCGCCGCCGTGGCCTACCGCCGCGACCTGCAGGTGATTGTGACCGGCGTGTGCGAGACCGACTTTTCCGGCTACCCCGACTGCCGCGACGACACCATGAAAGCCATGCAACTGGCGCTGTCCCTGGGCATGGACAAACGCTACCTGATCGAAACCCCGCTGATGTGGATCGACAAAGCGGACACCTGGAAGCTGGCGCACGACCTGGGTGAACAAACCGGCGTGGCGGGCGGCGGCAAAGCCCTGGTGGATCTGATTGTGGAGCACACCCACACCTGCTACCTGGGCGACCGGGAGCACCGTCACCCCTGGGGGTATGGCTGCGGCACCTGCCCGGCCTGTGAGCTACGCGCGCGCGGTTACGCGCGTTTTTCTTCCAGCGTGTAAAGGGCGGGGGCACCGTCGGCCTGTTTGGTCAACTCCCAGCGGCGGCTGTGAAACGCCGCCACACTGGGGCGGTGTGCTATAGAAACAAGAGCGCCTTGCGCACTGTGGACGAGGGCCAGAAGCCGTTGGTACACCACAGTTTCGCTGGCTTCGTCCAGCGCGCTGGTCGCTTCGTCGGCAAACACCCACTGGGGTTTCTTCAACAGCACGCGGGCAATGGCCAGACGCTGCTGTTCGCCCCCCGAGAGTTTCTGGCTCCAGGCATCGGCCAGGTCCAGTTGATCGACCAGGCCGGGCAGCAGTGCGTCCACCAGGGCCTGGCGCAGTTGCACATCGGTATACAGGGCGGGGCTTTCGGGATAGGCCAGCGCATCGCGCAGCGGGCCGTTCGGGAAGTAGGGCCGCTGGGGGATGAACATGGCCTGGGCTGGGCGCTGCAGACTGCCCTTGGCAAACGGCCAGATGCCGGCAAAAGTGCGAAACAGCGTGGACTTGCCGCTGCCCGACGGTCCTTGCAGCAGCACACTGTCGCCGGCGGCGGCGTGTAACTGCGCATGTTCCAGCAAGACAGTGCCGTTGGGCAGGGCCACGCTCAGGTCCCGGCTGTCAAGTGCTATTGAATCAATAGCTGCTTGCGCTTGTTCTACGGGGGCTAGAGCCCTAAATGATGCTTCAAAACTGGTCAGGCGGTCGGTCGTGGCGCGCCAGCTCGCCAGGCTGCTGTAGCTGTCCACAAACCAGCTCAGCGCCCCCTGCACCTGGCCAAAGGCGCTGGAGATTTGCATGAGTTCCCCCAGCTGAATGGCGCCGCTGAAAAAACGCGGGGCCGCCACCACAAAGGGAAATACCACGGCGGCCTGGCCAAAAAAGCTGGTGAACCAGATCAGGTTCTTTTGCGCCTTGATCAGGTGCAGGTAGTTGCCCAGCACCCGGTCAAAGCGGCCGTCCAGTTGGGCGCGCTCCACGGCTTCGCCCCGGTCCAGCGCGATGGACTCGCTGTATTCGCGCACCCGCACCATGTGGTGGCGAAAGTCGGCTTCCAGGCGCTGCTGCTCGAAATTCAGCTTGATCTGGGGGCGCCCGATGTAGTGGGTCAGGATGCTGCCCGCCGCGCAGTACAACACCGCCATCCACACCATGAAGCCGGGAATGTTGTACTCGCTGCCGGAGAACGTGAACGCAAACCCGCCCGACAGCCCCCACAAGATGCCCACAAAGCTGGCCAGCGTGACCACGGCATTGAGCAGGCCCATGGTCAGGGAGACGGTATAGGTGGTGAACTGGTTGATGTCTTCCTGAATCCGCTGGTCCGGGTTGTCCGGGTTGTGGTCGGCGTTGGGCGGGTGCGCAAAACGCGCCAGTTCCAGCTGGTAAAACGCATGGTTGGCCAGCCAGCGCTGCAGGTAGTGGCCGGTCATCCAGGCGCGCCAGCGCATCTCCAGCAGTTGCGTCAGGTAGAACTTGTAGACCGCGATGACGATGAAGGCAAAGGCCAGGTAGGTGAAGCGCCCCAGCTGCTCCCAGAACACAGCGGCGTTTTTGTCCTGCAGCGCGTCGTAAAACAGCTTGTTCCAGTCGTTGAACAGCACCGACATGTAGACCAGGCCCAGGTTCAGGGCCACGATGGCCAGCAGCAGGCCACGGGCCTTCCACTTGTGCTCCGAGGCAAAGTAGGGTTTGGACAGGGCCCAGGCCTGGGTGGCAAAGGTTTTGAAGGCGCGGAGTTTTTGGGTGGCTTGCATGGAAAATCTCAGTTGCGCACACCGCTGGCCACATGGCCCGAGGGCACATGCCGGGCGGCGGATTCAATGTGGCCGGTCTGGTCGTCAAAGAAAAAGTCGGGCTCGAATTCGCGCAGGAATTCGCCTTTGTCCAGCCCGCCCAGGAACATGGCCTCGTCCACCTCGATGTTCCAGTTCATCAGCGTGCGGATGGCGCGCTCGTGCGCCGGGGCGCTGCGGGCGGTGACCAGCGCGGTGCGAATCTTCATGTGCGGGATATCAGCGCGCTGCATGCGGTGCAGCGCCACCAGCAGGGGCTTGAACGGGCCGTCGGGCAGCGGCAGGGCCACGTTTTCCATCTCGTGTTTTTGAAAGGCACTGAGCCCTTGCGCCTGATAGACCTGCTCGGCCTCGTCGCTGAACAGCACCGCGTCGCCGTCAAACGCAATGCGTACTTCGCCGGGGTGCGCGTCACTGGCGTGGGCCGAGCTGGGGTAGACCTGGGCTGCCGGAACACCTGCGGCCAGCGCGGCGCGCACGTCGCTCAGGTGGGTGCTTAAAAACAGGTTGGCGTGCAAGGGTTTGAGGTAGCGCCACGGCGCTTCGCCCCGTGTGAAGGAGCAGCGGATGATGGGCAGGGCATAGTGCGCGGCCGACTTCATCACCCGCAGGCCGCTGACCGGGTCGTTGCGCGAGAGGATGACCACCTCCACCCGCTGCGAGGGCGTCTCGTTGAAGGCCAGCAGCTTTTGCACCATCGAAAACGCCACACCGGGCTTGGCCGGGATGTCCAGGCGCTCCAGCTGCAGCCGCATATAGGCGCGGTCGTCACTTTGCTCAAAAACCTGGTTTTCTTCTTCAAAGTCAAACAGCGCGCGGCTGGAAATCGCCACCACCAGCTTGCCGTCCAATGTCAAAGCCATATGAATATCCTTTTAACAAATAATGAGCGCCGCCGGGCCGCCCCAAGGCGCGAGCGCTCCCCTGGGGGGCAGCGACGACACGCAGTGCGGAGCGTGGGGGCATGACCCGAGCGCCGCCGGGCCGCCCCAAGGCGCGAGCGCCCCCCTGGGGGGCAGCGACGACACGAAGTGCGGAGCGTGGGGGCATCATTTCACCAATTGATTGAGTTGGATGATGGGCAGCAGCACCGCCAGCACAATCAGCATCACCACCATGCCCATGGCCACAATCAGCAGCGGCTCCAGCAAGGTGGCCAGTTGCAGGGCGCGGCGTTGCACTTCGGCGCGCAGCTGGTTGGCGGCGCGGTCCAGCATCACCGGAAGCTGCCCGGTCTGTTCCCCCAGGCGGGCGAACATGCCCAAGAGGGGTGGAAAACGCTGCTTGTGCGCCAAGGCACTGGCCAGGGGCGCGCCTTCGCGCACCAGGGCCAGCGCCTGCAGGGCGTCGGCGCGCATGGCGCGGTTGGAGAGGGTATCGGCAGCGGCTTGCAGGGCCTTCAGAATAGGCACCCCTGCCGCGCCCAGCATGGCCAGGGTGCTGGCAAAGCGGGCGGCGTTGTAGCCGCGCGCCAGGCGGCCCAGCACCGGTAGGCGCAGCCAGGCGGCGTCAAAATTTTCACGAAAAGAGGCTCTGGCCCACGCCAAACGTGCGCAAGCAGCTCCTAAAACAATAGCAAGCAGCATCACCCATCCATAGTTGCGCACCATGCCACTGACGGCCAGCATCATCTGCGTGAGCAGGGGCAGGGCGCGTTTGGAGCCGGCAAACACGCTGGCCACCTGTGGCACCACATAGGCCAGCAAAAACAGCACGATGGCCAGCGCCACCACACTCACGATGGCGGGGTACAGCGCGGCCCCCAGCAGCTTGGCCGCCAGGTTTTGCTGTTCTTCCAGCTCATCCGCCAGGCGTTCCAGCACCAGCCCGAGTTGGCCGCTGTGTTCGCCCGCACCGATCACGGCGACAAAGATGGCGGAAAACTCTTTGGGATGCTGGCCCAGTGCCTTGGCAAAGGTGGAGCCGGCGTTGACCTCGGCGCGCAAGGTGGCCACCAGGTTGCGTTGTTTGTCGTTGGGGGCTTCTTCCGAGAGCGAACTCAAAGCCCGCTCCAGCGGCAAACCGCAACTCACCAAGCCGGCAATCTGGCGGGTCCACACCGCCAGCTCGGTGTCGCTGAATACCCGGCGGCTCCACAGTGCCGGTGCCGATCCCGCTGCGCCGGAAGTGGATGCGCTGGTGCCGCCGCCGGACAGCGCTTCCACACTCAGGGGCACCAGCGACTGTGTGCGCAGCAGGCTGCGTGCCGCCCGGGCGGTGTCGGCCTCCAGCACCCCTTTGCGGGTTTTTCCATGGGCGTCAAGGGCTTCAAACGAGTAGGCGGGCATGGTGCAATGGTAGCGGGGCGGTGGGCTCGGGTTTTCCCCGATGACACAAAACGAACCAAAAATTACAATTTCGAAAATAGCACAACCGTTCTATTTTGACTCCAACCGGCCGATACCACGCGCCGCCAATGGGTCATCCAGCGACACCGCCCCCACCAAAGAGGTCGCACTGGCTATTCGGACTGATTTTTTTCACTCTTTTAACCTTGCGATTCCTTTGGAGACTCTTTGATGAAAACATGGATGACATGGCTGTGCGCCTGCGTGCTGGCCCTGGCGGTCTGGCCTGCCGCAGCGGGCACCTATTCCCAAACCAGATACCCGATCGTGCTGGTGCACGGCCTGCTGGGCTTTGACAAGCTGGGGCCGGTCGAGTATTTCTACGGCATCCCTTCGGCTTTGCGCTCGGACGGCGCCAAAGTGTATGTGGTGCAAGTGGCAGCGGCCAACAGCACCGAAGTGCGTGGCGAGCAATTGCTCACCCAGGTGAAACAAATTCTGGCGGCCACGGGGGCTTCCAAAGTGAACCTGATGGGGCACAGCCATGGCGGGCCCACTTCCCGCTATGTGGCCTCGGTGCGCCCTGATCTGGTGGCCTCGGTCACTTCCATTGGCGGTGTGAACAAAGGCTCGGCGGTGGCCGATGTGCTCTTGGGCGTGGCCCCTCCCGGATCACTGTCCAACACGGTGCTGGTTTCCGTGACCAACGGCCTGGCCACGGTCATCAACTTCCTTTCGGGTGGTTCAGGGTTGACCCAAAACGCCCTGGCCGCCGCCAAGTCGCTCAGCACGGCGGGTTCGGCCAAATTCAATGCGGCCTATCCCGAAGGCCTGCCCACCACGGCCTGTGGTGAAGGGGCGTACTCGGCACGCGGCGTGGCCTACTACTCCTGGAGCGGCGCCAAGCCCTATACCAACCTGTTCGACATTGCCGATCCGGCCCTGGCTTTGACCTCGCTGGCTTTTGCCGGTGCCAGGAACGACGGGCTGGTGGGTACATGCTCGTCGCACCTGGGCCGGGTGATTCGGGACAACTACGCCATGAACCACCTGGACGAAGTGAACCAGACCATAGGCTTGGTCAATCTGTTCGAGACCAACCCGGTCACCATCTTCCGCCAGCAAGCCAACCGCCTGAAAAACGCTGGCCTGTAGGGCGCGCGGTACTGCGGAAAATCCTCTGGCATCGCCAGGCCAAGGGCCATGGCGATGCCAGGTGGAGTGCCGCACTGCGCACGCATGGACCTGGCCGCTGCGAGGGTTGCATTTCACTTTCTGCTGCCTCGACCGGGCTTGCCCGCCATCGGATTTCTCCGGTTCCACCGTTCCCCCGAAGTGCCAAAGTGCTTGCGAATTGGCAACAAGCCGGGTGACGCAAATTTGCACAATTCTTCCATCCGAAGCGGGCGCGCAGGCCATTCGGAGTGGCTTCTTTCAACTTTTTTACCTGGAGATGACTTTGATAAAAACATGGATGACATGGCTGAGCGCCTGCCTGCTGGCACTAACGGCGGGGTCTGCCACGGCGGGCACCTATTCCCAGACCAAATACCCCATCGTGCTGGTGCACGGCATTTTTGGCTTTGACAAGATCGGCCCGGTGGAGTACTTCTACGGCATCCCCTCTGCCTTGCGGGCCGACGGTGCCAAGGTGTACCTGGTGCAGGTGTCGGCGGCCAACAGCCACGAAGTGCGCGGTGAGCAACTGCTGACCCAGGTGAAACAAATTCTGGCGGCCAGCGGCGCCGCCAAGGTGAACCTGATCGGGCACAGCCAGGGCAGTCCCACCTCCCGCTATGTGGCCTCGGTGCGCCCCGATCTGGTGGCCTCGGTCACCTCGGTGGGTGGTGTGAACAAAGGCTCTGCGGTGGCTGACCTGATGCTGGGGGTGGTGCCGCCGGGGTCACTGTCCAACACCGTGCTGGTGTCCATTGCCAACGGCTTTGGCGCCTTCATGCACCTGGTGTCGGGCGGGGCCGGACCCGCCCAGGATTCGCTGGCTGCAACCAAGTCGCTGAGCACGGCGGGCAGTCTGAAGTTCAACGCCGCCTATCCCGAAGGGGTGCCGACCACGGCCTGTGGTGAAGGCGCGTATACGGCGCGCGGCGTGGCCTACTACTCGTGGAGCGGCGCCAAGCCCTACACCAACTTCTTCGACATCGTCGACCCCGCGCTGGCATTGACCTCGCTGGCGTTCTCCGGCGCCAGGAACGATGGCCTGGTGAGCAGTTGTTCTACACACCTCGGGCGGGTGATTCGCGACAACTACCGGATGAACCACGCCGATGAGATCAACCAGACCATTGGGCTCGTCCACCTGTTCGAGACCAACCCAGTCACCCTTTACCGCCAACAGGCCAACCGCCTTAAAAACGCGGGCCTGTAAAGGCACCGGGTTGATCTGTCGTTGGAAATTCAGACTTGTTCCTTTCAACCTGTATGACCTCTTGTGGGTCTTTTGGAGATACCTTTGAAAAAAACTTTGATGATGTGGCTGAGTGCGTGTGTTCTGGCCTTGGCAGCGTGGCCCGCAGCGGCGGGAACCTATACCCAAACCAAGTACCCCATCGTGCTGGTGCACGGCATTTTTGGCTTTGACAATATCGGCCCCGTGGAATATTTCTA
Source organism: Burkholderiales bacterium RIFCSPLOWO2_12_FULL_61_40 (assembly GCA_001770935.1). GTDB lineage: Bacteria > Pseudomonadota > Gammaproteobacteria > Burkholderiales > Burkholderiaceae_C > Allorhodoferax. Next base: position 43,719 of record MESI01000039.1, on the reverse strand, counting down.
TGGCATTCCATCGGCCTTGCGCGCCGATGGCGCCAAGGTGTATTTGGTGCAGGTGTCGGCCGCCAACAGCCATGAAGTGCGGGGTGAGCAACTGCTCACCCAGGTGAAGCAGATTCTGGCGGCCACCGGCGCTGCCAAGGTCAACCTGATGGGGCATAGCCAGGGCAGCCCCACCTCGCGTTATGTGGCCTCGGTACGGCCGGACCTGATCGCATCGGTCACCTCGGTCGATGGCGTGAACAAGGGCTCGGCGGTGGCGGATGTGGCGTTGCATGTGGCGCCGCCCGGAACTGTATCCAATGCGGCCCTGGTCACGGTGGCCAATGGGTTCAGCTCCATCGTCAACTTTTTGTCCGGTGGATCGGGGCTGCCGCAGAATTCGTTGGCGGCAACGACGTCCTTGAGCACGGCAGGCACGGCCAAGTTCAATCTGGCGCATCCCGAGGGCGTGCCCACTACGGCCTGCGGCGAAGGCGCTTATACGGCGCGGGGTGTGGCCTATTATTCGTGGGGAGGAGCCAAGTCCTACACCAATGTGCTGGACATTTTGGACCCCTTCATGGCGCTCACTTCTCTGGCTTTTGGTGGTGCGAAAAACGATGGCTTGGTGTCCACCTGCAGCCAGCGCCTGGGAAAAGTGATTCGTGCGGACTACGCGATGAACCACATGGACGTGGTCAACCAGACGGTTGGCCTCGTCAACCTGTTTGAAACCAACCCGGTGACCGTGTTCCGCGCCCAGGCCAACCGCCTGAAAAACGCCGGCTTGTAATACGGCAATGAAGCTGACCCGAACCCCTGTCGGTTTAGGCCTGCTCACCCTGGCTCTGTTGTATGCAGGGTTGGGGTGGTGGCAAGGCGGCGCTGCCACCGAAGCGCCTTCAGACGCAACGGCGGCCCCAGCGGCCCGTTCCACCTTTGCACCCTCGATGCAAGGCACCGTACCTGACGGTGATGCGCGTGTGCTGGCCGGACAGATGCTCGGCCAAAGCAGTGGCGCGCTCGCCTATGCCGAACTGCGACGCATGTTTGACTACTACCTCAGCGCCGTCGGTGAGCAAAGCATTGAGTCCATCACGCAAGAGATCCACCGTGCCATCGACCAAAACGTGCCGTCAGCGCAGGCGCCGGGCGCCAAACGCCTGCTGGGCCGCTACCTGGAGTTCAAGCGCGCATTGGTTGATCTGGAGAAAAATCCCGCACTCGAAGGCACCGGTGTGCAGGCCATCCGCCAGCGTTTCAACGCCATGCAGGATTTGCGCGCCAGCATCTTCAGCGCGGAAGAAGAGCAGGGACTGTTTGGCTTTGAAGACGCCAACGACCGGGACTCTTTGGCCCGGTTGGAGATCCACCAAAACACCGCCCTGAGCGCCGACCAAAAGCGCGACCAACTCGCGGTGCTGGACGCCGCCCTGCCCGCCGCCCTGCGCGCCGACCGCGAAGCGCCCCGCGTGGTGATCCAGGTGGAACAAACCGCCCAGACCATGCGGGCCAACGGCGCCAGTGACGACGACATCTACCGCATGCGGGCCAAAGCGCTGGACCCCCAGGCGGCGGTGCGGCTGGCCGAAGTGGACCGCGAAGAAAAAGCCTGGAAAGACCGCATCGCCGTGTACCTGAATGAGCGCAGCAAGGTGCTCCAAGCCCAGGCCGACGCGCCTGAGTCCGAGCGCCAAATGGCCTTGACCCAGTTGCAGCAATCGCAGTTCACCGAGGAAGAACGCCGCCGTCTGGCGGCCTACGAGCAATAAAAGCGCAAGGGCTGGCTGCGGTTCAGTCCCGCACCACCCGCAGCAGTTCTTCCCGGCTGGTCAGGCCGTTTTGGACCAGGCGCTCACCGTCTTCGCGCATCAGCACCATGCCGCCTTGCAGGGCGGCGGTGCGGATCTCGGCTTCGGGGGCCTGGTGGTGGATTTGTGCGGCAATGGCTTCATCGACCCGCAAGAGTTCAAACACCCCGCTGCGGCCCTGGTAGCCGGTGTGGCCGCAGCGGGCGCAACCCGCACCACTGCAGGCCGTGCACAGCTTGCGCACCAGGCGCTGCGCCAGCACCCCGCGCAGGGACGAACTCAGCAGGAAAGGCTCCACGCCCATGTCGGTCAGCCGCGTCACGGCGCTGGCGGCGTCGTTGGTGTGCAGCGTGGCCAGCACCAGGTGGCCGGTGAGCGAAGCCTGGATGGCGATTTGCGCGGTTTCAAAATCGCGGATTTCACCGATCATGATCACGTCCGGGTCCTGGCGCAGGATGGCGCGCAGGGCCTTGGCAAAGGTCAGGTCGATCTTGGGGTTGACCTGGGTCTGGCCGACGCCGGGCAGCTCGTACTCGATCGGGTCTTCCACCGTCATGATGTTTTGCCGCGAGGCGTCCAGCCGGCCCAGCGAGGCATACAGCGTGGTGGTCTTGCCCGAGCCGGTGGGGCCGGTCACCAGAATGATGCCGTGGGGCTGGGCGATCAGTCCTTCAAAACGCGTGAGTACCTCGCCTTGCATGCCCACGGCTTCCAGGCTGAGCTGGTCCTGGCTTTTGTCCAAGAGGCGCAGCACGGCGCGTTCGCCATGGGCGCTGGGCAGGGTGCTGACCCGCACGTCCACCGCCCGGGTGCCGATGCGCAGACTGATGCGGCCGTCCTGCGGCAGGCGTTTTTCGGAAATGTCCAGGTCCGCCATGATTTTCAGGCGCGAGATCAGCGCCGCATGCAAGGCGCGGTGCGACTGCACCACTTCGCGCAGGGTGCCGTCCACCCGAAAACGCACCACGGAGTGGCGCTCGAAAGGCTCGATGTGGATGTCGCTGGCGCCGTCGCGCGCAGCCTGGGTCAGCAGGGCATTGAGCATGCGGATGATGGGCGCGTCGTCGGCGGTTTCCAGCAGGTCTTCCACGGCGGGCAGTTCCTGCATCATGCGGGAAAAGTCGGCGTCGCCCTGCACCTCGCTCATCACCGTGGCGGCGCTGGACTCGCCCTGGGCGTAGGCCACGCTGATGCGCTGGGTCAGCGTGGGGGCGTCCAGGGTTTCGATGTGCTGCGGGTCGTATTTGCGCATCACTTCGCTCAGGGCCGAGGCCGGTGTGGCCGCGTGCACCCACAGCGTGAGCGTGCCTGCCTGGTCTTCCAGCAGCAGTTGCTGGGTGCGGGCAAAGGCGTAGGGCAGGGGGTAGCTCATGGGGTCAAGGCGTGGTGGCAGAGGGCGCCATCAAGGGGATTGTTAATGTCGGCGTGCTCTTCAGCGGCAGCATCAGGGGAGCTTCGTTCACGGGCACCAAAACGCTGGGCTCGGGCTGCGCTTCTTGCTGGCTGGTGCGCATTTGTTCGTAGCGGCTGATCGACAGGCGGTCGGAGGCGGCGGCATCGCGCACCACCACCGGGCGCAAGAACACCATCAAATTGGTTTTTTTGCGGGAGCGGGCTTCGCTCTTGAACAGGTTGCCAAAGAAGGGCAGGTCGCCCAGACCGGGCACTTTTTCCTGGTTGCCTGCGTACTCGTCTTGCAGCAGTCCCCCCAGCACCACGACGGCGCCGTCGTCCACCAGCACGTTGGACTCAATCGTGCGTTTGTTGGTGGTAGGGCCATTGGCGGCATTGGCCGTGGAGGCCAGCACGCTGGACACCTCCTGGTAAATGGCCAGCTTCACCGTGCCGTTTTCGCTGATCTGCGGCTTGACCTTGAGCGTCAGGCCCACGTCCTTGCGCTCAATGGTCTGGAAGGGGTTGACCGAACCGCCAGCGGTGCCCGAGTTGGTGAACTGGCCGGTCACAAAGGGCACGTTCTGGCCGATCACGATCTTGGCCTCTTCGTTGTCCAGGGTCAGCAAATTGGGCGTGGACAGCACATTGCCCGCACCGCTTTCTTCCAGAAAACGCGCCAAAAAGCCCAACACGTACACACCGTTGGTCTGCGTGGCGGCGCCCAGGTTGACGCCCCGGCCTGGGGTCACCGTGCCGCTGGCGGCCGAGGTGGCCAGGTTGACGATGTTTTTGCCGCCGGTGCCAAAGTTGCTGCCCAGCAGGCCGATGGTGGCGTCCCCCGCCTGGCCCAGCACACCTTGCCACTGGATGCCGAATTCGGCCGCCTTGTCGGCGCTGACCTCGGCAATCAGGCTTTCCACAAACACCTGGGCGCGGCGGGCGTCCAGCTTGTCGATCACGGCGCGCAACTGGCGGTACTGGGGTTCGCTGGCGGTGATGATCAGGGCATTGGTCGTGGGGTCGGCCTGGATCTGGCCGCCAGTGGAAGCTCCGTTGGACGCTGCTGCGCCGGCAGGCGTGGGGTTGGCCCCCGAGGTTCTTGAACCCGTGCCCGCCGCTGCTGCCGTGGAGTGTGCCTCACCGCTGATGGCAGCGCGCAAGGTGGTGGCCAGCTGGGTGGCGTTGGCGTTTTTCAGGTACACCACATAAATATTGCCGGCATCGCCATTGGGGGTGCTTTCGGAGGGTTGGTCCAGCTTGTCGATCAGTGATTTGGCCAGGGCCAGTTGGGCCTGGTTGGCGGCCCGCAGAATCAGGGAGTTGGAACGTGGCTCGGCCACGATGGCGGTTTTGAAGCTGCTGTTGCCCTGGCCGGCAGGGCCTGCACCGCCCGAGCTTTCCAGCAGGCGCAATACCAGGGGCGCCAGATCGGACGCAATGGCGTTCTTGAGCGTGATGATTTCGACATTGGTGGCGTTGGGCACGTCCAGCGCGGCCACGATGCGCGCCAGGCGGCGCAGGTTGTCGGCGTAGTCGGTGATCACCAGCGAGTTGTTGCCGGGGTTGACGTTGATCGGGTTGTTGGGGCTGATCAGCGGACGCAGCACCGCCACCAGGTTGTTGGCACTTTCGTACTGCAGGCGAATAATTTGCGTCATCAACTGGTTGCCCGTGGCTCCCGCCCTGCCGGGGCTGTCGGGGTCGAGCACCGTGACCGAGCCGCCTTGCAGCTTGGCGTCGGCCTCGGGCACCACCTTGTCCAGGCCTTCCGTCTGTACCACGGTGTAGCCCTGCATGCGCAAGGTCGCCAGAAACTGGTTGTAGGCCACCGCCGGAGCGACCGGTGTGTCGGTGGTGAGGGTGATGGTGCCCTTGACGCGCGGGTCCACCACCACATTGCGCCCGGTGATGGTGGCCATGGTGCGGGCCACGGCATCGATCTCGGCGTTGCTGAAGTTCAGCGTAATGGGTTCGCCGCGCTTGGGAGCGCTGAGTGCGGTTTGCGCCAGAGAATTTAAGGGAAATATGGCTGTAGCCCCCGTCAATAGAGCGCAGGCAGCTATCAAAAGAGTAGCATGTGCAGTGCGTTGAGTCGGCTTGACAGAAGGGGGTGTTCGTAGTTGCATGCGGTTTTAGCCCACTTTGATGATGGAGCGCGCGCCCTCGCGCCGACCAATGATGTTAAGAAGATTGCCCAGGGCGTCGGCGCGTTCGGGTGCGGCGCTGGCCTCGCCCTCAAAGCGCAGGCGTCCACCGATCCAGCGTCCGGAGCCCTTCAAACGCAGGCTGCCTTCCAGCGTGGACAGGTCCAGCGTGGGGGACGGCCCGCCCGTCAGGCCCAGCCGGTAGCTGCCCATGGGCTTGAGCGTGGACAGGCTGCTGGACAGACCCGTGGCGTCCAGCTGGGCCCGCCCGGCCAGGGACCAGGCGCCCGATTGCCACTGCAGCGTCAGTTGCCGGGTCGACAGTGCCAGCACGCCTTGCAGTTGCAAGGTGTTCCAGGGGGTGCCCAGCCCTGCGAGCAAGGCACTGGGCCATACGGAGGGCTGGTCCGACAAGGCCAGCTGCACCCCCGCGATGCCAGGTGTGACCGTCCACACCCAGTCTTGTTGCAGGCAGCAGGGGGCTTGCAGCGCCAGTTGCAGGCCCCGCAGGCTGGGGCGCAGCTGCCATTGCACGCGGCCGGGCAGTGCGGTGTGGGCCTGGCTGCCGCTGCCCGCTCCCAGCACCAGTTGGGCCGACCCTTGCCACACCGTGCCCTGGGGTTGCAGCAACTGGACCCGTGCGTCGCTGGCCTGCGCCAGGCCCTGTGCCAGCCAGCGCGCCGGGGCATACACCACGGTGCATAGCACGGCGCCCAGCAAGGCGCCCGTGGCCGCCCAGCGCCAAGGGGCTGCCGGATGGCGCGGCGTGGTGGCATGTTGGGGAAGGGCGCGCATGGAGGGGCAAGCAGTCGATCAGGGCGCAGGCAGGCCCATTTGCAGGGTGCCGCTCCAGGTCGTGCCATTGCGGCTCAGGTGGGCTTGAACCGGGCTGGCATGTGCTTCGGTGCGGGCACTGGCCAGCCACTGGGCCAGCGCCTCGGCACTGACGCCGCGCAAGGTCACCGTGGCATTGCCCGCGCTGTTGGAAAAGTCGGCCTTGGGTCCCAGAACCTGTTGTACCGAGGTTTGCAGCGCCTGCACGGCCGCAGCCTGCGACAGATGCGGCTGCGATTGCATGGATTGGGCCTGGGCTTGCAGGTGCAGCATGGCTTGCAGCTGTGTTTCCTGGGTGCGGTGTTTGTCGTCAAAAGTGCGCAGGGTGCGCAAGGCCGGGGCCAGTGCAATTGACCACAGCAGGGCGGCAGCCACCAGCAGGGCGGCGAATTTCAGTATGGTTTTTTCGCGCGCAGCCCGCTGCGCCCACCAGGCTTGGAGTTGTGTGCTGTTCATGGGGTGGTATTGCTGCGGGCTTTGAGCACCAGGGCATCGCCGTCGTAGGCGCTGGTCAAGCCTTGGGTTTGCAGGATGGCATCCAATGCAGCGGTGTTTTCCGGGCTGTAGCTGCCACCAGTCAGCCGCAACTCGCCTTCGGCAAAGTCCATCGCCGTGGGTGGCGCGCCGACGAGCGCTTGCGCCTGGGGGGCGCCCAAGGCGCTCAGCAGGGTCTCCAGATCCCGGCTGGAGGCGCTACCGCTGCTCTGGCGCAGGGCGCCTGCCGCCCGCTCCATCTGCAGGGGGGCGTCCACCACCACGGTGATGTCCGGGAAGGTTGCGGTCAGCGTGTTGCGAATGGCCAGGCGTTGTTGTTCCAGTTGGGCCTGGGCGCGCCAGGCAAAAGTATTGAGCCCCAGCACCTGGACGGCGACCAGGGCGATGGCGGCCCAGCGCGCGGGGCGCCACTGCGGCGCGCGCGCCACCGTGTCTGCCGCCACGGCCAGCCGCGCCAGCCAGGGGTTGCGCCGCGCCAGCTCGAATTGCGCCAGATCCCAAGCGGACTGCGCCGCGCCTTGCAGGCGTTGTGCCGGGCTGACTACACGGGCCGTGCGGTGCAGCAGGTGTTCGGCCAGTTCGGCCACGGCGGGCTCGGCCAGCAGTTCCGCGTCGGCGGGCAACAGGCTGTGCAGGTGGTTTTGCGTCACCCCCGCCTCGCCCTGGTGGGCTGGCAGGGGCCAGCTGTGCACGCCCTGGTGGTCCACCCACACCAGCTGGGGGGCGTCCGCGTCCCCTGTAACCCACCGGGGGGCTGGGGGGGATCCCTCTGTCCGGGCTGCGGTGTCGGGCGCCCACTCGGGCACCACGCGCTGCGGTGTGTGCCCGGCTTGCTGCAGTGCGGTCAGCGCGTCTTGCAGCCACTGCCGGTGGCACACGGCCACCCACACCGGGGCATCGTCGCTGGCGTCGGGTTGCAGGGCAAAGTGCAGTTGTGCGGGCTCGTCCAGCAACTGGTCTTCCAGCAGGCCTTCCAGCACCGCACGCAGCCGGGGCGCACTGCGCTCGGCAAAGAGACCACGGGCCAGCGTGCCTGCGGGCAATTGCACCCGGTGCCATGACAAGGCCCGCGCAGGGACCAGCGCCACCGTTTCGGCACCAAGATCAATAGGGGTCAGTGAGAGGGGCATGGGTGAATTCACGGGGCCCATTGTACGGAGGCCATGCGCTGCCCCATGGCCTGTGCCATGGGGATTGTCAATTGGCGCTCTACTTTGGGCTGGCTGCGGAAATGCGCAGGGGCAATGGGCGGCTTTGGAGGGCCTCAATCGGCGGCGGCTGGGGTTGCGGCCGGCTGGTGGATGGGCAGGTGCACGGTAAAACGCGTGCCTTGGCCGAGTTCGCTGGCGACTTCGATGCGTCCGCCGTGTTTGGTGATGATGTTGTAGGACAAGGATAAACCCAGGCCGGTGCCCTTGCCCACCGGCTTGGTGGTGAAAAAGGGCTCGAAGATGCGGTTCAGGATCTCGGGCGCAATGCCGCTGCCGTTGTCGCCCACCTCAACCCAGACCCAGTCGCCCTCGGTGCCGGAGCGGATGGTGATGACGCCGTTGTCCTTGATGGCGTGGGAGGCGTTGACGATCAGGTTCATGAACACCTGGTTGAGCTGCGAGGCCACGCATTTGACCAGCGGCAGCGTGCCGTATTCTTTTTTCACCACGGCCTTGTACTTGAATTCGTTGTTGGCAATGGTGAGGGTGCTGTCGATGCCGGCGTGCAGGTCGGCATACTGCCAATCGGTCTCGCCGATGTGGGCAAAGTCCTTGAGGGACTGCACGATGTCTTTCACCCGCTTCAATCCGTCCAGCGACTCCTGTACCAGTTGCCCCACGTCTTCCTTCAAAAAATCAAAGTCGGCCTTTTTCTTGAGCTGGCTGGTGCTGGCTTTGAGCTCCGGCCGGTCCGTCAGGGCGCCCACCACCTGGTCAAACCCGTCCACCAGCTCGCACAGGGTGTCCACATAGCCGCGCAGTGCCCCCATATTGGAGTTGACGAAACCGATCGGGTTGTTGATCTCGTGGGCAATGCCGGCGGCCAACTGGCCAATGGAGGCCATTTTTTCCGACTGCAGCAACTGGGCCTGCGTCTCTTGCAGTTCGTTGATCAGCAGCTGTTGTTCCTCGCCTTTCTTCTGCAAGGCCTCTTCCATCAGCTTGCGGTCGGTGATGTTGGTGAGCGAGCCCACCACTTCCAGCGGGTTGCCGTCGGCGTCGCGGATCAGGCGCAGGCTGTCGTGCATCCACAGGTAATGGCCATCGCGGGCGCGAAAGCGGTATTCATAGGCCTGCTGGCCTTCCGTGAAAATTTTGCTGAAACTGGAGAAGATGGTGGGCACGTCATCGGGGTGGATGTGATCAAACCAGAAGCTGGGGTCGGCCACCATTTCTTCGGGCTTGTAGGCCAGCACCCGCAGGGCGTTGTCGCTCACAAAGGTCATGGTGCCGTCGCCGGTGGGCACGCTGCTGTAAATGATGGCGGGCGTGTTGGCAATCAGGTACTTGAGGCGGGCGTTGTCGCGCGCCAGGTCGTGAGTGGGGTGGCTGTCGGTGGCACTCGCGCGCTCAAAAAGCTTGCACAGATGCCGGGCCAGCAGGGTCAGCCGGTCATTCCCATCGAGGGGCAAGGGGACCGTGTAATCGCCCTTGACCGCTGCGTCCACGCTGCCGCACAGCGCTGCAAACCGTTCGGCGGATGACCCCACGGCTGCTGTGCCGGTGCCGCCCGCGCTGACGGTGGCTGGGGTCGGGGCGGGCGCCGCAGGCGCGACCGGTGCAAAGGCTGCGGGCGTTGCCTTGGTGTGTCCATCCGATCCGAAATTGTCGAACTGCATCGTGGGCTCTCCAAAGGGCAGTGGTCTTTGCGTTGGCTAAGGCGCATTCTGCCCCCATTTAGGTCAGCTTGCCTAAAATGAATGTGCCCAGGCTGGGGTGGACTTTTTTCTCAGGTGCGCTCGCGTCGCAATACTTTCACCACCAGCCCGTCACGCTGCACCACCGAGCGCTCTTGCACCACCCGCTCCCCCATGCGCATTTGTCCGCGGACTTCAAAGAAGCGCGAATTCACGCTGTGCTGTCCTTCCACCAAAGGCACATCCGCTCCCCCCAGGGCCTGCGTGACATCGGCCAGCGTGCGAAAGTGGGTTTGGGCCCGCGCCACCAGCAAACGCTGGGCGTCGGCCATTTTGAGGGTGCCGATGCAGGCGTGCAGCACCAGCGCCGAAGCGGTGTTCACGTTGACGGCGGTGCGCTCCGGCAGCACGGTGATATAGGGCTTGAGGGCGGCAATGCTGGTGGTCGAGAGGCCCAGCCAGGCCAGCTGGTCTACCGACTGCGGCTGCAAAGGCGCGTAGGTGTTTTTGCCCGCGTTGGTGGCGGCGTTGTCGCTTAACGCCAGTTGCAAATTCTGGATCAAGGCCAGCAGTTCCCCTTCGGGTAAATGCAAGTTTTCAAACAAGCGGCTGAAGGCGCGTGCGGAAGGGGCATGCACCACGCCGTCTTGCACCAGGTTCATGGCATTCAGGCGCGCTTGCAGGTCGGAAATTTGCCCCGAAAGAAAGGCGTCCGGCATGTTGTCCATGGTGTCGCTCTGGCCCTGGCCTGTGGCGAGAAAAGAGGACAGACGCGCCTCTTGCAGCGCCACGGCCCAGGGTTCCGCCAGGTGGTCTGTGCTGCCTGCACGGGCGTCCTCCCGCAGAATCAGCCGGGCCCAGTCCAGCGCACCCCGCAAAATCCAGGTGGACTGCAGCCGTGCGCGTTCAGCGGTTTCGATCTCAATGCCGCGCCACTGCTGCCACAAAGCGGCCGCGCTCAGGGACGCCACCAGGGTCACCAGCAACATGGCGGTCAGGATGGCGGCTCCCCGCTGGGCGTGCCGCCCTGCAAAGCCGGTCATGGCGTTGTGCTCCCGGTGGTGGGGCGGGCCCAGTCGCGGCTGAGGGTGCCCGCCAGCGGGTGCGGGCTGGACAGGGTCAGCACCAGGCGCACACCGTCGGGCGTGGCGGCTGGTGCGGGGGTGCCCTTGCTGGCGTTCGGCGCGCCGCTGCTGGACAGCGGGTTGCTCCAGGCTCCGCCCCGGTAGTAGTAGATTTGCCACTGGGCCAGCGGTGCAATGGCGACCTCCCTTTGTTTGGCGGCGTCGCTGGGGCTTTGCGCCCAGGCCGCCGCTGCGGCCCATGCCTGTTGCCATTCCTGGCGGCTGCGCACCGGGGCGGACTGCCAGCGCAGCCACTGGGCGGCGTCGTCCCGGCTGTCACGCGTCCAGGCCACCACCAGCACCCCCTCATTGGGACCCGCGCTGTGGCTGCGGGTGATGCGCAGGGCGCGGCCATCCCACTCCACGGCGGTGGTGAACGGCAGCTCGGCGAGGGCGTCCAAATCGGTGCCCCATTGCGCCAATCCTGCTTCCAGCGTCAGCACGGCGTCGGTGTGCGTTCGGGTTTGTGTGGTGGCTTGCTGCATGCCCGCCAGTGCGCGCCAGCCCATCACCGCCATCAGCGCCATGACGCTGATGGCGACCAGCAGCTCAATCAAGGTAAAGCCGTCCAGCGAACGTCGGCTATTGGTGGGAATGCCCAGGGCCATCAGTAGCGTCCCACCACGGTGCTGAGTTGCAGCAAAGGCTGCGTGTCCCGGTACAGCCGGGCGTCGACGCGCCGAAAGTTGGGGTTGGGTGTGGGCTGCACCACCAGACGCACCTCCAGCGTGCGGCCTGCCTGGTCGCAAGACGTGCTGGTGTCGCCCACGTCCGGCAGCTGGCGTGACAACCGCACCATTGCCAGCGCATTTTCCGCGCACAGCTGGGCCAGCATCCGGTTCGTCTGGCGTTCCGCATTGCGGGTGATGGCGGCAGTGGCCTGCAGACCGGCGATCAGGGCGGTGGCCACAATGGCCAAGGCCACCAACACTTCAATCAGGGTGAAGCCGCAGGGCAGGGCGCGTTGCCGCGATGGCAGACGTGTCATGGGCTGATGTTTTGCACGGCAAAGGGGCGCACCCCATCGGTGGCGATACGCACGCTTTTGCCGGGTTGTTCCGTAAGCCACAGCCGCACGCTTTGCGGCGCAATGATGGGTTCGGGGCCCAGCAGCAGGGGCTGCTCAGAGCTGGCGGCGATGCCGCTGGAGGCCCATGCCTGGGGCTTGTCATCAAGGGCAAAACCGGTGGCCGTGGCGCGCCAGCGCACCGGCAAGCCACTGGCGCGGGACCGCGCACGGGCCGACTCCAGCACCGCCGCCAGGGCCTGTGCCTCGGTCTCCAGCTGGGCCTGCCCCGAGTCGCGCATGGCCAGTGTCACCCCCACCGAGGCCGTGGCCACAATCGCAATGACCAACAATAGCTCCAGCAGGGTGAACCCGCAGGCCACCCTACTGCCAGCTGCCAATATCCGCATTCTTGCCTTCACCTCCGGCCTGGCCATCGGCGCCAAAGGACAACACGTCAATTTCGCCCTTGACGCCGGGGTTCATGTACAGGTAGGGGCGTGCCCAGGGGTCGTTGGGCAGCTTGTCCAGGTAGGGGCGCCAGTTGGTGGGGGCGGGTCCGCTGCCGGGTTTGGCCACCAGCGCCTGCAAGCCCTGCTCGCCGGTGGGGTAGCGCTGGTTGTCCAGCTTGTAGAGTTTGAGGGCCTGGGTCAGGTTGGCAATGTCGGTTTTGGCGGCGGTGACGCGGGCGTCGTCGGCGCGGTCCAGCACATTGGGCACGATCAGGGCAGCCAGCACCCCGATGATGACCAGCACCACCATGAGTTCGATCAGGGTAAAACCAGAGGCAAAACGGGGGCGTAGCGGGCGTCGGGTGTAGAGCATGGGCGGTAAGGGGGAGTACGACAAGGGTGTATGGCCTTCCATGATAATGCGCCATATGCATTTGTCCGCACCAACCGTCTGGTTACCACGTCTTTCCACCTTCGTCCTGGCGGCGCTGGCGGCTGGCAGCGCCGTGTTTTGGGCGCTGCACCTGTCGGCTCCGGCTGGGAGTGCCGCCTTGCCTGCGGTAGACACGCAGCCAGCCGTGTTGACCGACACGGCCGCCGTGGTGCGTGCATTAGGGGGGGCCGCCGCCAGCGTCAGTGTGGCCAGCCCGGTGCTGGCGTCCAGCCGTTTTGTGCTGGCCGGTGTGATTGCGGGGCAAAGCCAGCACGGCGCTTCACTCATCTCCGTCGACGGCAAGCCACCCAAGCCCTATGTGGTGGGCGCCCGGGTGGGGGAGGAATGGGTGTTGCGGTCGGTGCAGCCCCGGCGTGCCGTCCTGGTGCACCTGGATGCCACCGGGCAGCCGCCCGCGACCGGCGGCACCGAACTGGTGCTGGAAATGCCGCTGCCGTCTGCTTTGAATGGTAAAAACGGCCTCCGGCCCCCGTGAATAGTGCGTAGACAGCTATCAAATTAAGGGTATTCGTAAAAGCGTGTTGTAAAGCTCTCAAAGCTCATCCGTCTCGATCATGCGGATGAGTGTTGAAATGTCCGCCCCGTAGTTCTTGGGTGGCGGAAGTGCTTTGTGTTGGTCAGCCTTGTCAGCCTCCTTTGGAGGCTTCATCGGACGCACCTTTTCAAGCACTGGCAATCCATAGTCCATTGCGTCGTCCGGCATGACTTTGCCGATCTCAACAGGTTCCGGCGCACGCTTTCTCTCGAACTTGGGTCTTGCCTGTTTTCGGCTGTGGATGCCTTCAGTAAACAGAATTTTGGCCCTCAATGCCTCAAAGCTGTAACCCCGGCCCATGCGATCCATCACGCGTATCAGGCTGTTCAGGGACTCTGTGTAAGCGTTTGTGACCTTGTGATCAAAATAATTCAGAATCCACGGTTGCCAATTCGTGAAGGCCCGGATCAGGTCCGAGAAATGTGGCCTGATTTCGGGCGGCACACTCTTGCTCCAGGCCTCATAGCGGGCCAAAGCGTCGTCCTTGCCGGTGGATGCCTCATAGACCGCATAAAAGCTCTCCTTGAGCCGGTAGGTCTCACCCAGCACCGGGTAATTCTTGGTCCACCCATCCAGATTAAAGGCTTCTTTGTCTGTCAGGTCGCTTTGCCGTTTTAGCAACACGAAGCGGTCGTGCATGAGGCCGCGCCTCTGTTTCACATCCAAGTCAGCCCGGATGCCCTTACGTGCATTCTCCATCGCCTCATTCGCCATCTTGATGACGTGAAACTTGTCGATCACGATCTTGGCTTGTGGCATGACGGCGGTCACCGCATCCCGGTACGGTGCCCACATGTCCATGGCGACAAACTGCACCTTGTCGCGGTGTTTCATCTGAAACAGGTACTTGGCCACCGTGTCTTTGTTGCGGTTGGCAAGCATGTCCACCACGGTGTTGTTCTGGATGTTCGTAATCACGCAACGTGGTTTGATGAGATAAATCTCGTCGATGCCCATCCACTGGGGTGTTTCAAACCTGAACTGGGCTTCCAGCTCGTTCACGTAGTCACGGAAGATATTGCGGATGGTGCCTTCGACTACGCCGGTTTCGTTGGCCAGCGAAGTGAAGGTTCGCTTCAAACTCTGCTGTCCGATCCGCGCCACCAGCCGCTCGGTCATCATGCGGTTCTCGGCCAGAATGGGCAGCGCTTGCGAGAACGTCTTGCCACAGGACTGGCAGCGCAGTCGCTTGGTGTTGATGTAGATGCCCACGCGCTTGCCGTGCATGGGTAGGTCTTTGAACACCTGATCTCGGGTGCCCCATGAGGTCAGCCGGTCGGACTGGCAATGTGGGCAGGCAGATGTCACGTCCACCGGCTCGGCTGTGACGTGGTAATCGTGTTCGGTTTCCTCCATGCGCAGCACGCGGTACTGCGATAGGTTCAGGATGTTGGCTGGCATGTGTCTTTGAGGCGGATGACCTCATGGCTGCGCTTGTGCCTTGGCATACTGAGATTGCAGTTCAGGGGTAAGTCGCTCGACGAGTGCCCGAACTTCATTTTGCCTCGACTGCTTTACGGCTCCCGGACTGTGAAGGCAAATGACATCCGCAACTTCCGATGGTGCTTGACCATGTTCGGAGATGCTTTCGACGATGGTTATTTGCTCGACATCAGCCCAATTCACACCGTCAAGCCCCTTCTCTGCAAGGGCGTCGGTTGCGTTTTTCCAGAAAGTTAATGCTGCCCCCGCTCGCGCCTTCAAATTTGACAATTCCGCAACTCGTTGAGATGCCGCCTGTCCAGCCTCAACTTCGCGGGCCAGAGTGAGCGCATCCCGAAGATTCAGGCGCAACATGGCTTGCCCGCCAACGTATCCACCCAATGCGCTTGTTGCGCGTTGTTCAATTTCGTCAGCGGTGGTTAATCCGAGACGCACTAGCTCGGCAATATCCTCTTTGTCGTTATCAGCAAAACGAGCAATCTTGCTGACCGCAAGATCAAGAGGGGAGAGAATATGCAGCCTTATCTGCTCCACGCCTAAATCCAGCAAAATGGCATCGTCAAGATAATCTTCGTGCATCAAGGCAAACGACGAGTTGTAGTTGGTGTCGAAGTACACCGACTCCCGCGTTCCATCCTCCAGCGTAACGTCCACAATCAGGTCGTTAGGAATGAATACACGACTGCCAAATTCGGCATCAACGTCAGTAGTGACACGGCTGGCCGTGTAAAGATGAACTGCCATCCACCTGCCAGATACACATTGATGGGGCTGCGCAGTGAAAGCCGCTCTTCAAGTTGCTTGAAAAGCTCTCTCAGGCCCTCTGCCAGCGCAGTGTGGGTATGGAACACTTGGCTCTTCGGCATGGTTTCAGCGCCCATAAAGTTGCTGACTCAGCATGTCACGCAAACGTGGCAGACTCTGAACCCATCCCTTCCTGACTACATCACCCGAAGCCAGTCGCTCACTGGGATGTGTTGCGAAATACTGCTCGCTCGCCAGCATCAGGCTCGTGGACTCGCGGGGGAAGCGTGATCGGACGACCATCGCCGCCAACTGGAACACGTTGGCCTCGCGCTGATCTTGGGCTGTCGGCGCGACTTCCCGCGCAGCGACGGTACACCGAGTCAACAGCGTCGCTTCAAGTTCTCTGGCAGTCATAGAGGCTCCAATCACAACAAGCTATTACGATTTTCTAGCGTTGCTACTGTATCGGATTGTGCAGCAAATTACAACACGATTTTACGATGTTGGATCAGCATGCGTCGCCTTCTCGGTTCCCATGCACTTTTACGAATGCCCTCAAATTAATAGCAAAAATGTGGAGTTTTCGGCGTTCTACTGCTGCAAGAACATGCGGTACACCGGGTTGTCGGTCTCTTCCACATAGGGGTAGTCCAGCGTTTGCAGGAACTTGGCAAAGGCCTTGTTATCCGCCTTGGGCACCTGCAAGCCCACCAGAATGCGGCCATAGTCCGCACCCTGGTTGCGGTAGTGGAACAGGCTGATGTTCCAGCCCGGACGCATCAGGCTCAAAAATTTCATCAGTGCGCCGGGCCGCTCGGGGAACACAAAGCGCAGCAGCCGCTCGTCTTGCGCCAGGGTGGACAGGCCGCCCACCATGTGGCGGATGTGCTCCTTGGCCAACTCGTCGTGTGTCAGGTCCAGTGTGGCGAACTTGTGCTTGGTGAAGTTGCTGGCAATCTTGGTGGATTCCCCTTTGCCCTGGGTGGTGATGCCCACAAACACATGGGCCTTGGCGGCATCGCTGATGCGGTAGTTGAACTCGGTCACGTTGCGCGGGCCGCCGGGCAGCTCGCCAATCAGTTCGCAAAAACGCTTGAAACTGCCGCGTTCTTCGGGAATGGTCACCGCAAACAGGGCTTCGCGTTCCTCACCCACCTCGGCGCGCTCGGCGACAAAGCGCAGGCGGTCGAAATTCATGTTGGCACCGCACAAAATGGCGGCGTAGGTCTCGCCCTTGGTTTTGTTTTGGGCCACGTACTGTTTGATAGCGGCCACGGCCAGCGCACCGGCGGGCTCCACGATGGAGCGGGTGTCCACAAATATGTCCTTGATGGCGGCGCACACCGCGTCGGTGTCCACCGTCATGAACGCGTCCACCAGGCCACGCGCCACGCGGAAGGTTTCTTCACCCACCAGTTTCACGGCGGTGCCGTCTGAAAACAGGCCCACGTCGGCCAGCGTGACCCGCTTTTTGGCGGACACGGACTGGATCATGGCGTCCGAGTCGTTCATCTGCACCCCAATCACCTTGATGCGCGGGTCCACCGCCTTGATGTAATTGGCCACGCCCGACACCAGCCCGCCCCCGCCAATGGCCACAAACACCGCGTCCAGCGGCGCGCCGCCCAGGGTTTGCATCTGCCGCAGCATCTCCATGGCGATGGTGCCCTGGCCTGCAATCACATCCGGGTCATCAAACGGGTGCACAAAGGTCAGGCCCTGCTTCTTTTGCAAACCCAGCGCGTGTCCATAGGCGTCGGAATAACTGTCGCCAAACAACACCACCTCGCCGCCAAAGCCCCGAACCGCGTCCACTTTCACCTGGGGTGTGGTGGTCGGCATCACGATCACGGCGCGCGTTTTCAGCTTGGTGGCGCTCAGGGCCACGCCTTGGGCATGGTTGCCGGCTGAAGCGCAAATCACGCCTTTTTTGAGCTGCTCGGAGGTCAGATGCGCCATCTTGTTATAGGCCCCGCGCAGCTTGAAACTGCGCACCGCCTGCTGGTCTTCGCGCTTGAGCAGCACGGTGTTGTGCAGACGTTTGCTCAAGTTCTTGGCCGGCTCCAGGGCGGACTCGGTAGCCACGTCGTACACGCGAGCGGTCAGGATTTTCTTCAGGTAGTCGGCGGGGGTGAGTGGTTTGATTTTTTTTTCAGTCATGGCAACTTCTATTGGTCAAACGCCTCTGGGTCGGACTGAGGGACCTGTGCCAGCGCGGCGCGAAATTTCTCTGCTGAGCCACGCGCAGCGCGTTCATTCAGGTACTGCTCTGTTGCCAGTGCAGACACTTTTTCTGCAACAGCAGAGGCGATAAATTGGTTCATGGACACCTGATCTTGCCGCGCGATGTCGCGGGCCAGTCGATGCAACGATTCGGGCAAACGAATGCTGATGGCGCTCATGGCTATTTCCCTTCCAAAAAATGTAAAAAATCTCGCGGCGTTTGCACCAATACACCGAGGGGTTGGGCCCGCTTAAAGTCGGCTACGTTCCAGGCGATGATGCGTGCGTTGGCCTTGACCGCCAATTCCAACAAAAAATCATCTCCTGGATCTTTCAGTACAGGCCGCCAAAGGTAATAAATTTTGTGTTGAATGGCCCGCGCGCACATAAAGTCCACCACGTCATCCATTTGCTGCGGAGTCAAAACCAGCAATCCACGTTTTAAAACAGACTCGTACTCAGCCACCAAGGGAGTGGAAACATGCAATTGAAACCGGTCGGTCTCCAGCATGGACAGCAACCGGAATGAAGTGCCTCGGGAAGACTTGAGTGCAGTAAGTAGCACGTTGGTGTCCAAGACGACTTGAGGTTTCATTTTGGTATTATAGGAGATACCGAAATATCTGATAGGAGAGTTTTGATGGAATGCACAGTCAGCTGGACCGGAGGGCTGAACACCCGCTCGGGCATGGGTTTTGTCGCGGAAACCGGGAGCGGCCACACGCTGATGATGGACGGTGCTCCGGACGCCGACAAACCCGAAAACGGCGGCCTGAACCTGGCGCCGCGCCCGCTGGAAACGGTGCTGGCCGGCACCGGCGGCTGCACCGCTTACGACGTGGTGCTGATTTTGAAACGCGGCCGCCATGCAGTGCAGGGCTGCACCGTCAAACTCACCGCCGAGCGCGCCGAGACCGACCCCAAGGTGTTTACCCACATCCGCATGCATTTCACCGTGACCGGTAAAGGCATTCCCGCTGCGGCGGTGGAGCGCGCCATTGCCATGAGCCACGACAAATACTGCTCGGCCAGCATCATGTTGGCCAAAACGGCGGAAATTACGACCAGTTTTGACCTGGTTGAGGCCTGAAGTCCGAGGGAGTGGATGCAGGCTAAGCGTTGTCTAGATGCGCTGCGCCACAGTCGTCATCACTTTGGCCGCGACCCCAGTTCCTCCAGCCGTTGCGCAGTCCATGCCAAATGGTCGGTCTCTTCCACACAAGCCCGTGTGAAATGGGCACAAAGCGCGGGATTCTTGGTGGAAAAAGCCAGCGCTGTATACAAGGCCTGGGCGCACACCTCGCCCACATGGTTGACCCGCGCTAGAGGCGGTCTGCTGCAGTGCGATACACCTTGTTGTCGTTGCGTTTGCCGGTGGCAATGACGGTGACAAAAATATCCATCTCATCGACTCGGTACACCAGTCGGTAGCCAAGGCTATGCAACTTGATTTTGTAGCAGTCAGGCATACCATGCAGCGCACTGGCGGGAACGCGGGGTTGGTCCAAGCGTTCTGCGAGTTTCTTCTTGAGAGGCTCTCGCACACTGCTGTCCAGCTTGTGCCATTCACGCAGCGCCAATTCGTGAAAACGCAGTTTATAGCGCATCAATATCGACCTCTACGAATGGCCCGTCGGAGCGTTCACGCACCAGTTGGGCATCTTCAAGGTCTTCAAGATGGGCCATCAGCCGCTCGTAATGGCCTGCGGGCAGCAAATAGGCTTCGGGGCGGTTGTGGTTGAGAACGGCAATCGGGGCGTCGTCAGCTTCTTTCAGAATGCCTGCGTAATTGCGCTTGAGCTCGGTAACGCTGACCGCAAAATGGGAAAGTACGGTGTCCATTGGCTTCTCCAATCACAAATAAACATCTAATATTGCATCAAATATGGTGTCTATTAAAGTGTAGCGTTGTTTGCACGACAATGGCCGTTGTTCAACAGTTTTACCAATTCGGAGATCAACATGGAATGCACAGTCAGCTGGACCGGACGCTGACAAACCCGAAAACGGCGGCCTGAACCTGGCGCCGCGCCCGCTGGAAACGGTATTGGCAGGCACCGTCAAACTCACCGCCGAACGCGTCATTGCCATGAGCCGCGACAAATACTGCTCCGCCAGCATCATGCTGGCCAAGACAGCAGAAATTACCACCAGCTTCGAGCTGATTGAGGCGTAAGAAAGGCGCAAAGCCGGTTGCGCCGCCATGGCATACGCGCCACGCGACCCCTGTGTTCTGGGATACTACCGACAGGGTATTTAATATGCAGCACCGTCATCTCAACCATACTGGTTTCACTCTTGCCGCCATCGACGATGTCATTTCTCGCGGTCGTTGGCAAGACTGGGCTGAACTGCGCCGTGCGGTACTGGGAGAACGGTCTGTGCTGGAGCGTGTACAACGTATTTGCCAAGCATACGTTTCTGACCCCTACGCACAGCGCTACCATTTTTGGATGCACTATGTCAAAGAACACCACTCCACTGCTTCCTGACTGGGAGCTGGTCGTCAAAGCAGGAGCCGCCCATATCGCGACTGCCATTTTTGACCGTGTTTGCGATATGGAGTCTGAGCGCACCAGTGACGAAGATGGGAGGAAACCATGAGTATTGACGTCAGCCCCGTTGCGCCCTGGCCGTCATCATTTGTAGGCGCGAGATTCACGTTAGGCATGCCGTCAACAGTCGTGGACCAGTGACGCCATGCCCACCCACCAAGAGCTTGATCAACGCAGTCTTGCCTTGCACTGCATCGTTGCAGACAAGGTGAGAAAGGATGCGCATTTGTTGGACAAAGCCAGGGCGACCTTGCAGCGTTGGCATCAAACGGTTTCGCCGCGCACCTTTGTCTATCTTGACGAATGGCAGCGCTTGCTGGACCAAGGTGAGCAAGCGTGTTTGGCCGTTGCCACCGAAGACTCGGAGCATGCCGCTGCATTGCGCCAGGCCTCTCCTCTGGCCTGTTTGCTGACTCCCAAGGAACGGTTTGAATTTTTAAAATCCTGGAAAATGCAACATGCGCCGCACTGAACTGGAGCACATCATTCGGGCTGCATCGGCCATCACCGACCAGTATGAAATTGTGGTTGTTGGCAGTCAGTCCATTTTGGGAGCGGTCCCCGTGCCACCGGCATCTTTGACCGAGTCCATGGAGGCAGATATCTACCCCCTGCAAAGACCAGATTTGGCCGACCTGATAGATGGCGCCATTGGGGAAGGGTCTACTTTTCACGATTGTTTTGGTTACTACGCCCAAGGCGTTGGCCCAGAGACTGCACTATTGCCAGAGGGGTGGCAAGATCGACTCATCCGAATTCAAAATTCCAATACGGACCTCAAAATCGGCTTTTGTCTGGAGCCGCATGATCTTGCAGTCTCCAAGCTGGCTGCAGGACGGGAAAAAGACTGGATTTTTGTCGCGGAAATGCTAAAGCACCGAATTGTGGACGGATCGACTTTGCTGCAGCGCACCGAAAAGTTGCCGCTTTCTATGGAGCGCAAACAGCGCATTGCGGCCTGGATAAACGCGCATCTGGCGTAGTGCTTCGTTCTTCTTGATGCTCAAGCGGCTGTTGGCGCAAATGAATGGCGTTGCTTAAATACGCTGCGCCACCGTCGTCATCACCTTGGCCGCCGCGCGCATAAGCGCTTTCACCGGCGTAGGCAACTCCATGGCCCCGGAGGCTTGTGCGTCCTGGGCGTGGCGCAATTCATCGTCGCGCATCTGCGCCACGATGGCGCGTGAAGTGTGGTCACCTGCGGGTAGCGCGTCCAGATGGCTTTGCAAGTGGGCGCCGACCTGAATTTCGGTCTCCTCGACAAAGCCCAGGCTCACCGGGTCGCCCAGCCGACCGGCCAGCAGCCCCAATCCAAAAGCACCCGCGTACCACAGCGGATTGAGCAGCGAGGGGCGCGACCCCAGTTCCTCCAGCCGCTGCGCAGTCCATGCCAAATGGTCAGTCTCTTCCACACAAGCCCGTGTGAAATGCGCACGAAGCGCGGGATTCTGGGTGGAAAAGGCCTGCGCGGTATAGAGTGCCTGGGCGCATACCTCGCCCACATGGTTAACCCGCATCAACCCGGCAGAGCGGCGCTTGTCCTCCGCGTTCAGTTCGGTGGCGTGCTCCGGCAAGGTCGGGCAGGCCTGCGACGCGTGGGGTTTGGCAAACAGGGTGCGCAGCGCGGTGTCGAAGGTGGTGAGTAGGGTGTCCATGCGGATTAATTGGTTTTCAGGGACATTTTTTGCGGGCATGCACCCTGCTGGACAGGGCCTGGCATCTACCTTGGAGCCACGGTCGCGTGCCCAGGTGAATCTTCATGGCGCCATCCCACTCTTGTTTTCTGCTGTTGAACGACGCGGGTTCGCCCCATGAATTTGCTCTGCGTCCGGGTGGCAGTCAACCAAAAATGCCATCATTTCGGATGCATCTTTCTCCAGGTAAAACCGAACCATATTGTCATTGAATTCATGCGTCTTGGCTGCGGGGACGCTGATCGCATCAATGCCCGCCGACATCAAAATTCCATTCATCATGAAGCGAGACGTGCGCTTGTTTCCATCGAAAAAAAATTGCTGCAATGCACCGAACAGGAAAAAGGCGGCGGCTTTTTCAAATGGATGCTGCACCTCGCTTTGAAGTGCTTGCAGGCCGCTTGCAAAGACGCGGTTCAACTCCGGGGCGCCAGCAACGGTCGCCAGCGGAGTGTACCGACCATGTTCACCCAGGCCAACATCCGGCGTGTAGTTTGTTTCATTGCCCTCGCCCCGAAAGTGGCCCCACTCCAAAGCCTCGTTGCGAGCAACGAGGCCGTGCAGTTCGGTGAACGTGGCTTTGCTCAGTGAGAACTGGCCCGCTTTCACCAGTGCAAGAAGGTGCCTGGAGCTTGCTGCCAGGTTGAGGATTTGCTCTTGATCTGAAATTTTCCGCCCGCCGATGGTTACGCCATCCAGCAGCGTCTTGACCTCGGCGAAGGTGAAGGGATTGCCTTCGAGCATGGAGGCATCCCAAACGAACTCAGGCAGCATGCGATGAAAACGGAAGGCCACCCGCGCAATGGAATGGGTCGGCACCACACCAGGTACGGCCAACCTGTTCCAGCGAAATCCGAGTGCAGAGAAGAGGTTCATATTTTCCTTGTGCCCACAATGTAGCAAGCGTTTACATGCCCGGCCAAACGACAGTGCCGTCATCCACATACGCGCGAAATTACATCACAACACCATGGCTTCAAGGCGAAAACGGCTGGCACAAGCCCGAACCTCCTTCATGTGGCCGTGACCTGGAAGGACTTTGGTCTCAACCGTCACAAGTCCCGCTTGCGCTAACTGGTCAACATCACGTTTGACGGCACTGCGATCGCGATGCAATCGTTCGGCAATGACGGTGATTGAGCCAGGTTCCTCCTTCACACTTCGGAACACGTCCAGGCGACTGGCTGTAAGTAGCCGCAGGAGTTCCGCAGGGTCTTCAAAGCTGATGGTGCACTCTTCAGGCAGCAATTTGCCAGTGTCGGCCAAGCGTGCCAGTGACCTTCCCCGCTGGAAAAAATCATGTTCGGAACCGGCTTTGAGAATGATGTTTTTCATGCGTTGCTCCTGAGTGCGGTCCAATCGGACTGGAATTGATCTTCGATGTCTTCAAAACTTGTGAAGATGACAGGCGTTACAGCGCCAAAATAATGGCGGTGGTGATAGCCATGCTGGTTGTCGTAGCCCACTATGCGACCGTTATCCTCGCCGCACAGCGCATGGTTGATGTAAGCAAGGTTGTAGCGCATTACGTTGCCTTGTTCATTAACCCAAATTTCCCGTCTAAGCTGGCCGTTGCCGCGTTTGGGTGTGATGTGGTGAACATCGTCGATGATTTTTGTATCAGCCATGTTAAATTTTATCATGGCTGTCCGCATGAGAGCATCTTCTGCAAAAGAGAACCAGTGGATACAAGCTGTTGCAAGCTTGCAACGAAAACTAGGTCTTTACCCTTATTTCAGGGCCAATTCTTTGCCAAACCCCCGTTCGTCTGGTGCAATACACACAACTTCCTGAACTAGGAGGTTGGCCCGGGGTTCTGAGATTTCAGTCCGGAGCCCTTTGTTTAACCTTGGAGTATTTTTAAATGAAAAAGACACTTATCGCTTTGGCCGTTCTGGCTGCTTCCGGCGCTTCTTTTGCTCAAGTTGCCCTGACTGGTAACGTGACCATGGGTTACCAAGCCCAAGCCAATGGCAAGGACAATGTCACTGCTTCCTCTGAAGCAGCTGGCTTCGGTAACGATACCGCTGAAGTTAATTTCGTGGCTACCGAAGACATCGGTGGTGGTTACAAGGCAACTGCCAAGATGTCTTTGGGTGGTATCACCCGTGCTGGCGCAGCTGGTGGCCAGGACGCTACCTTGACTTTGGCAACCCCTGTGGGCGCCTTGGTTTTGGGCACCGTTAAGGCGGCTGACTACCTGGGTGGTGGTTTGGCTGGTGTTGGTGCTTACTACTCTGGTTGGAATGGCAAAGTGTTTAGCGACCGTACTGTCCGCGACACCGTTTCCTATGTGGTTCCCGTCGGTGCTTTCACGGTTACCGCAACTTACCAAGAAGGCGCCACTACGGGCGCATTGGGCATGGGTTTCGGCTCTAACGGCGCGGGTGCTGTCACTGCGCAGAGCCTGACCGGTTTGTCTGCCAGCTACGCTTCTGGTGCTCTGAATGCCAACGGTACATACTTGCAATTTGCAAGCAGCAACACTGGTTACAGTGCTACCAAAGACCAGACACGTCTGTCTGGTAACTACGACCTGGGCGTTGCCAAATTGGGCGCTGGTATTGTCGTGACCAACAAGAACAGCAATACCGCTGGCGTTGCTAATCCTAAGGTGACAGATGTGGCTTTCGGTGCTTCCATGCCCATGGGCGCTGTTACTTTGGGTCTGAACCTGGTTTCCCGCAAGTTGGATGATTCCTTGAACGCAGTTGGCGCGAACATTTCTGGAACGGCCAATGGTACGTCGCTGCAATTCGACTACGCTTTGAGCAAGCGTACTGCGGTTATCGGCAACTACGCACGTTGGACACAAGCTGCCACCGGTATTGCTGCTGGTCAAGAAGCATCCAGCCAGTACCAGCTGATGTTGTCCCACTCGTTCTAAATACCTGGCTAGCGTAAGCTAGCTGCGTGTTTGAAATTCAAAGCCCCATGGCAGCAATGCCGTGGGGCTTTTTCCATGGTGCGTGCTCAAGTCATGTGGGGTAGTTGCAACATTTCAGCGGCATACAACATTAATATAAAAATCAATAATAGAAAGTTCTTTGTAATATCTGTGATTTTTGGTTCAATAGAGTCAGCTTTCTGAAAGGAAGCCGAGGAGACATGATCGCGCTTGGCTAAGCGCGATTACGACAAAAATTCACCATCAGGACATACGCATGAAAAAGACTCTTATCGCGCTGGCAGTGTTGGCTGCATCCGGCGCTTCGTTCGCCCAGGTAACCGTTACCGGCACTTTGGCTATGGGCCATAAACTGACCACCTCGGTTGGCACCAACGCTATCACGTTGTCCCCTTTTCTGGGTGGCACTGCTATTCCCGCAACCTCGGGTGCAGATGCTTCCGGTTTTGGTGTGGATACTTCAGAAATTGATTTTGTCGCCACCGAGGACCTGGGTGGCGGGCAGAAAATTGAAGCTGCACTGGCCTTGGCTGGCGCCGACCGCAGCGGTGAGTCTGGCAACGGCACGGTGCAAGGCCGCGACGCCACCTTGACCTACACCAATAATTCATTTGGGCGTATTCAATTGGGCACCACCAAGGATGCAGCTATCCACAGTGGTATTCCCTCCGCAGGTGCGCCAGTGGTTGATATGGACGGCAAGCTATTTCAAATTCGTTCCAGCAGCGACTTTGTTAGCTATGCAGCCCCCATTGGGCCTGTGGTTTTTGTATACAAACTTTCTGAATCCTCCGCCGGCATTGGCCTTGGCGAGGGTACAAGTGGTGCGGCGGGAACGAAGGTTGGTCAGCGCACTAGCGATTTTGTGCTTGTTTACAACAAAGGGCCTCTGGATTTGGTGGGAGCTTACCGCGCGTATGACAACCGGAACTCTGCAACCATTGCCACCGCAGAGGGGCTCACCAAAGACAGCGTGTTTGCTGTACAGGCGGGCTACAATTTTGGCGTGGCCAAGGTCGGTTTTGGTATGAACTCCACCACTGCCTCGGTTGGCCCTAAAGTGACTGACATGATGTTGGGGGTGTCGGTTCCCATGGGTGCGTTGACCTTCGGCATGACTTTGGGGCGTGCCACGACTTCCGGCGTTTCTGATGCGGCGGTGTCGGCCTTTCCGGGCACGAATGCATTCCAAAATGCAGGCTTTAAAGCCGCTATGCAATTGGCGGACGGAACGGCCAACAGCATGAGCTTTGGCGCCAAATACGACCTGAGCAAACGCACGAACCTGACGGTGAAATACGCCACCTGGACCCGTAGCGGTTATGAGCAGTTTGAAGCGTATGGTGCCGCTGTCAAAGCGGCAGGTGGCGGAGCTGCTGCCAGCGTAGCCAGCCTGAACCAGTTTGGCTACTCCGCCAACGCCAGCGAAACCAGCCTGGTGCTCTCCCACTCTTTCTGAGTCCCCCAACTGGCTTTTGCCAGTGTGATTTGATCAAAAGCCTTGGCTGGAAACAACCAGGGCTTTTTTACTTCTGCTGTGAAAAATCTCCCATGCCCATGATCGGCATGCCGGATGTGTCTTCAATATTTGGAAAGCGTCGCTCGGAAATGCAGCGTTGGACGGTAGGCCTCGTGCAATTCGCTGGCCATGGACGCAAGCCGTTTGCTCAGGGTCCACAATTGGGTTCCTGTTCGCACAAACCATGCTTCCCACTGTCATCGAGTTTGTACGCATAGTCCGCCGCACGCGGCAATGAGGCGCGCTTACTTGCCGCTGTTTTTTGCGCGGTGTGTGCGTGCAATTTCGTCGGCCTCAGCCATTGCTGCACGGGTTTCGGCGTTGGGAGCCTTCAGTGCAAATGGCATTTGCTTATCGGCGACTACACGCATCAAAAACACGCGCACGGCATCAGAGACGGACAGCCCCATCGCGGCGAGCGTCTCGGTGGCCTGTGCCTTGATTTGCTCGTCTACACGAACGTGAACCATTGATGTGGCAGCCATAACAGCCTCCTTCCCATAAAATGAGATACATTGTATTGCGCTCGCCCGTATCTCGCGGAGTTTTTCCCGCTTTTTCAAACTGCATCGGATTGACGACCTGAATTTGCCTCGCTTCGGTCTTGGAAACGTCGCTCAGGAATGCAGCGTTTCAGGCGCGCATCTGGGTGGAAATACGGCCACCATTCAGGCGCACACCACGTTGGCCAAGGCTTATGCTTGATGTTGTAAGGACTAATCCTTACAATGCTTGCTCCACTGGAGGTAAATCTAGCCATGCAAGCTATTCATGAAGTCGCCACCATCACATCGAAAGGCCAGATCACTTTGCCCAAACCTATTCGTCAAGCACTTGGCGTAGATTTTGGTGGCAAGGTAGCGTTCGACTTGCTGGGCTCACAAGTCGTGGTCACCCGTGTCGAAAATGAGGTCCATGAAGACCCCGCCATCGCGTGCTTTCTGGCGCTGCTTGAAAAAGACATCGCGTCGGGTCTGCATATCTCTACGCTACCCAATGAATTGGCGCGCTCCATGTTGTCGGCCATCAAGCGGCCTATCGATCTGGGCGAAGATATCCATGGAGATGTAGCGCTGTGATTCAGCGCCACGGTTGGAATTTGCTCTTCCACGATTGTCTGATTGAGCAACTCCAGAAGTTGCAAGTCGCCTCACAACGGGCGCAGGCCCAAGACCCGCAAGGGTTTGAGTCAAACGCCAACGTCAAACTTTTCAACGCCTTGTCTCAGTTGATGCTTGAGACCGTGCCAAGTGACCCCAATCGCGAAGAGTATCGGCAGGGCAATACCATGGGCTCTGCGTTCAGGCATTGGCGACGGGCCAAGATCGGGCGAAGGTTTCGGTTGTTTTTCCGGTTTGACTCCAAAACCAAGATCATCATATTTGCCTGGGTCAATGACGAAAACACTTTGAGATCGTCCGGCAGCAAGAGCGATCCTTATGCCGTGTTTCAGAAAATGCTCCAGCGCGGCCATCCCCCCGACGGCTGGGCTGCGCTCGTGCCCGCGAGCAAGTCGCAATGGACATAGACTTCACCATGTATTCAAATTTCATCGAGTGGATGGTGGTCAGTGTGCGGTTAACGATCTCGGACAAGGTTTTGCGCGACACCATATCCTCCACGACACGGGCCTGTCCAGACTGGTTACTTTGCGATTCCCAAGAACACGGCCAAGCAGCGTTCAACCTCCACCAACGTGTCTGCATTGATGCGTCCGAAGGTTTGCCCTACCTTGTCGCGCTTTACCGTAACGACCTTGTCTACCATCACCTGTGAAGGCTTCTGCAGGCCATTCTCGGTGCTGGGCGGAACGGTGATGCGCAGCAACGGGGCAGCAACAAGCGTGCTTGTCACCGGCAATACCGTAACGGTTGCTGAGCGACAAGTTGGGACTGGCGACGGCACTCTTGCGCGAAGTCTGGTCGTCGCGTATCAGGTACCCAGATTTGAACCGGTCGAAGGCCCGCCATGCGCAACGCATCGCGGTGTCTTTGAACTCGTGCATTCACATGTATCGTTGCCATTTCATCATCCCTTGAATTGTTACATGCAACATGTATAGGTTAATAGTCCATTGCATGTAACGCTTTTCGCTGTGTGGTTTGGTGCCGCCGCTTTTCTCAAACGGCGTCGGATTGAAGATCTGAATTTAAAATCGACACGGTCAACCGCTGTACACCAAAATCGGCCTTGCGCGGTTCAATCTCCCATAAATCATGCGCGGCTTGGTGGCCCAGCCAGCTCTCGGCACTCTTGCCAAAAGCCAGCTCCAGGCGCATGGCCATCTCGGGCGTCACGGTGGCGCGGGCGTTAACGATTTCGGACAAGGTTTTGCGCGACACCTTGAGTTGCGCCGCAGCCTGAGTGACGGACAAATCCAGGGGTTTGAGCCACATCTCGCGCAGGATGGTGCCGGGATGGGGTGGGGTATGCATCATCATGGTGAGGCTCCTTTATCAGTGGTAATCGAGGTAATCAACAACGTAGGCATCGCCCGCGTCGAACTTGAAAATCATGCGCCAGTTGGCTTGCACCGTCACCGCCCAATAAGCCGACTTCTTGCCCTTGAGCTGGTGCAAACGCAGGCCTGGGGCATCCATATCCTCCACGACACGGGCCTGATCCAGCATGGCCATCATCAAGTGCAGCCGGGTGGCATGAATGGATTGAACGCCCGACTTGCTGCCCGTCGTGAAAAGCAACTCCAACCCTTTGTGTGCGAACGATTTGATCATGCCTAAACTGTAACCCGCTACCTTACTTTATGCAACCCAATGGGTTACATAAACAGTAATTTGACCCGGATCCCGTCTTGAAAACGTCGCTCAGGAATGCAGTGTTTCAGGCTTCCATCTGGGTGGAAATACAGCCGCCGTTTAGGTTCGTACCACGTTGGACAAGGCTATCGCTTTTCGGCTTGGCCATGTCTGGCCTATGATGCTCGCACGCACGTTTTTTCAGGGAGCCCCATGCCAGCCACCTTCACCATCACCCACCACGGTGCCACGACGGGCGTAACCGGTTCCTGCCATCAGCTTACCCTGCCAGACGGGCAGGCGGTGCTGGTGGACTGCGGCTTGTTTCAGGGGGCCGAGACGGCGGCAGATGGCGCATCCGCCAGCCAGCTGGAAATCAATTTCCCTATCGACAAAGTGCGTGCGCTGGTGGTAACGCATGTGCACATCGACCACGTGGGGCGCATTCCCTATCTGATTGCGGCGGGTTTTAGGGGGCCTATTTTGTGCAGCCAGGCCAGTGCGGCGCTGCTGCCTCTGGTGCTGGAAGATGCGCTGAAAGTGGGTTTCACCAAAAACCAGGGTCTGATAGACCAGTTTTTAAAGCTGGTGGCGCAGCAGATTGTGCCGCTGCCTTACAAGCAATGGCATAAGGCCATTGCCGGTGTGCATGGTTTGCGCATCAAGCTGCAACCGGCCGGGCACATTTTGGGTTCGGCTTATGTGGAGTGTGAAATAGGCCAGCCGCGCCAGCGCATTGTGTTCAGTGGCGACCTGGGTGCACCTTACACCCCGCTGTTGCCCGCACCCCAGGCACCGTACAGTGCCGACGTGCTGGTGCTGGAAAGCACCTACGGCGGCAGCACCCACCAAAGCCGCAAAGACCGCCGCACCCGCTTGCAGGCCCTGGTGGAGCGCGCCCTGAAAAACCAGGGGACGGTGCTGATACCGGCGTTTAGCATTGGCCGCACGCAAGAGCTGCTGTATGAGTTGGAAGAGATCATTCACCGGCAAAAATTGAAAGGTTTCAAGGGCGGCGCAGCCAAGGGTGCGGGCCTGGACTGGGGGACGTTGGACATTGTTATTGATTCCCCCCTGGCGGCAGACTTTACCGCCGGCTACGCCAAACTGCGCGACCACTGGGATGCCGAGGCCAAAGCCAAGTTGCTCAAAGGCCGCCACCCGCTGGCGTTTGAGCAGCTCACCACCATCAGCAGCCACACAGACCACCTGCAAAACGTGGTCATGCTGGCCAAGACCGGCAAGGCGGCCATAGTGATTGCAGCCAGCGGCATGTGCAGTGGCGGGCGCATTGTGAATTATCTGCAGGCCATGCTGGGCGACCCCCGCCACGATGTGCTGTTTGTAGGCTATCAGGCCGCAGGCACCCTGGGGCAGGCCATTCAAAAATACGGCCCCAAGGGCGGCTATGTTGAGCTGGACGGCCAGCGCATCACCATCCGCGCGGCAGTGCACACCCTGGGCGGCTATTCGGCCCACGCCGATCAAAAAGATTTGCTCAACTTTGTGGGGCGCATGCGACACAAGCCTCGGCAGATACGCCTGGTGCACGGCGATGCCGGGGCCAAGCAGGCGCTGCGCGAGGTGCTGGGCGGGTTGCATCCGGGGGTGGAGGTGGTAGTGGCGTAGGTGCTGGTGGGGCCGGATTCTTATTCCTGTAAATTTCAACTGGTAACCAGTTATCCGTTATATTGAATTTGTCAATATAATTGACAATATGTTATCCATTGAATTCAAAGCACCACAGCAAATATTGACCGAACTTGGCGAGCGGGCCAAAGTAGTCAGGCTGCGCTTGAACATGTCGCGCAAAACGCTATCCGAGCGCTCTGGAGTGCCTGAAAGCTCGATTAAAAGGTTTGAAGTCAGCGGGCTTATCAGCTCGGCAAGTCTGGTTGCCATTTTGATGGCGCTGGACAGGGTTTCTGACCTGGATACTGTCTTGGCGGAAACTTCCGTCCCTTCGATTCGGGAGCTCCACCACCGTAAAAGACAGAGAGGGCGGGCATGACAACGCATGTGGAGCGGCTGAGGGTGATGTGCCGTGGTCAATGGGTTGGTACCTTGGCGTTGGCGGACAAGTCAAAGATCATTTTTGAATATGCACCGCTGTGGCTGACAAGTGGATTTGATTTGGCCCCCAGGTCGCTGGCTTTCAATGCGGCGGCGCAGCTTGCAAAAGACCCGTTGTTTGCGGGGCTTCATGGGGTTTTTAATGATTCTTTGCCCGATGGCTGGGGCCTGCTGTTGATGGACCGGGCCTTGGGGGATTGCCTGGGTTGGAGTCGGCATCAGATCACGCCGCTGGATCGGTTGGCCTACATCGGCAACCGGGCGATGGGTGCGTTGAGCTATGAACCCGAGTATGAAAAGGAAGCGGTTGAAGACGAGGTCAATCTTTCCCTGATGGCTGCCTCGGTGGAGCGGGTGCTGTCGGGCAGCAGGGATGATGTGTTGACTCAATTGCGTATTCAAGGCGGCTCGCCAGGCGGGGCAAGGCCCAAGGTGACAGTGGCCTTGTCGGCGCAGTCATCGGTATGCTTGTCTGGCTTTCATCAGATACCGCCAGATTACCAGCATTGGTTGGTCAAGTTTCGCTCCAAAGAAGACCCCCAAGATATGGGCCGCGCGGAAAAAACCTACGCGGATATGGCTCAGTTGGCCGGGGTCCAAATGCCGCCCACAGCGTTGCAAAGCGTGGCCGTCAATGGCGCAACAGAGGACTACTTTGCGGTTCGCCGGTTTGACCGGGATGGGAGCGAGCGTCTGCATGTGGTCACCATGGCTGGTTTGTACTACGCAGACTTCAGGTTGCCTTGCATTGACTACAAAGACGTGTTGGCCGCAACATCTATTTTGACAAAAGACGTCAGGCAGGTGGAGCGCGCATTTCGGTTGATGACGTTCAACGTGCTGGCGCATAACAAAGATGATCACGCCAAGAATTTTGCTTTTGTGTACGGTGCCAGGGGGTGGGAGTTGTCGCCAGCGTATGACCTGACCTTTAGCCATGGCATGGGTAATGAGCACACCACTGCCATTGCCGGTAGCGGTAACCCTGGCCCAGAAAAACTGCTGGAGATTGCAGCTGCATTTCGCATCGTCAATGGCGCGAAAATTATGAATGAAGTGCGGCATGCGGTGTCGCAATGGCCCTCATTGGCCAGAAGCAACCAAGTGTCTGCGCAGACGACCAATGCGATTGACGCGTGTCTGAAGGCTATTGAAGGCCGTTTTGTATAAGCAAACCATGCCGTTTCGCCCCATGCCGCGCAGGCGAGGTGGCACTGTGCTGCCAATGGCTATTTAAACGACCAGTTCGCCACCACAGCCTGTGGCGTAACACTCAGCCGCATGCCATTCTTGTTCTGGGTTTGCTGATCGGTCAGCATGGAGCCAATGGCATAACCCATGAAGGCACCGGCCACAGTGTCAGATGCCCAGTGTTCGCGCTGCTGGACGCGCCCGAAGGCCGATGCGGCAGCCAGGCCATAGAGCCAGGGCATGTCGTGGCGCTGGGCAAAAGGCGTTGCCAGGGCAAAGGCCAGGGCGACATGGTTGGACGCAAAGCCCGATTGGGCCGAGTTGCTGGTCAAGCCGTTGAAGCTGCCTGCACCCTGTTCTTCAAAGGGCCGTGCGCGGCCCACTACATAGCGTGTGGCCAGATTAGCGCCCCAGGTGTAGGCTGCGGCAGTGAGTGCCGTCTCTGCCGTGCTGGAGGCGCTGTCACCGCCGATGCCGGTGTATAGCAACCCAGCGCCCAGCGCCATGGCAACGGGCAGGGCGTTGGTGGCCTTGCCTAAGCGTTCTGCGCTGCCGCCCTGGTGGTCTTGCGCCCAGTTGTCCATGGGTTTGTCCAGCAGGCTGGACGCCAGAATGGCACCGCCTGCCAACAGCCAAGTGGAGGCCGGGACGTCCGCTATCTGTTGGCCGAGGGTGGCTGTGGTGTCGCCCAGCCTCTCAAATGCGTGGAGTGATGGCTCCCGCAGCACGTAGCTGGTGTTCTCGGCGGAGCGCACGCCGGTTGGGGTGACTGAGCGCCATTCCAGGGCGCGGTAGTCGCGCTGGCGGGTGAGGTCATTGAGGGTAAAGCGCCGGTTCAGGCGGGCGCCACCGTCACGGGTGAGTGGAGTCCACACAATGTTGCCATTGCCAGAGGTGGACTTGGGCAGTATTGCGTCAAACGGTATGGTGACGTAAATCCCTTTGTCGAAGCTGCCTTCGCCAAAAGTTTCTGCGGAAATATTGGTCTTGGTCGCCCAGGCGCCGGCGGTTACGCCGTTCAAGAAGGTGCGTTTCACATCCACCGTGGCACCCACATCGCCCGCCAGGTAGCGTCCAGCACTCAAGTTAACCTGGAGGTCTTTCCAGCCGGTGTCCCAATACAGAGTGGCATGGCCGGTGTCGACAGCGTAGTCGCGAAAGGCAAAGTTTTGGCTGAAGTTGCGCTGGCGCACATGGTTGACGTCTATTCCCAAAGCCAGGCGGCTCTGCCAGGGGCGGTAAAGCCATTCGGCACCGAACCCGCCGTACATGGTTTCCAGCATGCCTGCATAGCCGCTGAAATAGTGGCCGTTGCCCATATCCTGCACATGGGTGAGCTGCAGGAGTGGCATGGTCAGCGCCGAGGTGGTGACGTACTCGCGCTGGTGGGTGCGCACGCGGGGGAGTTTGCTGGGGGCGTCGTAGACAAAGTTGCCGTAGTTGTCCAGCAGGCGCAAATCAAATGCACCACTGAGCCAGGTGCTGTCAGAAAAACGCTGCTCCAGTTTGGCTTGCAGGCCCAACTGATAAAGCACAAAGTTGTTGGGCCCGCCCAGAATATGGCTGTAGCTGGGGCCCCATTCGCCAGTGAATCCTATGGGCTTGCCTGTCCATGTGTTGCCGGTCTCATCGTCCGAACCAACAGCAGCAAGAGAGGTTCTCTGTCCTGGCGACACACGCTGCGCGGGCAGGCGCAGAGCGGGCGGTTCGGCGCGGGTTTGCAAGGAGACCCATTCAGCGCGGTCTATCTCCACCTGCAGCGTGGGCAGTCCGCGTTCTTGCAATTGCAAGACAAAGCGCGTGGAAGATGCGGGCGCATCACGGTGCAAAATCGTGACGGCGCGGTCAATTCGCTCTTGCAGGTGGACGGCGGTGTCAGTTTCGGCCACCACCGTGGTGGTGGTGTGCTGGTGCGCAATGCCGCGCACCGACCAGCCGGTGTGCAATTCCATGGCTTGGGCGGTGCCAGTCCAGCCCGTAGGCGGCAATTGAACTGGGGCCAGGGGGCGTACCGGTGGCAGTGCGGGGTCCAGCAACTTGGGCGAACGCAAGGTGTCGAGTCCGCCATGCAGGGTAAAGCCCACCATGAAAGTGGTGCCGCGCTCGAAACCCAGGCTGAAATCTATGTTGGGGGAGTAGCGGTACACGGCGCCAAAGTTGAACAGACTTTTGGCGGTTTGGTTGTTGCCTTGGGGCTCGTGTTGGTAATCGTTGCCATCCAACTCCAGCTTGACAATCCAGGGGCTGGACGGCGACTGCCATTGCACACCCCCAAAAAGCGCTGCGGGACCATGAAACATGGATTGCCCGTTGACGACGCCACCTTGGCCAACGGTGGGGGGGGCACGTTTGTCGAACGCGTTCCCCAAAACGGACAGGGGGTTTTTGAGGTTGCCGCGCCCCGCCATATAACCCCAGCCCAGGCCCAGGCTGGCGTCCCAGTTGCCCCAGCGCTTGTTGGCTACAAGGTATTCGCTGGAAAACAGGCCGGTGCCGCCGATGTCTCGCATGCCTAAGGCAATTTGAGGCCCAAGTGCGGTTTCTGCATGCAAACGCAGCTTCAGGTCGATGGATTTGTCTTTGTAGGACTGATCACCCGCAATGCTGGGGCCGTACAAACGGTTGGCCACATCGGTATAACGGAACCCGGTTTCCAGCCATTCAAAACGCTGAAACATGACGGTGCCGCTGGTGTAGGGCGCGACCTTGCTCACGTGCAG
Organism: Burkholderiales bacterium RIFCSPLOWO2_12_FULL_61_40; assembly: GCA_001770935.1. Lineage (GTDB taxonomy): Bacteria > Pseudomonadota > Gammaproteobacteria > Burkholderiales > Burkholderiaceae_C > Allorhodoferax. Next base: position 8,813 of record MESI01000039.1, on the reverse strand, counting down.
GCGCACATCACCTGACGATGTCATGCGGGCGGTGGGGGTTTGCAGCAATCCAATTTCACCCCAGTCACTGGCGCTAAGGCGGAGTCCGTCAGGGCGTTCTGTGCCTGCAAGCCGCACCGTCACGGCGCGGGTTTGCTCTGCAGGTAACATGAACTCACCGGGCTCCTGGGTGGCCAGAAAGCGGGCCAGATTGTCGGATGTGGTGTTTGAAATGCCCATCTGTCGGCTGGGTGCCCAGATCCAGGCGCCGGGGCCGGGTTCGGCTTGGGGCTCCTGGCTCCACGGGGCGATGCCGTAACGTGTGGTGCGTCCATCGGCTTGGGCGATCCAGGTCCAGTCCACCTGGCTGCTGGTGGCATCCCCCAGGCAGGCGCGTAAATAATCCTGAATCAGTGCACCAGGCGTGTGGGATGCCGTGCAGGGTAGGCCTGCCTCGTTCACCACGGTGACGGTGGAGGGGCGGGGTAGTAGAACGATGCGCTGACCCTCCTGCAAGATAGGGTCTTGTGCAGGTGCACCCTGAAGCCAGCGGGCATCTGCAATTGCGACCGTAAGCCGTCCGGTGAGGGGCAGTGCCATCACCCATTCGGACAAATGGTCTCGGGCCTCGGCAGAAAAAGCGTCTCCTGTACTCCTTTGCACGCCAAGAGACGCCGCTTGGCGGAGTTGTGCTTGCGGCGCACGCTCGGCAGGTACCTGCCATTGGAGTGCTGTGGTGTCGGCGTTGGGGCCGGCGTTGCGCAGCAGCCAGTCGCTCAACCGCTCTCCGGGTACGATGGAAGCAGCTATTGCCGCCGATTGAGCGAGCCCGGCGCTGGGCAAGCCAAACCAACATGCCATGCACAGGAAAGAGGCTTGGGCTATGCGTGTAGGTCGAAATTTCACAGGGCGCCTTCTTGCACGGGCCAGCGTTGTAGCTTGAGGCAAAAAGACGCTGATAAGCATTGCTCTGAATACACCACGGTAGGCACGCCCCGGCGCACACCCCAGGCAAACCATGCGGGGGGGAGCGCTTCTGCTGTTGTTTTTAGGGTGGACTCGCGAAACCATGCATAGGTGCGAGCCTGCTCCGCTGTAAGTGACGCAGGCAAGGTGATGGGAGGCGTACCTTGCCAGGCTTGGTGATCCATCTGTTCGGTAATGGTGTAGCGGTGGCTTGGCATTTCGTCACGCAGGCGCTGGTAAGTAACACCTGGTGAATGGCTTGCCTTCCATGCGGGCGGTGCGGATGGAAATTGAACGGTGCGCCAATCTACTTCCAGTCCCGCAGTGCCAACGATTCGGCCATTCTGGGTTTTGATGACTTCATGCTGCCCGGAGTACCAGACTTCGATGTCACCCTGAGGGTGGGTGTCTACATAACCCAGCACCAGAAAGGCCGGGGGATTGTCCTGCGCTTGAACGCGCAAGTAATCGAGTTTGGGGTTGGGGGTGCCAAGGCGTTTGGAGCCGTCTCCCGCCTCCATTTTTTCAGAAGCCACCGTAGACAAGATATCTACCAAAGGGGTTGTGCCTGAGGCACATCCCGCAAGGTGAACCGTCGCAATGGTCAAAAGCCACCCTCGGCAGGAAAAGCAAGAGAAAAGTTTCAAAGCAGAAAAGAAAAAGCGCCCGAAGGCGCTAGTCAGCAATGAAGCACCGAATTAATTGGTGGTGCCAGTGGTGCCACTGGTGGTTTGGGTCGTTGCAACAGCAACCGCTACACCCACGGCCACCGCCGCTGCCACAGTCGCCGCGGCAATTCCGCCGACAGCTGCTGCACCAGCTGCAGCAGCTCCTGCGGCGGCAGCCCCGCCAGCAGCAGCGGCGCCAGCAGCACCAGCAGCACCAGCACCAGCAGCACCAGCACCAGCAGCACCAGCAGCACCAGCACCAGCACCAGCACCAGCACCAGCACCAGCACCAGCACCAGCACCAGCACCAGCACCAGCACCAGCACCAGTAGAACCAGCGGCGCCAGCACCAGTAGAGCCAGCACCAGTAGAGCCAGCAGCACCTTGGGCTTGAGCCCAAACGGCTGGGGCGGGAAGGACCATGGAAGCAGCGACAACGGCTACGGCGGCGATTTTATTGAAGTTCATAATTTTCCCTTTGTGGGCATGGGTGGATGGACACGCGAACCCGAAATATAACAGAACGCAAAAATAATAGGCGCAAAAAAAGCCTTCTAAGCGGGTAACTTGGAAGGCTTTTTGAAATTCTGGTGGTGATAGGTGGATTTGAACCACCGACATCAGCATTATGAATGCTGCGCTCTAACCAACTGAGCTATATCACCGAAGGCCACGATTATAGCCAGAAATTTGCGCTGATTTATTGGTGTGTAAATTCTGCCTTGCGTTTATTCACAAACGCGTCCATGCCTTCTTTCTGGTCTGCGGTGGCAAACAGGGCGTGGAAGAGGCGGCGTTCGAACATCAAGCCATCGGACAGGCTGCCTTCAAATGCGCGGTTGACGGTTTCCTTAGCGGCCATGGTGGCGACTTGGGAGAAGCCGGAGATCAGCAGGGCGGCGCCCAGGGCTTCGTCCAGCAGTTTGTCTTGCGGCACGACGCGGCTGACCAGTCCTGCGCGCTCGGCTTCTGTGGCGTCCATCATGCGGCCGGTGAGCGCCAGGTCCATGGCCTTGGATTTGCCCACGGCGCGGGGCAGGCGCTGGGTGCCTCCGGCGCCGGGGATGATGCCCAGTTTGATTTCGGGCTGGCCGAAGCGGGCGGTGTCAGAGGCAATGATGAAGTCGCACATCATTGCCAGTTCGCAGCCGCCACCCAGGGCGAAGCCGCTGACGGCGGCAATCACCGGTTTGCGGATGCTGCGCAGGGTTTCCCAGTTGCGGGTGATGAAGTCGCCTTTGTAGGCGTCCGCAAAGCTGAAGTTGGCCATGGCCGTGATGTCGGCCCCGGCGGCAAAGGCTTTTTCACTGCCGGTGATGACCATGCAGCCGATGGCGCCATCGGCATCAAAGCCTTTGAGTGCGTGGCCCAGTTCATCCATCAGCTGGTCGTTGAGCGCGTTGAGTTGCTTGGGGCGGTTGAGGGTGATGATGGCGACTTTTTCGCCTTCAATGCGGGTGGTGATGCATTCGTAGTTCATGGCAGTGGGATGTCAGAGGAGTGGTGGAAATGGGAGCGGATCATTGACTATAGCGATGCGAACGGGCCTAGGGCTGGTCCAGCCACAACCCAGCCGCTTGGGTGTCGCGCACCGAGAGGCGGATTGCCTGGGTGGCCTTGGGCATGGTGAGTGGCAGGGTTAAAAGCCGTTTGTCGCGGCACACCAAGGCCAAGACCTGCTTGGCCTTGCCGGTGTACACGGTTAGATCATCCAGGGTTTGCATGCGCCAGGGGCCGCGTGCTGGCCCCGTGGTGGATTCCACGGCAATCCACTCGTCACCGCTGGCAAAGCCGGCAGCTTCTGCCGCGCCACCGCGCAGGATCTGGTGAATGTAAAGGCCCTGTTTCTCTTTGACGCGCATGCCCAGTTGCTGGGCCATCTGGTCGGGTTCCCGGTGGACCTGGATGCCGTGGTGTTCCAGCAGTTCTGCCCAGGGGAGTTCGGCGGTGCTGTGCACCCAATGCGCCAGTTCTTTGGCGTAGGAGCGCCCGCTGAGTTGCGCCAGCACCTCCAGCAGGTCATGCTCGGTCATGGGGCCCCCGGCGCTGCGGGTCCACAGCGTGCGCATCACGGCGTCCAGCGTGGTTTTTCCTTCCCGGCGCAAAGTCAAATCCAGGCACAGGGCCACCAGAGAGCCCTTGGTGTAGTAACTCACCGTGGCGTTGGCGGTGTTTTCGTCTTGCCGGTAGTACTTGATCCAGGCATCAAAACTGGCCTGCGCCACGGTTTGCACCTGCCGCCCCGGCGTCTGCTGCACCTGGTTGATGGTTTTGGTGAGCAGTTTGAGGTAGGTGGCGTTGTCGATGCGCTGGGCGCGGCGCAGCAGCAGGTCGTCGTAATAGCTGGTAAAGCCTTCAAAAAACCACAGCAACTGGGTGTAGTTTTCCTGGCCGTAGTGGTAGCGGGTGAACTCTGCGGGCCGCAGGCGTTTGACGTTCCAGGTATGAAAGTACTCGTGGCTGATCAAGCCCAGGAGGGTGGTGTAGCCTTCGGGTTGCTTGTGGGTGGTCGGCGCCAGGGTGGTGCGGGCTTGGCGCGGCAGGTCATTGCGGGTGCAAATCAGGGCGGTGGAATTGCGGTGCTCCAGTCCCCCGTAGCCGTCGCCCACGGCATTGAGCAGGAAAAGGTAGTTGGTGAATGGAATTGGACTTTGGCCCTTGTGCAGCTTGCGTGGGCTGCTATCAATTTTGGTATCTTCACCGTGCCAGAAGCGAATCTCCGCTTCACAGATCTTGCGGGTGTCGGCCAGCAGCTGCGCACCGTCGAAGCTGGGGGGTGCACCGGCCACCACAAAGCGGTGGGGGATACCGCAGGCCACAAAGCTGCCCGTCCAAAAAGGCCCCAGCTCGACCGGGCAGTCCACCAGGGCGTCGTAGTGGTCGGCCCGGTAGCTGCCAAAGCCCTGCGGGTCGGTGTGTACCGGCTCCAGGCCCGTGGCAACACTCCAGCCGTCCATGCCGGGGGACGCAAGCAGCTCCAGGTGGTGGGGCGTGTCCTCGAAACCTTCCGCCAATAAACACAGGCTGGTTCCGTTGAAAAATCCGCGCGTGGCATCCAGCCAGGCGGTGCGCACCGAGTTGTCAAAGGCATAGACCTCGTACTGCACCTGCAGGGGCTGCTCTGGCTTGCAATCCACCTGCCAGGTGGCTTTGTCTTTTTGCACCACAGGCACCGCGCGTTTGCCCTGGCGGCATTGGAGCTTCTGCAGGTTTTTGGAAAACTCGCGGACCAGGTAACTGCCGGGAATCCACACCGGCAAGCGCAACACCTGCTGCGCCGCCGGTTGGGTAATGGTGAGGGTGACTTTGAAGAGGTGGGCATGCAGGTTGGCCACTTCCACGCGGAAATGAATAGCGTGCGGCGGCGGGGATTTTTTTGTCATGAAAAGTGGCTTAATCCCTTGTAAATAGTGCGTAAGCAGCTATCTTTTGTATAGCAATTATTCTTTGGATTCGGCAAGCAGTTTTTCAACCTGTTTGGCGTCGATGGCACCGGGGATGCGAGAGCCGTTGGTAAATATGAGGGTGGGGGTGCCGGTGACCTTGTAGGTGCGCCCCAGTTCCACATTGCGGGTGAGGGCCGAGGTGTCGCACATGGCGGCGGCGGGCGGGGCGGGTTGGTCGCGCACCATCCAGTCCTGCCAGGCCAGAGCGCGGTCCTTGGCGCACCAGATGGCCTTGGATTTTTCGTTGGAGTCCGCGCCCAGGATGGGGTACAGGAACATGTGGATGGTGATGTTGTCCACCTTTTGCAGGTCGCGCTCGAAGCGCTTGCAGTAGCCGCAGTTAGGGTCTTCAAACACCGCCAGTTTGCGCTGGCCATTGCCGCGCACGATGGTGAAGGCGTCCTTGAGGGGCAGTGCGTCGAACTTGACTGCGGTGAGCTTTTCCACCCGTTCTTCGGTCAGGTTGCGCCGTTCGCGCGTGTCGATCAGATTGCCCTGGATCAGGTAGTTGGCCTTGGCGTCGGTGTAATAGATTTCGCTGCCGTTGACCCGGATTTCAAAGATGCCTGGAATGGCGGTGGGGTTGACTTCGTCGATGGCTTTGAGTTGCGGAATCCGCTGGGCCATGTTTTTGCGGATCACGGCCTCCTGGGCGAGCACACCCAGGCAGGTGGCAGCAATGGCAGTGGTCAGCAGAGATTTGAGAAAGAGGTTCATGGCGGTCAATGGACGGGTTCGCTGGTTGGTTAAGTCTGCAAAAAATCTAGGAGCCCATGGCGCGGCGGGCCACCCACTGCTTGATCAGCCCGCTGCGCTCAAAGCTGTTCATTCCCCAGTTGCGCAGGGCCTGCAAGCCGGGATGCGGGTTGGCAAACAGTTGCTGCAAGGCATCACCCGCTTGCCCAATCACCGCCAAGTCGGCTTTGCGGGCACGCTCATACTGGCGCAACAGCTTGGCATCGCCCACGTTACGCCAGTACGGCCTGGTGTCCAGCACCCGCACCAGTTCCGCCACATCGGCCAGGCCCAGGTTCAGGCCCTGACCGGCCAAAGGGTGCACATTGTGGGCGGCATCGCCAGCCAAAACCCAGGCACCGAGGGTAGATGTACCACTCCAATGGCGGGCTTGTGCCTGTTGCAAGGGCCATACGCTGCGCCCACTGGTCAAGGTGGGGGTTCCCAATATTCCATGGCTGGCGGTCTCCAGTGCTTGGCAAAAGTCTTTTTCGCCGAGGGTTTTCAGTTCTTGCGCACGCGCAGGACTGACGGACCACACGATGGCGCATAAGTTCCCGTGGGGGCCGTCCAAGGGCAGGAAAGCCAGGATTTCGCCTTGGCTGAACCACTGCCGCGCGACCTGTGCATGGGCCAGGGTGCACTGCACGCGGGCGGCCAGCGCCCATTGGTCATAGGGCGTGACATCGAAGTCCACGCCAAATTCCTCACGGGTTTTGCTGGCCTTGCCCTCGCAAACCACGGTCAGCGCGGCGTCCTGGGGGGTGTCAAAGACCTCGATTTGGGGCTGAAAGCGTACGGCCTCGCCGAGCCGGGCTTCCAGGGCGGGCACGTCCACAATCCAGTTCAGGGCGGCCGTGCCTTGGTCGGCCGCGGTAAACACCACCTGCCCGCCGTCGTCGCCCTGGACGTGCATGGCCAGGACCGGCGTGGCTTCTTGCTCGGTGGGCCAGCACCGCAGCGATTCCAGGAGGTGGCGGGAGGCCAGATTCAGGGCGTAGGCGCGCACGTCGCTGTGCGCTTGCGGGGTGGGGACGGCGTTGGGCGTGATGAGTGCCACGCGCAAGCGTTTGCTGGCCAGTTGCAACGCCAGTGTGCGTCCGACAATGCCAGCGCCACGAATACATACATCAAAAGGTTTTGCCATGGGAAGATTGTAGAAGCCGATGGCCGCTGCCCAGGGGGTGTGCTGTGCAACGGTCATGCGGGTGTCACTTCATCTTGCAATGGGGCAGCTTGTGTGGGCACGGCGTCCAGAAAGCGGATCGGTCGGCGGGTGTGTGCCGACATGGTGGCCAGCAGTGCATGCAGATGGCCCAGGGCCTCTTCGGGGGCTACCGGGTTTTCGTGCAGCAGGACGCAAGCGGCCTGAAATTGCAGGGTGACGGGGGGCGTGAGCCCAGGCAGGGGAATCAGGCCCGACGCGATGAGTTGGACCATGCGTTCGGTGAGCGCCTGGCGGTGGGGTACACCTTCCAACAAAATGGCAAAGTGGGCGGTATCCACACGGCCGGCGGGGTCGATGTCGCGCAAAATGCGGTGTAATTTGACCACTGCGCGCAGCAGACACTGCTCGGCCACCGCATCGCCCAGGGATTGGCGGATGGGCTCGTGGTTGATGACGTGGACCAGGACCAGGGCCATGGGCTCGCGGTTGGATACGATGCGTTCATAGGCATGCTCCAACTGCTGGTGGAAGGCCTGGGGGGTCAGCAAACCGGTGAGAGCATCTTGCGTGGGCAGGTGGTTGGCACGCATTTCAAGTTCTTTTCGGTCGTGCGTGACATGGCTTAAGGCGTACAGCAGAATAGGAACGGACAGCGACGCACTCACGGAGGTGAGGTAACGCATTTCCCACACCGTGGGCGCCAGCCCCAGTGATTCGGCCATCAGCCACATCAGCCCCGCATATTGTGGAACATAAGCCAATATCAGCCAGCGCCAGATGGAGGAGTTGCCGCGCCAGCTCAATACGGTGGCGGCCAGTCCTACGGTGATGGCGAAGGTCATCGCAAGGGTGCAAAACTTGTCGGCGCTGGCCCGGTCCACAACGGCCAGGCTCAGCACGGAAGCCATGGTCAGCCATGCGGTTCTGCCCAGAAAGACATCGTAGCGGTGGTAATGGGTGGACAGGGCGTAGAGGTTGCGGATAAACAGCAGTCCGGCACCCACCGCAATCATGGGAATCACGCTGGACGCGTAATTTCCCCACAGGGGCAGTTGGGCCCAGACAAAAACATTGAGGACTCCGTTGGTCTGCGCCACAGCCATCAGCACCAGTAGCCCGTACGTCGAAGCCAATATATCGGCCCAGCTGCCGTGCTCGGCGTAACGCACGGCGGAGAGCATGGCCAGGGCCAGCAGCGTACCCAGCATCAAACCCTGAAGGGCCATTTCCAGCAGACGCTGCGATTCCCGCGTTGGCGCGGTGGCAATGCGCAGTGGCAGACTCAGGTGTTGGTAATTGCGAACACGCAGGTAGACATCTTGCGGTACGCCAGCAGGCGGGTGGAGCTCAAATTCGGGATACAGCCCCTTTTTGCTCCACCCGCTCTGGGCAAAATGGTCGCCAGCGGTTTGCTCCGTCCAGCCATCAGGGCCGTTGCGCTGGAACACGGTGACCGCGTCCAGATAAGGGAGGGGAATATTCAGTGTCCAGCTGGCCTTATTGCCCACCGCCCGCACCATGCGCAATTTGATCCATAAGGTGTCGCGGTCGGTCAGGCTGTGGCGGTGCAATGCAGGGACGGTGGTGAAGAGTTGGGGAAACTCGGATACCAGGGCGATATCCGCCTTGGAGTGTGTGTCCAGCCAGGTCTGAATGTCGGTGGTGACCTCGAAGGACGGATTGCCATCGCCCAGTACGATGGTGTTGGCTGGCACCGGGCCCGCAGCCCAGGCCGGACATGCGCTAAGGCATATCAACAGGAGAGCGAAGCGCACGAGCAGGTATGGCATACACTTGTCTCCCCGTTTTTAGAGGTTTTTTATGAGCTTGAAGTGTGGCATTGTAGGCCTG
>MESI01000038.1 GCA_001770935.1 Burkholderiales bacterium RIFCSPLOWO2_12_FULL_61_40 | reverse complement strand
GCAGCTAAGGAGGCAGAGGCGATTCCCTTGCCAAGGGAGGACACTACACCGCCAGTGACGAAGACAAATTTGGTCATGTCAGGGGCGAACCTGTGGGTTCGATGAGGTGGTAAAGCGAGATTATAGGCGTCTGCTACATTGCGGCCATTCGCAATCACGCGATTTCGGGCAATCATCTCAGTGGAGTGGGCGACGCATGGACTTAAGTGGCAAGCATATTGTTTTGGGGCTGACCGGTGGCATTGCCTGCTACAAGGCGGCCGAATTGTGCCGTGCGCTGGTGAAGGAAGGCGCCACGGTGCAGGTGGTCATGACCGAGGCCGCAAGCCAATTCATCACGCCGGTCACCATGCAGGCCTTGAGCAACCGGCCGGTCTATGCCTCGCAGTGGGACGCCCGCGAAGGGAACAACATGGCACACATCAACCTGAGCCGCGAGGCCGATGCCATTTTGATTGCGCCCTGCAGCGCCGACTTCATGGCCAAGCTGGCGCAGGGCCGAGCCGATGAGCTGCTCAGCCTCATGTGCCTGGCGCGCCCCATGGGGGCGGTGCCTTTGCTGATTGCACCGGCGATGAACCGTGAAATGTGGGCACACCCCGCCACCCAGCGCAATGTGGCGCAACTGCAGGCGGATGGTGGCGTGGTGCTGGGGGTGGGCTCTGGAGACCAGGCCTGTGGTGAAACAGGAGACGGGCGCATGCTGGAGCCTCAGGAACTGCTGCAGGATGTGATCGCGTTTTTCCAGCCCAAGGTGCTGGTGGGTCAGCAGGTTCTGGTGACTGCGGGTCCCACCTTTGAGGCGATTGACCCGGTGCGAGGGATTACCAATTTATCGAGCGGAAAAATGGGCTTTGCCATTGCCCGTGCAGCACAGGAAGCCGGGGCCCAGGTCACGCTGGTGGCGGGACCGGTCAGCTTGCCAACCCCCAGGGGTGTGCACCGTGTGGACGTGAAATCAGCATCCAATATGCTTCTAGCCAGCATGGAGTATGCGCAAGCAGCTAGCATATTTATAGCAACTGCGGCCGTGGCCGATTGGCGGCCCGCGCAGGCGTCTGACCAGAAAATCAAAAAAGACGGGTCGGGTGAAACCCCGCAGTTGGCTTTTGTGGAGAACCAGGATATTTTGGCCACCGTGGCGCAGCTGGCAAGGGCGCGCTCGGGCGAATTGTTCTGTGTGGGCTTTGCCGCTGAAAGCCATGATTTGCTGGCCCATGCCACCGCCAAACGCATCAAGAAGGGCGTGCCCTTGTTGGTGGGCAATATTGGCCCGGCCACTTTTGGGCAGGATGACAATGCCCTGTTGCTGGTGGATGCATCAGGCGCCAAGGAAATGCCGCGCAACTCCAAACTGGCTCTGGCGCGCGCTCTGGTGTCTGAAATTGCTTCCCGTCTTCCCGTGGTCTCACCTTGAAATAAAAAATGAAAATTGACGTCAAAATCATCGATAACCGTTTGTTGGAACAGTTTCCCGCCTATGCCACACCAGGCAGTGCCGGACTGGATTTGCGCGCATGCCTGGACACGCCACTGACATTGGCGCCCAATGCCTGGCAACTGGTGCCCACCGGCATGGCCATCTACCTGGAAGACCCGGCTTATGCGGCCTTGATCCTGCCGCGTTCCGGGCTGGGACACAAGCACGGCATCGTGCTGGGCAATCTGGTGGGGCTGATTGACAGCGACTACCAGGGCCAACTCATGGTCAGCGCCTGGAACCGCAGTGATACGGAATTCACCATCCAGCCCATGGAGCGCATTGCGCAACTGGTGATCGTGCCGGTGGTGCAGGCCCAGTTCAATGTGGTAACCGAATTCCCGGTTTCGCAGCGCGGCGAAGGTGGCTATGGCTCCACCGGAAAGGCCTGACCGCCAACGGGTCTAGTGCAGGGATTCGTCGCCGGGCTGTGCAGCATGCACCGGTTGCAGCCGGAAAAAACCGTTGCCGGAGGATCCACGCCCAATTTCGTCTTCGGTCGCTTCGCGTACAGACTCCACCTTCAGGCTGATGCGGATGGCAATGCCTGCCAAAGGGTGGTTGCCGTCCAGCACCACATGCTCAGGGTAGATATCGGTGACATGGTACAGCGCGTCTTTGGGCGCATCGGGGTTGCAGCCCACTGGCAAAGAAGAGCCTTCCAGCAGTTGCCCTTCCTCCAGTTCCAGGGGAAACAGGTGGCGCGGCTCCAAGAAAATAAGCTGGTCATTGAAGTCGCCAAAGGCCTGTTCGGGCTCAATTTGCAAATGCAGTTCGGCTCCTGCGGTGTGGCCTTGCAATGCTTCTTCGATAGGGGGTAACAGGTCGTTGCCGCCCACCAAAAATTCAATCGGCTCGTCCAGCAAGTCCAGCTCTTCGCCCAAAGTGTCTTTCAGCGTCCAGGTCAGGGCAACGACGCATTGTTGAGTGATTTCCATACGAGAATTGTCGCAGTTTGAATTGGCTTTTGCCCGGAAGTGATTGGAAAATACCCGCATGAACATCAACGACCCCTTGCAACTGTTGGGTGGGCTGTCCCCCAAAACCTTTATGCAACGCCATTGGCAGAAAAAGCCCTTGGTGATCCGGCAAGCGATTCCGGGCTTTGTGCCGCCCGTGGACCGCGCTGAGCTGATGGATCTGGCAGCACAGTCCGAGGTTCAATCGCGGCTGGTGGTGCAGGCGCACCCCGCAACGGCTGGAGATTGGAAATTCAAGCATGGGCCTTTTGTGCGCCGGGCTATTCCGCCATTCAAGCAACCGGGCTGGACTCTGCTGGTGCAAGGCGTGGACTTGTACGACGAACGCGTGCACGCCTTGCGAAACCAGTTTCGTTTTGTACCTGATGTCAGGCTGGACGATGTGATGATCAGTTACGCCACGGATGGCGGCGGCGTGGGGCCGCATTTTGACAGCTACGACGTGTTTTTGCTGCAGGCTGTGGGCCAACGCCGCTGGCGCATCGGGCGCCAAAAAGACCTGAGTCTTCAGCCCGATATGCCGCTCAAAATTCTGGCAAATTTTGAACCCGAAGAAGAGTTCGTGCTGGAGCCGGGCGACCTGTTGTATCTGCCTCCGCGTTATGCCCATGACGGTATTGCGCAGGGTGAGTGCATGACCTACTCCATCGGATTTCGCTCTCCCAGCGCGGGCGAGTTGGCGCGCGAGGTGCTGCAAGGCCTGGCCGAGCAGGCGATGGACGAGGTGGGAGACAAGTTGTACCGCGACCCCAAGCAGCCGGCCGTGGAGCGCTGTGCGGAGATTCCCGATGGCTTGGTTGAATTTGCCCGCAATGCGCTGGATGATGCACTGCGTGACCCCCTGTCGCTGCGAAGGGCCTTGGGTGAGTACCTCAGTGCGCCCAAAGCCGATGTCTGGTTTGACGGTGGCAACGCTTCGGTTCTGAAGGGGGCGGTGCAATTGGACCGGCGCACCCGCATGGTGTACGACCCGCACCATGTGTTTATCAATGGCGAAAGTTTTTTGGCTTCCGGGCGAGACGCTGAATTGATGCGTTTTTTGGCGGATCAAGGGTTTCTGGACGCAGCGGATGTCAAACGTTTGAGCGCAGCCGCGCGCCATCTGCTGTCGGACTGGTGTGAATCCGGGTGGGTCCATGCCAACGACTGAATCGCCTGCAGCCGCTGCCAGCCAGCTGTTGGAAGGTGCCTTTTCCGGATCCACGGAATTTGCCCAGGTGGTACGCGATGCCCTGGCTTGCGCCGCGCAGGAGGGGTGGTCCGAGATGGTGTGGATTGATGCCACATTTGAAGATTGGCCGCTGCGGGAAAGGGCGGTGGTGGAGTCCCTTCAGGCATGGGCCCGCAGTGGGCGAAAGCTGGTCATTTTGGCCAAAAATTATGATTCCATTGTGCGCTACCACGCGCGTTTTGTGCGCTGGCGGATGACCTGGAGCCACCTTGTCGAATGCCGTGTGTGCAGAGGCGTCGATGCCAGCGAATTCCCCAGCGCCTTGTGGAGTCCGCATTGGGTGATGCGGCGTCTTGATGTGGTGCGAAGTACAGGCACAGCGGGGCGGGAGGCGCAGCGCCGGGTGTTTCTTCAGGAAGAACTCGCAGAGTGCAAGCGGCAGAGTATTCCCGGCTTTCCAGCCACTACTTTAGGCCTATAAGCAACGGTTAGACGGTTAGAGGGTTTACCCCAGTCGGATCCGCTTGTCCTTGTATACTTAAGGGCTCTGACAGAAAGAATTCGAATGTTTTTTGTCAGGGTCTGGGCGGCTTGCTGCTTCGATAATTTCCGGAAATTGTTTCGTTAACTCACTTTAGTCTTTTAAAAATGAACAAATCTCTCGTTTTGGCAGCTGTTATCGCTGCTGCTGCTTTGGCTGCTTGCGGTAAAAAAGAAGAAGCACCAGCTCCCGTGGCTGCACCCGCTGCAGAAGCACCAGCTCCCGCTCCTGCAGCTTCTGAGCCAGCTCCCGCTGCTGAACCTGCAGCTCCTGCAGCTGAACCTGCAGCTGCTGCTTCCGAGCCAGCTAAGCAATAATTCTTTGCTTGCAAAAAAAAGCCACCGCGAGGTGGTTTTTTTTCGTCTGAAAAGTCAGAAATGATCGGGGCAAGGCCCCGATGCGTTACTTGATATCGTCGGCCAGAACCTTCACGATGCGTTGCGCACTGTCCGAAGTTTCAGGGGCGCCGGTGGCATCCAATACAGACACTGTGCTTGCGTTTGCGTCACTTTTCACTGCAATCTGGAACTTGGCCGCTTCGACGGATTTAGAAGAACTGCTGAATAATTTGCTGAAAAAACCGGGTTCGGAGTTCTCGGATGTCGGGGCGACATACCGGACAAAATAAATGCCTTGTTTGCGATCACGGTCTTCAACGGTAAAGCCGGTCCGGTCCAGCGCCAGTCCCACGCGGCGCCATGCTCGGTCAAACCCTTCGTCCAGCACCAGTACCGGTTGGCCATTGGCGGTAGATGTGGTGGCCACAGGCTTGGTTGTTACGCTGCTGGCCACGAGCGTTTTGGCTTGTTCGGTGCTTACCCCCAGCTTCACCATCAGCCGACGCAAGAACTCCGCTTCCAGTTCCGGATCTGCGGGACGGGGTTGCCATATCGTCTGGTCCTTTTTTTCCGAGGTGTAAACCTCAATCATCCCGCGGTGGCTGATGAAAATTTCGGTGTTTCCGTTGGTATCACGTTCCAAGCGGGTGCGGAACTTGTCGCGCTCGGGAGTGGAGTACAGGGAATCGAACAGTTTGCCCAGCGCACTTCGGATCATGTCCTGTGGAATCTTTGCACGGTTTTCGGCCCAATCGGTTTCCATGATGCCCAGGTTGTTTTGGTCCATAGCCAGCAAGAATCCGTTTTCCTGCCAAAAATCCTTGACAGGATCCCACAGCTTTTCAGCGGGGCGGTTGACCACCAGCCAGCGTTGGTTGCCTGCACGTTCAATACGCACATCACCCACCGACACCGCTGCAACAGGAGTCTTGGTAGCCGCAATCTGGCCTGTTTTGTACCCCGATGCGGATACTGCACCGTCGACCATGGTGTAGCGCGTGTCTTTGGACAGCTGCGTCAGGTCGGGTGGAATGTCCAAAGCGGGCGCCTTGCCGGTGCTGCGGTAGTCCACTTTGTCAGTTTCCAAAGCCGTGCAAGCGCTCAGCGCAACAGCCAGGCCCAGTACCGCCATTTTTGATAGTTGATTCACAGAAGTCCTCGAAATTGAAAGGTGCTCAAATCAGTCCGGTGGACTGCATGACGCGCTCAAGCCCTTGCTGACTGGCATCAGTCAACTGCGTCAACGGAAGGCGAAGATTGGGCTGGCAGCGCCCCATGCGGGCAACAGCCCACTTGACGGGAATGGGGTTGGACTCGACGAACAAGGCCTTGTGCAGCGGCAGCAAGCGGAACTGAATCTCCATGGCGCGCTTCACATCACCGGCCATGGCCGCAACACACAATTCATGCATCAGGCGCGGTGCCACATTGGCGCTTACGCTGACATTGCCATGGCCTCCGCACAGCATCAGGGCAACGGCGGTGGGATCGTCGCCCGAATAAATCGCAAAACCTTGGGGGGCTTCCTTGATCAGCCACTGGGCGCGTTCGATATTGCCGGTGGCTTCCTTGATGCCGACAATGCCGGGCACCTGTGCCAGGCGCAGCACGGTGTCGTGGGCCATATCGGCCACGGAACGGCCGGGCACGTTGTACAAAACCAGGGGCAGGTCAACGGCCTCGGCAATCGCTTTGAAGTGCTGGTACTGGCCTTCCTGGGTGGGTTTGTTGTAGTAGGGGACCACCTGGAGTTGGCAATCCGCGCCGACCTTCTTGGCAAAACGGGCCAATTCAATCGCTTCCTTGGTGGAATTGGCGCCGCAGCCCGCCATGATGGGGGTGCGCCCGGCCGCCTGCTCCACCGACACGCGGATGATTTCGCAGTGTTCTTCCACGCTGACGGTGGGAGACTCACCGGTGGTGCCCACCACCCCAATGCAATCGGTTCCTTCTGCAATATGCCAGTCAATCAGCTTTCGCAGTGCGGGGTAGTCCACAGAGCCATCGCCCTGCATGGGGGTGACGAGGGCAACGATGCTGCCCCTGATTTGACCGGGTAAGGAGTTCATGTCAGGCATTAGTTCGGAAAACGCGCATTTTACCCAAGCCGTGTGTAGCGCTCTGACCAGTTCTTGCTGTAGCCGGGCGCGCCAGGGCGAATGGCCGCTATGCGCTGTACAAATCGTGCGGGTCCGTCCAGAAAACCATTCTCATAAGCGATGACCTGTAAGTCCTTGCATACGTTCAGAAGTTCCCCGGGCTGCAGAAGAAATTCGGGCCTGGCTGGGCGGCCCACAGTTTCATTGCCAGCGGCAAAGGTTTCGTACAGAAACACACCGCCTGGGGCTACGCTTTGCAGCATGGTCTGCCAGAGGGGGCGCCACAGGTAGTTGGTGACAACCAAGGCTCCAAAAACCTGGGGCTGGCCGCCTGCCATCAAAGGCCAGGGTTGGGCTTCAATATCCGCACAGACCAAAGTGCCTGGGGCGCAGGCCTTTTGCGCTGGGGCCAGATCACGGTCGATACCGGTGACCGCATGTCCGCGTTGCGCAAACCACGCCAGATGGCGTCCGCTGCCGCAGGCGATATCGAGCACGGTGGCTTCCGGGGGCACGAGGTGTGACCAGCGCACGATCCACGGGGACGGGCTTGCTGTGCTTCTGTGGAGGGAGGGGGCGTCAGTCAAAAGCAGCCCCACACCTGGTTGACCATCTGGACCATGAAGTCGGGGCGGAGGTACAGAGAGAACACACCGGCCAGTGTCGCCGCCAGCAACGTACCCATCAGCCATGGAAGGGATGTTTTCATGGCTTCAGATCGCTACCGCTGGCACAGCGCGTTGAATGGCCACTTCCTTGACGGGGAGGTTCACCAGGGCCGCCAATACGCCCAAGGCAATGGCGATGTACCAGACCACGTCATAGCTTCCGGTGCGGTCATACAGAAAACCACCGAGCCACACGCCCAGGAAGGAGCCGATCTGGTGGCTGAAAAACACAAATCCGCTGAGCATGGAGAGGTGCGCCACGCCAAAAATCTGCGCCACGGTGGCGTTGGTGACAGGCACGGTGGACAACCACAGCAGCCCCATGACGCTGGCGAACACATACACACTGGCGGCAGACAGGGGCACTAGCAGGAAAACGCTGATGGCAGCGGCGCGGGCCAGGTAAATGAAAGCCAGAATGTTCCGTTTGGGAAGCCGTTGCCCCAGCACACCCGCTGCATAAGTGCCAAACACATTGAACAGCCCGATCAAGGCCAGCGCGTAGCTGGCGACCTGGGGCTCCAGGCCCTTGTCCTTGAGGTAGCTTGGCATGTGGACACCAATGAAAACCACCTGAAAGCCGCAGACAAAATAGCCCGCCATCAGGAGCTGAAAGCTGGGGTATTTGAAGGCTTCCTTCAAAGCCTGGACTATGGTTTGCTCGCGTTTGAGTTGCATGTTGCCGCCCAAGCCGGGTTCACGCAGCCCCCAGGCGAGTGGAGCCATCAGCAATGCGGCCAATCCCAGCAGCGTCAAGGCCTGTTGCCAGCCCAGGGTGCTGATCAGCTGGCCCTCAACAGGCACCATCAAAAACTGGCCAAACGACCCGGCTGCAGCGGTAATGCCCATGGCCCAGGACCGCTTTTCGGCGGACACATTGCGCCCGATCACGCCGTAGACCACGGCATAGGTTGTGCCCGCCTGGGCCATCCCGATCAGGAGGCCCGTGGACAGCGTGAACAGCAGCGGTGTCGTGGCGTGGGCCATGCCGACCAAGCCCAGGGCATACAACACGGCGCCGACAAAAATAACCTTGAACGCCCCAAAGCGGTCAGCGGCCATGCCCGCAAAAATGCCCGACACGCCCCAGGCCAGGTTCTGTACGGCAATGGCGAAGGCAAAGGTCTCGCGGCTCCAATCCTTGGCTTGCGTGATAGGTTGCAGCCAGAGGCCAAAACCGTGGCGTATGCCCATGGACAGGGTCACAATGGCAGCACCGCAGAGCAGCAGCTGGGGCAGTGAAAGGGTGGGGGTGGAGGTGCGCATGGGTTTAATGTAACGAGCTTGTGCAAACCTTGCTGCCCAATGGCTGTTTATATGTACAGCTAATTATCGCTTGAGCGACTACAATCCCGCCCTATGTCTGCCAAACCCCTCTCCGAATATTCCGAAGGCTCGATCCGGGTCCTCAAGGGCCTTGAGCCCGTCAAACAGCGTCCGGGCATGTACACCCGCACCGACAACCCCCTGCACGTCATCCAGGAAGTGCTGGACAACGCCGCCGACGAAGCACTGGCGGGGCATGGCAAAAAGATCAAGGTGGTCTTGCATGTGGACGGTTCCGTGTCCATTGAAGACGACGGCCGTGGCATACCGTTTGGCATGCACCCGGAAGAAAAAGCACCGGTGATTGAACTGGTGTTCACCCGCTTGCATGCCGGCGGCAAGTTCGACAAGGGCAAGGGCGGTGCCTACAGCTTTTCGGGCGGATTGCATGGCGTGGGTGTCAGCGTGACCAATGCGCTGGCACTGAAGCTGGAAGCCACCTCGTACCGTGAAGGCTCGGTCGCCACTCTGGTGTTTGAGCATGGTGATGTGACGCAGGCGCTGCAGGTTCGCAAAGCGGGCGAGGGCGACCGCAAGTCCGGCACCACGGTGCGGGTGTGGCCCGATGCCAAATACTTCGAATCTTCCTCCTTGCCCATGGCCGAGTTGACCCACTTGCTGCGCAGCAAGGCCGTGTTGATGCCGGGGGTGAGCGTCTCTTTGGTGGTGGAAAAAACACGGGAAACCCAAACCTGGATCTTCAAGGGCGGCCTGCGCGATTACCTGACGCAGTCGCTCCATGGTGAGCCCATCATTCCCTTGTTTGAGGGTGACGGCTTTGCCGACAGCCAGAACGACAGCTTTGCCGAAGGCGAGGGCGCGTCCTGGTGTGTCGCTTTCACGGAAGACGGCCAGGCCGTGCGCGAGAGTTATGTGAATCTGATTCCTACCAGCGCGGGCGGCACCCACGAGAGCGGGCTGCGCGATGGCCTGTTCACGGCGGTGCGGGGTTTCATTGAACTGCATTCGCTCTTGCCCAAAGGCGTGAAGCTTATGCCCGAAGACGTGTTTGCACGCGCCAGTTATGTGCTCTCCGCCAAGGTGCTGGACCCCCAGTTCCAGGGCCAGATCAAGGAGCGGCTGAACTCGCGTGATGCGGTGCGCCTGGTGTCGAGCTTTGTCCGTCCGGCGCTCGAACTCTGGTTGAACCAGCATGTGGAATACGGCAAGAAATTGGCCGAATTGGCCATCAAGGCCGCGCAGACCCGCCAGCGTGCGGGGCAGAAGGTGGAAAAACGCAAGAGTTCGGGCGTGGCCGTGCTGCCCGGCAAACTCACCGATTGCGAAAGCCGTGACCTGGCTTACAACGAGGTGTTTCTGGTGGAGGGCGATTCGGCCGGCGGCAGCGCCAAGATGGGCCGCGACAAGGAAAACCAGGCCATCCTGCCCTTGCGTGGCAAGGTCTTGAACACCTGGGAGGTGGACCGCGACCGCCTGTTTGCCAATACCGAAATCCACGATATATCCGTCGCCATTGGCGTCGACCCGCATGGTCCCAACGACACGCCGGACTTGAGTGGCCTGCGCTACGGCAAGGTCTGTATCCTGAGCGATGCGGATGTGGACGGCTCACACATCCAGGTTCTGTTATTAACCCTGTTTTTCCGCCATTTCCCCAAATTGATCGAAACCGGCCATGTGTTTGTGGCCCGGCCACCGCTGTTCCGGGTGGACGCGCCAGCGCGTGGTAAAAAGCCCGCCAGCAAGGCCTATGCGCTGGACGATGGCGAACTCACCGCCATTTTGGACAAGCTGCGCAAGGAGGGCGTGCGCGAAGCGGCATGGACCATCAGCCGCTTCAAAGGCCTGGGCGAGATGAATGCCGAGCAGCTGTGGGACACCACGCTCAACCCCGACACCCGTCGCCTGCTGCCGGTGGCCCTGGGTGCCATCGACTTCGGGCAAACCGAAACCCTGATCACCAAGTTGATGGGCAAGGGCGAGGCCGCCGCCCGGCGCGAACTGATGGAACTCCACGGCGACTCCGTGGAGGTCGATGTGTGAAGTCTGCGGTGCGTTGGCTCATCATCCTGTGCTGTCTGGCTGGGGCAGCGGTGCATGCCGATGTGTGGATCCATGTCGATGACCAGGGGCGCACCCATTTGGCCCCCACGCAGGTGGATGCCGCATACACCCTGTTTTACAAAGGGGCTACCCGTGTAGACATCCCGGCTGTGGAAGCGGTCCCGGTACCGCCCGTGCCGGTGGAGGTGTCCGCCGATACCGCCAAATTGCTTGCCCGCATGGAATCGGCCCCAGGATTCAAGAAGCAAGAACACCACGTGCGTGCCGCAGCCGATGCCCACCAGGTGGACTACGCCTTGTTGCGGGCCCTGATCACCACCGAGTCGCGCTTTGATGCCTCTGCAGTGTCGCCCAGGGGCGCCATTGGACTGATGCAGGTGATGCCCGCCACAGGGGCGCGCTACGGCATTACTGCAGACCGCAAGGGGTCCATCGAACAAAAGCTGAAAGATCCCAAGACCAATATTTCGGCGGGCACCCGCTACCTGCGTGACTTGATCCAGATGTTTCCTGGCCAACTCGAATTGGCCCTGGCGGCCTACAACGCCGGGGAGGGCGCAGTGCAAAAGGCGGGGAACCGGATTCCCCGGTTCAAAGAAACCCAAAACTACGTAAAAACCGTGATGCAGCTTTACGCCAGCCTCAAGCCGCCTGTGGCCTTGGCCCATACCACGGCACCCACACGCGCCGGGCGCGTGCGTATCGAATTCAAAGCTCCCGGCGGGCGGGCCAATATGGTGGAGCCCCTGACCCGCCTTTCCAGCCAGTCCATGGCCGTACTTGATTAATTGATGTGACGCATGACAGACCAACCCATTCTTGACCTGGCTCCCCTACCTTCTGGCGGCGGTGGCGACGACGATCTGAACCTGGCCAATTACGCCCAACGTGCCTACCTGGAATACGCCCTGAGCGTGGTCAAGGGCCGGGCGCTGCCCGATGTGTGCGATGGCTTGAAGCCCGTGCAGCGGCGTATTTTGTACTCCATGTCGCGCATGGGCTTAGGGTTCGGTGGCGCCAATGGCAATACCGGCGCCAAGCCCGTCAAAAGCGCCCGCGTGGTGGGGGATGTGCTGGGCCGTTTTCACCCGCACGGCGACCAGTCGGCCTACGACGCCCTGGTACGTATGGCGCAGGACTTTTCACAGCGCTACCCGCTGGTCGATGGGCAGGGCAACTTTGGCTCGCGTGACGGCGATGGCGCTGCGGCCATGCGTTACACCGAGGCACGGCTGGCCAAAATCACCAGCCTGCTGCTGGACGAGATCGACCAGGGCACGGTGGACTTCCAGCCCAACTACGATGGTTCCACCGAAGAACCCCGCCAGTTGCCGGCCCGCCTGCCGTTCAGCCTGCTCAACGGCGCCAGCGGCATTGCCGTGGGCCTTGCCACCGAGATTCCCAGCCACAACTTGCGGGAAATTGCCGACGCTTGCGTGGCCCTGATCAAGAATCCGGAGCTGCCCGACACCGAGTTGTGGACGCTGGTGCCGGGCCCCGACTACCCCGGCGGCGGGCAGATCATCAGCGCGGCCAATGATATTGCCGATGCCTACCGCACAGGGCGCGGCTCGCTCAAGGTGCGGGCACGCTGGAAGATTGAAGACCTGGCGCGTGGGCAGTGGCAACTGGTGGTGACCGAGCTGCCGCCCGGTGTCAGCAGCCAGCGGGTGCTGGAAGAAATTGAAGAGCTGACCAATCCCAAGGTCAAGGCGGGCAAGAAAGCCCTGTCGCAAGAACAGACCCAACTCAAGGCCAGCGTCCTGAACGTGCTGGACGTGGTGCGCGACGAGTCCAGCCGGGACGCCCCGGTGCGCCTGGTGTTCGAGCCCAAAACCAGCCGTATCCAGCAGCAGGAGCTGGTCACCGCACTCCTGGCGCATACCAGCCTGGAAAGCTCTTCGCCCATCAACCTCACCATGATTGGCCTGGATGGTCGGCCTACCCAGAAGTCGCTGCGGCAAATGCTGGTGGAGTGGATTGCGTTTCGCCACAGCACCATCGAGCGGCGCACCCGTCACCGCCTGGGCAAGGTGCTGGACCGCATCCATATTCTGGAAGGCCGCCAACTCGTCTTGCTCAACATCGACGAGGTGATCGCCATCATCCGCCAGGCCGACGAGCCCAAGGCGGCGCTCATGGCGCGCTTCAACCTGTCGGACCGGCAGGCCGAAGATATTCTGGAAATCCGCCTGCGCCAGTTGGCCCGGCTGGAAGCCATCAAGATCGAGCAGGAGCTCTCCGAGTTGTGCGGTGAGCAAGCCAAGCTGGAAGAGATTTTGGGCAGCCCGGCGGCCTTGCGCCGTCTGATGGTCAAGGAGATCGAGGCCGATGCCAAGGTGTTTGCCGACCCGCGCCGTACCCTGATCCAGGCCGAAAAGAAGGTCGTGCTGGAGATCAAGGTGGTGGATGAACCGGTGACCGTGGTGGTCAGTGAGAAAGGCTGGGTGCGGGCCCGCACCGGCCACGGCCATGAGGCTGGCAGTTTTGCCTTCAAGGCCGGGGATGCGCTGTATGGCACCTTCGAGTGCCGCAGTGTGGACACGCTGCTGGTGTTTGGCTCCAATGGCCGCATTTACTCGGTCGCGGTGTCGCTGTTACCCGGGGGGCGTGGTGATGGCCAGCCGGTGACCACGCTGATCGAGCTGGAAAGCGGCACCCAGTTGCTGTACTACTTTGCAGGGCCAGCGACGGCCACCCTGCTGCTGAGTGGCTCGGGGGGCTACGGCTTTCTGGCCACGGTGGAGAACATGACTTCGCGCCAGAAAGCGGGCAAGGCTTTTGTCAGCTGCAACGAAGGTGAAACCCTGTGCCGTCCCTCGCTGGTGTCGGGCGCCCAGGGCAAGGTCGTCACTCCAGGCACGCCCGCCACGCTGGTGGCAGCGGCCACCCATGTGGCCTGCGCCTCCACCGGCGGGCGCATCCTGACCTTTGAGATCAGCGAACTCAAATCCATGGCCAATGGCGGCCGGGGCCTGATGCTGATCGACCTGGAAGCCAAGGACACCCTGGCCGGCGTCGCGGCCTATACCCGTAGCGTGCGCATCGAAGGCATAGGGCGCGGCGGCAAGGAGCGCGAAGAGACGCTGGAAATCCGCAGCCTCAACAACGCCCGTGCGGCACGGGCGCGCAAGGGCAAGGCGGCGGACCTGGGCTTCAAGCCGACACGCATTACCCGCGTGGAGTGAGTGTTTTTGCTACCAATTTAAACCGAGAAAGTCCATGAGGGCTTGGGATGGCCGCAAATGCTCCGCTGACACCCCAGCAGCACCGAAGGTGCGCCTCATGGACTTTCTCTGTTAATAGCTGCTTAAGCACATTCCAAAAAGGCTGGAGGCCGATTCGAGCAAAATTTCTGGTTGCGCCGACGTCTGCTTGGACGGTGAGTCCTCGGTACATCCGACGGTGCGGGAATCGGCATTCATTTTGCCACCTAGGGAAAGCACGTATTCTTAACAAAAACGTTTTCGAAATAATCAAAAACGTTTTTGTTTCCATTTTTATTGTGTTTTACAAGGAGTTTTGGATATGGTGCTAAAGACTCGATGGACCCTGCAAGCCGGCTTGCAGGGTTTAGGCCTGGGGTTGGGATTGCTGCTGTTCGGTGCGCCTGCACCGGCCGCCACCATCACCATTGCCTGTGGCTCCAACGGACAGGACCATGCTTCTTGCAAGCGGCACACGGACGACTGGGCGCGCAAGACCGGCCACACCGTCAAGCTGTACGTTACGCCATCGTCCACCACCGACCTGCTGGGGGTGTTTCGCAAAATGTTCGCGGCCGCTTCGCCGGAAATCGACGTGGTGATGGTGGACGTGGTGTGGCCGGGCCTGATCAAGGAACACCTGGTGGACCTGAAGAAGTACAGCAAGGGGGCGGAGTACTTTCACTTCCAGGCCATTGTTCGCAACAACACCCAAGAGGGCAAGCTCCTGGCCATGCCATGGTTCACCGACGCCGGCTTGCTGTTTTACCGCAAAGACCTGATCGCCAAGTACGGGCTGCGGCCCCCCAAGACCTGGGATGAGCTGGCCCTGGTGGCCCAAAAAATCCAAAAGGGCGAGCGCACCGCGGGGGCCGCGGACTTTCAGGGTTTTGTTTTTCAGGCCAAGGCCTACGAAGGCCTGAGCTGCGACGCGCTGGAGTGGCTGAATGCGTTTGACGGCGGCTCCGTGGTGGATGCCAAGGGCGCGATCACCGTCAACAATCCCCATGCCGTGAAAGCGCTCCAAACAGCCGCTTCCTGGGTGGGAACGATCGCCCCTGCCCAGGTGTTGAACTACGGCGAAGAGGATGCCCGTGGCGTTTTTCAAAGCGGCAAGGCCGCCTTCATGCGCAACTGGCCTTATGCATGGTCCATGGGCAACAGCGCGGACAGCCCCATCAAAGGCAAAATCGGCGTCTCACCGCTGCCCTCCGCCGTGGCGGGCGGCCCCCGGGGCGCCACTCTGGGCGGCTGGCAACTGGCGGTATCCAAGTACTCCAAAAACGTGGACGCCGCCGCCGATCTGGTGATGTACCTGACCAGCGCCGCGGTCCAAAAAGAGCGCTCCATCCAGGGGTCGTACAACCCGACCCTGCGTTCGCTCTATTCGGACCGTGAGGTGCTGCAGGCCAACCCGTTTCTGGACGAGTTGTACAAGGTGTTCCAGGCGGCATCACCACGCCCCTCCACCGTGACGGGCCTGAAGTACCCCGAGGTGAGTGAAAGTTTTTGGAACGCCACCCATGAAGTGCTGTCCGGCAAGGCCACGGCCCAGGACAGCCTGCGCCGCCTGGAGGCGCGCCTCCAGCAGATCAAACGCGGCGCCTGGTAAAGCCGCCGGGTGTCAGGGTGGTGGGCAAATCTGAGGCCCACATTTCATGTAGAAAACTCGGTTGACAGTCATATTGTTGATACATATCATGAGATATACCTGTTGATCAAAGAGAGTTGAAAATGCACCAAACTGCCAAAATATTTGCCACCGGCCGTAGCCAGGCGGTGCGCTTGCCCTTGGAGTTTCGTTTTGACGCAGCAGAAGTCTTCATTCGCCGCGACCCCGCCACGGGCGATGTGGTGCTGTCGCGTAAGCCGACCGATTGGCAAGGTTTGCTTGACGTGGTGGCTCAAAACAAGGAAGACGACTTGCTTGTAGAGCGCCGCCAGACCCACTCGCGGCGTGATCCCTTCGCGGACCACCAAGAATGAGCCAGCGCTACATGCTCGACACCAATGTGGTCAGCCACATCATGCAAGGGCGGGACTCAGGCCTGCTTGCGCGGCTGACCCAAGTGCCGGTAGGCCAAGTGGTGATCTCCAGCATCACTTTGGCGGAGCTGGAATACGGTTTGCACCGCAGGGGGCAGCCAGCGCGATTGAGAAATGCCCTGATCCAAGTGCTGCTGCGCATGGACGTACTGCCCTGGGATGAGCGGGTCGCCACCTGCTACGGCGAGTTTTGTGCGGCTCTCGAAACCCAAGGCATCAACCTCAGCGACTTTGACATGATGATCGCCGCCCATGCGGTGGCCGAGAATGTAACCTTGGTCAGCTGTGACAAGGCCTTTGCGCAAGTGCCTGCGCGTTTGAGGCTGGAGGTGTGGTAGCCACAGCAATCTGATGGAGTGGGTTGTTTACGAGGTTTCGCTACATTATTCGTAGCTGCTTACGCAATATCTACGCGGGCTATCGGCTGATTTGATGCAGAAATAGCACCAAGCCAGCCCCGCCAGCATGTCACACCACGGCGTGCATGGTGATGGCTATTCCGCCCAGCACCGCGTTGCCCGAGAGCGGATGCGCTGTTAAACGGGGGGGCAGTTGGGTGGCGTTGTAAAGTCGGCTGATTGAGTTGGTTAAGATGCTTTTGGGGGCAGGGCTAACACAACTCAAAGTATGAAATTAGTCGACAACATCAATGATCTATTGGGTGATGACCTCAAAAAGTCCATCAAACCCGGAGCGCGGCTCAAAATCGCAGCCTCCTGCTTTTCCATCTATGCTTTCGAAGCCCTGAAACGCGAGTTGGAGTCGGTGGAATCGTTCGAATTCATATTCACCTCCCCGTTATTCATGCCCGACCAGGTGACCGATGCCGCCAAGAAAGAGCGGCGCGAGTTCCACATCCCCAAGTCCCCATCCGAGACGCGAAACGAGCGCAGCTTCTACGGCACCGAGTTTGAAGTCCAGCTCAAAAACAAGCTCACCCAGCGCGCCATTGCCCGCGAGTGCGCCGACTGGATGCGCCGCAAGGCTAAGTTCCGATCCAACAGTGGCGGGGCGCCCATGCAGCAGTTTGCAGCGGTACAGGCCGACGAAAGTACCTCGGAGCTCAACACAGTTTATATGCCGCTGCATGGCTTTACCGCTGTGGATTTGGGCTACCAGCGTGGCAATGCGGTGTCCAACATCGTCAACAGGATGGATGAACCTGCCAACACTGGCATGTTCCTGAGTTTGTTTAATCAGATTTGGTCCGATCCCGACAAGCTCCAAGACGTCACCAACCTGGTGTGCGAGCATATAGCGTCGGTATACCAAGAGAATTCGCCCGAGCGCATCTACTTCCTGATGCTCTACAACATCTTCAACGAATTTCTGGAAGACCTCACCGAAGACGTGCTGCCCAACGACCGCACGGGCTACCTGGATACATTGGTGTGGCAAAAGCTGTTCAACTTCCAGCGCGATGCCGCCACCGGCATCATCAACAAGCTGGAAACCTACAACGGCTGCATCCTGGCCGACAGCGTGGGCCTGGGCAAAACCTTCACGGCGCTGGCCGTTATTAAGTATTACGAGCTACGCAACCGCTCTGTGTTGGTGCTCTGCCCCAAGAAGCTGGCCGACAACTGGCTCACTTACAACCGCAACCTCAAAACCAACATCTTTGCCAAAGATCGCTTCAACTATGACGTGCTGTGCCATACCGATTTGCAGCGCATCAGCGGTGAGTCTTTTGGTACACCGCTCAACCGCGTCAACTGGGGCAACTACGACCTGGTGGTGATTGACGAGTCGCACAATTTTCGTAACAACGATGCCTTCAAAGACAAGGAAACCCGCTACCAAAAGCTGATGAACTCTGTCATCAAGCAGGGCGTGAAGACCAAGGTGCTGATGTTGTCCGCCACCCCAGTCAACAACCGGTTCAACGACCTGCGCAACCAATTGGCCCTGGCCTACGAAGGCAATGCCGGGTTGCTGGGTGACAAGCTGCGCACTGAAAAAGACATCGACGGGATATTCCGCCGTGCGCAAGCCGCGTTCAACAACTGGACCAAGTTGCCCCCAGACGACCGCACCGCCAGCGCCATATTGAGTGCCTTGGACTTCGACTTTTTCGAGCTGCTGGACAGCGTCACCATTGCCCGCTCCCGCAAGCATATCGAGACGTTTTACGACACCAAGGACATTGGCAACTTCCCCGAACGCCTCAAACCACGGTCGTTCCACTGCCCGTTAGTCGTCAATGCCAGCCAGCGCACCGATGTCATTGGCTTCAACGACATCTTCAACCAGCTATCCCTGTTGAAACTGGCCGTGTATGCGCCCGTGGGCTACATCTTGCCCAGCCGCATCAAGAAGTACGAAGACATGTACGACACCGAGGTGGCCAGCGGCGGCGGCAAGCTCAAACAAGCCGACCGCGAAAAGAGCTTGCAGGCGCTGATGACCGTCAATCTGCTCAAGCGCCTGGAAAGCTCGGTCGCGTCCTTCCGGCTTACCTTGCAGGGCCTGCAAAGCAAGCACCAGAAAGCGCTGGGCAAGATCATCGCGTTCAAGAAATCGGGCAAGCCCGTGACGTTCACCGACCTAGCATCCGATTTTGAGGACGTTGATTTTGATGAGGGCGATTTTGACGAAAAAGCGTTGCCGGACTTCGACGACACGAGCGACAGCAGCACCGGCGGCAAGGTGAAAATTGACCTAGGCGACATGGACTTGCCATCGTGGGAACACGACCTGAGTGCCGACCTGGATGTCATTGAAACCCTGTTGGCCGAGATGGCCAAAATCCCCCCGGCTGACGATGCCAAGCTCCAACACCTGAAAGGCGAGATTGAGAAAAAGCTGGCCAACCCCATCAATCCCGGCAACCGAAAGCTGCTGATATTCACGGCCTTTGCCGACACCGCCCACTACCTGTATGACAACCTGGCTTCTAGCCTGTTGCAGCAACACGGCATCCACACCGGCAAGGTAACCGGCTCGACGGACCCCAAAACCACGCTCAAACTCGCCGCGAATCCGCGCCAAGGCATCGATTTTCAAACCCTCCTGACGCTGTTTTCGCCGCAATCCAAGGACAAAGCAGCCTCATTGCCCCTTGAGCCCGGCGAGATCGACCTGCTGATCGGAACCGACTGCATCTCCGAAGGCCAGAACCTGCAGGACTGCGACACCGTCATCAACTACGACATCCACTGGAACCCCGTGCGCATCATCCAGCGCTTTGGCCGGGTGGACCGCATTGGCTCACCCAACGCGCGCATCCAGTTGGTCAACTACTGGCCCGACATCAGCCTGGACGAGTACATCCGCCTCAAAGAGCGGGTCGAAAGCCGCATGATGATTGCCGACGTGACCGCCACGGGCGATGACAACGTGCTGTCCGCCCAAGCCAATGACGTGGCCTACCGCAAGGAGCAATTGCGCCGCCTGCAAGAAGAAGTCATTGAAATGGAAGACCTCAAGACCGGGGTGTCCATCACCGATCTGGGTCTGAACGATTTCCGCATGGACCTGCTGAACTACGTCAAGGCCAATGGCGACCTCACCCGCCTGCCCCATGGCCTGCATGCCGTGGTGCCCGCCGATGCAGAAATGGGCTTGCTCCCCGGTGTGATCTTTACCCTGCGCAACCGCCTGCTGGGCGGCTCCGCGGGCGCTGTCGTCAAGCAGAAAAACCGGCTACATCCCTATTACTTGGTCTACATCGGGCTGGACGGCACCACCATTGCCGACCACACCGAGGTCAAGCAGCTGCTGGACCTGGCCCGCAACGCCTGCAAAGGCAAGGCCGAGCCCATTCCCGCCGCGTTCGAGCCATTCAACCTAGCCACTGGCGATGGCCGCAACATGCAGGCCTATTCCGCACTGCTGGACCAAGCCATTCACTCCATGATCGAGCGCCAGCAAGAGCAAGACGTGGACAGCCTCTTCACGCCCGGAAAGACCACCGCCCTGGTGCATGAGGTGGCCGGGCTGGACGACTTTGAGTTGGTCAGCTTCCTGGTGATTCAGGCGACATGAGCGATACCGCGCCGTTCGCCCTGTTTGCCTGGCCGCCCCAGGCGGCAGTCGCGCGCCCGGTAGCCAAAACCAAAATCTATGCACACGCCAAGCCCACCGCCGCAGTGCGCGCGCTCTTTGTGCAGCAGGTCGAAAGCATCACCTGGGCCTACAAACTGGCCCCCGAGACCATCAACCTGCCCGCCAAACCGGGCGTGCCCGAGATCGAAGTGTTCGAAATCGCCTTGAAGCAGCCGGATGTCGGTCATGCCGTGCTCAAGTGCATCGACAAAGCCATCCCATTCCCCATTCTGTTTGTACTTCGGTATGAAGGCCACAGCCAACCTGTTGCTGCCTACAAACGCCCTAGGGATGGCGCCACCGGCCAGTGGGTGGCAGGGGATTACCACGCTGCGCCGTGGCAAAAAGATGGTGTTGCCCAGCCCGGCCTGCCGGTGGCGCTGGATTTGCAAGGCTTGTACGAACAGCTTTTGCGCCAACACCTGGCAGTTCCAGCACGCTCTGGCGAGTCACTGCGCGACCAACTGGATCGGTTGTCGCTTTTGTCCGCCAAGCAAATGGCAGCAGCCAAGCTGGAATCCCGCCTTGCCCAAGAAAAACAGTTCAACCGCAAGGTCGAAATCAACGCCCAGTTGCGTACCATTCGCACCGAACTTCACGCGTTGGCCTCATGAACCAACCCCACACTACAAACGCTACATATTTGATAGCTGCTTGCGCATATTCTGCGAGGGCTACAAGCCAATTTGACCATGAATAAACTCAAACTACACAGCCCCGACCTGACCCAGGCGAATATCGACAAGCTGGCAGCGCTTTTCCCGAATTGCGTGGCTGAGGCCCGTAGTGCCAATGGCGTGGTGAAACGTAGCATCGACTTTGACCAGTTGCGCCAGGAGCTGTCGGGCAGCATCGTCGAAGGCCCGCAAGAGCGTTACCAGCTCAACTGGCCCGGCAAGCGCGAAGCACTGCTGATGGCCAATGCGCCCATTGCCAAGACGCTGCTCCCCTGCCGCGCAGAGAGCGTGGACTTTGACACCACGCAAAACCTGTTCATTGAGGGCGACAACCTGGATGCGCTGAAGCTGCTGCAAGAGACCTACCTCAACAAGGTCAAGCTGATTTACATAGACCCGCCTTACAACACCGGCAGTGATTTGGTTTATGACGACGAGTTCAAGACAGATGCATCCGAATACTTCGCAATGTCTAATCAGCGTGACGAAGTCGGTAATCGTCTGGTTGCGAATACTGAATCCAACGGTCGTTTTCATTCCGATTGGTTGTCAATGGTGTATCCGCGTTTGAAACTAGCGCGGAACCTGCTGAATGACGAGGGTGTCATTCTGATCTCGATTGACGATAACGAGTTGGAAAATCTGAAGAAGCTATGCACAGAAGTATTTGGGGAAGCCAATTTCATCGCATGCATGGTCTGGGAAAAAGGAAGAAAGAACGACGCAAAACTGCTCTCTGTTGGGCATGAGTACGTACTTATTTTTGCCAAATCCTTGGACGTACTTCGTGCACGAAAAACTGTATGGCGTGAGGAAAAACCGGGTGCGCGCGAAATTTGGGAAAAGTACCTTGATTTGCGGGCTCAAGATGGATTAACCGACGATTTTGTTGAGTCTGGGTTGCAGACCTGGTTTTCTTCGCTGCCCAAGAGTCACCCTTCGAAAAAATGGAGTCGTTACAAGCGAGTCGATAAACATGGTCCCTGGCGAGATGACAATATTTCGTGGCCAGGCGGTGGTGGTCCAACTTATAACGTGTTGCATCCTGTCACCGGCCTGCCTTGCAAGGTGCCGGAGCGGGGTTGGATTTACGCCAACCACGAGACGATGATGGCAAGAGTGAAGGCAGGTATTGTTGAATTCCGGGCTGACCATACAGAACCGCCATTTCGCAAGTCGCATCTCCGTCCAATCTCGTTCGATGAGACCCCGGACGTAGAGTTCGAAGACGCAGATGATTCTGATGCCGAAGACGATGATCTCGCAACGCAAGTGCGTGGGAGCTACTTTTACAAACAGTCGCAGGTCGCCGTAAAGTTTTTACGAAATTTGTTAGGTGCAAAGGCCTTCAACAATCCGAAAGACCATATCGAACTGTCCCGCCTGATTACTTACGTTACTGCCAACGATCCTGGCGCAATCGTCATGGATTTTTTTGCAGGAAGTGCGAGTACCGCGCATGCAGTGTTTGAGTCGAATCAAACCGATGGTGGTAAGCGACGGTATATCTTGGTGCAAGTGCCTGAGGTGCTTGACGTTGATGTGAAAGAACAGAAGGTTGCAGCGAAATTTTGCGACTCACTTGGAAAACCTCGAAATATTGCGGAGATTAGCAAAGAGCGAATTCGTCGCGCAGGCCTGAAAATTAAGCAGGACAACGAAGGTAAGGAGGACATTGACAAGCTCGACATTGGCTTCCGTGTTCTCAAAATCGACAGCTCCAATATGAAGGAGGTGTTCTATACCCCCGACGCCGTCTCGCAAGACCTGCTGTCCGACCAGGTCAACAACATCCGCGAAGACCGCACGCCCGAAGACCTGCTGTTCCAGGTGCTGCTGGACTGGGGCGTTGACCTGGCCTTGCCCATCACGACGGAAACCATTGCAGACAAAACCGTGTACTTTGTCGATGGCAACGCGCTGGCCGCGTGCTTTGAAGAGGGCATCAGCGAGGATTTCGTCAAGCTGCTGGCCAAGCGGGCGCCGCTGCGCGCCGTGTTCCGCGATGCGGGCTTTGCCAGCGATAGCGTCAAAATTAACGTCGAACAAATCTTCAAACTGATGTCGCCCGGCACCGAGGTGAAATGTCTATGAAACCCGCTGCACAATCAACAAAGGTAGATGCCGGTTTATCTGCGCTGGTTCATGCCTTGAGTGCCACGCACCAGCAGATGCAGGCCCAGGCTGTGCGCTCGGTGGACACGGCTTTGATGGTGCGAAACTGGTTGTTTGGCTGGCATATCGTGGAGTTTGAGCAGGGGGCAGCAGCTCGGGCACAGGTGTATGGCAAGCAGTTGTTGGTGCGCTTGTCAGATGCGCTTGTCCGCCGTGGGCTAAAAGGCGTGTCGGTCACCAATCTGAAGCAATGCCGCTCGTTTTACCAGACGTATCTAGAGATTGGTCAGACACCGTCTGACCAATCTCCCATGCCGCCAAATACGCAGAAATTGGTGGGGCGCTTGTCTCTGGGCTGGTCGCATTACGTGGTGTTGCTGTCGGTTGCCAACGCACAGGCCCGCAGTTTTTATGAAATTGAGGCCCAGCAAGGCAGTTGGGGCGTGCGTGAGCTGAAGCGCCAAATTGCCAGCGGCCTGTTTGAGCGTCTGGCTTTGAGCCGCAATAAGGACGAAGTCAAAGCCTTGGCGCAGGTGGGGCAGGTGCTTTCCAAGCCTGCCGATGTGATCAAGAACCCCTACGTGCTTGAGTTTCTGGATTTGCCAGAGCACCCCGCCTATTCAGAGCACCAGCTTGAAATGGCCATCATCGACAAGCTGGAGCATTTTTTGCTTGAGTTGGGCAAGGGCTTTTTGTTTGAGGCCCGGCAAAAGCGGTTCACGTTTGACGACAACCATTTTTACGTTGACCTGGTGTTTTACAACCGCTTGCTGCGCTGCTATGTGGTGATCGATTTGAAAATTGGCAGCTTGACTCACCAAGACCTGGGCCAGATGCAGATGTACGTGAATTATTTTGACCGCTACGTCAAAACCGCTGAGGAGGCACCCACCGTTGGCATTTTGCTGTGCTACGACAAAAACGATGCCCTGGTTGAACTCACCTTGCCGGAAAACAGCAATATCTACGCAGCGCAATACCAACTGTATTTGCCGTCCAAGGAAGAATTGCGACAAAAAATTCAAGAAGCAGAGCAGGCGTGGGAAGCGGGAATTACTCTGCAAGACACGATGAATGCAGCGCAAAAATAGTAAATGCAGAGTAACGCATGAAACTGAAATTCAAAAAACAGGCCTACCAGACCAATGCTGTTGAAGCCGTGGCAGATTGCTTTGCCGGTCAACCCAAGCGCGAGGGCTTGAACTACCGCATGGACCCGGGCCGTGCGGTGGATGCTGGCGGACAGGCCGTGGCCGCGTTGGAATCTGCCGGTTTCAAAAATGCTGATCTGGCCCTGACCCCCGGCCAGGTGCTGGAAAACATCCATGCCGTGCAACGCAGGCAAAACCTGCCCCTGTCCGCAGCACTGGTCAAAACCAAGGTGTGCGACATCAATCTGGATGTGGAAATGGAGACCGGCACGGGCAAAACCTATTGCTACGTCAAAAGCATGTTCGAGCTGAACGCCCGGTATGGGTGGAGCAAGTTCATCGTGGTGGTGCCCAGCATTGCCATCCGTGAAGGCGTGCATAAGTCGCTGGAAATCACGGCGGAGCACTTTCTGGACGACTACAAGAAGCGCGCCCGGTTTTTCATCTACAACTCCAAGCAGTTGCACAACCTGGAGAGCTTTTCCAGCGACGCGGGCATCAATGTGATGGTGATCAACGTGCAGGCCTTCAACGCCACGGGCAAGGATGCACGCCGCATTTATGCAGAGCTGGACGACTTTCAATCTCGCAGGCCGATTGATGTGATCAGTGCCAACCGGCCCATTCTGTTTCTGGATGAGCCGCAAAAGATTGGGGACGGTAAGGCGCTGGACTCTTTGGTTAATTTCAAACCGCTGGCGGTGCTGCGGTATTCGGCCACGCACAAGACGACACACAACAAAATTCACCGGCTGGACGCGCTGGATGCGTACAACCAGAAGCTGGTGAAGAAAATCGCGGTGCGCGGCATTTCGGTCAAGGGCCTGACCGGCACCAATGCCTACCTGTACCTGGAGTCGATAGAGGTGTCCACCAGCGCCCCGGTGGCGCGGGTGGAGCTGGAGATCAAGCAGAACAACGGCATCAAGCGGGTGCTGCGAAAGCTGCCCCTCAATGGCAACCTGTTCGACCTGTCTGGCGACTTGGAGCAATACCGTGGCTTTGTGGTGGCCGACATCAATGCGCTGACCAATACCGTGAGTTTTACCAACGGCCATGAGTTGGTGGCGGGTGAGGCCACGGGTGATGTCAGCGAATCCACCTTGCGCCGCATCCAGATTCGCGAGGCCGTCAAAGCCCACTTTGAGAAAGAGCAGGCACTGTTCGGGCAGGGCATCAAGGTGCTGTCATTGTTTTTCATTGACGCGGTCAGCAAATACCGCAGCTATGACGACGCAGGCGAGCAGCCCGGCGAGTATGCCCAGATGTTTGAGGAAGAGTACAACCAGCAACTGACCGAAGTGCTGACGCTGGAAGACACACCCTACAACCGCTATCTCCAAGGCATTGCGACCGCCAAAACGCACAACGGTTACTTCTCCATCGACAAGAAAACCAAGCGCATGGTGGACCCGCAGACGGGGAAGAAATCCACCGAGGCGGACGATGTGGATGCCTACGACCTGATTTTGAAAGACAAGGAACGCTTGCTGTCCTTTGCCGAGCCGGTGCGTTTTATCTTTTCGCATTCGGCGCTGCGCGAGGGCTGGGACAACCCCAATGTGTTTGTAATCTGCACTCTGAAGCACAGCGACAACACCGTGAGCCGCCGCCAGGAGGTGGGGCGCGGCCTGCGCTTGAGCGTGAACCAGTTGGGCGACCGCATGGACAACGCCGCCACGGTGCACCAGATCAATGTGCTGACCGTGGTGGCCAGTGAGAGTTACAAGGACTTTGTGACAGGGTTGCAGCGCGATATCAGCGAGGGATTGTCGGAGCGCCCACGGGTGGCGGACGAGTCCTATTTCACCGGCAAGGTGCTCAAAACGGCAGCGGGGGACATCACCGTGACCGCGCAAATGGCCAAGCAGATTTACCGTTATCTGGCTAAAAATGACTACACCGACGACACCGACAAGATCACTGCGGCGTACCACGCCGCCAAGAAGGACGGGCTTTTGGCGGTGTTGCCACCGGAGTTGGCGGCCTATGCCGAGCAGGTGTTCGGTCTGATCGACAGCGTTTTCAGCGATGGGCAGATGCCCGACATTGGCGATGACCGCAAAGCCAAGGTCAATCCGCTCAACGCCAACTTTGACAAGCTGGAGTTCAAGGCGCTGTGGAGCCGTATCAACCGCAAAGCGGCATATACCGTGGACTTTGAGACCCCAGAACTGATCGGCAAGTGCGTGACTGTATTGGAAAAAGACTTGAAGGTCAGCCCCATGCAGTACACCGTGGTTACCGGTGAGCAGGTGGACGAGGCAAGCTATGACGCGGTGAAGCAGGGCGAGTCGTTCAAAGTGACTGAGTCAGCCACGGACTTGCACCGTGCATCAGTCCATTCCGCAGTGAAGTACGACCTCATTGGGAGGATGGCAAACGAAACACAGCTCACCCGACGCACCGTAGCCCGTGTGCTGCAGGGCATTAACCGGGCGGTGTTTGGTCAATACAGGACCAATCCAGAGGACTTTATGCAAAAGGCGGCGCGACTCATCAATGAGCAAAAAGCCACAGTGATCGTGGAGCACATTGCCTACGATCCAACCGGCGAGGAATATACGCTGGACATCTTCACGCAAGACAAGGCCAAAGAGGATTTCAGCAAGGCCGTCAAGACCAAGAACCATGTGTACGACTATGTGTTCACCGATTCGGGCAATGAGCGCAGCTTTGTGCGTGAACTGGACGCTAGCGCCGAAGTGGTGGTGTACGCCAAGCTGCCGCGAGGCTTCTTTATCCCCACCCCGGTGGGTAACTACAACCCCGACTGGGCCATAGCTTTCCATGAGGGCAAGGTGAAACACGTTTACTTTGTGGCGGAAACCAAGGGCTCCATGTCCAGCATGGACCTGCGAGAAATCGAGAAAAGTAAGATCGAATGCGCTCGCAAGTTCTTCACCAAGATCACGTCAGACCAGGTGAAATACGACGTAGTAGATAGCTACAGCAAGCTGATGGATTTGATTATTTAAAAACTTTCGCTTCTGTTTTTATAGCTGCCTACGCACGTTTTTAAAGGGCTGGAGGGCGATTTGATGCAGAAGTTGCGTCAAATCAGCCCTTCGGTGCGCATCACGCCACGGCGTGCATCGTGACCGGTATTCCGCCCAGTACCGCGTTGCCCGAGAGCGGATCGCGCCACTGGTCGTCCAGCAGGGCGTTCAGGTTGGCGCCGGGGCGCTCGGCGGCCACGTTCAGCTGGGTGCCGGGCAGGTTGTGGCCCCAGCCGTGGGGCAGGCTGACCACGCCGGGCATCATCTCCTCGCTGATGTGCACCTGGGCCTGCACACTGCGGGGGCCTTGCGCGGTGCTGCTTTCGATGTGGGCCAAGCCACCGTCTTTCAGGTTCAGCCGCGTGGCATCCAGGGGGTGAACCAGCGCGGTGCAGCGAAACGGCCCTTTGGCCAGCACGGGCAGGTTGTGCATCCAGCTGTTGTTGGTGCGCACGTCACGTCGGCCAATGATCACCAGATCCGGGGCGGGGCGCGCCAGGTCGGCGGCAGGGCGCTGCATATCGGCGAGCAGGCTGGGGGGCGCCAGTTCGATCTTGCCGCTGGGGGTGCGCAGCATCTCGGGAATGCGGGGCTGCAGTTCCCCCAGGTCGATGCCGCCCGTGGGGTTGGCGGCCATGACCTTGGCCAGCGTCAGGCCGCCGGATGGCAACCGCAGCGCAGGGCCGCCCCCAGCAAGCTTAGCCCCCTCGGGGGGCTGCGCAGTACGCGAAGCGACAAGCGTGGGGGCCAGCACTCCTCCAAATTGGTCGCCGTAGGGGCCGGTGCGCAGGGCTACTTCCAAACTGCGTTTCGGGCCTTGGAGGCCACGGGTGGCGGCAATGACCGCATCGGCATGGGCGCCAAACAAGCGTCGGGCGTCTTCGGCAAACTGGGCGTCGTCCAGCACATGGGCGTCAGCACCCAGGCCTTTGCCTTGGGCAATGGCGGCCAGCTTGAGCAGGGTTTGCCACTCTTCGGGCGCACCTTCTGGGCGCGCCAGCACCGGCGGGCTGTAGCGGGCGTGGTTGCGCCAGGAGAGTTGGGGAAAAGCCACGTCGTAGTGAAAGTCCTCCAGCGGGGACAAGCCCGGCAGGATCACATCCGCATGGCAGGTGGTTTCGTTCAGGTAGATGTCCATGCTGACCATGAGGTCCAGCGAGTCCAGCGCGGCGGCCAGGCGCGGGCCGTTGGGTGAGGAGAGTACCGGGTTGGTGGCCACGGTAAAGAGCGCGCGCACCTGGCCCACGCCTGGGGTTTCAATTTCTTCGGCCAGGCAGGTGATGGGCAGCTCGCCATACACCTCGGGCGCACCGCTGACGCGGGCGTGGTGGCGGCCTGTGGTGACCCCTTTGCCGGTGCCGGGCTTGCCTGCGGTGTTGGCGGCAAACGCCGCCGACTTGGCAAACATGGCGCCGCCCGGCGCATCCAGGTGGCCGGTGAGCACATTGAGTACATCCACCAGCCAGCTGGCCAGCGTGCCGTATTCCTGGGTGCAGGTGCCGATGCGGGCGTACACAGCCGCACGCGGTGTGCTGGCCAGCGCACGCGCCAGGGCGCGGATGGTGTCGGCCGACATGCCGCAGCGCGCAGCGACGGCGTCGGCGGTGAAGGGCGCAACCGCCGCCCGCACGTCGTCCACGCCATTCACCCATTCGGCCACTGTCCCCAAAAGCACCCGGTTTTCCGCAAACAGGGTGTGCACCATGGCGGCCAGCAAAAACACGTCGGCGCCGGGGCGGATGAAATGGTGCTCGTCGGCCACGGCGGCGGTCTCGGTGCGCCGGGGGTCGATCACCACCAGCTTGCCGCCGCGCGCCTGCAGGGCCTTGGCCTTGCCCTTGAAGTCGGGCACGGTCCACATGCTGCCGTTGCTGGCCAGCGGGTTGGCGCCTATCACCAGCAGCCAGTCGGTGCGGGCAATGTCGGGCAGGGCCACGGACAGCCAGTGGCCATACATCAAGGCGCTGGAGAGTTGCTTGGGCATCTGGTCCAGCGTGGACGCGGAAAACACGTTTTGCGTGCCCAGGGCGCGCGCCAGTTTGCCAAAGTAGGTGAGCAGCCCAATTTTGTGGGCCGAGGGGTTGCCCACCACCACGGCGGTGGCGTTGCGGCCATGCGCAGCCATCAAGGGCGGCAGGCGGCGCTCGATTTCGGCAAAGGCTTCGTCCCAGGTGGCGCTCACATGCACGCCATTGCGTTTGATCAGGGGGGTGCGCAGGCGGTCCGGGTCTTCGTGCAGGTCTTTCAGGGCCACGGCCTTGGGGCAGATGTAGCCCGCGCTGAACACGTCCTGGGCGTGGCCGCGGATGCTGGTCACTTTGCCACTGTTTACTTTGATTTCCAGCCCGCAGCAGGCTTCACACAGGGGGCAAATGCGGTGGTGGGTGGTCTCGGTCACGGGCGCTTCTTTCTGGGAATGGGGGGAGGGAATGGGGATTTACGCATGGCATGCGTCGTTGTGTCGAGAACGCAGGTGACAGCCGATTTTTAGACTATTCGCAAGAAAGAGTGGCTTCATTCATGCGATTTCTCAATACATGATGGTGGAAATAGAACGACTATCCGGTCGCGCAAGTGTCTTCAACACGCGTTATTCAGGGCTCTATTAGGGTCAACACTATGGTTTTTCCAAGAATCTTCCGCGAATATGGCGGATCAAACAACTTATAAGGTGCAGATGATTAATCCGATTAAAGTCAATAAGGACGATTTGGCATTGGCTTGTTTCTACCGCTGGGAGCGTGAGCGGCCAGACACGGTTTTCATGACACAACCGATGGGTGGCGGTGCGGTGCGCGACATCACCTGGGGCCAGGCTGGCAAAGAAGCCCGCAGCATGGCCAGTTGGATCCAGGCGCAGGGCTGGCCTGCGGGCAGCAAGATTGCCATTCTGGGCAAGAACAGCGCGCATTGGATGCTGGCGGATCTGGCCATCTGGATGGCAGGCCATGTGTCGGTGCCCATTTATCCCACGTTCAATGGCGATGCCCTGCGCTACATTCTGGAGCACAGCGAGTCCAAGGCCTGTTTTGTCGGCAAGTTGGACGAAGTCGGGGCCTTGAAAGACGGTGTACCAGCCGGTGTGCCTTTGATTGCCCTGCCGCTGGCGCCCACCATCCAGGGCGCGGCGTCCTGGGACAAATTGATTGCCAGCAACAAGCCCATGGCAGGCAGCACGCAGCGCGCAGGTGAAGAACTGGCCACCATCATCTACACCTCCGGCACCACGGGCAACCCCAAAGGGGTCATGCAAAATTTCACGGCCATGGCATGGGCGCTGTCCAGCGGCGCGAAACGGGTGGTGTTCAACAACGAAGAACGCATGTTGTCCTACCTGCCGCTGGCCCATGTGGCCGAGCGCATTTTGGTGGAGCAGGGTGCCTTGCGCTTCGGCGCGCACGTTTTCTTTGCCGAGTCGCTGGACACCTTTGTGGCGGACATCAACCGTGCGCGTCCCACCATCTTTTTCTCGGTGCCACGCCTGTGGGTGAAATTCCAGCAAGGGGTGTTCCACAAAATGCCGCCAGCCAAGCTCAAACTGCTGATGAGCATTCCCCTGGTTGGCCGTCTGGTGCGCCGCAAGCTGCTCAAAGGCCTGGGTCTGGACCAGTGCCGTCTTGCCGTCGGTGGCGCGGCCCCCATGCCAGCCGATTTGTTGCGCTGGTATCGCGACCTGGGTCTGGACATGATCGAAGGCTATGGAATGACCGAAAACTGCGCCATTTCGCACGCCACCATGCCTGGCACTTTCCGTCCTGGCACGGTTGGCCAGCCCTACCCTGGGGTTGAAAGCCGCATCGACGCGGTGACCGGGGAAATCCAGATGCGTTGCCCGGCCGTGATGATGGGGTATTTCAAAGACCCCGAACAAACTGCCGCCACCATCACGCCGGATGGCTGGTTGCGCACGGGTGACAAGGGTGTGGTTGAGAAAGACGGCTGCCTGCGCATCACCGGTCGCGTCAAGGACATCTTCAAGACCAGCAAGGGCAAGTACGTGGCCCCTGCGCCGATTGAAGATTTGCTGGTGACCCACCCCGATATCGAGGCCTGTGCGGTCACCGGTGCCAACTTTGCCCAGCCCCTGGGCATCGTGATGCTCTCGCCCGATGCGGTCACACGGGTTGCAGCCCCAGAGGCGCGCGCCGAGATGATGACCTCGCTGGCGCAACACCTGAAATCGGTCAACGAGCGTTTGGAGGCGCATGAGCAACTGGATTGCCTGGCGGTGATCGCCACCAACTGGACGCCGGAAAATGGCCTGGTGACGCCCACCTTCAAGGTCAAGCGCCCCAAAATTGAAGACGCCTATGCCAGCCAGTATGAAGGTTGGCTCAAACAGCGCAAACCCGTGGTCTGGGCGGGCGTCTAATACCCGGCGCTTGCGTCCGGCACACCTGCCTGATGGCCCCATCCGGGTGACCAGCAGGCAGGTTTTTTTATGGAAGGCGGTTATCGGTCCTGCTTTCCGGCGGATCAGGTCGCGGCTGATGATGCTGTTGGAATGCCCTATGCAGGATGGGCATGGCGAGTTGGGTCTTGTGCCCGGTAAAATCCCGGATTGACGCGCAGCACCCCGTGTTGCGCTGTGTTTCTCGCCTTCTCCCAGACCTCACTTTCACAGGACCCTTTTCATGTCTCTCTTTTCCGCCGTCGAAATGGCCCCCCGCGACCCGATTTTGGGCTTGAACGAGCAGTTCAACGCCGACACCAACCCGGCCAAAGTCAACCTGGGCGTGGGTGTGTACTACGACGACAACGGCAAGCTGCCCCTGCTGCAGTGTGTGCAAGCCGCGGAAAAAACCATGATGGACAAGCCCACCGCCCGCGGCTACTTGCCCATTGACGGTATCGCCGCTTATGACGCAGGCGTCAAGGCGCTGGTGTTTGGTGCCGACAGCGAACCCGTCAAGTCCGGCCGTGTGGCCACCGTACAAGCCATTGGTGGCACCGGCGGCCTGAAAATTGGCGCTGACTTCCTGAAGAAACTCAATCCCGCTGCCAAGGTGCTGATCTCCGACCCCAGCTGGGAAAACCACCGTGCCCTGTTCACCAACGCCGGTTTCACGGTGGAAAGCTACCGCTACTACGACGCCGCCAAACGCGGTGTCGATTTTGACGGCATGCTGGCCGACCTGAACGCCGCCGCCCCCGGCACCGTGGCCGTGCTGCACGCCTGCTGCCACAACCCCACCGGATACGACATCAGCCCCGCGCAGTGGGACCAGGTGGTGGCGGTGGTCAAGGCCAAGGGCATCGTGCCCTTCCTGGACATGGCCTACCAGGGCTTTGGCTACGGCTTGCAGGAAGACGGCGCGGTGATTGCCCAGTTTGTGGCGGCCGGCCTGAACTGCTTTGTGTCTACTTCCTTCAGCAAGAGCTTCAGCCTGTACGGCGAGCGCGTGGGTGCTCTCTCGGTTCTGTGCGAAAGCAAGGAAGAAGCCGACCGCGTGCTCTCCCAACTCAAGATCGTGATCCGTACCAACTACAGCAACCCACCCACCCACGGCGGTGCGGTCGTGGCGGCGGTGCTCTCCAACCCCGAGCTGCGCGCCCTGTGGGAAAAAGAGCTGGGCGAGATGCGTGTGCGCATCAAGGCCATGCGCCAGAAGCTGGTGGACGGCCTCAAGGCCGCCGGTGTGCAGCAAGACATGTCCTTTATCACCACCCAGATCGGTATGTTCAGCTACTCCGGCCTGAGCAAAGACCAGATGGTGCGTCTGCGCAATGAGTTTGGTGTGTACGGCACCGACACGGGGCGCATGTGTGTGGCTGCGCTGAACAGCAAGAACATCGACTACGTGTGTGCATCCATTGCCAAAGTCGTCTGATCCTGCAAATTTAGGCGCATAGAAAAGCGGCTGGCAATCTTTGAAGGTTGCCAGCCGCTATTATTTTGGTAGCTGCTTGCGCATATTCCATGCG
The DNA here is from genome assembly GCA_001770935.1 of Burkholderiales bacterium RIFCSPLOWO2_12_FULL_61_40. Classification (GTDB taxonomy): domain Bacteria; phylum Pseudomonadota; class Gammaproteobacteria; order Burkholderiales; family Burkholderiaceae_C; genus Allorhodoferax. The sequence continues at coordinate 22,829 of MESI01000038.1, read as the reverse complement.
GGATACAGCCCTGTTTGGCTTAAGACTTTGGGTTGTTGAAGGGCAGGAGCTGGTCAATGGGAACGGGGCGGCCCACCGCGTAGCCTTGGGCGTAATGCACACCAATGTCCCGCAGCAGATGGAGAATCTCCTCACTCTCCACAAACTCCGCCACGGTCTCTTTGCCCATCAGGCAGCCGATTTCATGGATCGACTTGACCATGGCCAGGCTCACCGGGTCGGTCGCGATATCTTTCACAAACTGTCCGTCCACCTTGAGCACATCCACCGGCAGGTTGCGCAAATAGGCAAAGGAGGACAGCCCGCTGCCAAAGTCGTCCAAGGACAATTTGCAGCCCAGTTGCCGCAAGGTGGCGATGAAATGGTTGGCGGTCTGCAGGTTGCCGATGGCGGCGGTTTCGGTGATTTCAAAACACACTTTGTCATACGGCAAGGCGGCATCGGCCAGGCTTTGCAGCACAAAGGCCATAAAAACCGCATCCCCCAGCGACTGCCCCGACAGGTTGATGGAGCACTGTTCAATCTGCTCCTGGTGCCGGGTGATCCATTGCAGCGCGTGCATCACCACCCAGCGGTCCACACGGGGGGCCAGGTGGTAACGCTCCACAGCCGGCATGAACAGGCCGGGTGACACCAGCGTGCCATGCTCGTCGTACATGCGCAGCAGAATCTCGCAGTGCAGGCCCTTGGCCGCGCGCGCACCGATGGGCACGATGGGCTGGGCGTACAAAACAAACCGGTCGTGCTGCAGCGCGTGCTCAATGCGGCTCACCCACTCCATCACCCCATAACGCTGCGCCAGGGCCGGGTCGTCGCTGGCGTACACATGGATGCGCCCGCGCCCCGAGTCTTTGGCCACGTAGCAGGCACTGTCGGCGGCCTGCAGCAGGGCGCCCACGCTTTCGCTATGGGCGTCCAGCATCACCATGCCAATGCTCACGCCCACGCCAAAACTCTGTTCGCGCCAGACAAAGCGGTAGGCCGCCAGGCTGAGTTGCAGGCGCTCGGCCACCACCAGTGCCCGGGCCACGGTTTGGTGCGTCAGGATGATGCCGAATTCGTCGCCCCCGATGCGGCACAGGTGGTCTTCTTCACGCAGCACATCGGTAAACAGGCGGGCAATCTGGCGCAGCAACTCATCCCCGGCCGTGTGGCCGCAGGTGTCGTTGACCACCTTGAATTCGTCCAGGTCCAGGTAGCACACCACATGCTGTTGGGCCGTGTCGCGGGTGCGCTCAAAACAGGCTGCCAGCGCCAATTCAAAAGCCCGCCGGTTGCCCAGGCCCGTGAGCTCGTCGTGGGTGGCTTGAAACGCCATTTCCTGGCTTAAGCGGTGTTGTTCGGTGACATCCCGAAACACCAACACGGACCCACGCACTTCGCCATCTGCATCCTGAATGGGCGAGAACGCGGCATCGACCAGGTAGCTGCCACCCTGGCGGTGGCACAGGTTGAGATGGGGGTAATGAAAGGTTTGCGCGGCCGTCATCGCCTCGGCCACCAGGTCCAGGTGCGCCGTGTTTCGGGTTGCATCACTCAGGCGAAACACCTGCTGGTAGGGCAGCCCTACCGCATCGCACAGAGCCCAACCCGTCAGTATTTCGGCCACCGGGTTGATGTACAGCAGTTCGCCGCCCGCGTTGGTGGTAATGACGGCGTCGCTGATGGAGTGCAGTGTGACCTGCAAGCGTTCTTTCTCCTGGTAGAGCGCGTCTTCGGCCAGCTTTCGCTCCTGCATGAAACGCACGCGGTCCAGCGCCACCGCCACATGGCCCGCCATGGTTTGCATGAATTCAAGCTGCCACCCAGAAGGAGGGCGCACCCCTTCCTCGTCGCCATAAGTTCCCATGCCCAGGGAGCCCAGGCGCTGCTCCGCCAACACCAGGGGCACATTGACGATGGTGCGGTTGTGCAACTGCGCCACGATGTCTTTGTTGGTGCGCGCATCGGTGCGCGCATCCTCGACCACGACAACATGGTCCGCCGTCATGATCTCTTGCAGCATGGGGTCCCCGGCGATGGGGATGTCAATGGATTGGATCAGGCGCGACAACTCGGAGGTAGCGCCCGATGTCACATGGGTGATGACAGAGCAGATGCCCGGCCTGTCTCCAAGCAATGCCAACCAGACGTGAGGGTAGCCCAACACGTCTTCAGCCACGGGCGACACGGCGTCCAGAATGTCGGGTAAATTCCAGGCGCGCTCCAAGCGTTTGCACAGTTGCAGCAAAGCCTTGGTCGAGGGCTGTGAGCCAGTATTTTTTTGGGTTCCAACGTCGCTCATAGGCGCAGTGTAGCCTCTCCAGACATTGGCCTCGGTGTCTTGCGCCGTGGCAATCCAGCTGTATTCCCCAGTGGCTGTTTTTGCTGACCAGTGCGCGCCGTGCCGCGCGGTTTAGCGTGCGGCCAGCAATTTTGCCAGGCGGCCGTCGGCCCGCAATTTTTTGACGGCGGCATCAAATTTTGGAATGTAGTCGGCCCACTTTTTGTTCATGATGTGCACTACCCGGGTCGTCATCAAAGGGTGTGGCAAGGTGGTCAAGCTGCCTGCAAACTCGGGAAAGGCGGACACGGGTGCCGTGGACGTTGTCAGTGCGATATCAAAACGGTCCCCAGCCACCATCTGGAACAGGGATTGCATGGTATTGGCCTGGGTAGCCTCCACGGCCAGTGACTTGACCACGCCTTCGGCCATTTTGGTGCCCCGCAAATGGCCCAGCTTGTATTTCTTCAGGTCGGCAAGGGACAGCTTTTCTGGCTGAAATCCTTTTTTAACCACGGCAAGAAGTTGTATTTCCAGAACGGATTCGGTTGTTTCCATGGCGTTGGGATAGGCCGCAGCAGTGCCGACGACCCGACCCATATCGGCATCAATATCACCGGTGTCCACGCTTCTCAGGGAGCGCTCCGAGGGCAGGATGACAAACTCGGGCTCCAAGCCGATTTCCTTGTAAAGGGCCGTAATCAAGGGCTCAAACGCCTTGCTTTCGTTGCCCAGGCCCACCTTCAATTTTTGCTGGGCAAAGACAGAAACACAGCCCATGGCCAGCAGCACCGCGCAGATCAGTCTTTTTTTCATGGCATTTCCTCGGAAATTGAATTGAAAGGTAAAGGTGAAAGCATGCTACTGCAAATCCACTTTTTATCCGGATTTATTGAGCGATGTCAGGCGCAATGCGCGGAAATTTAAGGATGAAACAGCTTCCCTGTCCGGGTTGCGACTGCCCGCTCAGGCTGCCGCCCAGCAAGCCCTTGGCAATGTTCAGGGACACCGACAAGCCCAGCCCCGATCCACCCTGGCCGAGCCGGGTGGTGAAAAAGGGCTCAAAAACCCGTGCCAGAGTGTCCGCATCCATGCCGCACCCGTCGTCGGCAAAGTGCATTTCCACCGCCTGTTCACTGGCCGTGGCACTGATGCGCAAAGTGCCGCCCGCCGCGCCGTGAAAGGCATGCAGCGCAGCGTTTTGCACCATATTGGTACACACCTGCCCCAAAGGTCCCGGAAAGCTGTCACACCCAATCCCGGGTGCAATATCCACCTGGATGGCCCAAGGCACATGCCGATAACCCGGACGCAGTGCGGTGATGTTGTCTTCCATCAGCACCAGCAAATCGAATTTGCGCCGTTGCTCGGAGGTCTGGTCCACCGCCACCTGCTTGAAGCTGGTGATCAACTGCGCGGCACGCTGAATCGAGCGGCTGACCAGCTGGGCCATTTCATCGCTTTCCTGCACAAAGGATTCCATGCTGGAACGGCGCAGTTCGCCGCGCGCCAAGGTGGTGCCCAATTGTTCGATGCGGCCCTGCAGGGTCGTGGCTGTCAACAGTGCGTTGCCAATCGGGGTGTTGAGTTCGTGGGCTACACCGGCCACCAGCGAGCCCAGGGACGCCAGCTTTTCCGCTTGCACCAGTTCGTGTTGGGTCTGGCGCAGGCGCAGCACGGTGGCCGATAGCTCGGCTGTGCGCGCCTGGACCCGGGCTTCCAGTTGTCTTTCTGAACTTTGCAGGGTTTCCAGCATGCCGCGCTGGGCCGCCAGGGCCTGGGCCTGCGCGTCTTCTTTTTCCCGGCGCAGCACGTTGAAGCGGTCGGCCAGTGCGAAGGCCAGCAGCAGCATTTCGATGGCCGAGCCCAGCTGAATGCCGTTGGTGGAGACCACCATGCTGGGGCCGAGTCCGAAGCTTCTGAGTGTGGCCACCACCAAGGCCAGGCACAGCACGGCAAAGGCCGCTGTAAAGAAGTAGGCGCTGCGTTGGCGTTGCCAGGCGCACAGCAGTCCTGCCGCCAAAATCAGGACCGCAGCGACCGCAATGACCACAAAAGTGGGTTTGATGAAGAGCGGAAAAGCCGTCAGCAAGCCCAGGGGCAGCACGCAATTGACAAGGACCAGAACCTGGAGCGCCACATCCAGCCGGGGAACATAGCGGGACGTTGCCAGCATGCGCCGGGTGAACCACAGCAGGGCGGCCAGGGTGACCGACGGCCCGACCAGGGTGATCCACTGGGTCCATTGGGGCGACTGGTTCCAGACAAACTCAAAACCCATGCCGTTGAGCGCCGCCATGGTGAGGGCCATGGCGCTGACAAAACCCACGTAAAGCAAATAATTGACATCGCGCAGAGCAATCCACAGCAGCAGGTTGAACAACGCCATGGCGATCACGATGCCAAAGTAAGCCGCCTGGGTGACGTAGTCGGTGCGCTCGTAGGCGTGAAAGGCGTCGCGCTGCCACAGCAGCGCCGGAATGTTCATGGTGTTGGCGGTCTGCACCCGCAGGTAGACCGTCGTGTCGGCCTGTGCGTCCAGGCTGATGGGGAGCACAAAAAAGTGGTGCGGGTAGGGGCGCCGGGCAAAGGGGTACAGGCTTCCGGTCGCCGTGCTTTGGTACGTACCGTCCTCGGCTTGCTGATGAAATTCGATGTGCGCCAACCGCGCGTAAGCCACCTCCAGCATCAACGCCTGTGTCTGCGCGCCGCCGTTGTGCAAGCGCACTTTGAGCCAGTAGGCAGAGGGTGTGGTCCCGAAGCCCAAAGGCCGCTCGGGGGCGGGCACGCTGGCAAAACGGCCTGCCAGCGCCGGGGACTGCACATCCGCCAGGGTGAGTGCTCCGCCCGGATCTTCCAATACCAGGACGAAGGGGGTGAGCGTCAGCGGGGCCTGGCCCACCTGGCTGACTTCAACCGCGGGCGCAGCAACGGTGCTGGCCGCCAGGGCCGGTTTGGTGAATGCACTTCCCAATAGCACCACCAACAACAAAACCAGCATGACGCAGCGGTGATGCCACCACGCCAGGCCCAGGTGTTGGGGAGGTGCCATGCCGCTCACGCCCGCTCGGTTTGCCGCCGCAGTTCAATCAGTATTGGTAGACGCCACGGCCGGTCTTGCGCCCCAGGCGCCCGGCGGCCACCATTTCTTTGAGCAGCGGGCAGGCGCGGTATTTGCTGTCGCCAAACTCGCTCAGGTACACCTCCATCACCGCCAGGCACACGTCCAGCCCCACCATGTCCGCCAGCGCCAGGGGACCAATGGGCTGGTTGCAGCCCAGCTTCATGCCGGCGTCAATGTCTTCGGGGGTGGCCAAGCCTTCAGACAGCACAAAGAAGGCCTCGTTGATCATGGGCACCAGAATGCGGTTGACCACAAAGCCGGGCGCGTTCTTCACGGTGATGGGCGTCTTGCCCAGTGCCTGGGCCATGGAGTGCACGGCTTCATGGGTGGCATCGCTGGTTTGCAGGCCGCGGATGATCTCCACCAGCGCCATCATGGGCACCGGGTTGAAGAAGTGCATGCCGATGAACTTGTCGGGGCGACTGGTCACGGCGGCCAGCTTGGTGATGGAGATGCTGGAGGTGTTGGAGGCAATAATGACCTCGGGCGCCACGATGGCGTCGATCTGCTTGAGGATCTTGACCTTGAGATCGTGGTTTTCGGTGGCCGCTTCGATCACCAGCTGGGCTGGCCTCAGGTCGTCATAGCTGGTGCTGCCCTGGATGCGGGCCAGGGCGGCGTCGCGGTCGGCTGCGCTGATTTTTTCCTTCTTGAGCAGGCGCTCCAGGCTGCCCGCCACGGTGGCGATGCCCTTGGCCACGGCGGCGTCCGAAATGTCGACCATGACGACGTGGATGCCAGAGACCGCGCAGGCCTGGGCAATGCCGTTACCCATGGTGCCCGCGCCAATAATGCCAACGGTGGTGATGCGCATGTTGAATAACTCCGATAGTTAAAAAGCCAATGGTAACGGCTGACCAGGGCGCTTACCCCCGGCCTGGGAGGGGGCGTTTGATTGCTCCTTATTTGATAGCTGTCTGCGCATATTCCACGGGGGCTGGCTGCATAAAACGTTCATTATTTTGCGTGGACTGCGGCGCGGACACGCAGATTGGATAAACCGGCCAAAAATTATGAAGCGTTCACTGATCCACATGCGTCAATGAGGTCAGGCAAGGTAATCATCAGCTGGAATGGGTCAATTGGAGAGATTTCAAAACCAATTTTTTCGTAGAAGGCTATTGCATCGTCGGACAGGGCTTGAACTGTCATTCCACGAATACCAATGGCATCAGCCGCTTGGATGACGCGCATGCCAGCATCCCGAACCAGCGACCGACCGAACCCTTTGCCATGCAAGGTTTTGTCAACTGCCAAACGGCCCAAAACGACGACGGGAATGGGGTCTGGCATATTGCGGCGAAACCGACCGGTGGCATCGGTCATGGTGAGGGCGCCAGATGCCAGCGCATAGTACGCGACAACACGGGTCTCTTCACAAACCACATACGTTCGTGATGCACCTTGAATCTGATTTTTCAAGCTTCGCCGTTTGAGCCATTGATCCAGGCTGTCGATGCCGCAGGAAAAACCGTCTGTTACATGATGCTCTGTCAACGGCATCGGAGCAGTCAACTTCATTCACGCTCCCAGGGAGCGGGGGTAAGCATGGTTTTGCGTAAACGGTCGTTGGCATTTGGCGGCATGTCCAATCTGGCCTGAAACTGCTCAAAAGCTTGCGGACTGACCGACATGATCACTTGGTCGAGCAGCGTGTCTTCTGCGGCAAGGCGGGCAGAGTCCAGGATGAAGTCAGTGCGATTTTTGCCACGTGACTTCGCTGCACGATCAATCAGATCCCGCACTTCGGGTTTGATGCGAATGTTGAGCGTTTCGCGTTTTGCTTCAGTACCAGCGTGCATGAGGATTTCCCCTTGAGATGAGATGACTCTATCAGATCGTAATGACATTGTCATTGGGCAATGCCCCTTGCACCGCAGAGCGCGCTAGCGCACGTCCCATAGGCCGAAATAGCCTATGTTTTTGCGTGGACTGCGGCGCGGTACTGGCCGGGCCCGGCGCCTTCCCAGCTTTTGAAGGCATGGTGAAACGCCGGTGTGTCCTGAAAGCCCAGCAAAAATCCGACCTCGGCCACCGGCATGGCCGAGCTGGCCAGGTAGTGGCGGGCCAGTTCATGGCGGGTGGTGTCCAGCAGCGCCTGGTAGGCCACACCGGCTTCCAGCAAGCGGCGCTGCAGGGTGCGCGTGGACAGGCACAGGTCGCAGGCCACATCGGCCAGCTTGACCGCGCCTTGCCCCAGGCGGGCCGAGATGCATTGGCGCACCTGTGCCACGATGCCTGCCTCGCGCGGGTGACGCGCCTGCAGCAAGGCGTCGGCGTGTTGTTGCAGCAGCGGAAGCAAAGCTTTGTTGGCTTGCGGAATCGGCCAGGCCAGCACCGAGGCCGGAAATACGGCCCGGTTCTCGGGGGCGCCCCAATGTACCCTGGCGCCGCTCAGCTCGGCGATGCGCGCGGCGGTGGCGTCATCGGTGCGGTGCGTGAACGTGATCTCGAAGTCTCCCACGGGTTGGCCTACCAGCCACTGCGCGCAGGTCAGGATGCCGGAGAAAACCGACTCCGCCAGCGCGCCGGCCACCGGGTGTGCGGCGCAGTCGTTGCGCCAACCATAGACCACCTGCTCGCCCTGTGCTGTGAAGCTGGAGCGCCCCAGGTCATGCACCAGCGACTCGAACCGAAGCACCTGCTGCAGCGCTTCGCCCAGGGTGGGGCAGGCCAGCAGCAAAATGCCGTTGACGCCATAGGTGGTGGGTTTGACCTGTTGCCCCAGTTGCCAGCCAAACAGGGGTCCGGCCTGTGCGCAGGCGGCCTGCAGCAAGTCCAGGTAGGCCGCCACCGGCAGGTCCGCCTCGCCAATGGCTGTGCGCCCCAGTACCGCCGCCATGGCCGATTCGTCCAGCCCCGTGCTCCGGGCGGCGTCCCACAGCGTGTGGGCGTAGGGGGCCACCACACGGGCGCTGGCGGAGCCTGGACTGGCGGAGCCTGGACTGGTGGGGCGTGGAATGGAACCGTCGATGGGGGGCATACGCAATGTCAAACGGATGGTGGGAGGGGTATTCGACCAAGTATGTCATGCCCGTCCAGTTTGCTACAGTGCGCTCTGTGCCCCATTGCGGTGGCCGCTGGGCAAGCAGCAATCTGTGGACCTTGAGGTAAGCATGACATCAAAATCTTCTGAAAACGCGGTAAACACCCTGCAAGTCGAAGGCGCCTGCCATTGCGGGAGCATCCGGTTTAAGGCGTTGGTGGACCCGCGCAAGGTCATGGTCTGCCATTGCTCCGGTTGCCAGCACCTGACGGGTTCAGCGTTGCGTGCCGTAGCGTCAGCCCGTTGAGTCAGCCCAGTCAAAATGCGAATTTCCAAGCTTCTGTCCATCCTCTTGATTGCCGTGGCGCAAGGGGCTGCGGCGAAGGATGATTCGCTTGCCGCAGGGCGGGCTGTCCGTCTGGTGGAGCAGTATGTGGGCGCGGAGGCTCCAGGTCCGCAGTACGCCGTAGTCACTGCCGAGCGCATGCTTTTCGCGTATGCCGGTGGCTGGGCTGATATCCAGAATCAGAAGGCGATGGAGTCTGATTCAACGTTGATGGCCTACTCCATGACCAAGGCCATGACGGCGGTCGCTGTCTTGCAGCTGGTGGACAGGGGCAAGCTAAGTCTGGACGATTCGATAGACCGCTATCTCCCTGATAGTCCCTACCACGGCCAAGGCATCACGGTACGCCAACTGCTGAATCACACGTCCGGTGTGCCTAACCCTATTCCGCTGCGTTGGGTGCATCTGGCGGCAGAGGATGCGGATTTTGACGAGGCGCAGGCACTTGCCGATGTGTTGCGGGAACACCCGGCTCTTGCGTTTGGGGCAGGCCAGAAGTATGCCTATTCCAATATTGGTTACTGGTTGCTCGGAAAAGTCATCGAGAAGGCCTCGGGCCAGTCGTATCCGGCGTACATGCGCGCCAATGTTTTGCGCCCGCTGGGCCTTTCGCCGCAGGAGATGGACTTTGTGATTCCAGACCCACAGCACCATGCCAAGGGCTATCTCGCGAAATACTCCTGGATGAATCTGGCAAAGGGATTCCTCATCGACCGCAAGTTTTTTGGCGACTATGAAGGAAACTGGTTGCATCTGGAAGACCATTACCTCAACGGTCCGGCCTTTGGTGGGCTCATAGGAACGGCGCAGGGGTTCAGCCGATTCCTGCAGGATCAGCTGCGGGCCGAATCGGTTCTGTTCACGCAGGGGACCAAGCACCTGCTCCAGGCGGCGCAAACCGACGGCGCAGGCCAACCCCTTCGGATGACCCTGGGTTGGCACCTTGGCGAAACAGACGGGGAGGTCTATTTATTCAAGGAGGGCGGAGGCGGTGGTTTTCACTCCGAAATGCGCTTATATCCGCGCCAGGGTATTGGCACGGTGGTGTTGGCGAACAGCACCGGGTTCCATGCCAGCCAATTTCTGAATCGCGTGGACCGATTGTTTTTTGAATCCCGATAGGAGTTTTTTGTGCCAGCTATTGCCCACACTCCCAAACCACCGTATTACGCGGTGATCTTCACCTCGCTGCGCACCGAAGGCGACGACGGTTACAACGCCATGTCGGAAAAAATGGTGGCGCTGGCGCTCCAGCAGCCCGGTTTTCTGGGCTTTGAATCGGCCCGCGAAGGCGTGGGCATCACCGTGTCGTACTGGACCGATCTGGAGTCGATTCGCCGCTGGAAAGCCAACACCGAACACCAGGAAGCGCAAGCCCTGGGCCACCAGAAGTGGTATGCGGCGTTCAAGACCCGTATTGCCAAAGTGGAGCGCGATTACGACCTGTAAGCGCGCCCGTGTCTGTCACCTCACGCACATCCGGCGCCTCATTCAGACTTCGGGCAACTGCGGTGATTTCGCCCTCAAAACCCACGCCATACTTCGCCTCATGCGGTTGAATTTCCCATCCGTAAGCGCCCGCGCAGGTGCCATTCTCCCGGCGCGATGTCGTTGGCAATGGCAATCCGTGTAGCTTCGTCGACCCCCGTGCAGGTCGGGTCGTACAGGCCGCAAGACCGTAATGTCTGCCGCACATTGATGGACTGTCCGAGGTGCTCATAGACCACCCGAGTGCAGCAGGGCATTCGCTCATCACTGCCGGATACGCCTAATTTCAGTCCAGTCAGGCGTGTGACGCGGTTCTTGAATGACGGGAACAGGATGGTTTGCGTCATTTCAAGCCCGGTCAGGGTTTCGTAGTCGTTGAGGAAAATCCGGTCGGTCAAAAGGTGCACCGTACCCAGATAAATGCCGTGGTAAGCCTTTTTGCTGGGGGGCTCGATCAACCGTTCGGTGCGCTGGTAATAGACGCTGTCACCTCGGCGTTCAATGGCCACCAGGGTACGCAGAATTTTCCCCGGGCAGGCCATCGACATATAAGTTTCGAAGTAGAAGCCGAGAAATCTGTCCAGCCCGGCCGTGCCACTTTCTTTGAGGCGAGCCAGATGCGGCGCTTCGGGCGCGTTACCGGTTTCGCCGTGGCCGGTCCGCGGCCGCACTTGCACCAGGTGCTCAAACTTCGCGCTTGGCAGGAGGATTTCATGCTCCTCAACGCCAAAAAATTCGCAAAAGCGTTTCAGCGTATGCGCGTTGGGTCGATAGCGGCCACTGAGGTAGCGGTTGAACTGCGGACGGCTGAAGTTCAGCCGCCGACACACCTCGGCGATGGATTTGTAGTAGCTGCATAACAGCCGCAAATTGCGGGCGAAATCCTCATTCACAGCTCTTTCCCCGACGCTTTGCTTGCAATGGAACAGTATGGAACACTCATCGCGCCATTTTGCGCTGCTTTGTGCCAGATCGCCAACTCCCGCTTGCTCCGATCGCCTGCTCAAATGGGCAGGCCTTACGGCAAAAAACTTACAGCAGCACGTCATCAATGGAGACAAACCATGGCACAAACTTTTAACGGTTCATTAAGTTCGCCTGCCCAAACAGCAGCCATCCATGGAGAAAATCGCCATGCTTGATTTCCTGAACGACCTTCTGTGGAGCAAGGTGCTCATTGTTGTGCTGATCGGACTGGGGGTTTGGTTCACGATCGGTTCGCGCTTCGTGCAGTTCCGCTATTTCGGCCGCATGTTTGGCATTCTCGGCGCCAATCAGGCGTTCTCGAAAAACAAACATGGGCACCTGAGCTCTTTCCAGGCGCTGATCCTGTCCGTGGCAGGTCGCGTCGGTGGCGGCAATATCGCTGGCGTTGCGGTAGCGATTACGCTTGGCGGCCCCGGTGCCATCTTCTGGATGTGGGTGGTGGGCCTGATCGGCATGGCCACCAGCTACTTTGAATGCACGCTCGCTCAGGCTTACAAAAAGGCCGAGCCCGACGGCACCTACCGGGGCGGTCCGGCCTACTATATTTCGCGTGGCATGGGCGACAACTGGAAGTGGCTGGCCGCCCTCTATTCGGTGCTGCTGCTGGTGACCTTCGGCTTCGGTTTCAGTGCGCTCCAGTCCTATTCGGTCGCCACGTCGATCAACGATGCGTTCGGCATTCCGGTCCTCGCGACGGGAATCGGCATGGCACTGGTGGTGGGTGTGATCATCTTCGGTGGCGTCAAGCGTATCGCGCAAGTCGCCGAAGTGCTGGTCCCGGTCATGGCAATCGGTTATCTGGCGATTGCGCTGGTGGTGCTGGCGCTGAACATGGAGCAAATTCCGGCCGTGATTGCACTGATCGTCAAGAGTGCTTTCGGACTCGAACCCGCCATCGGTGGCGGCATGGGCGCGGCCATCTTGATGGGCGTCAAACGCGGCTTGTTTTCCAATGAAGCAGGCCTGGGCAGCGCGCCCAACGTCGCCGCCGTCGCCTACGTTGCGCATCCGGCAAGCCAGGGGGTCGTGCAGGCTTTCTCGGTGTTCATCGATACCATCATCCTCTGTTCATGCACCGCTTTCATCGTTTTGCTTGGCAGCGTCTATCAGCCTGGCATAACGTCAGAGATCGGTGGCGTGGCACTCACCCAAGCGTCGTTGGCCGGCCATGTCGGCGAGTGGGGACGCATTTTCGTCAGTATCGCCATGTTGCTGTTCGGCTTCACCACCATCATCTACAACTACTACCTCGGCGAGAACAGCCTGAAATTTTTCCGTGACAAGAACCAGGGGCTCATCATGGTTTATCGGGTTGCAGTCGTTGTTCTTTGCGGCTGGGGCGCCACCACGGATCTGGGCACCGCCTTCGGCTTTGCTGACGTGACGATGGGCTTTCTCGCACTCGCCAACCTGTTCGCGCTGGTCATGCTGTTCAAGCCCGGCCTGCGTCTGATGCGTGACTATGACCAGCAAATCGCCAAATGCATTGCCGAGCCAACCTTTGATGCACGCCGCTTCGCGGACATGAATATCGACCTCGATGCCTGGGTACTGGAGCCGCAAGACGACATTCGTGCCGGCCAGACCGCCGTGCAGACCTTCACCTCTTATGAAAACTAATCCGATCATGACGCAACCTACCCGTACCGAACACGACTTGCTGGGTGACATGGAACTGCCGGCCGACAGCTGGTTCGGCATCCAGACCCAACGTGCCGTTGATAACTTTGCCATCACCGGCGTGCCCATCAGCCACTTTCCCGCCTTCGTGAAGGCGCTGGCGATGGTCAAGGCCGCCGCCGCACGCGCCAACAGCGACCTCGGCCTGCTCGCGCCGAACAAGGCGCAAGCGATCCTTGCCGCCTGCGACGACATCATCGCCGGGCACCTGCACGAGGCCTTTGTGGTCGACCTGATCCAGGGCGGTGCCGGCACCTCGACCAACATGAATGCCAACGAAGTGATCGCAAACCTTGCGCTCGAGAAGCTGGGGCATCCGAAAGGCAGCTACGGACATCTGCACCCGAACGACGACGTCAACCAGTCGCAATCCACCAACGATGCCTATCCGACCGCAGTCCGGCTCGGCCTGCAATTCGCCACCGAGCCGCTGGTCGAGGCCATCGCCAGCCTCAAGGGTGCGCTGGAAGACAAAGGCCGCGAATTCGCCGACGTGCTGAAGATGGGGCGCACCCAGATGCAGGACGCGGTGCCAATGACGCTGGGGCAGGAGTTTGATGCCTTCGCGGTCACGCTCGGGGAGGACATCGACCGCCTGCGCGAGGCCTGCCTGCTGCTGTGCGAGGTCAATCTCGGCGGCACCGCGATTGGCACCGGCATCAATACCCACCCGCGCTACGCGGCGCTGGCGGTGCGGTATCTGGCCGATATGTCGGACAAACCCATCGTGCCCGCCACCAACCTGATCGAAGCCACCTCCGACATGGGCGCTTTCGTGTTCTTCTCGGGCATTCTCAAGCGACTGGCCATCAAACTGTCCAAGGTCGCCAACGACCTGCGCCTGCTCTCCAGCGGCCCGCGCACCGGCTTCGGCGAGATCCACCTGCCCCCGATGCAGCCCGGCTCGTCGATCATGCCCGGCAAGGTCAACCCGGTGATTCCTGAGGCCGTCAACCAGACCGCCTACCAGGTCATCGGTAACGATCTCGCCGTCACCATGGCGGCGGAAGCCGGCCAGCTCCAGCTGAATGCGATGGAGCCGCTGATCGTCTACAACCTGCTCAGCTCGATCAAGATGCTCGACTCTGCCTGCCGCATGTTCGAACAGCGCTGCATCCGGGGGATTCGCGCGGATCGCGAGCAGTGCCGCCTGCATGTCGAGCGCAGCATCGGCATCATTACTGCATTGGTGCCGCACATCGGTTATGCAAATTCATCGCGGATTGCGGCGCAGGCGTTGCATACCGGTTCAACGGTTCGCGAACTGGTGATCGACGAGGGTCTGCTCGACGCCGCCCAACTCGACGCCTTGTTGAGTCCCCAGTCGATGCTGGCGCCACGGGCCGTGGCATGAAGACGCGCCGGGTGCTGGTCCTGTACACCGGCGGCACCATCGGGATGGAGCCGTCCGCCGACGGCTACCGCCCGATGCGCGGCTTTGCCGGGCGCGTCAGCGAGGTGCTAGGGCGACACCCCGGTGGGGAATTGCCCGACTTCGACGTGATCGAGCTGGAGACGCCGATCGACAGCGCCAACTTGTGTCCAGCCAACTGGCGCGCCATGGCAGACGCCCTGATGGCGCGCTGGGAGGCCTATGACGGCTTCGTCGTGCTGCACGGTACCGACACACTGGCCTGGAGCGCCTCGGCGCTTTCATTCATGCTGCGCGGCACCGACAAACCCGTCATCTTCACCGGCTCGCAAATTCCCCTCATGCAGGCACGCAGCGACGCGTTGGCCAATGTGGAAGCGGCACTGCTGCTGGCGGCCAGATTCCCGGTGAATGAGGTGGGGGTTTTTTTCGGCCGCCAGCTGCTCCGGGGCAACCGCAGCAGCAAGCGCTCAAGCGACGCCTTTGACGCCTTCGGCTCGCCCAATTACCCGCCGCTGGCCGACGTCGGCATCGACGTTCGGATGCATGCCGAGCGCTTGCTGCCGCCGTCCGCGCGTAACTTTGTTGTTCCGCACTTTGATAACGCGGCAGTCTCCGTGCTGACCCTTTACCCCGGCGTCTGCGGCCGCGTGCTGGATGCCCTGATCGATGACCGCGCAACACGCGGTCTGATCCTGCGCAGCTACGGTGCCGGCAATGTGCCGGATGCCGATGGCGGCCTGATGGCGGCCCTAGAGCGCGCAGTCGCGCGTGGTGTCGTGGTGCTGAACATTACGCAATGCACATCGGGCAGCGTCGTGCAGGGTGCCTATGCCACGAGCGCGGCGCTGTCCCGAATCGGTGTCGTGCCGGGCGGCGACATGATGCTCGAAGCGGCGTTCGCCAAGCTGCATTTCCTGCTGGCAACCGAGCGTGATTACGCGCAAGTGTGCGGCGCCGCCGCCACCCCGCTGTGCGGCGAACTGACTGCTGCAAACCTTTTGCGCACAACACCGAACCACAGCCCTTAGGGATGCGGAGCCAGTCGCTCTGGTTGCGTGCGCGGCCACCCTTTTCACTCCGGCTCGCTGCGCTCACTTTTCTGTGAAAAATGAGCCTGCATTCAAAGAGTGGCAAAGCGCGTTACGCTTTATCTTCTGCGCAGAATCACGCACTGCGTGCGCGGCCACCCTTTTCGGCCCAGGTGCGGGTCCAGCGCAGTTGCATCACGCGCAGCATCACCAGCATGGCCAGGGCCAGTACCGCAAAAATCACAAAACCCCAGGCGTAGCTGCCCAGGTACTGTTTGGACAAGCCCATGGCGTTGGGCACCAGGCCGCCACCCAGTGCACCAAACTCGCCGATCATGGAGCCGGCCACGGCGGTGGCCAGGGGCCAGCGCAGGGGCACCAACTGGAACAGCGCGCCGTTGCCCGCGCCCAAAGCGGCAAAACACAGCATCACCAGCAGTGTGGTGCCCACCAGCGAACCGGTGGCCAGGGCGCACAGCAGCAGGGTGCTGGCCACACAGCCCAGCACCAGCGTGAGCGTGTTGATGCCGCCCCAGCGGTCGGAAATCCAGCCGCCGAACACGCGCAGCGCCGCGCCCATAAAGGCTGCCAGCATGGTCAACTGGCCCGCTTGTACCTTGCTCACGCCAAACTGGTCGTAGTAGTAGGTGGGCAAGAAGGTGGCCAGGCCGATGAAGCCGCCAAAGGTGATTGCGTAAATCAGGCTGAAAGCCCAGCCGTCTTTCTCAAACAGGCAGGCAATGTGCTCTTTGAAGGTAGCGTGGGCGTCCAGGTCGTCGGGTTCTTTGGCAAACACAATCATCACCACCATGGGAATACAGATGGCGATGGCAGCCAGGCCATACACCGTGACCCAGCCAAAGGCCTGGGCCAGTGGGGGCGCAATCAGCACCGACACTGCCGTGCCCACATTGCCCGCGCCAACCAGACCCATGGCCAGGCCCTTGTGTTTGGGCGGGAAAGAACCCGCCCCCAGCGACAGGGCCACACCAAAACTGGCCCCGGCAATGCCCAGCAGCACGCCCATGGCCAGCAGGTCATTGAAGCTGTGCACAAAGAAAAAACCGAACAGCATGGCCACGGCGATCAGGCCCATTTCGACCAGCGTGGCCTTTTTGCGGCCGATGTACTGCGACAAAATTCCCAGCGGAAAGCGCATCAGCGCCCCGGCCAGGATGGGGACCGACAGCATCAAGCCCTTTTGCGCGGGGCTCAGATTAAAGGTCTCCGAGATAAACGGGGCCATGGCGCCGTTGAGCACCCAGATGCAGCATGAAAACGCAAAATACAAAAATGCTGCAAAGAGGGTGGGTGAATGGCCGCTCTTCAAAAAACTGCGAAATCCCGACATGGTGCATCTTCCTTTATTGCTAATGGAATGCACCAAAGCGAAACTCGTGCCAGTTATTGGGCCCGGCAAAGGTGAAGGCGTGCCCCGCCATGCGGCAGGTGCTACAAAATTGGTGCGGCACCCGCCGACGTACGCACCGCACTGGGGCTTGAATCAGTCGATGGAGGCACTCCAGCGGTCGTTCCAGTTTTTTTGCAGGTCCCGGCGGTCGCGTTTGGTGGGGCGGCCATGTTCGATGGCCAGGGCGGGCTCGGGGCCCAAACGGTTGCGCTCCGCCAGCAGCGCACGTTTTTGCACGCTCTCAGGGGTTTCTTCGTACAGCAGTTGCGCCACCGGTGCCGGACCACGTTGCTCGCTGATGCCTTTGACCACCACGGTGCGTGGCACCTTGCTCTGCACCACGGTGATCACGTCGCCGATGCGCACTTCCCGGGCGGGTTTGATGTCGCGCTGGTCGATTTGCACATGGCCTTTGTTGACCTCTTCGGTCGCCAGGGAGCGGGTTTTGAAAAAACGCGCGGCCCACAGCCATTTGTCGATACGGGTTTTGTCCATATGGGGGTTCCCAGGAATCAGGTGTCGCAGGTTAAGGGAAGCCGCACGCAGGCGTCCAGCCCGGCAAGGGCCTCGTTGTGCAGGCGGTTGTTGAGCGCAATGCTGCCGCCCAGGGCCAGCACGATTTCCCGTGCAATGGTCAGGCCCAGGCCTGCGCCAGACCCGGCATGCCCGCTGGCGAAGGGCTGGAACAGGCGCAAACGCAGGTCTTCGGCGATGCCGGGGCCGTTGTCGCTGATCAGCAGCTGTGCCATGCCATGTTCGGGGCGGATGTGGATGGTGAGTTGCCCATGTGTCGGCGTATGGCGAATGGCGTTGTGCAGCACATTGCGCACCAGCTCGCGCAGCATCCAGTCGTGGGCCAGCACCGGGCAGGGGTGGGCGATCAGCTCAAAGTCGATGTCTTTTTCGGCAATCAGCGGCGACAAGTCCAGCGCCACGGTCCGCACGGCATCGGAAAAATCGATGGGGTGGAAGTCTTGCTGCTGGCGCACCTGCTCCACCTTGGCGAGTGACAGCATCTGGTTGGCCAGCAGCGTTGCGCGGTCCACGGTGTGCTGAATTTCGGCCAGCGCGTCCGGGGCGGCCATGTCACCGCGTAGCGCCGACTGCACCTGCACTTTCAGCACCGCCAGCGGTGTGCGCAACTGGTGGGCGGCGTCCCGGACAAAGCGTTTCTGGTGGTCCAGCAGGTGCTGCAGGCGCCCCATCACCTGGTTGGTGGCGTCGCTCAAGGGGCGAATCTCCAGCGGCAGGTCGGGTGCGTCAATAGGGGTGAGGTCGTCTTCGCTGCGCTGGCTTAAACGCTGGCTCAGGCGGCGCACCGGTTGGGTGACCCGGTGCACCACGAACAGCACTGCCAGGGTAATGACGCTGATAAGCAGGGCCTGGCGCTGCAGCGTGTCCAGCAAGATCTGGCGCGCCAGGGTGTGGCGCAGCTCCAGCGTTTCGGCTACCTGGACGGTGGCCATGGCATGGCCGCGCACACTGGCCACCGGCTGCAGCAGCACGGCCACCCGCACCGGGTCGCCGCGAAACTGGTCGTCGTAAAAGTCCACCAGGGCGGCGTAGGGGCCCTGGTTGGGCAGGGTGCCGGTCCAGGTGGGCAGGTCTTGCGCACCGTCGATCCACAGCCCGCGTGCGTCCGACACCCGGTAGCTCATGCGGCTGCGGTTGTCGGCTTCAAACGGCTCCAGTGCGGAGTAGGGGATTTGCGCGTGAATCCGGGCCTGGGGTCCTTCGCCATCGACCTCCAGCAGCTCGCCAATGGCCTTGGCGGAGGCCAGCAGGGTTCGGTCGTAGGCGATGTTGACCGCGTCCAGGGCCTGCCGGTACAGGCTGTAGGTGTCCATCACCACAAACAGGCCAATGGGCACCAGGATGCCCACCAGCAATTGTCGGCGCAGCGAGTAAGAGGGCGGGTGTGCACCGCTTCGGGGCTTGCGGGGGGCGCCCATGTCAGTTGCCCAGCTTAAGCAGGTAGCCCAGTCCACGCAGGGTGGTCAGGACCACGCCGGTGTTGGCGAGTTTTTTGCGCAAGCGGTACACCACCACTTCAATGGCTTCGTACTGCACATGGGTTTCGCCCGGAAACACCAGTTCGAACAAACGTTCCTTGGAAAGGGCCTGGCCCTGTTTGGCCATGAGCACACTGAGCAAGGTGAGTTCGCGCGGGGTGAGGTCCAGCACCTTGTGCTGGTGGTAAATGGCTCCGTTGTCCCGGTCGTGGCGCAGCTGGCCCCACTGCACGCTGTTGCCGCCGGCATCGGCGGGTGCGGCTGCACCGTGGCGGCGGTGCAGGGCACGCACGCGGGCTTCGAGTTCGTCCAGGTCGAAGGGTTTGGGCAGGTAGTCGTCGGCGCCCGCATTGAGCCCCAGCACCTTGTCACCCACGGTGCCGCGGGCCGTGAGGATCAGCACCGGGGTGTCCAGCCCCGCCTGGCGGGCCTGGCGCAGCACGTCCAGTCCGTCCATCGCAGGCAGGCTCAGGTCCAGCACCACCACATCGGGCGCTTGCGCCTTCCATGCCCCCAGCGCGCGCAGCCCGTCGCTGCACACCTCCACGCGCATGCCGCTGCGTACCAGGCTGCGTTGCAGGGCGGTGTGAAGTGCGGCGTCGTCTTCGATCAGGAGCAGGTGCATGGTCTGGCGTGTTGGTGTTTTCCCTAGGATTCTGGACAGCCGTTTGACAGGCTTGCGACAGATCATAGGGTTGTTTTCAACACGAGGAGATACCCCATGCGCCGTGATACTTTTCTGAAATCCCTGGCCGCCCTGGCTGCCGCTGGCAGCCTGCCCCTGACGGCCCACGCCGCCACCAATCTCAAAATGATGATTCCCGCCAACCCCGGCGGTGGCTGGGACGGAACCGCACGTGCTCTGGGTAAAGCCCTGATCGACGCCAAGGTGGCCGACACCGTGCAGTACGACAACAAGGGCGGCGCGGCCGGCATCATCGGACTGGCCCAGTTTGTCAACGCCAACAAGGGTGACGCCAACGCCCTGCTGATGACCGGCGCCGTCATGGTGGGCGGCATCATCACCGGCAAGCCCCAGGTGTCGCTGGACAAGGCCACGCCCATTGCCCGCATCACCAGCGAATACAACGTGTTCGTGGTGCCCGCCAACTCACCGCTCAAGACCATGAAAGACGTGGTGGACCAAATGAAAAAAGACCCAGGCAGCGTGAAGTGGGGCGGCGGTTCGCGCGGCTCTACCGAGCACATCTGCGCTTCCATGCTGGCGGGCAAGGTGGGTGTGGACCCGAAACGGGTGAACTACGTGGCCTTTCGGGGCGGCGGCGAGGCCACTGCGGCTATTTTGGGCGGCAACATTACGGTGGGTGGCAGCGGCCTGAGCGAATTTGCGCAGTACATTGCCGCAGGCAAAATGCGCGCCATTGGCGTGACGGCTGAAAAACGCCTGCCCGGCAGCAGCATTCCCACTATGAAAGAACAGGGCTATGACGTGGTGCTGGGCAACTGGCGCGGCGTGTATGGCGCCCCTGGCATCACCCCCGCACAGCGCGCGGCACTGACCGAGTTGGTGGTCAAGGCGACCCAATCCAAGTCCTGGCAGGAATCCCTGGAGAAAAATGCCTGGACCCCTGCGCTGCTCACTGGCAAGGCCTTTGGCGACTACGTGGACGCTGAGTTCTCCAGCCTGCGCGGCATCATGCACCTGTCGGGGATGGTGTGATGGCACAGGCGCAAAGTCAGCAAGGCCAGACCCTGGTGGGGGCGGGTGTGGTGCTGCTGGCCTTGGGCCTGGCAGCAGGTGCGGTGAGTATCCCTTCGGATGCGGGTTACGCGGGTGTAGGTCCCAACTTCTTGCCGTGGCTAGTGGCGTCGGCGCTCTTGGTGTGCGGCGCCTTTCTGGTCTATGAAGCACGCACAGGCGGGTTTCGCGAGATGGACGACGAGACCTTTGGCGGGCCGCCCTACTGGAGCGGTTTTGTCTGGATGTCTGCGGGCATGCTGGCCAATGCGGCCCTGATTACCACCTTGGGTTTCATTCCGAGCTGCACCCTGTGTTTTGTGCTGGCGGCACGCGGTCTGCGCAATGCCCAGGGCAAGGCCACTCCCGGCATGCAGCCCTGGCTGACGGATCTGGGGGTGGGTTTGCTGATTGCCGCACCGGTGTATTGGTTGTTTACAAAATTTCTGGCCATCAACTTGCCTGGCCTCACACAAAGCGGGTGGCTGTAATGCTGGATATCTGGAGCCAATTGCTGCAGGGGTTTGCCACAGCGGGCACACCGGTCAACCTGCTGTGGGCTTTCGTGGGTTGTGCACTGGGCACGGCCGTGGGCGTGTTGCCCGGCATTGGTCCGGCGACTGCCGTGGCCATGTTGCTGCCCATCACCGCACAGGTGGAGGCCACGGCATCGATGATTTTCTTTGCCGGTATCTACTACGGTGCCATGTACGGTGGCTCCACCACCTCGATTTTGTTGAACACCCCCGGTGAGACGGCCAGCATGGTCACGGCCATGGAGGGCAACAAAATGGCCAAGAGCGGGCGGGCGGGCGCGGCGCTGGCCACGGCGGCCATCGGATCGTTTGTGGCGGGTACCTTCGCCACCATTTTTGTTACCCTGTTTGCGCCCATCGTGGCGGAATACGCGGTCCGGCTTGGGCCACCTGAGTACTTTTGCCTCATGTTATTGGCTTTCATCACGGTCAGTGCAGTCTTGGGGCAAAGTACGGTGCGGGGCTTGACGGCCCTGTTTGTCGGGCTGGCCGCGGGGTTGATCGGCATGGACCAGATTACCGGCCAGGCCCGCTACACCGGCAATGTTCCCGAACTGATCGACGGTGTGGAAATTGTGCTGGTGGCGGTAGGTTTGTTCGCGGTGGCAGAAGCCTTGCACGCGGTGCTGTTCGAAGGGCGTTTGGTAGAGTCCCAAAACAAGATGAGCCGCGTCTCCATGACGGTGAGCGACTGGCGCCGCTCCATTCCCGCCTGGCTGCGGGGAACCGCCATCGGCGCACCCTTTGGCTGCATTCCTGCCGGGGGCACCGAGATACCGACCTTTTTGAGCTATGCCACAGAAAAGAAGCTGGCCAAGGGCGCCAACAAAGCGGAATTCGGCAACAAAGGAGCGATTGAAGGCGTGGCCGGGCCGGAAGCGGCCAACAATGCCACGGTGACGACGGCCCTCATTCCGCTGTTGACCTTGGGCATTCCGGTGTCCAATACCACCGCGATTTTGATGGGGGCGTTTCAGAACTACGGCATCCAGCCCGGGCCCCAGCTGTTTACCAGTTCGTCAGCGCTGGTGTGGGCCTTGATCGCGTCCCTGTACATCGGCAACGTGATGCTGCTGGTGCTGAACCTGCCCATGATCGGTCTGTGGGTGAAGCTGCTGCGGGTGCCCAAGCCCCAGTTGTACGCCGGCATTCTGATTTTTGCCACGGTGGGGGCTTACGGCATGCGCCAGAGCGCATTCGATTTGTTCTTGCTGTACGGCATTGGGATTTTGGGGCTGGTGATGCGGTGTTTCAATTTCCCCACGGCACCGGTGGTGGTCGGCATGATCCTGGGCCCCCTGGCCGAAGCCCAGTTGCGCAATGCCATCTCCATCGGTGAGGGCAGTGCCCTGGTGTTTTTGCAACGCCCCATGTCGCTCACGCTATTGCTTGTCGTGGCCAGTGTGTTGCTGGTGCCGTATTTTCTCAAACGTCGGCAGGTCACGCAGGTGTAGCGTCAGCGCAGCGCTTCTGGTGCTGCGCTTCTGGTGCTGCGCTTTTGCTATTAAAATAGTAGCTGTGCGCCAGCGTAAGCCGGTAGATCGTAGTTGATGAAAGTTCAATACTGGGAAGAAATGGCGAATCACTCAGACCCCAAGTCATGCGTTGCACATCGCGAGGTGTGGATCGAAGCGTTGACAGGGGAAACCGGCAGGCCAGCCATAGAGCCGCGAAATCATTCAATCGGGTATGCCCATGACGTAGCTATGTCAGAAGGCAATACGGAACATGACGTCAATCGCAAGACATGTTTTGATCCCGCGCGGTCAAAGACCCTGAGCATGTTGGGAAGCGATCTACACGGAAGCTGGGAGATCTCATCGGTGCCCGAGGCGCAAGAGTCGGGCGGGACGGGCAAGGCCCAAAGCCGTAACCCCGTCGCCTACGCCGGTGA
>MESI01000037.1 GCA_001770935.1 Burkholderiales bacterium RIFCSPLOWO2_12_FULL_61_40 | reverse complement strand
GTGGACATTGCGGGCATCACCCGTACGCTGGACATGGGCGCCATGGTGCTGCTGTCGCCGTTTGGTTTTTCACCGACCGGCGAGGCCTTTAACCTGACCATGGAAGAGGTCGCCACCAGCGTTGCCACCGCTTTGCAGGCCGACAAGCTGATTTTTGTGACGGAAGTACCGGGCATCCGCATCGACCCCACCCAGCCTGCCAGCGAAGACAACCCCATCGACACCGAGCTGCCTTTGGCCGCCGCCGAAAAGCTGCTGGCCACCTTGCCCACCGCCAACCTGCCCACCGACATCGGCTTTTATCTGCAGCACTGCGTGAAGGCCTGTAAAAACGGCGTGGAGCGCAGCCACATCATCCCGTTTGCGGTGGACGGCGCCATTTTGCTGGAGGTGTACGTGCACGACGGCATAGGCACCATGGTGGTGGACGAAAAGCTGGAGAGCCTGCGCGAAGCCAGCGAGGACGATGTAGGCGGCATCCTGCAACTGATCGAACCGTTTGAGAAAGACGGCACCCTGGTCAAACGCAGCCGCACCGAGATCGAGCGCGATGCCGGTTTGTACACCGTCATCGAGCACGACGGCGTGATCTTCGCCTGCGCTGCCCTGTACCCCTACCCCGAGTCCAAAACCGCCGAAATGGCCGCGTTGACCGTGTCCCCCGACGTGCAAGGCCAGGGTGACGGAGAGCGGGTGTTAAAGCGCATTGAGCAGCGCGCCAAGGCCGCCGGGCTGGACAGCATTTTTGTGCTGACCACCCGCACCACCCACTGGTTCCTCAAACGCGGCTTTGTGCTGGTGGACCCCGATTGGCTGCCCGAAGCCCGCAAACGCAAATACAACTGGGACCGCAAGAGCCAGGTGCTGGTCAAGAAGGTCAGCTAAACCACCCCGCCCCGCGCCATGAACCTGCGTTTTGTGGAAGCCTTTTACTGGGTGGCGTCCCTGAAAAGCATCTCGCGGGCGGCGGAGAAGCTGTTTTTGACGCAGTCCGCCATGTCCAGCCGCATTGCCACGCTGGAAGAAGAGCTGGGTGTGCTGCTGCTGGACCGCAGCGACAAACGTTTCAAGCTCACCGGGGCCGGCGTGCGGTTTCTGGTGCATGCCAACAAGCTGCTGGAGCTGCAGCGCGAGGTCAAGGCCGAGATGGGCTCGGGCGTGCCGGTGGCCGTGTCCATGCGCATAGGCGCCATTGAGTCGGTGCTGCACTCCTGGTTGATCCCCTGGCTGGAGCAACTGCGCACCGAGCAGCCCGGGCTGGAGCTGGAGCTCACCGTGGAGACCACGCCCATCCTCACCGAACAAATCCAGCGCGGCACGCTGGACCTGGCTTTTGCGGCCCTACCCGCCTCGGCCGATGGCGTGCGCAACCATGCACTGGCCCCCATGGACATGGCCTTTGTGGGGCACCCGGTGCTGCACAAAAAAGCCAAATACCGGCTCGCTGAACTGGCCGAGATGGAGTTGCTGACCTTTCAGAAAGGCTCGCAGCCCAATGTCACCTTGCTCGATTTGTTCCGCCAGCACCACCTGCAGCCCAAAAAGGTGCACGCCATTTCGTCCATTTCCGCCATGGTGCAACTGGTGCAAGGCGGCTTTGGCGTGGCCCTGCTGCCGCGTGTGGCGGTAGCCCGATTGACGGGGTTCTACAGTCTCAAAGTGCTGGGCTGCGACGCAAAGTTGCAGTCCCTGCCCATCCACGCCAGCTACCGCGCCGACCCCACCACCAACACGGTGGAAACGGTGGTCAAGTCGGCCATCGCGTTCGTTGAAGGTGCATCGCATGCACCAAAAAAATCAATCAAGGGTAAACCCTTATCATCGAAAAAATCGATGACATAAGTAGCATATTTTGCGTTTGCGCAAGGACAGTTGTACTTCCACAATCCGCCCATCGCCACTTGCTGGCATGCGAAATGGGGAAACAAAGTGCAATCTGTCTCGGAATCAGCGGTATCGGTTTTTGGCCCCCAGGGCATTGCCAACGCACAGCTTGTGCGCAGAAAGATTCGCCAGGGCGCGTGGGCGTCCCACACCAGCGGTTTGGCCAGCGACCATGTGCAAGGCAATGTGGTCATCCTGCCCGAGGCACAGGCCAACGACTTCTTGCGCTACTGCCAGCGCAACCCCAAGCCCTGCCCCGTGCTGGCCGTGTCCGAGCCCGGCCAGGCCATGCTGCCCAGCCTGGGAGACGACATCGACATCTGCTCCGACCTGCCGCGCTACCGGGTGTGGAACGATGGGGTGGTGGTGGATGAGCCCACCGACATCACGGCCTTGTGGCGCAAAGACCTGGTGACCTTTGTGCTGGGCTGCTCGTTCTCGTTTGAACACGCCCTGCTGGAAGCCGGCCTGCCCCTGCGCCACATTGCGCAGGGCAAAAACGTGGCCATGTACCGCACCCACATCGCCACCCAGCCGGCCGGCCTGTTCCACGGCCCCATGGTGGTGTCCATGCGCCCCATGAAGGCGGCCGCCGCCATCCGTGCGGTGCAGGTCACCTCGCGCTTCCCTAACGTGCATGGCGCGCCGGTGCACCTGGGCAACCCGGCGCTCATTGGCATTGCCGACCTCGGCGCACCCGACTACGGCGACGCCGTGGACATCATGGACGACGAAATTCCGGTGTTCTGGGCCTGCGGCGTCACGCCCCAGGCAGCGCTCGCCCAGGCCCGCCCCGCGTTCTGCATCACCCATGCCCCCGGGGCGATGCTGATCACCGACCTGCTCAACCAACAACTGGCCTCTTTTTAACCTGCCTCTTTTTTTGACCCAACCCACCAAGGAACTGAAATGAAAAAACTTGCCTTCGCCTTTGCCTGTGCCTCCACCCTGGCCGCTCCCCTGGCCTTCGCCCAAGCCAAGTGGGATTTGCCCACCGGCTACGCCACCAACACCTTCCAGACCGAAAACGTGCAACAGTTTGCCGACGAAGTGGCCAAGGCCACGGGTGGCAAGCTCAAGATCACGGTGCATGCGGGTGCGTCTTTGTACAAGATGCCCGAAATCAAGCGTGCGGTGCAAACAGGCCAGGCACAGGCGGGTGAGTTCATCCTGTCGGCCTACTCCAACGAGAACCCCCTGTTTGGTGTGGACTCCGTCCCTTTTCTGGCCACCAGCTACGGTGCGGCACAAAAGCTCTACACCGCATCCAAGCCCGCCACCGAAAAACTTTTGGCCGAGCAGGGCCTGAAGCTCCTGTTCTCGGTGCCATGGCCTGGGCAGTCCCTGTACTCCATCAAACCCATGAAAACCATGGAGGACTTCAAGAGCACCAAAATGCGCGCCTACAACCCCGCCACCACCCGCATTGCGCAGTTGGTGAAAGCCCAGCCGGTGACCATCCAGTTGGCGGAACTGGGCCAGGCATTGGCCACCGGCGCGGTAGACAACTTTTTGACCTCCAGCGCCAGCGGCATGGACAGCAAGCTGTACGAACAAACCAAGTACTTCTACATCGTGAACGCCTGGTTGCCACGCAACGCCACGGTGGTCAACAAGAAGGCCTTTGACGCACTGGACAAAGCCACCCAAGACGCGGTAATCGCCGCCGGCAAAGCGGCCGAAGAGCGTGGCTGGGCCGCCAGCCTGGCCAAAAACGCAGGCTACATCAAGGACCTGGGCAAAAACGGCATGACCACCGGCCTGCCCAGCGATGAAATCCGCGACGGCCTGACCAAGATCGGCGAGACCATGACCGAAGAATGGCTCAAGACCGCCGGCCCCGAAGGCAAGGCCATCGTCGACGCCTACCGCAAACTGTAAGCACTCCAGCCCGCACCCCCTTTTGTTTCGCTCTTTGGATGCATGCCATGAATACGTTGGTCAAAAATTTCTATAAGTTCCTGCTGCTCCTGGCGTGCATCTCCATGGTGTCGGCATTCCTGGTGATCATGTTGGGGGTGGCTGCACGGGAGTTCCTGTGGGATATCCCCGGCCTGGACGCCTATGCCGGTTATGCCATCGCCGCCACCCTGTTTTTGGCCCTGCCCGAGACGCTGCGCCACGGTGACCACATCCGGGTCACCATGGTGCTGCAAAAACTGCCGCCCCGCGTGGGGGCCATTTTTGAATACTGGTGCCTGGGCGCTGCAACTGTTCTGTGCAGCTATTTCGCCTGGTACGCCTGCCACATGGTCTGGGTCTCGTACAGCTTCCACGACGTGTCGGCCGGTGCCGATGCCACCCCCCTGTGGATACCGCAAATTGCCATGGCATTGGGCAGCATTGGTTTTGCCCTGGCGTTTGCCGATGCCCTTATCAGCCGCATTCAGGGACGCACCTTCTTCGCCGAGGCCGATGGCGAATCCGTCCGCGCCGAATAAACCCACCCACTCCACTCTGAAAGACTGCCATGGATATCTTGATCGCTGGAGCACTGATACTGATGCTCTTCCTGGTTCTGGGCTCGGGCCTGTGGATCGGCCTGTCGCTGCTGGGCGTGGCTGTGATTGCCATGGAAATGTTCACCCAGCGCCCCGTGGGGGACGCCATGCTGCTGACCATCTGGGGCTCCACCTCCAGCTGGACCCTCACCGCCCTGCCCCTGTTTTTGTGGATGGGCGAGATCCTGTTTCGCAGCAAACTCTCCGAAGGCCTGTTCAAGGGCCTGGCGCCCTGGCTGGACCGACTGCCCGGCCGCCTGCTGCATGTCAATGTGATCGGCAGCACCATCTTTGCCGCCGTCTCGGGCTCGTCGGCGGCCACCTGCGCCACCATCGGAAAAATCTCCCTGCCCGAGCTGAAAAAGCGCGGTTACCCGGACGAAATTTCCATCGGCACCCTGGCTGGCGCCAGCACCCTGGGTCTCTTGATTCCACCGTCCATCATCATGATTGTGTACGGCGTGGCGGCCAATGTGTCCATTGCCAAGCTCTTCATTGCCGGGGTGGTTCCAGGCCTGGTGCTGGCGGCGCTGTTCAGTGGCTACATCATCATTTGGGCCCTCTTCAACAAGGACAAGGTGCCCCCGGCCGACCAGTCCATGACCTTCGCACAAAAGGTCTATGCCTCGCGCAACCTGATCCCCGTGGTGTCCTTGATTGCCCTGGTGCTGGGCTCGATTTACTCCGGCGTGGCCACGGCCACCGAAGCGGCGGCACTGGGGGTGGCGGGCTCCCTCATCCTGTCGCTGCTGGAGCGCACGCTGAACTGGTCCACCTTCAAGGCCGGCCTGACGGCGGCGTGCCGGGTGTACTGCATGATCGGCCTGATTTTGGCGGGCGCGGCCTTCCTGACACTGGCCATGGGCTTTATCGGCCTGCCGCGCCACCTGGCGGAGTTCATCGGCGCGCTGCACCTGCCGCCATTCATGCTGATTGTGTTGCTGGTGGGCTTTTTCATTGTGCTGGGTTGCTTTCTGGATGGCATCTCCATGGTGGTGCTGACCATGTCGGTGCTCTTGCCCACGGTCGAAAAAGCCGGGTTCGACCTGATCTGGTTTGGCATCTTCGTCGTGCTGGTGGTCGAGATGGCGCAAATCACGCCGCCGGTGGGTTTCAACCTCTTTGTGCTGCAAGGCCTGACCAAACGGCAGCTCAGCTACCTGTCCAGGGTGGCCCTGCCCTTCTTCCTGGTGATGGTGTTCATGGTTTTGCTGACCTACTTTGTGCCCGACATCGTGTTGTGGATGCCCCGCAACATGCATTGACAGTCCGGCCCCGGCCGGGGCCACCTCTCGCCCCTTAACCTCCTCGGAGACTCCCATGAAACTGGTTCTGTTTGCTGCGCTGTGCGCGGTCGGGGTAAGCCACGTCCCAACCTTGCACGCCCAAACCACCTGGACCCTGGCAACCGGCTACCGCGCCGAGTCCTTCCACACGGAAAACATCGCCCAGTTTGGGCGCGAGGTACAGGAGGCCACCCAAGGCGAACTCAAGCTGCAACTCGCGCCCAACGGCAAACTGTTCAAGCTGGGCGACATTCACCAGGCGGTGCAGGACGGCAAGGTGCAGGCCGGCGAAACCATCATGACCAGCCTGGCCAAGGACATCCCGCTGGCGGGCGCGGACTCTGTGCCCTTTGTGATCGGCAGCTACCCACAGGCGCTGCGCCTGTGGCAGTTGCAGCGCCCCGGCATGGAGCAGGCCTTTGCCCAGCGCGGGCTGAAGATTTTGTTCTCCGTGCCTTGGCCGCCCCAGGGTCTGTACACCACCCGCCCCGTCAAGACGGCAGCCGACTTCAGGCACATGAAGATGCGCACCTACAACCAAACCACGGTACGCATTGCCGAGATGCTGGGCGCGGTGCCGGTGGACGTGGCCATGGTCGATGTGGGCAAAGCCGTCAACGAAGGGCGGCTGGACGCCATGGTCACCTCGGCAGTGACAGGGGTGGAAAACAGGGTGTGGGGCCCCATCAAGTACTACTACGAACTCAATGCCTGGTTCCCCAAAAACATTGTGTTTGTCAGCACCCAAAGTTTCGACGCGCTCTCTCCCGCCGCCCGCACGGCCGTGCTCCAGGCCGCTGCTGTGGCCGAAACCCGAGGCTGGGCGGCCAGCAAAACGGCCGCCGTGAGCGCGACCCAGGAGCTGCAGGCCCACGGCATCAAGGTGGAGCGCCTGTCCAGCGAACTCGACATCGACATCAAGCGCATGGGCGAGCGCTTTTCCCGTGAATGGGTGCGCTCGGTGGGCAAGACCGCCAGCGACATCTTTGTCTCCTATTACTTCAACTAGACCTGTGCGTCACTTTTTTAAGAGAACACCATGCAAGACACCACCACCCCAATGGACTCCAAACTCTGGCAATTCTGGATTGACCGCGGCGGCACCTTCACCGACGTGGTGGGCAAGCGCCCCGACGGCAGCCTGGTCACCCACAAGCTGCTGAGCGAAAACCCCGAGCAGTACAAAGACGCCGCCGTAGCCGGCATCCGCCACCTGCTGGGGCTCAAGAAGGGCGAGCCCGTCACCCCCGAGCGGGTGGCCTGCGTGAAAATGGGCACCACGGTGGCCACCAACGCCCTGCTGGAGCGCAAGGGCGAACCCACGCTGCTGGTGACCACGCGCGGCTTTCGCGATGCGCTGCGCATTGCCTACCAAAACCGCCCGCGCATTTTCGACCGCAACATCCAGTTGCCCGAGTTGCTGTACAGCGCCGTGGTGGAGGCCCACGAGCGTGTGGGCGCCCACGGCGACCTGATCGAGCCGTTGGACGAATTGCTATTAAAAGAGGAGCTGCTCACGCAATATACACGGGGGCTACGCAGTGTTTCCATTGTTTTTATGCACGGCTACCGCTACACCGCGCATGAACTGGCTGCCAAACGCATTGCGCAAGAGATCGGCTTCACGCAGATCAGCACCTCGCATGAAACCAGCCCCATGATGAAGTTCGTCAGCCGGGGCGACACCACGGTGGTGGACGCCTACCTCTCGCCCATTTTGCGCCGCTACGTGGAGCAGGTGGCCGGCGAAATGCCCGGCGTGAAGCTGTTTTTCATGCAGTCCTCGGGCGGGCTGACGGATGCCCATGTATTCCAGGGCAAGGATGCGATTTTGAGCGGCCCGGCCGGGGGCATCGTGGGCATGGCGCGCACGGCGGCCATCGCGGGCATCGAGAAGATCATCGGCTTTGACATGGGCGGTACCTCCACCGATGTGTCCCACTACGCGGGTGAGTTCGAGCGCGAGTTCGAAACCCAGGTGGCCGGCGTGCGCATGCGTGCGCCCATGATGAGCATCCACACCGTGGCGGCCGGGGGCGGCTCGCTGCTGGCCTTTGACGGTGCGCGCTTTCGCGTGGGGCCGCAAAGCGCGGGCGCCAACCCTGGCCCGGCCAGCTACCGCCGGGGTGGCGCGCTGGCGGTGACCGATGCCAACGTGATGATGGGCAAGATCCAGCCGCGTTATTTCCCCAAGGTGTTTGGCCCCAACGCCGACGAAGCCCTGAGCCTGGACGCCGTGCAAGCGCAATTTGGCGAGCTGGCGGCACAAACCCAGCGCCCGCCCGAAGAGGTGGCCGAGGGTTTTATCAACATCGCCGTGCAGCAGATGGCCAACGCCATCAAGAAAATTTCGGTCGCCCGGGGTTATGACGTCACCGCCTACACCCTGCAATGTTTCGGCGGCGCCGGCGGGCAGCACGCCTGCCTGGTGGCCGACGCGCTGGGCATGACGCGCGTGTTTGTGCACCCGCTGGCCGGCGTGCTCAGCGCCTACGGCATGGGCCTGGCCGACCAGACCGTGATCCGCGAGCAGGCGGTGGAAGTGAAACTCAGCCCCGACGCCCTGCCCGACGTGGTGGCCCGGCTGGACGCCTTGGCCGCGCAGGCCGAGGGCGAACTGGCACGCCAGCAGGTCAACCAGGGCAGCCTCAGCACCCACCGCCGCGTGCATGTGCGCTACGAAGGCAGCGACGCGGCCCTGGTGGTGGCCTACCCCATGGGAGGCGCCACCCCCACCGCCACCACGGCGCTGATCGTGGCCGGTTTTGAGGCGGCCTACCGCCAGCGTTTTGCCTTCCTCATGCAAGGCAAGGGCCTGGTCGTGGAAGCGGTGTCGGTCGAGGCCGTGATTGCCGGCGACGCCCCGGAAGAACCCCGCCACGCCCTGCACGCGCCGCGTGACCTGCAGGCCTGCGGCGCCGTGCGCGAGTGGGTGCGCATGTACTCGGGCGGCCAGTGGGTGCAAGCGGCCCTGGTGGTGCGCGAGGATCTGCGCCCTGGCGACGTGATTCCCGGCCCGGCCATCATTGCCGAGAAAAACGCCACCACCGTGGTGGAGCCAGGTTGGGAGGCAACGCTTACAGAATTTGACCACCTGGCCCTCGTCCGCATTGAAGAGCGTGCTATCCAATTTGCAGTCGGCACCACGGTGGACCCGGTGCTGCTGGAGGTGTTCAACAACCTGTTCATGAACATCGCCGAGCAAATGGGCCTGCAACTGCAGAACACCGCCTACTCGGTGAACATCAAGGAGCGCCTGGACTTCAGCTGCGCGCTGTTCGATGCCAGCGGCAACCTGATCGCCAACGCCCCGCACATGCCGGTGCATTTGGGAAGCATGGGCGAGAGCATCAAAACCGTGGTGCGCGAAAACGCCGCCACCATGCAACCGGGTGATGTGTATGTGCTGAACGACCCCTACCACGGTGGCACGCACCTGCCCGACATCACGGTCATCACGCCCGTTTACCTGGATGGCCAGACACTGAGCGCCGCCGGGCCGTCCCAAGGCGCGAGCGCCCCGGTGCGCAGCGACCCCTCCGGTAGTGGGGGCAGCGCAGTACGCGAAGCGACAAGCGTGGGGGCCATGTTCTATGTCGGCAGCCGAGGCCACCATGCTGACGTGGGCGGAATTACACCCGGCTCCATGCCTCCGTTCTCGACCCGCATCGAAGAAGAAGGCGTGCAGATCAGCAATTTCAAGCTGGTGGACCGCGGCGTGCTGCGCGAAGCCGAAATGGTTGCGCTGCTCAGCAGTGGCGAATACCCCTCGCGCAACACGCAACAAAACATGGCCGACCTGAACGCCCAGATCGCCGCCAACGAAAAAGGCGTGCAAGAGTTGCGCAAGATGGTGGAGCACTTTGGCCTGGACGTGGTGCAGGCCTATATGGGCCATGTGCAGGCCAACGCCGAAGAGTCGGTGCGCCGCGTGATCACCCGCCTCAAAGACGGCGCCTTCACCCTGCCGCTGGACAACGGCGCACAGATCCAGGTGGCCATCCGTGTCAATGCCAAGGAGCGCAGCGCGGTGATCGACTTCACCGGCACCTCACCCCAGCAGGTCAACAACTTCAATGCCCCCACGGCCGTGTGCATGGCGGCGGTGCTCTACGTGTTCCGCACGCTGGTGGACGACGACATTCCACTCAACGCGGGCTGCCTCAAACCTTTGCAGGTCATCATTCCGCAGGGCTCCATGCTCAACCCCAACCCACCGGCCTCGGTGGTGGCGGGCAATGTGGAGACCTCCACCTGCATCACCAACGCCCTGTACGGCGCCTTGGGCGTGATGGCGGGCAGCCAGTGCACCATGAACAACTTCACCTTCGGCAATGCACGCTACCAGTACTACGAGACCATTTCAGGCGGCTCGGGCGCCGGGGTGGTGACGAATGCGGCGGGCGAGACGGTGGGCGGTTTCCACGGCACCAGCGTCGTGCAAACCCACATGACCAACTCGCGCCTGACCGATCCCGAGATTTTCGAATTCCGCTTCCCGGTGCGCCTGGAAAGCTACGAAATCCGCGAAGGCTCGGGCGGCGCGGGCCAATGGCCCGGCGGCAACGGCGGCGTGCGCCGGGTGCGTTTTCTGGAGCCCATGACGGCCAGCATCCTGTCCAACGGCCGCACCCACGGGGCCTTCGGCATGGCCGGCGGCCAGCCGGGCCAGGTGGGGGTGAACCGCGTGCTGCGCGCCGACGGCCAGACCGAAGAACTGGGCCACATCGGCCAGGCCGAAATGCAGCCGGGCGATGTGTTCGAAATATTCACACCCGGCGGAGGCGGATTCGGATCGCCACAGTAGTTGTCCCCCATTTTCAACTTTGGAACTCATCATGCTCACACATCTGTTTCGGTCTATGTCACTGGCGCGGCGACTTTCGTGGGGCTTTATCAGCATTCTGATGCTACTCCTTGCTGTGGCGGGAACAGGCGCGTATGCGATACAACTGCTGGGTGATCAGGTCAAGCGAATTGTCGAAGTCAATAATCTAAAGATTGAACTAGCCAGTCAATTGATGGAGAGCATCAGCAGTTTGGGACTGAGCTGTCGTTCAGCCGCCCTGTTCGGCGACCTGGACAAAAAGCAGCTTGATATAGAAGTACAGGCCGCCAAGGTACAAGAGACGGCCTTCCTGAAGGCGGAGCGCGATCTAATAGAGTTGCTGTCTGTGCCCGAAACCAGTGATCTGGAGAGAGGTCTGATGGCCGATATTTCTCTGGCAGGGAAGAGAGTGCTGCCGGAAGTGAAGGAGGCTATAAAGCAAGCCGGTGAGGGTGACAGTGTGGCGGCGGTGTTGACCCTGATGAACCGGGTGCGCCCCGCTGAATCGCAGCTACGCCTTCACGCTGGCAAGTTGATCGAGTTGCAGCGTACCCAAAGCAAGGCCGCTAGCGCCGATGTAGTTGATTTGCAGCGACGCGTGTTTGCTGCAGAAAGTTTTTTGGTTGCGACAGCACTGCTCATGGGCGGCCTCATTGCCTGGCGGATTACGCTCAGCGTAACCTCACCCATTGGCCGTGCGGTCGTGGTAGCCGAACGGATTGCAATGGGGGATCTGTCGTCCCAAGTAGAGGTTCGAATTTTCGACGAAACCGGGCGTCTGCTGCAGGCCATCGCAGCCATGCAGGACAAGCTCAGAAACTTGGTGTGGGGCATTCGCAGCGCAGTTGACTCCATTCAGGTCGCCAGCAGTGAAGTTGCGTCGGGGAACCTGGATTTAAGCCAACGCACCGAGGACAGCGCCTCCAAGTTGCAACAGACAGCGGCGTCCATGATGCAACTGACCGACACAGTACAGCACAGCGCCGATGCGGCGCAGCAGGCCAACGCGCTCGCTTTATCCGCTGCGGACGTAGCCGCCCGCGGTGGCGCGGTGGTGGCAGAAGTTGTCACTACCATGGATGCAATCAATGCCAGCTCCGGCAAGATTGCCGATATCGTGTCTGTGATCGACGGCATCGCCTTTCAAACCAATATTCTGGCGCTCAACGCCGCAGTGGAAGCAGCCCGAGCTGGCGAGCAAGGGCGGGGCTTTGCAGTGGTTGCCTCGGAAGTGCGGATCCTGGCGGGCCGATCAGCCCAGGCCGCGAAAGAGATCAAGCTGCTGATTGGCGCCAGTGTTGATCGGGTCTCGTGCGGCACGCGACTGGTGGCCGATGCGGGCCGGACCATGACCGAAATTGTGAGTTCTGTTCAGCGCGTGACCAGAACTATTGGCGAAATCACCGCTGCCGCCTCTTCGCAAAGTGAAGGCATTGCGCAGATCAGCACTGCCATTGCATTGCTCGACAGAATGACTCAGCAAAATTCCGCCTTGGTGGAGCAAAGCGCGGCTGCGGCAGAAAGTTTGAAAGACCAAGCTGTGCAACTTACCGGGACCGTAAGTGCGTTCAAACTGGATCGCTTAGCCAGCAGCGCCAACCTGCGGTCCGTGAGCCTGCCACAACAGACTCCCCTGAAGCAACTATTTCGCTAGTGCGTGTGTCCATTGCACAGGGCGATTGCCGCGTATTGAACCCATACCCTATGCCAACAGTCAGACTATTTCTCACTTTGGTGGCCCTTGCAATGTTCCAAACAGGTGCCATGGCACAAGCCGTGGTGTTCTTTACAAAGGTGTCGGTAAGTGCCATACGTCCCCTTTTGGCGGTATGTCATGTTGCCCCATGAAACTGTTTGAGGCAATAAAAAACCCGCTGTAGCTATAGCCAGAGCGGGTTTTGAGGGCTTTTGATACTGCCTGAAACTAACAATTGGTGCCCGAGACCGGAATCGAACCGGTACGCCCGTTATTCACGAAGCGGCGGATTTTAAGTCCGATGTGTCTACCTATTTCACCACTCGGGCACTGCCTCGCTATTATGAGCGAGCAGCGCATGGGTTAAACAAAAATGCCTCGTCAACATTTGTTAACAAGGCATTTAAGACCAGAAATATCTGGAGGCGCGGTCCGGAGTCGAACCGGACTAACCGGATTTGCAATCCGGGACATAACCGCTTTGCTACCGCGCCAATGTCATTACTATTTCAGCACCAAAAACCCGTGCCTATCCTAACAAAAAGGGAAGCTGACGCTTCCCTTTTTCTGAAATTTGGAGCGGGAAAAGAGTCTCGAACTCTCGACCTCAACCTTGGCAAGGTTGCGCTCTACCAACTGAGCTATTCCCGCGTTTCAATAGAAGAATTATAGCGCGTTTTTTGGAGCCATCTGGACACTGTCCCAAAAATCTCGCAAATTCCTCCGTCCGATCTCAATGCTTAACAGTTCCTTGCAAATCCGAGGCGGACACGGTCACGGGCACCGGGACAACTGCTTCGTCTTCTGGCAAAGCGATCGGCAATGTCTCCAGTGCCAACTCCAACACTTTATCGATCCAGCGCACCGGCACAATTTCCAACCCATTCTTGACGTTCTCAGGAATATCTTGAAGGTCTTTGGCATTTGCCTCAGGAATCAACACGGTCTTAATGCCGCCGCGCAAAGCCGCCAACAGTTTCTCTTTCAGTCCACCAATCTCTGTGACTTCACCGCGCAGGGTAATCTCTCCTGTCATGGCCACATCTCCACGCACTGGAATTCCTGTGAGTGCGGACACAAAGGCAGTCGTCATGGCAGCGCCAGCACTTGGCCCATCCTTCGGTGTGGCACCGTCAGGTACGTGGATATGAATATCCTTTTTCTCAAACACCTCATCTTTGATGCCCAAACGCCGTGCACGGCTTCGCACCACGGTGCGGGCAGCTTCCACAGATTCTTTCATCACATCGCCGAGAGAACCAGTCCGCGTAATGACGCCTTTGCCTGGCGTCAATGCGGCTTCGATGGTCAACAAGTCACCGCCAACTTCCGTCCACGCCAAGCCAACGACCTGCCCTACCTGGTTTTGCTGCTCTGCACGACCATAGGTGTATTTGCGCACACCCAAATAATCGTTGAGATTTTCAACAGTCACCGTGACCTGAGGACTCAATTTTTTGAGCAACAAACCTTTGACGACCTTTCGGCAAATTTTTGACAGTTCGCGCTCCAGAGAGCGAACCCCCGCCTCACGGGTGTAATACCGAACAATGTCGCGCACGGCGTCTTCGCCAATGGCCAACTCACTGTCCTTCACCCCATTGTTCTTCATCTGTTTGGGCAGCAGATACGTGACGGCAATGTTGGTTTTCTCGTCTTCCGTGTAACCGGAAAGCCGAATGACTTCCATACGGTCCAACAATGCCGACGGAATGTTCATGGAGTTGGACGTTGCCACAAACATCACATCGCTCAGGTCATAGTCGACCTCTACGTAATGATCGCCAAATTTGTGATTTTGTTCCGGGTCCAAAACCTCCAGCAATGCGCTGCTCGGATCACCCCGAAAATCGGTACCCAGTTTGTCAATTTCATCCAGCAGGAACAAGGGATTGCGGGTTCCCACCTTGGACAAATTTTGGAGAACCTTGCCAGGCATGGCGCCGATATAGGTGCGACGGTGACCACGGATCTCGGCTTCATCTCGCATTCCACCCAAGGCCATGCGCACATACTTGCGCCCCGTGGCTTTGGCAATCGACTGCCCTAGCGACGTTTTACCCACCCCGGGAGGGCCCACCAGGCACAAAATAGGCGCCTTGACTTTGTCAACACGCTGCTGCACCGCAAGGTATTCCAAAATACGGTCCTTGACCTTGTCCAAACCGTAATGGTCTTCGTTCAGTACGCTTTCGGCATTGGCCAGGTTATGCTTAATCTTGGTCTTGGCGGCCCACGGCAAGCCGACCAGTACATCAATGTAATTGCGTACCACGGTAGCCTCGGCCGACATAGGCGACATGAGCTTAAGTTTCTTCAACTCCGCCTCTGCCTTCTTGAGCGCTTCTTTCGGCATCTTGGCCGCTTTGATTTTCTTTTCGACTTCTTCAATGTCGGCGCCTTCTTCGCCTTCACCCAGTTCCTTCTGGATGGCCTTGACCTGTTCATTGAGGTAGAAATCGCGCTGATTTTTTTCCATCTGGCGCTTGACACGGCCACGGATTTTTTTATCAACATTCAAAATATCAACTTCGCGCTCAATCTGCTCGAACAGGTTTTCCAGCCGTTCTTTTATGCTGAAGAGACTCAAAACCGCCTGCTTGCTGTCGAGCTTGAGTGGAAGATGCGCCGCAATGGTGTCAGCCAACCGCCCTGCATCATCAATACTGGAGATTGACGTCAAAATTTCGGGCGGGATTTTTTTGTTCAATTTGACGTATTGGTCAAACTGCTGCATCACAGCGCGACGCAGGGCCTCTACCTCACTGGATTTGCTTCGTCCCTTTTGCGGCACCTCAACCAAGGCCTCAATCGGCGTGACATTGGCCGAAAAATGCAACTCACCTTCTTCAATTTGATTGACCAAGGCCCGCTGGTGGCCTTCAACCAGCACCTTCACAGTGCCATCCGGCAATTTGAGCATTTGCAAAATGGTCGAAACGCAACCGACTTCAAACATGTCGGACACCAAGGGATCGTCTTTGGCAGCTGCTTTTTGAGCCACCAGCATGATGCGCCGCTCAGCTTCCATAGCCGCTTCCAGCGCCTTGATGCTTTTTGGCCGTCCCACAAACAAAGGGATCACCATGTGGGGAAAGACTACCACGTCACGCAATGGCAACAATGGCAGGTCAATAGGGTTAGGAGGTAAGGGTGTGTGGCCAGACATGGGGAACCTAGTAGTTACCTGTTCAATATGGTCGAGGAAACGTGATTTTCAAGCGCACTGCCATTATCAAAGCAGTCCTCGCTTGACAATTCAATTAATCCCACGCAAAAGCCTGCCATATCAGGCCATTGCGCGGTTCTGGCCTTAGGCCTTCTTGGCAGCTTCGCGGTAGACGAGCAGCGGCGGCTGGTTTTCTTCGATAGTGGACTCATCCACCACCACTTTTTCTACATTGGCGACGTTAGGAAGTTCGTACATGGTGTCAATCAGGGACTGCTCCAGGATCGAACGCAAGCCCCGTGCGCCGGTCTTTCGCGCCAACGCCTTTTTAGCAATGGCTTTGAGCGCGTTGGGGCGAATTTCCAACTCTGAGCCTTCCATGGCCAGCAGCTTGGCATATTGCTTCACCAGCGCATTCTTTGGCTCTGTCAGGATTTGCACCAGGGCGTCTTCCGTCAATTCGGCCAAAGTCGCCACCACCGGCATGCGCCCCACCAGTTCAGGAATGATGCCGAACTTGATCAAATCTTCCGGTTCCACGTCCTTGAACACCTCGGTCAGGCTGCGTTGCTCCTTGCTTTTTACCGACGCGCCAAAACCGATGCCGGAAGATTGGGTCCGGTTGTCGATAACTTTTTCCAAACCGGAGAAGGCACCGCCGCAAATGAACAGAATGTTGGTGGTGTCCACCTGCACAAAATCCTGGTTCGGGTGTTTGCGTCCGCCTTGGGGTGGCACGCTCGCCATGGTGCCTTCAATCAGCTTGAGCAACGCCTGTTGCACACCTTCGCCGGACACGTCACGGGTGATCGATGGGTTGTCCGATTTGCGAGATATCTTGTCAATTTCATCAATGTAGACAATGCCGCGCTGGGCACGGTCCACCTCGTAATTGCAGCTTTGCAGCAATTTGAGAACGATGTTTTCTACGTCCTCGCCCACATAACCCGCTTCGGTCAAGGTAGTGGCATCCGCCATGACAAAGGGCACATCCAGCATACGCGCCAGCGTTTGTGCCAACAGCGTTTTGCCGGACCCCGTGGGGCCGATCAGCAAAATATTGCTCTTGGCCAATTCCACATCGTCTTTTTTGGATTTTTCCTTGTGGCGCAGGCGTTTGTAGTGGTTGTAC
Source organism: Burkholderiales bacterium RIFCSPLOWO2_12_FULL_61_40 (assembly GCA_001770935.1). Taxonomy (GTDB): domain Bacteria; phylum Pseudomonadota; class Gammaproteobacteria; order Burkholderiales; family Burkholderiaceae_C; genus Allorhodoferax. The sequence continues at coordinate 80,023 of MESI01000037.1, read as the reverse complement.
ACCGCCACGGCCAAAGTGCGCTTGGCAGGCTCCTGGCCAATCACGTAATTGTCCAGATTGGCCTTGATTTCTGCAGGCGTGGGTAAATCGCCGCGGGCGTCCTGGTTGTCCGTCGTCGCGGGTAACTCGTCGCGGATAATTTCATTGCACAGGTCGATGCACTCGTCACACACGAACACAGACGGTCCGGCAATCAGCTTTTTGACCTCGTGCTGACTCTTGCCACAAAACGAGCAATACAGGGTTTTTTCGCTAGAGGAGCCTTTTTTGTCGGCCATGTGAAGACTGCCTTTTCCGCTAAATTGTGCAATGATAACCAAATAAAAACGGTGCCCTTCCAGCAGAAGAACACCGTTGCGGCGAAGCTATCGCCCGTGCCAATGCTCAGGGGCGCTTGGAAATGACCTGATCAATCAGGCCATATTCCTTGCACTCTTCAGCCGACATGTAATAGTCGCGCTCGGTGTCCCGTTCGATCCGGTCCAGAGGTTGGCCGGTACGTTCGGCCAAGATCTTGTTCAACTGCTCGCGTGTTTTCAAAATTTCACGTGCTTGGATCTCAATTTCGGTGGCCTGGCCCTGGCTACCGCCTGAGGGCTGGTGAATCATGACCTTGGAATTGGGCAAGGAGAAGCGCTTTCCCTTCGCGCCTGCGGCCAGCAAAAACGCACCCATGCTGGCGGCCATACCGGTGCACAAGGTCGACACTTCGGGCTTGATGAAGTTCATGGTGTCAAAAATTGCCATGCCAGCACTCACGGAGCCACCGGGTGAGTTGATATAAAACGAGATGTCTTTGTCTGGGTTTTCGCTCTCCAAAAAGAGCAGTTGCGCTACGACCAAATTGGCGACGTAATCATTGACCGGGCCCACCAGGAAAATGACCCGCTCTTTGAGCAAGCGCGAGTAAATATCGTACGAACGCTCCCCGCGACCTGACTGCTCAATGACCATGGGAACCATGCCAAGGGCCTGCGTATCCATTGCGCTTGGCGCTCCATATCTCACATTCATAACGTCTCCCAAGAAGTGTAGTGACTGTACCGAAAAACCGAAACCATGAAGACAAATGGGGTTTGACTGCAAGACTACAAGCCCCGCGCAAACCCCATTGATGTTATCGACCGCGTTGCGTAAGCGACGCAGTCGATTAGTTTTGGCCCATCAATTCGTCAAAGGAAATGGCCTTTTCGCTGACTTTGACTTTACCCAGTACAAAGTCGGTCACGTTGTTTTCAATCACGATGGCTTCCACTTCGGCCATGCGGCGGTTGTCACCGTAGTACCAGCGGACCACATCAGCAGGTTTTTCGTAACTGGCGGCCAACTCGTCGATGTGGGCCTTGATCTGCTCTGGCTTGGCATGCAGGTCATTGGAACGCACCAATTCAGCAACCACCAGCCCCAAGCGCACGCGGCGCTCTGCCTGGGGGCGGAACACCTCGTCGGGGATCGGGGCTTTGTCGGCGTCCTTGATGCCGCGTTGCTTGAGGTCGGCGCGGGCACCTTCAATCATGCGTTCGACTTCGGCTTGTACGCTGGACTTTGGCAAATCCAGCTCGGCCTTTTCGATCAGCGCGTCCATGGCCACTTGCTTGTTGCGGCCCAGCAAACGGAATTTGACTTCGCGCTCCAGATTTTTACGGATGTCTGCGCGCAGGCCTTCAACCGTTGCGTCCGCAATGCCCAGGGATCCAGCGAGTTCGCCATCGACGTCGGGCAGGTTCGCTGCTTCCACTTTCTTCAAAGTCACCATGAAATCGGCGGTTTTACCAGCCACATCTTTGCCATGGTATTCAGTGGGGAAAGCCAATTGGAAGGTCTTGCTCTCACCCAATTTCATGCCACGGGTGGCATCTTCGAATTCCTTGAGCATCTGGCCATCGCCCACAATGAACTGGTACCCATCGGCTTTGCCACCGGCGAAGGGTTCGCCGTCGATTTTGCCTTCGAAGTCCACCGTCACGCGGTCGGTGTCTTGCACTGCGGCGTCCTGTGGGCGCTGGGCGAAGGTGCGGCGCTGCTTGCGCAGGATCTCAACCGTTTTGTCGATGGCTGCATCGGTCACTTCGGCGCTGATCTTTTCGACTTCAGCCGTGGTCAGGTCTGCAATTTTGACTTCGGGGAACACTTCGAACACCGCGTCAAAAGCCATTTGGCCTTCTGGCGACGCTTCGCTTTCGGTGATACGGGGCTGGCCCGCCACACGCAGCTTGGCTTCGTTGGCGGCGCTGGCAAAGGCTTCGCCGACCTTGTCGTTCATCACTTCGTAGTGCACGGAATAGCCATAACGCTGGGCAATGACATTCATGGGCACTTTGCCGGGACGGAAGCCGTCCATCTTGACGGTGCGTGCGAGCTTGCGCAAACGCGAGTCCACTTCGGACTGGATCGACCCCACGGGCAGGGTCAGGGTGATTTTTCGTTCCAGTTTTTCCAGTGTTTCGACAGTAACAGCCATAGTATTTCTCCTAGATTTTAAAAAATGGGGGCAGCCCTGCCGCTGTTCAGCGGCGGGACTGCCCACAATTTCTTGGATATGGTGCGCGGGGGGGGACTCGAACCCCCACACTGTTGCCAGCGTCAGGACCTAAACCTGGTGCGTCTACCAATTTCGCCACCCGCGCAAAAAAATAACATGAAAGGTCAAATACACCGGCAGACGGAGTCTACCGGGCTTTGACCTCACATTTGAAATCGGTCAGCCCGCTATTTTAACCTGCTGCGGGCGTCTCCCGTTTTACCCGGAACCAAGCCGCGTACATGGCAGGCAACGCCAGCAGGGTGAGCACCGTGGCTACGATGAGTCCGCCCATGATGGCAACGGCCATGGGGCCCCAGAAAACCGAGCGCGAAAGCGGGATCATGGCCAGGACGGCGGCGGCGGCGGTCAGCACAATCGGGCGCAAACGGCGCACAGCGGACTCCACAATCGCGTCCCAGGCAGGGATTCCGGCGGCGCGGTCCTGCTCAATCTGATCGATCAGGATCACCGAATTGCGCTGGATCATGCCCATCAGGGCAATCACCCCCAGCAAGGCGACGAAGCCGAAGGGACGCCCGGACAACAACAGTGCACCCGCCACACCGGCAATGCCCAAAGGCCCGGTCAAAAACACCAGCATGGCGCGGCTGAAGCTGTGCAGTTGCAGCATCAGCAGGGTGAAGGTGATGAACAGCATGATGGGAACGCCTGCCACGATGGAGGCAGAGCCCTTGCTGCTTTCCTCCACCGCGCCGGCCACCTCAATGCGGTAGCCCGCCAGGTCTTTGGTTTTCCAGGAGGCTTCCAACTCGCGCAACTTGGGCAACAGCTCGGCAGTCACCGTGGCACCTTGCAGGCCCTCGACGATGTCGCTTTGCACCGTGATGGAGTAGTCGCGGTTTTCGCGCCACAGGACACCGGGCTCCCAGGCGAACGTGGGTTTGGCGATCTGGGTCAGCGGAATCGACTTGCCCGAGGCTGTCGGCAGGTAGGCGTTGGCGATATCGGTGATGGCACTGCGTTCGTCCAGGGGCTGGCGCAGCACGATGTCGATCAGCTTGTCGCCTTCGCGGTACTGGCCCACGGTGGAGCCGACCAGCAGGGTTTTGGACGCTTGTGCGATGGATTGGCTGGTGACCCCCAAAGCCCGTGCCTTGGCCTGATCCACCTCCAGGCGCATCACCTTGACCGATTCATTCCAGTTGTCGTTCACCCCCCGTGTGTTGCTGCTCTGGCGCATGACGGCCTTGACCTCATCAGCCCGTTCGCGCAAGCCCGACGGCTCGCCACCGACCACGCGGAATTGCACCGGATAAGGCACAGGGGGGCCATTGGGCAAAATTTTGACGCGGGCCCGGATCTCAGGAAATTCCTGCGCCATGAGTGCGGGAAGTTTGATGCGGATCGACTCGCGCAGCTTCAAATCCTTGGGCAGGATGATGAATTGCGAGGCATTGCTTTGCGGAAAAATATTGTCCATGGGCAAATAGAAACGCGGCACGCCTGATCCCACCCAGGTGCTCACACTTTCCACACCAGGCTCTTGCATCAGGCGGGCCTCGATGCGTTTGGTGGTGGCTTCGTTGGCGGCAAAGGCGGTGCCTTCGGGGTACCAGACGTCCAGCAAGACCTCGGGGCGGCTGGAGTCGGGGAAGAACTGCTGCTGCACTTTGCCCATGCCCACAATGCCCAGCGCAAAGGTCAGCAGCATGGCGCCAATGGTGATCCAGCGGTGCTGCACGCACCAGTTCACGGTTTTGCGGAAGGTGTTGTAGAACGGCGTGTCAAACAGTTCATGCGCCTGTTCACCCACACCATGGGGCTTGACCTTGAGGAACAGGGTTCCCAAATAGGGCACGAAGTAGACCGACACAATCCAGCTCAACACCAGCGCCAGCACGGTCACCCCAAAAATGGCGAAGGTGTATTCGCCGGTGGACGACTTGGCAATACCAATCGGCAGGAAACCGACGGCAGTAATCAGCGTACCCGTCAGCATGGGCATGGCGGTGATCTCATAGGCAAACGTGGCGGCACGCACCTTGTCGTAGCCCTCCTCCATCTTGCGCACCATCATCTCCACGGCAATGATGGCGTCGTCCACCAGCAGGCCCAGCGCAATAATGAGCGAGCCCAATGAGATTTTGTGCAAACCAATGCCCCAGTACAGCATGCCCAAAAATGTCACGGCCAGCACCAGTGGAATGGTGATGCCCACCACCAGGCCGGGGCGCATATCCACGTAGTAGCGCCTGAACCAGGAAACGTTGCCGCTGCGCTTGTGCAGACCCAGGCTGATCACGCTCACGGCCAGCACAATCACAATCGCCTCTACCAGCACACCCACAAACTCGTTGACCGACTTGGCCACGGCCTTGGGCTGGTCTTGCACATTGACCAGCCGCACGCCCACCGGCAAAGTGCTGCCGATTTTTTCCACCGCGACCTTCAGCGCCTTGCCCAGGGCGATGATGTCCCCCCCCTTGGCCATGGACACACCCAGCGCGATGACCTGCTGGCCCTGGTGGCGCACCTTGACGGTCGGTGGGTCCACATAACCGCGCTTGATGTTGGCAATGTCGCCCAGGCGCAGCTGGTTGCCCGAACTGCCCCGGATCGGCATGGCACTTAAATCATCCACCGCCGTAAACTGCCCACCGACCCGCACCTGCACCACATCCAGCGGCGTTTGCACCGCCCCCGCCCCCTCAACCGCGTTTTGCTGGGCCAGTTGCGCCAGCACCTGGTTCATGTCCAGGCCCAATTGCGCCAGCCGTTTTTGCGAAATTTCGATGTACAGTTTTTCGTCTTGCACACCAAACAGCTCGACCTTGTTCACATCGGTGACGCGCAGTAGTTTTTGCCGCACCTCATCGGCAAAGGCCTTGACCTCGGCACTGGAGAAGCCATCGGCTTCCAGTGCGTAAATCACGCCATAGACATCGCCAAATTCGTCATTGAAAAACGGCCCCTGGATACCGCCGGGCAATGTCAGGCGCATATCGCCCACTTTTTTGCGCACGGTGTACCAGATATTGGACACGTCTGTGGCCTTGGTCGAGTCCTTCACCTGGAACAAAATGGTGGACTCACCCGGCTTGGAATAGCTGCGGATTTTGTCTGCGTTGGGCACTTCCTGCAAGGTGCGCTCAATCTTGTCGGTGACCTGCTCCGCCATCTGCTGGGCCGTGGCACCGGGCCAGAAGGTGCGCACCACCATCAGGCGGAAGGTGAACGGCGGATCTTCGTCCTGCCCCAGCTGAAAATAGGCCGAAGCGCCCAGAATCAGCAACACGATCATCAGAAACCGGGTCAGCGCCGTATGCTCCAGCGCCCACTTGGAGAGGTTGAAACTCTCTTTGGGTTGTTCTTGGTTCATAGGTGCCTTACTTTGCGACGGAAACGTCTGCTGGCACAGCCGATGCGGCGGTGGCAGTTGCTACTGAATTGGTAGCTGCTTGCGCAGGTAGCACGGGGGCTGCAGCCGTTTTTTCCTTGTAAATGGTGACCTTCTGGCCGGGTGACAGCACATGCACCCCCGCTGTCACCACCAGCATGCCGGGCTGCAAACCGCTGGCCACCACCACCTCGTTGCCGTCGGCCGTGGCAATTTGCACCGGCTGCAGTTTGACCGTCATGCTGGCGGTGTCGAGCACCCACACGGCCGAGGCCTTGCCCACCTGGTGGAACGCACTGGTCGGCAACTTGATGACCTGTATTCCGCTGCGGTCCAAGGCTTGCGGCAGCACCGTCACGGTGGTGCCCAGCGCCAGGGCTTCTTTGGCATCCAGGGAGACTTTCACGCCAAAGGTGCGTGTCACCGGGTCCGCACTGGCGGCCACTTCGCGCACCACCCCTTTGAGAACCGCCTTGGTGGCCCACACCTGCACATCCACCGCAGAGCCGGTCGTGATCAGCGCCACCTTGTCCTCCGGCACGGTGAACACCACGTCCCGCGGGCCGTCCTGCGCAATCCGCACCACCGGCGTGCCCGCGGCCACCACCTGGCCGGGCTCGGCGTCCACCGAGGTCACCACCCCGGAGACGTCGGCCACCAGATTCGCGTAAGACGCCTGGTTGCCCTGGCCGGAAGCCTGGGCCTGCGCCTGGTCCACCTGGGCTTGCGCGGCTTTCAGCGCGGCCTCGCGCCGCTCCAGCTCGGCTCCGCTGATGAAGTTTTGCTCACGCAGTTCTTTGAACCGTTTGAAATCGGCCGCTGCCAGATCCCGGTTGGTGACTGCCGCCGCCACTTGTGCACGCGAGGCTGCGCTGGCGAGTTTCAAATCCTGGGGATCGAGCTGGGCCAGCACATCACCGGCCTTGACCCGCTGGCCCAGTTCGGCCTGGCGCCGCACCATCTTGCCACCCACCCGAAAGCCCAGCCGCGACTCGGTGCGGGCCCGCACATCACCCGCAAATTCGGACCCAGAGTGCATGCTGTCCATGCCCACAGTGACCACTTTGACGGCCCGGATGGGCTCCTCCGGAGGCGCTGGCTTGGAACACGCGGACAGCACCAGCGCAGCAGCGATGAGCATGGCCCCGGTGGGGAAGGATTGGATAGGCATGGTGCAACGGGGATGAGGGGTGGTACAAAAGGCCAAAAAATACTAATGACCAACTGGTTAGTAATTTATTGGAAATGCGAACGATTGTCAAGTTGCAGCCGTCCCCTCCAGCCACAGCCCCCCCCAAGACCTCAAATGGAGGCGTCGAACCCTGTATCCCCGTCGCGCGGCGCGACTTGGGGCAGTCGAATATGGAAACTGGACCCCACCCCGCGTGTCGACTGCACGGCCAGCGTTCCGCCCAGGGTCTTTTTCACCAGATTTTCAACAATCGTCATGCCCAAGCCGGTCCCGCCACGACCGATTTTGGTACTGAAAAAGGGCTGAAACAGCTGCGACAGAAGCGCCTTCGGCATACCCACCCCGTCGTCGGAAATGCGCAGCTCCACCCAACCGTCCTGCGCCTGGGCGGCAATGCGCACACAGCCGTTGGACCGGCCATCAAAGGCATGCAAGTACGCGTTATTGATCAGGTTGATCAGCACCTGCCCCAGGGCGCCTGGAAAGCTGTCAATCCAAATCTCCTGCGGTATCTCGACCAGCACCTGGTGCGGGTGCAGCTTCAGACTGGGCCGCAGGGTGTCCAGCACCTCCCGGACCACCGCGGCCACCTCAAAAGTGCGGCGCTGCTCGCTGGCCTGGTCGGCAGCGACTTGCTTGAAATTGCGCACCAATTCGACGGCGCGGTGCAGGTTGCGCTCGATCAAATCACTGCCTTCGCGGATCTCCCTCACAAACGCGCTGAGGTCCGAGCGCTTGAGTTGGCCGGACTCCACCAAGATCTGAAAGCGCTTGGCCAAGTCGGCGCAGGTGCTGGCTGTCATCAAACTGTTGCCCAGCGGCGTATTGAGCTCATGCGAAACGCTGGCCACCAGGGTTCCAAGGGTGGCTTTGGCGGCACTGCGGGCGAGCACCTCCTGGGACTGGTGCAGGGTTTGCATGGCTTCGCTCAATTGCGCCGAACGCTCGGCCACCCGTTCTTCCAGCGTTTCGTTGAGTTCCTGAATCCGGCGCTCCGCCTCCTTGCGCTCGGTGATTTCCAGATGGGCGCCTGCAATCCACTCCGGCCTGCCATCTGCCGTGCGGACCGAAACCTGGCCATGTGCGGTCACCCAAATCCAATGCCCTTCTTTGTGCAGCACGCGGTGCTCACAGCGGTAGTACTCGGTTTCGCCCTTCACATGCCGGGCGATGGCCGTGTTGGCAAGTGCCAGATCGTCGGGATGGCACAAACGCAGTAAGGTTTCGACCGTGATGGGCGCCAGTTCCGCCACGGTGTAACCGATCATTTCAGCCCAGCGCGCATTGACCCGCACCTCGCCGGTTTGCAAATTGAATTCCCATGCGCCCGCATTGGTGCCCTTCAGAATGCTGCTCAACCGCTCGCGCTCCAGGCGCAGGGCTTGCTCGGTGGCCCTGCGTTCGCTGATGTCCAGGTAGGTGGACACCATGCCGCCGTCGGGCGTGGGCATGCCCGTGATTTCGAGGGTCACGCCGTCACCGGGGCGGGTGCGCTCAAAGCGGTGGGGAATAAACTTTTTAGCCACCTCCATCCGGCTGCGCACCAGTTCGTCCACCTCGCCCGGCCCATACTCGCCCCGCGCGGCGTTGAAGCGGGCGAGTTCTTCAAAGGCAACGCCCGGCTGGCACAACTCGGCGGGCAATTGCAAAAGCTCACCAAACTTCTGGTTGCACAGCTCCAGCTCCAAATCGGCGTTGACGAAGCTGATGCCTTGGTTCACGTTGCGGATGACCGACTCCAGCAAAGCGGCCTTGCGCGCCAACTCGGCCTCGCGGCGGCGCAGTTCTGCAGTGCGGGCTTCCACGCGTTGCTCCAGCTCGGCACTCAGGTCACGCAGGGCCTGCTCACGTTGGCGGGGAATGGTGACGTCGGTGTAGGTGGTGACCATCCCACCACTGGGCAAGGGGTGGCCGCAGACCTCAATGATGGTGCCGTCGGGGCGCACGCGTTCAAACCGGTGGTGCAGAAACTGGCGGGACAATTCCAGGCGCTGGCGCACCTGTTCCTCAACATCACCCGGCCCATACTCCCCTTGCACGGCATTGTGGCGCAGGGCGTCCTCCATCGTCGCACCGGGGCGGCACAGATGGTCTGGAAAGTTCAAAAGCGACTGAAACCGTGTATTGGCGGCCACCATCACCAAGTGGCGGTCAAACACGGTGAAACCGATATCGAGTTGGTCAACCCCTTGGATGAGCAGTGTCAACTCACCACCAAAATCAAGGTCAATGGCCATGCAGTCTCCAAAATGGATTGGTTTTACCGGAAGGGTTCCAGTCTACCCCTGCACCCTGGGGGTACCTCAATAGGGAATTGCCCCCGTAGGAATGCAGGCAAAATCCCCCACCATGCATGTGCCCGCCCCCACCTCCCCACCGGCCCCCGCTCCCATCCAGCACTACGAAAATTTCCCGGTGGCGTCCTGGCTGTGTCCGGCGCCGCTGCGCGCGCCCATTGCCGCCATTTACCACTTTGCCCGCACCGCCGACGATCTGGCGGACGAAGGCGACGCCAGCGCGGAGCAGCGCTTGCAGGACCTGTGGGACTACCGACAGGCGCTGAACGCGGCAACCCAGGCCGCCCACGCCCAGCCCACGGGGGAATCCATGGGCGCCCTCCCCGCCACCCGATGGGCCGCCGTATTTGGCCCGCTGCAGCACACCCTGCGCACCCACGGCCTGCCGGTGCAGGCCCTGCACGACCTGCTGGACGCCTTTGTGCAAGACACCGAAAAAACCCGCGACCAGGCGGGCTACGCCGATGAGGCCGAACTGCTGGACTACTGCCGCCGCTCGGCCAACCCGGTGGGCCGCTTGCTGCTGCACCTGTACGGCGTGCACGCCCCCCAGGCCCTGCGGGAGAGCGACGACATCTGCACCGCTTTGCAATTGATCAACTTCTGGCAGGACCTGAGCGTGGACATCCCACGGGGCCGCTACTACCTCACCCGGCAGGACTGCGTGCAGTTTGGCGTGGACCCGCAGGACATTTTGGCCCGCAGGCAAACCACTTTTGCTACCAAATTGATAGCTGCTTGCGCATATGCTGCGCGGGCCAGGATGCTAAAAGGTGCTCCATTGGTGCACAGAATCCCGGGCCGGGCCGGGTGGGAGTTGCGCCTGGTGGTGCAAGGCGGCCTGCGCATTCTGGACCGCATCGAAGCCCTGCAATTTGCCACCCTCACCCAGCGCCCGACCCTGCGCTGGTGGGACGCGCCTCTCATGCTGTGGCGCGCCCTGTGGATGTAAATAAGGGCTCGCTGCGCAATAACATGCACATTTGGCTCGTCCGCTTTGGGCGCATTGCGTCGTTACGAATCGATCATGTGGCAAAGCCACATATCACGCTTTGCGCCTGGCACTGCATCCCAAATCCGACGGCCAAATGCACTCGTTATGGCGTAACGAACCCTAAATGCCCGCGACAATACGCCCCATGAATCCAGAGCAATACGTCCAACAAAAAGCCGCCGCCTCGGGCAGCAGCTTCTACTACGCCTTTTTGTTTTTACCCAAGCCCCGGCGCGCCGCCATCACCGCCTTCTATGCCTTTTGCCGGGAGGTCGATGACGTGGTGGACGACATGGTCGACCCCGGCGTGGCCGCCACCAAGCTGGCGTGGTGGCAGGGTGAAGTCGCCAAAGCCTATGCGGGCCAGCCCAGCCACCCGGTGATGCAGGCGCTGATGCCCCTGGCTGGCGACTACCAGATTGAACAGCGCCACCTCCAAGCCGTGATCGAAGGCTGCCAGATGGACCTGAACCAGACCCGCTACCTGGACTACCCCGGCCTGCAACGCTACTGCCACCTGGTGGCAGGGGTGGTGGGCGAGGTCGCCGCCAACATTTTTGGCCAGACCCAGGCGCAAACCACGGCCTACGCCCACAAACTGGGCCAGGCCCTGCAGCTCACCAACATCATCCGCGACGTGGGGGAAGACGCCTTGCGCGGGCGCATCTACCTGCCAGTCAACGAACTGCAGCAGTTCGACGTCAAGGCGCATGAGATTTTGAAGCGCACCTATTCCGACCGGTTCACCGCCTTGATGCAATTCCAGGCCCAGCGCGCGCAAGCCCTGTACGACGAGGCCCTGGCCCTGCTGCCCGCCGTTGACCGCCGCGCCCAGAAACCCGGACTGATGATGGCCAGCATCTACCGCGCCCTGCTGGGCGAGATCGAACGCGACAATTTCCAGGTGCTGCACCAGCGCGTCAGCCTCACGCCCCTGCGCAAATTCTGGCTGGCGTGGAAGGTGCAAGCTTTAGGCAGGATATGACCCCCACGCTCCCGCACTTCGTGTCGTCGCTGCCCCCCGAGGGGGCTGTTTCGCCTTGGGGCGGCCCGGCGGCGAAACTGGCCCCCACGCTTGTCGCTTCGCGTACTGCGCTGCCCCCCGAGGGGGCTGTTTCGCCTTGGGGCGGCCCGGCGGCGAAACGCGCATGAAAATCGCCATCGTAGGGGCCGGATGGGCCGGTATGGCGGCGGTGGTGGCGGCCACGCAGGCCGGGCACATTGCTACAGTTTTTGAAGCAGCCCGCGCAGTCGGCGGGCGGGCCAGAGCCCTGAATGGCACGCTGCCCGATGGCTCGGAGGTGGTGCTGGACAACGGCCAGCACATCATGATCGGGGCCTACACCGAAACCCTGCGCCTGATGCGCCAGGTCGGCGTGAACCCCGAAGCCGCCTGTCTGCGCCTGCCGCTGACCCTGCAGTTTCCCGACGGCTCCGGCCTCGCCCTGCCCCGCTGGTTCGCCCCGCTGGACGCCCTGGGCGGCATCCTGGGGGCGGTGGGCTGGAGCTGGGCCGACAAATGGTCCTTGCTCAAGGCCGCTACCGGCTGGCAGCTGGGAGGTTTTGCCTGCGCCCCCGGCACCTCGGTGGCCCAGTTGTGCCACCAGCTGAGCCCCCAAGTGCTGGAAACCTTGATCGACCCCCTGTGTGTGTCAGCCCTGAACACCCCGGCCGAACGCGCCAGCGGCCAGGTGTTCCTGACCGTCCTCAAAGATTCGCTGCTGGGCGGCCAGGGCGCCTCCAATCTGCTTTTGCCACGGATTGATCTGGCCAGCCTGTTTCCACAGCCCGCTGCCGACTGGGTGCAAGCGCGCGGCGGTAGCGTGCGGCTGGGCACGCGGGTGGAGCGACTTCGGTGGACTGCGGCCCCGTCGCCTGCCGACGCCGAGCCAAAATCCGCCCCCCCCCACCTCCCCCCCTCCCCTTCCCCAGGCCGCTGGCGCGTCAACGACGAGCCGTTTGACGCCGTCATCTGGGCCACTTCATCGTCCAATGCGGCCTCAGCCCTTGTGGAATATGCGCAAGCAGCTCCTGAATCTATAGCAAAAACCATGCAGCAGTGGGCCACCGTGGCCCGGCAATTGCAGTTTGAGGCGATTGCCACCGTCTACGCTTACGCCCCCGGTGTGCATTTGTCCCAGCCCATGCTGGCCCTGCGCAGCACCCCCACGGATGCGCCCGCCCAGTTCGTCTTCGATCGGGGCCAGTTGGGCGGACCCAAGGGGCTGCTGGCCTTTGTGGTCAGCGCCAGCGCGGGCGAGCGCGAGGCCTTGCAACGCCAGGTGCTGGTGCAGGCCCAGGTGCAACTGGGCCTGGCACTGCAGCCGGTGCAAACCGTGGTGGAAAAACGCGCCACCTTTGCCTGCACCCCCGGCCTGGTGCGCCCGGCCCAGGCCATAGCCCCCGGCCTGGTCGCTTGCGGCGACTACGTGGCAGGTCCCTACCCCGCCACGCTGGAAGGGGCGGTGCGCAGTGGACTGGAAGCGGTCCGGCTGGCCTGCACGCCCGCTGGCGGCGGCTGATCGCGGCTGCACCCCCGCCCCTGTCCAGCCAAACCCTGGTCGATGTTCGTGCAAGGACTAAACACGTCACAACAAAACATCAGCTATACATAAATCATATTTATTGTTAACATTAACAATAGCAAATATCCTTAAATTAAAACCAACCGCTTCAGAACCACCACTTTCAGGGATTCAAAGCATGCGCACCACCAAAACCCAACAGGCCAAAAACCACCGCCTGATCCTCCAGACGGCGGTGGACCTGATGACCCAGAACGGGTTCGAAGGCACCACCATGAAGCAAATCGCCCGCACCGCCGGCCTGGGGGATGCCACCATCTACAAGTATTTCCCCACCAAGGAAAAGCTGGTGATGGCCTATTTCGAGCAGGCCATGGGCGATGCGCTGGCGCTGATGGAAAAAACGCCCCAGCAAACCGACTTTTCGCTGCAAGAGCGCCTGCAGTTGCTGATGGACAGCGTGCTGGAAGTCCTGCTGGCCGACCGCGAGTTTGTCGGTATCGCCCGCAGTCTGGTGGAGCGCGCGCCGCTGCTGCTGCTGGGCCAACAGCTACCCGCCAAGCCCCTGCTCCAACAGGCCTTCATGGGCCTGCTGGAGCAGGCTGAAGCGAACGCCGAGATCGCGCCCTGCGGCTTCAAGCCCAGCCTGGCGGGGCTGCTGGCGGACTATGTGTACGCCGTGGTCGCCTACTGGCTGCGCGACGAAAGCGAAGGCTTTTCCAACACCACGCAAATGGTGGACTTAAGCCTGGGCGTGCTGGTGCTGGCCCTGCGTAGCGGCGTGGTCGATAAGTTGCTGGAGCTGGGTGGCTTTATGGTGCGCAGCCAACTGGCGCGCCTGATGCACGAGGGCAGCGGTTTGCTGGACTTGCTGCACCTGGCGCGCCGCAGTCTGGACGGGGCCCGCCAATGAACGATTCCCTCAACCCCTGGCTTTTCCTGGGCGCGGTGCTCAGCACCATCGCGGCGCTGTTGCATGTGGCCATCGTCGTGGGCGGCGCACCGTGGTACCGTTTTTTTGGCGCCGGTGAACGCCTGGCCCGCATGGCAGAGGCGGGCCAGTGGTATCCCGCCGCACTGACGATGGGCATTGCCCTGGTGCTTTTTACCTGGGGAGCTTACGCCCTGGCCGGTGCAGGCTGGGTCGGCTGGGGCCTTGCGTCAGGGGTGCTGCCCTGGCCCAAGCCCGTGCTGTGCCTGATTGCGGCGGCCTATAGCCTGCGCGGGCTGGCCGCCATCCCGCTGCTGCTGTTCGCCCCGGCGCAAGTGACGCCGTTTGTGCTGTGGAGCTCTGTCATTTGCAGCGGCTACGGTGCAGTCCATGTGCTGGGTCTGGTCCAGGTCTGGGAGCGGCTATGACCCTCCTGCGCTGCGCACCTCCGATCCAAAGCCGCATCCACCAGAACCTGGCGGGCGCTGACTTCGCAGACTGCTACCAGTTCGCCGACCCCTGGCCGGAGCACACGGCTCTGCAAGCCTACCTGGCTTTGGCGGCGCGCACCCCCGGCTGGATGAATGCCCTCATGGCCCTGCGCAACCAGACCGTGCGCCTGGTAGGACTCAAGCACCTGGGAGGCATGGCACCCAACCAGCCCGCCAAACCCGCCGACGCCTACCGCATGGGTGAGCGCGTGGGCATTTTCAGCCTGCTGCATGCGCAGGCCGACGAGGTGATTCTGTTCGACGACGACAAGCATTTGCGTGTGGAGCTGTCATTGTTCAAGCACCAGGTGCAGGGCCGAGCCATGGTGTCGCTCAGCACCGTGGTGCACATCCACAACCGGCTGGGCAAGGTGTACATGGCCGTGGTGGGACCGGTGCACCAGCGTATCGTGCCCTTGATGCTGGCCCAGGTGGTGCATGGCTAAGCAAGGCCAGGCGACCGGCCTGCCACGCACGGGAGCCTTGTCGCGCAGCACCATTGCCGGCGTGGCGGTAGCGCGGGCTGGCATGGCGCATCTGGGACACAAAGCGACGGAGCTGACGCGCTCGCAAGTGCAATCAGACGCGGCGCGTGCGGACCACGAAGCCCGGCTGGGTCGCATCCTCTTTTCAGCCCTTAACCAGCTCAAGGGCACGGCCCTCAAAGCGTCCCAGTTGCTGAGCATGGAACTGGGCTTTTTGCCCGAAGGCATGCGCCATGAGCTGGCCCGGGCGCATTACCAGGTCACGCCGCTGAATCGGGCGCTGGTGGTGAAGGTGCTGCGCCAGGAGTTGGGCCAGGACCCCCATGTGCTGTTTCAGCAATTCGACCCACTGGCTTTTGCCGCCGCCAGCCTGGGGCAAGTGCATGCGGCGACACTGGCCGACGACACGCCTGTGGCGGTGAAACTGCAGTACCCAGGCATGGCGAACTCCATTGGCAGCGACATGCGCCTGCTGCGCAGCCTGCTGCTCTCGCTGGGCGCCCATTCCGAGGTACTGCCCAAGGCCAGCATCCTGGAGTGCGTCATGGCCGACATCGAAACCAAGCTGGCCGAGGAGTTGGACTACCTGCAAGAAGCACGGGCGCTCCAATGGTTCGGCCAGCACCTCACGCTGCCCGGCCTGGTGGTGCCCCAACCCGTCATGGAACGCACCACGCGCCGGGTGCTCACCATGCAGCGCCTGCAGGGCCTGCACCTGCACGAATGGCTGCGCACCCAGCCCAGCCAAAGCGAGCGCGACCATTTTGGCCAGCGCTTGTTCGACACCTTCATGCACTGCACCTTTGTCTTGCGCCGCCTGCAGGCCGACCCCCACCCCGGCAATTACCTCTTTCTGCCCGACGCTCGCCTGGGTTTGCTGGACTTTGGCTGCACCCGCACGCTGGACGGGGATTTTTGCCAGGCACTGGCTGATGCCTGGTCGGCCTTGCTGCGCAGCCCGACGGACACGGTGCGCCTGCAGCAGGCCTATCGCACACTCGGACTTATCGACCCGGGCTTAAGCGCGCACGACTTTGCCACCCAGTTGCTGCCCACCCTGGCCGCGCTGCACCACTGGCAGCGCTTGCCGTTTTCGCATCCGGTGTATGACTTTGCACAGCACCCGCCCTACCCGCGCCCCCAGCCCGGACACAGCAGCCAGGCGCTGCAGCATCTGCAATCCGTGCCGCCGGATCTGGCCTATTTCGACCGGGCTTACCTGGGCCTGATCCAGCTGCTCAAATCCCTGGGCGCACGCGTGTGCACCACCAATCCCTGGGTCCATTAGCCGCAGACCGAACTGCGCCGCTGCCCACACGCGCTTTATGATGCGCAGTTCGGCGCAATCCGCCTGCCAGGCGGGCCCGTCCACGCAAACGAGTAGGAGACGCAGTTCATGCACATCGGATTCAAGATTCTCAGCGCCACGCTGCTGGCAGCGCTGATTGCTGCGGGTGGCGCAGGAGCCTGGTATGTGCATACCAAGCAGCCGGTGCGCAGTGGCGTGGTCGGCCTGGACAAGCTGCAAGCACCGGTGCGCGTGGCCTACGACGAACGCGGCGTACCCCACATCCGCGCGGAGAATGAGGCCGATATGTACCGGGCACTGGGTTATGTACACGCCCAGGACCGCCTGTTCCAAATGGAAATGGTGCGCCGCCTGGCCAAGGGTGAGCTGGCCGAAATTTTGGGCCCCAAACTGCTGGACACCGACAGGCTGTTTCGCACGCTGGGTATACGTGCACGGGCCGACGAGGTGGTCGCCCAACTGGACATGGGCAGCCCGGCCAACCAGGCCCTGCTGGCCTATCTGGACGGTGTCAACCAATACCAGGCCGGCCACAAAGCCCCCCTGGAATTTGACATCCTCGGCATTCCCAAACGCCCGTTCACGCCGCAAGACACCTTTGCGGTGTCGGGCTACCTGGCCTACAGCTTTGCCGCCGCCTTTAAAACAGAACCCGTACTCACCTACATCCGCGACCACCTGGGGCCTGAGCACCTGAAGGTCTTTGACATCGACTGGCACCCGGAGGGCGTGCTGGCACAAGCCGAACCCAGGCTGGACAACGGAGATTGGAAACACCTGAACCAATTGGCGCAAAACAGCCAGAAGGCGCTGGACGCGGCAGGCATCCCCCTCTTTGAAGGCAGCAACGCCTGGGCCATTTCGGGCCGACGCACAGCCAGCGGCAAGCCGCTCCTGGCAGGCGACCCGCACATCGGGTATTCAGCACCTGCGGTATGGTACGAGGCCCACCTGAGCGCCCCCGGTTTTGAACTGTACGGCCATTACCAGGCCCTCAACCCCGTGGCGCTGCTGGGCCACAACACACAATTCGGCTGGAGCATCACGATGTTTCAGAACGACGATGTGGACCTGATTGCCGAAAAGGTGAACCCGGCCAATGCCAAACAGGTCTGGTACCAGGACCAATGGGTAGATCTGCAAACGCGCACCGAAACCATTGAGGTCAAGGGGGCGGAGCCGGTGCAACTCAAACTGCGGCGAGCTCCCCACGGCCCCATCATCACCGACGCCTTCAAGGAGAACTACGGCAAAACCCCGATTGCCATGTGGTGGGCCTTTCTGGAAACCGAGAACCCGGTGCTGGAGGCCTTTTATGAACTGAACCGGGCCGATACACGCGACAAGGCCCGCGCAGCGGCCAGCAAAATCCACTCACCCGGCTTGAACGTGGTGTGGGCCAACGCCGGTGGCGACATCGCCTGGTGGGCGGCAGCCAAATTGCCCATACGCCCCGAAGGCGTCAACCCGGCTTTTATTCTGGATGCCAGCAAAGGTGAGGCTGAAAAACTGGGCTTTTACAACTTCGCCTTCAATCCCCAGGAGGAAAATCCGCCGCGCGGCTACATTGTGTCGGCCAACCACCAGCCCAAACCCAGCAGCGGTGTGCCGGTGGCGGGCTACTACAACCTGGCCGACCGGGCGCAACGCCTGGACTCGTTGCTGCGCAACCCCAAACGCAAATGGGACACCGCTGGCGCACAAGCGTTGCAGCTGGATGCGGGCACCGGTTACAGCGCACGCATCCTCAAGGACATCCTCCCCGTGCTCAACGCCGTGGTCACCGATCCGGACGAAAAAGCGTTTCTGGAGCCGCTGGACAAATGGGACGGCGCCTACACCCGCGACAGCATCGCCGCCACCCTGTTCAGCGAGTTGCTGTACCAGTTGACCCACGCGGCCATGGCCGATGAGCTGGGCGAGGTGCAGTTCAAAAACCTGCTGCGCACCCGCGCCCTGGATTCCGCGCTGCCCCTGCTGGCGGCAGACGCCAAATCGCCCTGGTGGGACAACGTGGACACGCGCCAAAAAGAGAGCCATTTTGAAACAGTGCGGGTGGCCTGGCAGAACACACTGGAGCACTTGCAGGGCCTGTATGGCAAAAGCCTGCTGTCCTGGTCCTGGGGTCAGACGCACACCCTGACCCACGGCCATCCCCTGGGCCTGCAAAAGCCACTGAATCTCTTGTTCAACGTCGGACCATTCGCAGTCGCCGGTGGCCGCGAAGTACCCAACAACCTCGCCAGCGCCATTGGAACCGCCCCCTGGGCGGTGAACTACGGCCCTTCTACCCGGCGGGTGATTGATTTTGCCGATGCCAGCAAGGCTGTGGGCATCAATCCGGTGGGCCAAAGTGGCGTGTTATTCGACACCCACTATGCCGACCAGGCCGCGCAATTTGCCGAAGGTCTGTACCACCCCCAATACCTGAGTGCAGCCGACGTCAAGGCCCACACCCAAAGCACGCTCACCCTGAAGCCTGTGCGCTAGCACCCGGCCGCAAGAAACAGGCTTCAGGCCAGTGCAACCCGGTGTCGGCGAATACGCTGTGCGGGGAAAGTTATGGAGAAAATTGAACCTTTCCCGGGCGTGCTCGTGATGCCCAATTCAGCCCCGTGGCGTTGCGCCACATGCTTCACAATGGCCAGCCCCAGCCCGGTCCCCCCGGTATCGCGCGAGCGGCTGCGGTCCACACGGTAAAAACGCTCGGTCAGGCGCGCGATGTGCTCCGGTGCAATGCCAGGCCCCGTATCCTGGACGCTGAATCTGGCGCCCCCTTCCGGCATCGCCTTCCAACTGACCCGGATCGTTTTGTCCGCAGGGGTGTACCGGATGGCATTGCCGACCAGATTGGACATGGCACTCAACAATTCGGTGGAAGACCCTGATACCTCGCACTCGCCTTCCACCGCAAAACCCATGTCTTGTGGGCATGTCCATAACACGCTGGACAAATCGTGCGCGTCTTGCTGGCATTGCGCCATCAAGGTGCCGACAGAAATCCACTCCTGGGTGGGTGGCAGGGGGCTGCCTTCCAGACGGGAGAGCATCAACAAGTCCGTCACCAGTGTTTGCATGCGCTGGGCCTGCTGGGACATCAGGCCCAGGTAGCGCTGGCGTTCCTCGTCATTCAGCGGCAGCGACTGCAGTGTTTCGACAAAGCCGGCCAACACGGTCAAGGGCGTGCGAATCTCGTGCGACACATTGGCCACGAAATCGCGCCGCATGGCTTCGGCCTGTTCCACCGCGGTGATATCGCGTGAAAGCAGCAGGCTGCGCCCTTCCCCATAGGAATGCAGGTGCACCGAGAGTTTGACCGGCTTGGAACTGCTGTTGTTGCGGCCAGGCATGACCACATCGTGGCGAAAATCGCGCGCTCCCCAATAGGCCGCAAATCCGGGGTCACGCACCAGGTTGCCGAAATGCTGCAGCATGTCGCGCCGTGCATCGAAACCGAAATGGGTGGCCGCCGTCTGGTTGAACCATTCAATGCGTCCCTGCGAATCCAGCAACACCACCCCGTTGGGAGATGCCTGCAAGGCCGCTAAAAAGTCCTGCAGACGCCCTTCACTTTCAACCGCCAAACGGTCATGGGCCCGCACCAAACGGCGAATGCGATCAGACACCTCTCCCCACAGCCCGCTGCCCAAGGCAACACTGTCGGTTTCCCCCTTGCGCAACCAGCGCAGCAAGCGCGCTCCCCGCACGGCGTCAAAGCTCAGCCAGACATAGCCCCCCACCAGCGCCATGGCCAGAGAACCCAGCCATTCGTCACCGTCCAGCGCCAGATACCAACCCGCTCCCGCCGCCAACCCCTGGCAAACAGCGAAAGAAAAAAGCCGCCACAACATCGGAGCGTGTCGCGGGTCAGGCGCTTAAGCGCCCCACAGCCGCCTGGCCCGCCGGGCTGTCCACCGGCTTGGCGGTCAAGCGGTAGCCCGCGCCGCGCACAGTCTCGACCAAGGGACCGGCCTGGCCCAGGGCTTCCCGCAAACGCTTGACGTGCACGTCCACCGTGCGCTCTTCAATGTACACATGGTCACCCCAGACCTTGTCGAGCAACTGGGCGCGGCTGTGCACACGCTCGGCATGCCCCAACAGGTAGTGCAGCAACTTGAATTCGGTAGGCCCCAGTTTGATGGGCTGGTCTTCAAAAGACACCCGGTGTGTGCCGGGGTCCAGCACCAGCCCCCCCACGGCAATCGCCTCACCCACGGGCTCGGGCGCGCGTCGGCGCAGCACCGCACGGATGCGTGCCAGCAATTCTTTGGTGGAAAAGGGCTTGGCAATGTAATCATCGGCGCCAGCGTCCAGACCCGCGACACGGTCCGACTCGTCACCCCGTGCGGTAAGCATGATCAAGGGCACCGTTTTGGTACGCGGGTGGGCACGCCAACGTTTGGCCAGCACCAGTCCACTCTCTCCGGGCAGCATCCAGTCCAGCAGAATCAGGTCGGGCAAGGCAGCATCCAGTTCGCACTGGGCACTGGCACTGTCCATGGCCCAGGTAGGCCGAAAGCCGTTGTGCCGCAGGTTCACGGCGATCAGCTCAGCAATGGCTGGCTCATCCTCCACCACCAGGACTGCGGGCATATTTCTCATTTGATGACGGACTCGATTTGCTCCATGCTGGAGTGGCGCACATCCTCGCCCTTGACCACGTAAATGATGAACTCGGCAATGTTCTTGGCGTGGTCGCCGATCCGCTCAATCGCCTTGGCCAGGAACAACAGGTCCAGGCTGGGAGAAATCATGCGGGGGTCTTCCATCATGTAGGTGATGAGCTTGCGCACAAATCCGTCGAACTCCTTGTCAATCAGGTCGTCCTCCTTCAGGATGGCCACTGCAGCCGCCACGTCCAGCCGTGCAAAAGCGTCCAGGGCCTTGTTGAGCAAACCGGAGGCCAGGTCGGCTGCCACGCGCAGCTCCAGGGAGGGCAAGGACCGGGGCGCACCGCTGTGGATGATGGAGCGCACCATGCGGGCGATTTTTTCGGCCTCGTCCCCCACGCGCTCCAGATTGGCGGTGGTTTTGGAGATGGCGATGAGCAAGCGCAAATCCCGCGCGGTGGGCTGTCGGCGCGCAATGATGGAAGAGAGATCATGGTCAATCTCAATCTCCATGGCATTGACCTGTGCCTCCCGGGTGCTGACTTCATTGGCCACGTCCACGCTGAACTGGGACAGCGCGTAGATGGCCTGGCGAATTTGGGACTCCACCAAGCCGCCAAGCTCCATGACGCGGCTGGAAACAGAGGTCAGTTCGCTGTCGAACTGGGTGGATAAGTGTTTATCGGGCATGTAATTTCCTCTCAATCTAACCAAACCGTCCTGTGATGTAGTCTTCTGTTTCCTTGCGGGTGGGCTTGAAGAACATCTGCTCGGTGGAGCCAAACTCCATCAGGTCGCCCAAATACATATAGGCCGTGTAGTCGCTGCAGCGGGCTGCCTGCTGCATGTTGTGGGTGACGATTACCACGGTGTAGTCGCTCTTGAGTTCCACAATCAATTCTTCGACCTTGGCGGTGGAAATCGGGTCCAGCGCAGAACAAGGCTCATCCAGCAGCAAAACCTCGGGCTTGATGGCAATACCGCGTGCAATACACAGGCGCTGCTGCTGGCCGCCCGACAGGCTGGAGCCGCTTTGGTGCAACTTGTCTTTCACTTCAGACCACAGTGCGGACTTGCGCAAGGCCCATTCCACGCGCTCGTCCATGTCGGAGGCGTTCAGAGATTCAAACAGCTTC
The DNA here is from genome assembly GCA_001770935.1 of Burkholderiales bacterium RIFCSPLOWO2_12_FULL_61_40. GTDB lineage: Bacteria > Pseudomonadota > Gammaproteobacteria > Burkholderiales > Burkholderiaceae_C > Allorhodoferax. Next base: position 58,171 of record MESI01000037.1, on the reverse strand, counting down.
ACGCCAAAGGCGATGTTGTCGTAAATCGACATGGGAAAGGGCGTGGGCTTTTGGAACACCATGCCCACCTTGGCACGCAACAACGCTACATCTTCCTTGCTGGTCAGCAGGTTTTCACCATCCAGCAAGACCTGGCCTTGCGCCCGCTGCTCAGGATAGAGTTCGAACATGCGGTTGAAAATGCGCAAAAGCGTGGATTTTCCGCAACCCGATGGGCCGATAAACGCGGTGACCTTCTTCTCTGGAATCTCCAGATTGATGCCCTTGAGGGCGTGAAACTTGCCGTAATAAAAATTGAGGTCTTTGACCGAAATTTTTGTTTTTTCCGGCGCTGCAGTGGTGCTTAGCATAGGGTGTGTTTTCGATTAGGGGGCTCAGAGCCCGGTCAAATTTTGTTGCGCGTCAGGATACGGGCCAGAATATTCAGCCCCAGTACCGCCACCGTGATCAGGAATACGCCCGCCCAGGCCAGTTTTTGCCAGTTTTCATAGGGGCTCATGGCGAATTTGAAAATGGTCACCGGCAAACTGGCCATGGGTTCTCCCAGGCTGGAAGTCCAGAACTGATTGCTCAGTGCCGTAAACAACAGGGGTGCCGTTTCACCAGCGATACGGGCCACGGCCAGCAAGACACCGGTGATCACCCCGGAACGCGCCGCCTTGAGGGTGATGCTCAATATCACTTTCCACTTGGGCGCCCCCAGTGCATAGGCTGCTTCACGCAAACCGGCTGGCACCAGTTGCAACATGTTCTCGGTGGTGCGAATAACCACCGGAATCACAATCAGGGACAGCGCCAAGATTCCGGCATACCCTGAAAACGATTTAAAGCGCGATACCACCACCGCATAGACAAACAGGCCCACCACAATGGACGGCGCTGACAACAAGATATCGTTCACAAAACGTGTCAGCGAAGCAAACCAGCTTTTGGTGTCGAACTCCGCCAGATAGATACCTGCCATCACGCCCACCGGTGTGCCCACACAGGTGGCCAGCAACACCATCAGGAACGACCCGTAGATCGCGTTGGCCAGGCCCCCTTCTTCATTGGGCGGCGGCGTCATCTGGGTCAGCGTGGCCAGGGCCATGCCGTCAAATCCCAGGCGAATGGTTTCCCACAGAATCCAGAACAACCAGAACAAGCCAAATCCCATGGCCAAAAGTGCCAGGGTGGTTGCCAGGAGGTTGACCCGTTTGCGTCGCGCAAACTTGGCCAAACGGGCCTGATGCAGCGCAGAAGTGCTCATGTTTTTTCTCCCTCGCCTTTGCGCAGCTGTAACAGCAGCACTTTGGACAAGGACAGGATGACAAAGGTAATAAAGAAAAGCACCAGCCCCAGATACATCAGCGAGGCTTGGTGCAAACCTTCGCCCGCTTCCGCAAATTCGTTGGCCAATGCCGAAGTAATGCTGTTGGCGGCCTGAAACAGGCTCACCGAATCCAGTTGGTTGAAATTGCCGATGACAAAGGTCACCGCCATGGTCTCTCCGATGGCGCGCCCCAGTCCCAGCATGATGCCCCCAATGACTCCCGTCTTGGTGTAGGGAAGCACCACCTTGGACACCACTTCCCAGGTGGTGGCGCCCAAGCCATAGGCAGACTCTTTCAACAAGGGCGGGGTCACCTCGAACACGTCACGCATCACCGCAGAGATGAACGGAATAATCATGATGGCCAAAATGATGCCGGCCGACAAAATACCAATGCCCACGGGCGGGCCGGAGACAAAGGCCCCCAGATACGGCACATCGGCAAACAGGGATTGCAGAGGTTGCTGCACATAGGTCGCCAGCACCGGGCCAAAGACCAGCAAGCCCCACATGCCATACACAATCGAGGGAACCGCCGCCAGCAGTTCCACCGCGGTACCCAGGGGACGCTTGAGCCACGCTGGCGACAACTCCGTCAAGAACAGGGCGATGCCGAAACTTACCGGTACCGCAATCAGCAAGGCAATGAAGGAAGTGAAGACCGTGCCATAAATCATGACCAGACCGCCGAACTCCTCCTGTACCGGGTCCCACGTGCTGTTCACCAGAAAAGACAGCCCGTATTTGCTGATGGCAGGCCACGCACTGACGGTGAGCGAGGCCAATATGGCCAACAACAGGCCCAAGGTCAGCAATGCCGCCCCCTTGGCCACCCAGCCAAATATGCGATCGGCCATGGGCCCGGTACGGGGCCTTTTTGAGGGAGGAGGTTTGGTCATTGCTCGAGTGGACAAAATAGCAGGCGAATTGGACGGGGAAGCCCCATGCGCGAGTGTAGATGACATGGTGCGTTCTCCGTCAGTCCGGTCTCGATGCTTGAATCCGCTTACTTGAAGGACACTGGCTTGCCAGCAGGGTCCTTGATCTCACCCCAGGACTTCTCAATGGCCGCAACCACGGAGTCAGGCATGGGAACGTAGTCCAGCGCAGCAGCCGTTGCATCGCCATTTTTGTATGCCCAGCTGAAGAACTTCAAAGCTTCAGTGGCACTGGCGGGTTTGTCCTGCTTGGTGTGCATCAGGATGAAGGTTGCACCGCTGATGGGCCACGCGTCCTTGCCAGGCTGATTGGTCAGGATGTGGTAAAAGGTTTTGCTCCAGTCGGCACCGGCGGCGGCGGCCTTGAAGGAGTCATCCTCAGGTTTCACAAAGTTGCCCGCGGAGTTTTGCATCACTGCATAGTTCAGCTTGTTTTGCTTCACATACGAGTACTCGACATACCCCAAGGAATTGGGCAGGCGACCCACAAATGCGGCCACCCCCTCGTTGCCCTTGCCACCCGCGCCAGCGGGCCAGTTCACGGCCGTACCCTCTCCCACTTTCGCCTTCCACTCGGCATTGACCTTGCTCAGGTAGTTGGTGAAGATGAAGGTGGTGCCAGATCCGTCGGCGCGGCGCACCTGGGCAATGGCGGCATCGGGCAAAGGCAGCGTGGGGTTCAAAGCCTTGATGGCGGGGTCATTCCAACGGGACACCTTGCCCAGAAAAATATCACCCAACAACGGGCCTGTCAGCTTCAACTGACCTGGTTCAATGCCTTTGACGTTGATCACTGGCACCACGCCACCCATAACGGTGGGGAACTGCATTTGGCCCTTGGTTTTCAGAACTTCGTCGGTCAATGGCATGTCAGACGCACCAAAGTCCACCGTCTTGGAGTCAATCTGCTTGATGCCGCCACCAGAGCCAATGGACTGGTAGTTGACTTTGACCCCAGTGGCCTTGTAGTAATCCGAAGCCCACTTGGCATAGATGGGAGCGGGAAAAGTCGCACCTGCACCGGTAATTTCCTGGGCGCTGGTAACACCTGCAAAACTCAAAGACGTTGTTGTCAGCACAGCCAGAACAGCGCGATTAAAAGAGAAGTTCATCAAATACCCTTGGTAGGTTGGTTAAGGAATGTCTGCACTTTAAGAAGAATTTATGACATCCGTGTGACAAAACTCCAGGCTGCAGCTCTTTTGAAAAGGGGCTTTTTGTCACCCCTTTTTCGAAAAAATGTCACATCTTCGTCACACAAACTTTCTACGCTCCTGGGGTTCAAACTGAAGTAAACCCATGACAAGCAGCACCCTCTTGACCACCACATGCCGTGCTCGCCGCAGCCCTTGCCGCCAGCATGGCGGGATGCCCCTGGTGGACACGGTGCTCATGCCCCCCCTGCCAAGAAATAAGCCAGGCCAAGATCCGGCGAGTTGTTGGCGCCCGATTTTTATATCAAATCGCGCTCTAACACCCATGGATACTGCGCAAGAAGCTACTAATTTGATAGCAAAAACCAGCGATCCCTTGCGAATTCATCCATTCTATTGATTCAAAATACCGATGCCATTCCTCACAAACCCCAGTCGCCGCGCCCTGCTTGGCGCCTCGTTCAGCCTGGCCGCTGCCACGACCCTGCCCGCCTGGGCCCAAATGCGTGCGCTAACGTCCGGTTCGCGCCAACCCACAGTTTTGCAAATTGTGGACATGTCACCCAGCCAGATCGATGTCTCCAAAGACTTTTTGGTCGGCTCACGGGCCGCATGGAAGGACATCAATGCCAAAGGCGGCGTGCGGGGCAAAGCCATACACCATGAAGTGCTGGAGTGGGACGGCAGTGCCGCCAGCCTGCGTGCGGCGCTCGGTCCGCTCAAAAAACTGCCCAACTGCCTCGCCCTTTTCGGCACGGCCGGTGACCGGGCGGCCAGCCAGGTCGTCGACTTTTTGCGGCGTGAAGTGCCCGACATCGCCCATGTGGCGCCCTGGCTGCAAAACCTGGACGCCAACAATGCGGACAACACCTTTCCGATTTTCGCGTCACGCCAGGACCAAATCGCCCACGCCATCAAAAACCTGTCGACCATGGGCATTCCAGAATTGGGCGCAGTCTACGGAACCGCCGCCGAATACGCCGCCTACCGGGACGATATGGAGCAAACCGCCGCAAGATTGAAAATACGACTCAAATCGTACAGCCCGACGACCGACCTGCAGCAACTGGGAAGAACCCTGAGCGCAGACAGCCCGCGCGTCCTTATTTTCATTGGCGGCACGCCCGAACTGCTGCAATTTTCCCAGGGCATCGACAAACAGGCCGCACAGCGCTACATCATCGCCATGTCCGATGTCAACCTGCAAACCCTGTCGCAAATGGGCGGTTCACGCTACGCCTCGGTGATTGCAACCCAGGTGGTGCCCATGGTCAATTCAAACCTGCCGATTGTCAAAAAGTACCGCGAAACCTTGGGGCGCCTGTTTGATGAACCACCCACCGCCCACAGCCTGGCAGGGTTTGTGGCCGCACGCTACACTTTTGACATGCTCCAAAGCGTCGATGGACCCCTTACCCGCCAAAGCACCTTGCAAGCACTGCAAAAACGCAGCTCCATGGACTTGGGCGGCTTCCATATTGCTCTGGAGGCCAAGGCCCGCAGCGGCACTTTTGTCACCCAGAGCATGATCTCCGCCGGCGGGCGGCTGGTCGGTTGACCGACGGCCTGCTCCAGGAGCACATTGAAGCCAATGCTATGCTCACGACCGTCAAAAACTCGAAGAGACAAAAGCGAATGCAAAACGGAAATCGCCTGGCCGCTGTAGATTTGGGCTCCAACAGTTTTAGGCTTGAAATCGGACGGGTCGACCATGGGGAATTCCGGCGCACCGAATACCTGAAAGAAACCGTGCGCCAAGGCGCCGGACTCGACGAAAACCGCAATCTGACGCCCCAGGCCATGCAAAGTGGCTGGGACTGTCTGGCGCGCTTTGGCGAACGGCTGGCGGCCTTCAATGTGGACGAAGTCCGTGCCGTCGCCACCCAAACCCTGCGCGAAGCCCGCAACCGCGACGAATTTCTGAGCCGTGCCACCCAGGTGCTGGGCTTTCCCATCAACGTGATTTCGGGACGCGAGGAAGCGCGCCTGATTTACCAGGGTGTGGCCCAAATGCTGGAACGCTCGGAGGAGCGTCGCCTGGTCATTGACATCGGTGGACGCTCCACCGAACTCATCCTGGGCCATGGCCTGGTTCCCCAGGTCATGGAGTCGTACCGGGTGGGCAGCATTGCCTGGTCCAACCGCTACTTCCCCGATGGCCAATTCACCCGAAAATCCTTTGAAATTGCCGAAATTGCCGCCAAGGCCGTTTTGGACGAGGCCCTGGACGCCTACCACCCCGAGCTCTGGGATGGCGCCTACGGGTCCGCTGGCACCGTGGGCGCCATTGGCGACGTGCTGGTGGCCGCCGGCTGGCCTGCCGATACGGTGACCCAGGATGGACTGGACTGGTTGCTCGAAAAATTGGTGATGGCCCAAAGCGCAGACCGGCTCAAGCTGCCCGGCATGCGCGAAGACCGCAAAGCCATCATCGGCGGCGGGGTGAGCGTCATGCGCGCGGTGTTCAGCCTGCTGGGCGTCCAGAGCATGCAACGGGCGGCAGGCGGTCTGCGCCACGGCCTGATTTGTGATCTGCTGGGGACCACCCACACCGAAGACGACCTGCGCTTCAAAAGCGTGCACCGTCTGGAGAAGAAGTTTTCCGTGGACACCACCCATGGAGAACGGGTTGGCAAGGTGGCCATTGAATTGTTCACCCAGTTGATGGCAACCCAGCCTGCGTCGAACCATGCGCACCAGGCACGCCTGCTGCGCAAGCTGAGCTGGGCAGCCCAGTTGCACGAGATTGGCAGCCACATCTCCCACAGCGACTGCCACAAACACGGTGCCTACATTCTGGACAATGCGGACGCCATGGGTTTTTCGCTCTCCGAAATGCACCGCCTCAGCCTGCTGGTACTGGGGCACCGTGGCAAGCTGCGCAAGCTGGAAGCCGTTTTAACCGAGAATGACCTTGTGGCCCAGCTCATGGCACTGCGCCTGGCCGTGATTCTGTGCCACGCCCGGCGTGACCCCGATTTGGCGGGCATGGCACTGGAGCGAATGGACCCCCAAAGCACCCATGCCCGGCTGACCTGCCGCGCCGGTTGGGCTGCGGCCTACCCCCAGTCAGCCTACCTGCTGCGCGAAGAAGCACTGGCCTGGCAAAAAACGCCCTGGTCGCTTGAGATTGTTGGCGCCTGAATTCAAACCTGCGTTGAAACAGGGGTCACTCTTTCAAACACCCCACCACCGCTCTGTTTGGCGTCGTGTTTGGCAGAAGCGGCCAGGTTGGCCACGTCTTCGGCCCTGGAAAACTGGCTGCCATCAATGACCACGGCACCGATGGACAGGGTGGTGCAAGGAAAAAACCGGGAAACACCATGCCGGTCTTCGGCCTGAATTCCCCCTTGGCGCCTGGCATCTTCGTCAAACATGGCTTCCGCTCTGGCGGCGAATTCCACCACCAAACGCTCACACCGCAGCTGCCAGTCCGGGCTTTGGAACAGCAGGATGAAATCATCCCCACCCACATGCCCCAAAAAATCCCACTGGGGGTCGCACTGCTCCATGGCAATTTTGGCCACCAGGCGGATCATCTCGTCCCCGCGCCAATAACCGTAGTGGTCGTTAAAGGGTTTGAAATGGTTTAAATCGGCATAACAAGCCACAAACCGGGCCTTTTTTTTGAGCAAACGTTCGATGTGCTGGCTGATGGGAATATTGCCGGGCAAAAACGTCAGGGGATTGGCGTGGCGGGCCGCTTCAATGCGCACCTCGGTGACCGAGCGCACCAACTGGTCGCCGGTGCCCAAACCCGCATAGCGGCCATTCTCCGTGGCGATAAATCCGTCGCTCAGGTAGCGCTGGTCTTGTGAGGTCAAGATACCCACCAGCTCATCAACGCTGTGGTCCCGCTCAATGATGCGGGGCTCGAAATTGGCATGCACCGCACAGGATTTCCGGCCCCACACTTCGCGGTAATACAGCTTGGTGTATTCGTTCATGAATTGCACGCGGTTGATGATGGCCACCGGTCGTTCGGTGTTCACCAGGGCCACGGCGTGCAAGTCTGGCATGTCCAAAAAAATGGAGGCCAACTCGTCATTGCTGGTGTCCAGACCCACCGTAGGCGCCCGCACCAGCGAAAGGCTGCGCAGATGTCCGCCCGGCGTAGACCGTGTCAACTCCGGAAAAACGGCCACCTGGCGCTCGCGCAAAACCCGCAAGGCATCGACCCCCAGGTACTTCAGGGGTTTGCGGTCCGGATGCCCCAGAAAATACCCCTGTCCATAGGTGATTCCGAGGTCACGCAGCACCCGCAGGTCTTCCGGGGTTTCAATCCCCTCGGCCACCAGCTGCGTGCCAAAAATCTCGGCGATTTGCTGCAAGGCCTGGATGGTTTTGAGCTTGTCGCCGTGTTCACTGATGTTGCGGGTGAAGTACTTGTCGATCTTGACCAGCTCGGGCTTGAGCTGCGACCACAGCCGCAAGCTGGAGCGCCCGTCCCCAAAATCATCCAAGGCCAGTGCCACTCCTGCGGAACGGACTTCTGAAACCACCTGCGCCAGATGGTCCATGTCTTCCACACGCTCGTGTTCGGTAATCTCCAGCACCAGCATACGTGGAACAACTCCAAACCCCGCGATCAGCCCCAGCAGCGCTTCACGTCCGCGCAGTGCAAACAACTGCGTCAGGGCCATGGCACTGATGTTGACAAACAAACGGCCTGCCACCCGCAGTTGCCCCCAGGTTTGCATGGCGGCCTCCAGGCAGGCAATCTCGAACTCGTAACTGAGGTGCTCCTGTGCTGCAGCCCGCAAGAGCGCATCGGGCGTGTGCAATGCCGTGCCCTGCGGACCACGTATCAAGGCCTCGTGGGCATAAATGGACGCATTACCCAGCTGAACAATGGGCTGAAACACCGGGTAAAGCAGGCGCTCGTGCAGCAAACTCTCCAAAGGCCCCTGCCTCCCGGCGACTTCCGAAACCCGGGTCACATTCCGCAACAATTGAAGGTGCACAAATTTCTCCTGCTGATGACATAAATCAGTTTATGCCCGAGAAATGACGACTCAATGACAGTGGCATTACAGAGAGATGACAAGCCGGGCAACGCGCCATTGCACCTGAATTGACCCCTGTGAATAAACGATATAAACTGTATATATCGTTTATCAAAAAGGAAAAACTGAATGACCAACACCGAAAAACAAGCTGTCGTCGCCCTGCCCAATGGCTCTGTCGCCACAACTGCAGTACCCGCTCCCGCCAAAGCCGCAGCCAAGCCTGCAGCAAAAACACGTTCCAAAACCGTGGCCCCCACTCCCCAGAAGACCGCTGCCAAACCCACTGCACCCGCAGCCTCCGCACCCGCTGCCAAGCCTGCGGCGAAGTCCGCAGCGAAACCGGCCGTCAAAGCCAAGGCCCCAGCCAAACCCGTAGCAGAAAAGCCGGTGAAGGTGAAAAAGCCCAAGATGGTTCGTGACAGCCTGACCATTCCCAAGCCGGAATACGCGGTGCTCGATATTTTGAAACTTCGCGCTGCAAAACTGGCCAGCCCCGCCAAGAAAACAGAGCTGATTCGCGCAGGCATCAAGGCCATCGCCGCCATGACCGATGAAGCATTCCTGGCAGCCATCAAGGCCGTTCCCAGTCTCAAAACCGGGCGCCCTGCCAGCAAAAAATCAAGCTGATTCCGTTTTCAGATCAAGGCGAGATGAGGCGCACCGACGCAGGCAGTGCTTTAGCACGACCAGGAGGGGCAACGACATATCGCATTGATATGGAAATGGAATGACCGGCTCTGGCCGAGGCGCTACAACAGTTCGGGAGACTGAACCGTCAGCACCACGGTCTTGTTGGCGGCTTCGCGCTCGCGGTAGCGCAACCACCACACCGCGCCCTTTTTAACAACCAACTCCTGGTCGCCCAAAGCCAAGAGCTTCGCTATGGTTTGCCCCAGGGTGGGCTGGTGCCCCACGACCACCACACAGCCCTTGGCGTGGGGCCACTGCACCAGCTCCAATAACTGGTCCACTGTGGCCAGTGGCGCCAGTGCGGGACTGGTCTTGAACTTTCGCCCCAAGGCTTTGGCCGTTTGTTCCGTCCGCAAAGCTGGGCTGGCCCATACTTTGGCGCCCTCGGGCAGCTGACGGTCCAGCCACGCGGCCATGCGGGCTGCCTGCTTTTCTCCCCGCGGCGTCAGGGTTCGCACCATGTCGTCCCCCACCAGATCGAGCTCAATGGCCTCCGCATGCCGCCACAAAATCAGGTCCATGCTCTTAAACTCCCCGTTTCCCCGGCACATTGCGGCCATACCGCACCATTAATGCGGCCTGTGCACCATGCACGGCCGTTTTGCCATCCCCTTGGACGTGGGTGTAAGTTCCGTCAGGCCCCATGTCCCAGGCATCCACGCCGTCATGCAAATACGCCACCAGGCATTCGTCCACAATGCGCTGGCGCTGCACGGCATCGGTCACGGGCCACGCCAATTCCACGCGGCGCACCATGTTGCGGTTCATCCAGTCCGCACTGGACAGATACAGCTCCTCCACCTCACCCTGGCGGAAATAGAACACCCTGGAATGTTCCAAAAAGCGGCCAATGATGGAGCGCACCCGGATGTTGTCGGTATGGCCAGGTACTTGTGCGGGCAACATGCAGGCGCCACGTACGATCAGGTCAATTTTGACCCCCTGCGCCCCCGCCCGCATCAGACTGCGAATCAGGGCTTCATCGGTCAGCGAATTCATTTTGGCAACGATGCGGGACGGATTTCCCTTGCCAGCCGCCACGCCCAGACTGTCGATTTTGCCGATGAGATTGCGGTGCAGGTAAAAAGGCGCCATCCAGACCTTGCGCAAACGGGGCAACTTGCTGTGGCTGGCCAGATGCACAAACACATGCTCCATATCAGCCGTGAGTGCCGTATCGGCGGTGATGTGGCTCAGGTCGGTGTAAAGGCCTGCGGTGCGCGGGTTGTAATTCCCGGTAGACAAGTGCCCGTAACGCTTGAGCGCTCTGCCCTCGCGCCGGGTAATGAGCATCATCTTGGCGTGGGTCTTTAAGCCCACCACACCGTAAACCACCTGTGCACCAATGGATTCCAGCATTTCGGCCCAGTTGATGTTGGCCTCTTCGTCAAACCGCGCCTTGAGTTCAACCACCACCGTCACTTCCTTGCCACGCCGCACCGCTTCACGCAGCAAATCCATCAGGGTGGAGTCGGAACCGGTGCGGTAAATGGTCTGTTTGATCGCCAACACCTGGGGATCGTTGACCGCTTCCCGCAAAAAAGCCAGCACACCGTCAAAACTCTCAAAAGGCTGGTGGATCAGAATGTCGCCCAGTTTGAGCTGGTCAAAAATACACTGCCCATGGTTCATTTGCACGGGGTAACTGGCCTTGTAGGGCGTGAAACACAGGTCAGGCCGGTCCAGCAAATCAATCAACTGGGTCAGGCGTACCAGATTCACCGGACCCGCCACCCGGTACAGCGCCTGTTGTGGCAGATCAAACTCTTTGAGCAAAAATTCGGCCAGATACTCCGAGCAACCAGCGGAAACCTCCAGCCGCACGGCCTGACCGTAGTGGCGCACCTCCAGCCCCGCGCGCAAGGCGGTGCGCAAATTCTGGACATCTTCCTCATCAACCGCCAGGTCCGAATGCCGGGTGACGCGGAATTGTGAAAACTGGCCCACGGTGCGACCCGGCAGCAACTCGGACAAATGCGCCCGGATGACACTGGACAAGGAAACAAACATGGTCACTCCGCCGGACACCTTGTCGGGCATGCGGATCAGGCGCGGCAACACACGCGGCACTTTGACGATGGCAATTTCGTTCTCGCGCCCAAAGGCATCCTTGCCACTCAAGCGCACAATAAAGTTCAAGGACTTGTTGGCCACCTGCGGAAACGGGTGTGAGGGGTCCAGCCCCACCGGAATCAGCAAAGGGCGCACTTCACGTTCAAAATACTGCCGAACCCACTGCCGTTGCACGGTGTTGCGCTCGCCGTGCGACATGATTTTGATGCCCTGCGCCTCGAATGCAGGCATCAGTTTTTCGTTGTACAACGCGTATTGGCGAGCGACCAAATGGTGCAAAGCCCCAGCCAAACGCTCAAAAGTATCCACCGTGTACACGCCCTTGCGGTCATTGGCCCGGTTGGCTGCCAGATGCGGTTCGGCTCGGACTTCGAAAAACTCATCCAGATTGGAAGAAACGATGCACAAATAACGCAGCCGTTCCATCAAGGGCACGTCGTCACGCACAGCCCAATCCAGCACCCGCTCATTGAATGCCAGCAGACTCTGGTCACGGTCCAGTAACTCCGGTGCGTTTCCCACATCTTGTGATTTGAGTTGGCGAAAAGTAGGCGACATGGCTCCCAATCTGACTATGACAATAAGATGAAGAATTGTTGACGGTTGAAATGACAGTTATGTGACAGCACTGCGCGCAATGGCAACCGGGTCCAACACCTTCCCCTGCCTCGCGGGCACCAAATGCCCAAGAAACAGCAACGAAGCATACGCCCAACTGAATGCCATGGCCCGAGCCCGAGCCTCATGGCGGGGAACCGTCAGTGCGCTGTACCACCCTGTGGAAAGGTCTTTTTCCAATACCCCTCCCTGGGCCGGGCTGCCGACCACTTCGAGTGGTCCCTCCACGGGGTAAGCGGCCACCGGCGTTCCACTGGCCATAGACTCCAGCATCACCAGGCCAAACGTTTCTGACTGGCTGGGCATCACAAACACATCCGCAGCCGCGTACACCTGTGCCAACTCATCGCGCGGCAACAGCCCGAGCCAGCGCACATGCGGATAACGCTCCCGCAACTGTGTTTCCAGCGGCCCCACCCCGCACACCACCTTGGTACCGGGCACATCCAGCTTCAGGAAGGCATCGATGTTTTTCTCATACGACACCCGCCCCACAAACAGCGACACCGGCCGCGCCAGTATTCCCAGAGGCGCATAGACCTCTGGCGACTCCTTGTAGCTGAACAATTGCATATCCACGCCATGGGTCCAGCTGCGCAGATTTTTGAACCCGCGTGCGTGCAGCATGTGCAACACGCTCGGCGTGGGCACCAGTACACCACTGGAAGGCCTGTGAAAGTGCCTAAACACCGCATAGCCCAGCCACAGCGGTATTTTGAGGGCCGCCTTCAAAATCTCAGGAAACCGGGTGTGAAAGGCCGTGGTGAAGGCCAGCTTGCGCTGAAGGCAGTAGCGCCGGGCCGCCCAGCCCAGCGGCCCCTCGGTGGCAAGGTGCACAACATCGGGCGCCATCTCGTCCAGTTGACGGGCCAATGCTTTGGCAGGCCGAACCGCCAGGTCAATGCCCGCATAACCCGGACAGGGCCGGGTTTTGAAAAGGCCGGGGTGGATCACCACCACCTGGTGCCCCAGGCCTTCCATCTCCCGAACCAGTTCCACCAGCGTTGTGACAACACCATTGACCTGGGGTAGCCATGCATCCGTAACGAGGGCCAGTTTCACGCGTGTGTCTCCTTCAATGCCAGAGGTGCCAATTGGCTGTTGCTTCCACCCGACAAGCCGGGTGTGCCACCCCAAAAAACCAGTTCCAGGTGGCCATCCATATGTTCCACCAAGGCGCTACGGCTCTCCACCCAGTCGCCATCGTTGCAGTACAAAATGCCGTCGATTTCACGCATTTCGGCCCGGTGAATATGTCCACATACCACGCCACGGTGCCCTCGGGAACGCGCTTCGTTGGCCACCGCCACTTCAAAGTCGGTCACGTAGTTCAAAGCCTTTTTGACCTTTTGTTTGAGATAGGCCGACAAAGACCAGTACGGCAAACCCAGCCGCGCACGCAGACCATTGAGGTAGCGGTTGAGCTTGAGGGTGAACTCGTACAGGTTATCGCCCACATAGGCCAGCCACTTGGCGCACTGGATGACGCCGTCAAAGTAGTCGCCATGGGTCACCCACAGGGTGCGGCCATCGGCGGTGGTATGCACCGTGTCTTCACATACTTCGATGCCACCAAACTGGTGGCCCACAAAAGCCCGTGCAAATTCGTCATGGTTGCCGGGAATGAAAACCACCCTGCAACCTTTGCGTGCACGGCGCAAGAGCTTTTGCACCACATCGTTGTGGGCCTGCGGCCAAAACCAGCGGCGGCGCAACTGCCACCCATCCACAATGTCGCCCACCAGGTAGAGGTGGTCGCTGGGGTGGTGCCGCAGAAAATCCAGCAAAGCCTTGGCCTGGCAACCTGCCGTGCCCAAATGGATGTCGGAAATGAACACCGCCCGGTAGCGCCTGTGCCCAGCGTCGTCATCGCTGTCCGCCGCCACGTTGACCGCCCGACCTTGCCAATCGGCGCCCAAGGCATCGAAGGCGGTGCGCATCACACCCCCAGAAAGTGTTTGCGGTAACGTGCGGGCAAGTCGGCGATGCGCATCAGCATGGGCAGATCCGCAGAGTTGAAATCTGGATCCCAAGCCGGTGGGCCCAGCACCTTGGCACCCAGGCGCAAATAACCTTTGATGAGCGCAGGAGGCTCGACCTCCAACGAGGCGTCCAGTTGCTCCAGAGGCAAAGGCAAGCGGGGACGCACATGGTATTCAATAGGCGCCAAATGCGTGGCTTGCACCTGGCGCCAGATGCTGGCTGCGGCATTGCCACTGACAATGCCCTGGTGGAGCATGGGCACGCTGGCGCACCCGATCATGGTGTCCAGCTGGTTGCGCACCATGAACTCGGCCAATGCACCCCACAACGCCATGATGACGCCGCCGTGCCGATGGTCGGGATGGACACAGCTGCGCCCCAATTCCACCATGCGCTCGCGCAGCATACGCAGGCGGGTCAGGTCAAACTCGGTATCGCTGTAGGTGCTGCCCACCCGCTTGGCCTGGGCCGGGGTCAATACCCGGTAGGTGCCAATCACCTGCTGGGTGGCCTGATCCCGCACCAAGAGGTGTTCGCAGTAGTTGTCAAACAGATCAATATCATGGCCGGGCACTGGAGTGCTGAGCCGCGCACCCATTTCCCCGGCAAACACCTCAAAACGCAAACGCTGTGCTGCACGCACTTCATCCTGGTGAACCGCCCAAGAAACAGCAATGCCAGGGCGCGGTTCCTGCCGAGTCTGTAAACCGTCGGAAAATCCTGAAATAACACCCACTGAGGGTACGGCCAGCGCGGCGTGGGCAGTGACAGAGTTCTGCATCGAAATCTCCTTCCATGAATCTGTTCTCACGGTGGAGTTTGCAGACCCAATATGACCCAAAGAAGGCAATTGAATGAAGAATTGATGACAACCCGCTGGCTATTGCCTATAGGCGCGAAAGCAGCCTTTCCAACGCGGCGTTCCTGAAAACAACTTTCTCGGCGCGTCCTACGGACCGGTCAGGCGCCAATGCAGTGTCCGAAGCGTTGAATTCAAGGGCCTCCCGCATGTCGATTTCGGTACGCCACTGGGAGACGAGGGGGTCATCCTCTCCGAACCGGTCCTTAAATTCATTGAAACGTCGGATTAACTCGTTAAATTGGCGTGACATAGGGTTTCTCTAGGTTGACAATTATCAAAAATGTACCTTTCCAACAAGGCAATGTCCAGAAAAACTGGGGCAAAACGCCTGGCAAATATTTATATTTATCTTTGCTGGATTTGTCATCAAATGGACACCAAATGTGCAAACACTGAAAGGTTGATTTCAAAGCGTGCACTATGTCTTTCCCTACTACCCTGACTTATGGTTGTGATTCCAATGGACTGATCTGTGGTTTCCATTTCGGTGCCGACGGGCATGGAAAAGCGATCGAAACCGAACAGGCACTTGAATGGCTCTCTGTCGCGGATCCTGCGCAGGGCTTTGTATGGCTCCACTTCAACCTGGCACACTCCGCCACAGAAAAATGGTTGCGTGAACGCGTCAAACTGTCCAACGTATTTCACGAGTCTTTGCGCGATGGCTCGCGCTCCACCCGGGTTGAACTGGATGACGACACCCTGGTGGCCGTGGTGAACGACGTCAACTACGATTTTGCGTTCGAACCTTCCGATATCTCGACTTTGTGGCTGTCCGTCAGCGCGCGGCTGGTCGTTAGTGTGCGAATGCAGCCTCTGCGCTCCATTGACCGCCTGCGCGATGCCGTTAAACGCGGCACCCCAATGCGCTCAACAGTGGCGCTGCTGGTGCATTTGATGCATGACCAGGGTGACGTTCTGGTCAACATTGTTCGCGGGACCACTTCACGCGTGGATGGCATTGAAGACAAATTACTGTCAGGGCGCATGGAGACCAAGCGGGCTGATTTGGGATCGCTTCGGCGTCTTCTGGTGCGCCTGCAACGCCTGCTGGCACCGGAACCGGCGGCCTTGTTTCGCCTTTTGAGAAAACCGCCCGTATGGATCGACGAGGAAGACCTGCAAGACCTGCGCCAATCCACCGAAGAATTTAACGTAGCCCTGAGTGATATGGCAACACTACAGGAACGGATCAAACTGTTGCAGGAAGAAATTGCCGGCCGGGTTGCCGAGGCCAACAACCGCAGCCTGTTTGTGCTAACGGTAGTCACCGTATTGGCACTGCCCATCAACATCATCGCAGGCTTGCTTGGCATGAACGTAGGTGGCATACCTTGGGCTGACCACTCCCACGGATTCTGGATCGTCGTCGCCATCATCATTACCTTCACCCTGGTCGCCGGGTGGGTGGCGGTTAAAAAGCAGCGCGACTAACAGGCTGCAGTTCAGGCAGCCAGGGGCTGGCGAAACAGCAGCACGTTGGCGAAATCCTCCACCAAATCCTGCCCCAACTCTTCCATCGCGTCGTCTTCTGGATCATGCGTCCAGTACACATTCACATTGGTACCTTGGCTCCCCGCATCGTTCAGCACGGAAATGATGGTTTGCAGGCCTTTGGTGGAGGCGCTGTTCACGTACTGCAGACGCATATGGGCATCGAATTGGCTGGGCCGGTGACTTTCCAGGTGCGCCTTGAGTGCCCCCACAATGGGCGTAAAAAATGGCAGCGGATTTTCGGGATAACACTCGCCATCAATCAGCAGCTTGTTTTCTGCGCGTGAAAAAACGATTTCAGGGGTCACTGCGGTACGGGTTGCTCTGAGAATTTGCATAGTGGTACTTTCAAAGGGTGACAGAAATGGGTGTGCCGCAAATCAGATAACGGCTTTGACAAAAAAGAAGGCTGTTTTGCCCAGGGACTCGGGCTCTGAAGTGAAGCTGTACTCCAGCGGCTGCTTGCTATCGCGTGCAATCGTGAGCCAGCCCAGGCCCGCCCCCTTGCTCAGGGTGTCCTGCGCCGCATGCTCCGTGTTGTGAAGCTGCGCGCGGTAGCTCTTGCGAATATCTTCCAGGCTCATGGAGCGCACCGCATCGAGTTTTTCGGACAAGCGCGCGATATGCGCCGTCTCGACCCGATTGACACACACCACCCAATAGTCATCGCCGCACTTGCCGATGCCGATCGTTCCGGGTTTGCCATGGACAAACGCTGGGTCTGCACCTGGGGGCAGCGCCGCATAGTGAAGAATGTTTTGCGCCATTTCCACAAAGGTGGAAAACAGCTTGCGCTTGGCAGGGCCGGATGCGCCAGACTCCTCTATGCGGTGCTTCAAAGATTCGGCAGCGGCCGTAATGATGGCGCCGGTGAACTCACCGCTGTGGTAAAAAATAATGCCCGACGCCTGGGCCTGGGCCTGAAAAATCTCAAAAGTGTTGAGGTTCATATCAGCACCTGCGTGTACCAAAGGCCAGCATGGTCACGTCGTCGCGCCGCTTCTGGCTGTCCTGCCACTGGGAAAAGCTATCCTCAAAGGCACTGACCAGTTTGCCCGCGTCCAGCGAGCGGTGTTCTGTCATGAACTGCACCAGACGCCTGCGGCCATGCGCAATCGCCTTGCTGCCGCCAATCTGGTCAATCACACCATCGGTAGGAATCACCACCATGCATTGACTCCCCAGCTCGACTTGGCGCGTAGTCCATTGGGTTGCAAGCGGCGTGTCCGCGTAACCGATGCCGTGTTTGTCTGCATCCACCACTTCAATCTCGGCACTGCCCTCCCGTGCGACCAACAGGCTCAACTTGGCGGAAGCAAAGCGCAAGCCGCTGTGATCGGGCGCCAATACAAACGCGGCCGCATCCAGTCCGTCGTTAGAAATTTTCTCCCCCGAGGCCACGTCGCTGGAAGAGCGATCTTCCTGGCGCAAGACCCGTTTGATATACACATTCATCTGCCCCAAAATCGCGCCAGGATCAATGTCACTGGCTTCAGGCAGAACCATTTGCTCCAGAAATGACAAAACAATCAAGGTCATAAACGCACCTGGCACACCGTGCCCCGTGCAATCAAACACACAACCAAATACACCGTCGGCCACCTTGCGAAAGAAATAGGCATCGCCTCCGACCACGTCCCGCGGTTTCCAGATCAAGCCGTAGTCGCCTATGTCGTGGCGCAACACCTGGTCTGACTCCACCAAATGAGAGCGCTGAATCAGGCTGGCGTAATTGATGCTGGCCATTAGTTGCCGTGTCTTCTCAGCCTCGATTTCCGACATGGCTTTGACCAAGCCAAACCCGGTTCCCACACCGTGGTATTCGCCATTCAAGGTGGTGATGAACCCATCGTCCAGAACCTTGCCACCCGAATCCACTGCGGCCTTGACCAGGACTTCCACCGGCGTCGACACCGGAACGATCAAGGGAGACTTGTCCATGAAGGCAATGCAGCTCTTGCGTCCATACAGGTCACGGGCGTACGGCTTGGCATACTGCTCCATAAAAACATGCCGATTGACCAGACCAATAGGGCGCCCGTTCTCGACCACCGCGATCGTGGAAACCCCCTCAATGCGTGCAAACATCTCCCGAAGCTGCTCGTTGGTCGTATCCGCAGAGGCGGCCTCCTGGCTGCGCGCCATCTGCTCAGCCCGCGTGACCATGGCGGTGGAGCCCGGTATATCGTCTTCTGCGGTGGCGGCCAGGGATTCGTAGAGGCTTTCGATCGTCAGCATTGCTGCTCCTGTGTTTGATAAAAGTGACGATAGTCAAACCAAATGACGAGCGGGTGACATCACAATGAAATTTTCATGACGGACCGGTGGAGTGCTTCGCGGCATACTGTGCGGATCTATGGGAGACGCTGAAAACATGAAATCCGATGCACCGAATCCCCACCCCACCGAAGTTGAACTCAAGCTGGCCGTGCCAACACAAGACCCGTCGCAGCTGGCACAACGCTTGGCCCGGACCCCACTTTTATCGCGCAAGAAAGCCAGCGTCAGGCAGCTGCACAACATTTACTTCGACACGCCGGACCAAGTCCTGCACCAAGCCCGCATTGCCTTGCGCCTCAGGCGCGTGGGCAGCGACAAGCATCCCCAGTGGCTGCAAACACTCAAGATGGGTGGCGCCAGCGATTCAGCGCTCAGTCAACGCGGGGAGTGGGAAGTGGCGGTACCCAACGGTGCGCTGGACTTGCATGCGCTGGAGGCCACACCGTGGTCGCAGATAGACCCAAGCGGGCAGGTATTCCAGGCACTTGCGCCCTGCTTCACGACCAGCTTTGAGCGCAGCAGTTGGCTGGTACGCGTAACTGATGGCAGTTCGGTGGAAGTGGCCCTGGATGTCGGGCAGATCGTGACCGGTGAGAACAGCGCACCCATCTGCGAACTGGAGTTTGAACTATTGTCAGGCACGCCCAAAGCACTGTTCGATACCGCCCAGAGCATTGCGACCACCATTGCGGTGCTGCCTGCGAACACCAGCAAAGCGGAACGCGGGTATGCGCTGGCGCAAAACACATGGGACAGGCCAGTGCGGGCCAGACCTCCGGAATTGACCCGCGAGCTTGCATTGCACGAGGCAGCGGGGCGGGTGCTGCGCGAAATGTTCAGCCAATTCACATCCAACCTCCTTGTTTTGTACACCTCGGATGCTCCTGAAGTGGTGCACCAGGCCCGGGTCGGTTGGCGCCGTTTCAAAAGTGCTTTGCGGCTTTTCAAGCCGGCGCTGCCCGCCCACGCGAACCCGCCGTGGTTGGCTCTGCGCCCTTTCCTGAGCGACCTGGGCACACTTCGGGATCTGGATGTCGCACTGACCGAAACTTTGCCTCCGTTCCTTGACGCCTATGCCCAGGGTGATGCCCAACGGGTGCAAACCTTTGAAACCATGTTGGGCACCCTGGCCACCGCGGCGGCTAGCCAGAGAAAGTCCGTGCAAACTGCACTCCAAACACCGGCCATCGGCCTGGCCTTGCTGGCAACCACACAGTGGCTGGAAGAGCTGACAACACCCCCCGTGCCAGGCCACACCGCTACAGAAGTGCCGATGCCGATGCCGTTGCGGCCGTGGGCACGGCGGCGCATTGCCCGTTTGCACAAGCGCATGGAGGATGCCACCCAGGACGCACCTGGTGCGGAAGACCTGCACCGCATACGCATATTCGCCAAGCGTTTGCGTTACGGAATTGAGGCACTGGAACCCCTTCTTTGGAAGCGGCGTGCACAACGCTGGCACCAGAAAGCCACGGCACTGCAAACCAGCATTGGGAGCGCCCGTGACATCACGCAAGCCAGTGCGCTGGCCGCCAAGCTACCGGTGGACCCCGGTCTGGTGGAGTTTTTGCGTGGCCTTGCCGCAGGGCGGGAAACGTCTTCAGTACCAATCCTGTAGGGCCTGGGCGTGAAACTGAGCCCGGTTCTCGGCATGGGGCAACCACAGGCGGTGGCCGCACGCCGCACGCGACAAAAAGTCCAATAAAGACTGGTGCTGCCGCAGCACCCGCTGCTGCCGGTGCTCAATCAATGGATTAAAAATGCCGTGCCGGGAAAACAGTTGGCGCGGATTTTTCTTGACCCACAGCCAGGAGCCCATCTCCAGCGTGAGCGGCAAAAATATGCCTTGCGTCTGCACACACGAGAGCTTGTACAAATAATCCCACAGGTCACCATGGGCCAGATACTGCTGGCTTTGCGGCTCGAAGATATAGCGGTGGTGGCTGTTGGACTGCACAAAAATATGTTTCAACGCCTGGATCTCCGCCAAATGGGCAATACAGGCCCGGGTGTGGGCGTACGGAAACCAGATGCGGTCACGCGACCCAAAACCCGAGTGGCAGTCCACCGCCACGCTGAAGGGCCGGGTCAGCAACTCCGCAGCCACCACCTCGCAGACCGCCTGGTTTTCGATTTCCATCGGGGCGGACTGCGCGCCCCGGTACCAGGGCAAACGGGCGCTGATGCGCTGCCCACCTACCAAAAAAGGAACAGACTCTTCGGAAGAGATGGGGGCATTGCGCATGAGGTCCACCCCCTGGGGGTTGGCACGCGTACCTACCGCCATGCCACCGGGGTTGACGATGGGCATAAACACCAGTCGCACCGACTCCAGTTGTTTGTGCAGGGTGCTGTCCCACTGCAAGCGCATGACCAGGCTTTGCAAATAGGCGATGACCACTTCCGCACCGATCCGCTCCAAGCCATGCACACCACCGAAATAACCGACGGCCGGGACAGATTTATCCGGATTCCCCAGCAGCACCGCATGGATGGGGTAAACGCCCCCCTGGGGCAGGGTCACGCTAGCCACCGTGCGGCTCTCCAACTGCCCGGCACCCAATTCAATGATGCGTTCCAGCGCGTCCAATTCGGGAAGTTGATGCGTTGCCACAAGTGCCTAAAAAAATGCCAGGAAAACGCCCCGGCGCAGCACAAAAGCATACAGGGGATGCCATGGTCAGAACAGATTTTGCACAGCCTGTGTCTGAATTTCGCACTGACATAACGCTGTCACACAAGACCATTACCTTGGCAGTCTGTTCATGCAAAGGCGCCCTTCTATGACCCGCAACGCTGCTTTCTTTCGGTATGTCGCATTGCCAGCCTGCATCCTGTGGGGCGTACTGGAATTTTTTGCCTTGCAACGCGCCCACTTGTTGAACAAGCGCCCCCATTTCTAAAGAGAGGATGCCCACCATGATCTGGAAACTTCTTGGCTTGCAGAAAAAACTCGACGCCCTGTTTGACGATGGCTGGGTCAGCCTGGGCTTGAGCCACAGGGGCCTTCGCCAGGATGCATGCAAGGCCCCCACCCAGCGAATCTGAGCACGCAAGCGTAAAAATTCGCAGCCCCGGGGCTTGCAACTTTTGGACATGCCTTGGGCAATATTACAAGCCAAATAGGCCTCCAGCCCTTATAAACACTGCGCAAACAGCTATTCTTTCAGTAGCGCCCAGCCAGCCGCAAACCCATACCACGGCCGTGCAAGCCCGCCCCCTGGACCACTTGACCGCGCGTTGATAAGTCGCATAGCGCCAATCCCCGGAGTTTGCCTAAATAGCGTCCATGAGGGCGCCAGCCCCAAAAAATCGGGCACAACTCAGCAGGGAGTGATACATGAAAACAATCGGCCAAATGTTCCGGACCATACTGCTAGCGCTACTTTTTCCCGCGCTGCTGCTTGTCTTTTCTCTGTACAAGCTGGGTGCAGCCAATGACCATATTTCGCAAGCCTACCTGTCGCGGTACACCTCGTACATGCTCGCAGATGAGTTGCGCCAAAGCTCGGACGACCTGACGCGTTTGGCCCGAACCTATGTGGTCTCGGGCGATGCCGAATGGGAGAAACAGTATTTTGAAATACTGGATATCCGCAATGGCAAAAAGGCACGCCCCAATCAATACGAAAAAATCTACTGGGACTTCCGTGCGGTCGGCATCCATCCCGACCGTGGCACCGGGGATGCCATTCCTTTGCAGGAGTTGATGAAACGTGCCGGTTTTACCGACGCGGAGTTTGCCAAACTGAAAGAAGCGCAGGCCAATTCAGATGACCTGGTGAACACCGAAACCGTGGCCATGAACCTGGTCAAGGGTCAACTGGCCGATGGCAAAGGTGGCTTTAGCACCAAGGGTGCGCCGGACCTGCCCCGGGCGCAAGCCATGATGCACGACAAAAAATACCACCAGTTCAAGGCCAAGATCATGCAACCGGTGGACGACTTTTTGGTACTCGTGGACGCACGCACCCTGGCCAATGTGGAGAGCGCGGTTGCAGCCAAAAATACCTGGTTTAACCTTTTGGTATTTGCCACCCTGCTCGCCGTGGTGCTGGCGGTAGCAACCCTGTGGGGCATCAAACGCTCGGTCATGGAGCGGCTCGGTGCTGAACCCATGGAAGTGCGCAAAGCCGCAGAGGCAGTGCGCGACGGCGACCTGACGCATGAACTCCAGGTGCGCAGCGGTGACACCACCAGTGTGATGGCCGCCATGAAAGCGATGCGCGACCAGCTCGCCAAAATCGTTGCCGATGTACGCCTCGGTTCGGAAACCGTGGCTGCGGCCAGTGCCGAGATCGCACAGGGCAACACCGATCTCTCCAACCGCACCGAACAACAGGCCAGCTCCCTGGAAAAAACAGCCACCTCCATGGCGGTACTCGGTGCCGCCGTCCAACAAAATGCCGACAGTGCCCGCCAGGCCAACCAGTTGGCCTTGAATGCGTCCAGCGTGGCGGTGCAAGGCGGCAACGTCGTAGGCCAGGTGGTGGAGACCATGAAGGGCATCAACGAATCGTCCCGAAAAATCAGCGACATCATTCAAGTCATCGACGGAATCGCCTTTCAGACCAACATCCTCGCCTTGAACGCCGCCGTGGAGGCCGCTCGCGCGGGGGAACAAGGCCGGGGTTTTGCAGTGGTCGCCTCGGAAGTGCGCAGCCTCGCGGGGCGCTCCGCAGATGCGGCCAAAGAGATCAAGAGTCTGATCAACGCCAGTGTGGAGCGCGTGGAGCAAGGGACTGCCCTGGTCGACCAGGCGGGCTTGACCATGACCGAAGTCGTCAGCAGCATCCGCCGGGTGACGGACATCATGGGCGAGATCAGTGCCGCCAGCAGCGAGCAGGCAAGCGGTGTCATGCAAGTCGGCGAGGCGGTCACGCAGATGGACCAGACCACACAACAAAACGCGGCCTTGGTGGAAGAAATGGCCGCCGCAGCGTCCAGCCTCAAAGGCCAGGCCTCGGACCTGGTCGAGGCGGTGGCAGTCTTCAGGCTGGATGCTCAGGACCACCTGCCCCAAGCGATGGTGCGCTCCGGCACGCCCTTTGCAAAACACTGGCTGGGCCGAGATCAACGCATGCCAGGATCAGTAGCCTTGCGGCCAACGTTGAGCGCAAACTGAGGCGTCAGCCAGCCCGCCGCGCCGCCTCTATCGTGGCGATGTCGATCTTTCCCATCGTCATCATCGCGTCGAACACACGCTTGGCCGCCGCGCGATCGGGGTCGGCCATCGCCTCGGTGAGGGCGCGTGGGGTGATCTGCCAGGACAGCCCCCACCGGTCCTTGCACCAGCCACACGCGCTTTCCTGCCCGCCATTTTTGACGATCGCGTTCCACAAGCGGTCGGTCTCCATCTGGTCGTCGGTTGCGATCTGAAACGAAAACGCCTCGCTGTGCTTGAACTGCGGACTGCCATTGAGCCCGATGCAGGGGATGCCAGCCACGGTGAACTCGACCGTGAGCACATCGCCTTGCTTGCGGCATCGACGGCGGTGCCATCAAACCAAAGACAAATGGTGTTCTTGCTGGTCATTTCACTTCTCCTGAAGAGTTGAAGATCTCGCTATCGCTCAATGCCACCAGGGTTCTGCATTTCGATCCCCTTGCAATGAGAGGACTCCAATTATCCGAATCCCGGAGACTTCTGTCTGTCGGACAGCGCTGATAGGCTTGTAGGAGTCCGCTGACAGGCCATTTTGAAGCGGTGGCTAAGGCCATAATCCCCGAGGAAAGAATAACCCGTGCCGCCAATCTCCACCCCCTACCAGTCCCAGTACCTAGCGTGGCTTTTGTCACGCCGTATGGGTGCAGACTCCGCCGATCTGCTGGCCTCCACCCTGGTCGATGCCCAGGTGGACCTGAATCCGCACCAGGTCGAAGCGGCCCTATTCGACTTCCAAAGCCCCTTGTCCAAGGGCGTCATCCAAACGCTGGGGCCTGAGCAACTGGAGGCGCTGAGCCACGAGGTGGGCATCGACCCCAACGACCCGCGCAGTCTGCTGGTGTGCTGCGGCGCTTATCGCGGCGTGACGGCTGCGCAAGCTGCCCAACGCTGGCCCAACCTCACGCTCAAGAAAATTCCCAAGATGGTGAAAGACCGCTGCGAGTGGGGCCATGACGACTACAGCCTGAACGTGGCCAACCTGCCGATGGCGCAGAAAAAGGTGGCAGACACCCCGGCGCAAGATGATTTGTTTGGTGGGGATGCGGCATGAGCACCGAGGCAGCCAAAAAATCTGCCCCTAAAAAAAAGCTTGTGAAAGCAGATGCGTCCACACCGGCTTTGTATGGTCGTGTTCGTGAAATCTTGCAGGCTGCGCGCAACCAGGCCGCTCGCAGCGTCAATACCGCGCAAGTAGTGGCTGAGCTTTCCAAGCAGCTGACCTTTGACTTTGGACGTGGTTACTCGGTGGACAACCTGGAGGCTTTCAGGCAGTTCTATATTGACTATCCGCTGTTGATTTCCGAGACAGCGTCTCGGAATTTGATGAACACCGACCCGACGGACCACAATTCCGACACACTGTCTCGGAATTCTGCTGACCTTGATTGGGCGCCGGGCATTTTGCACTCGGGGCTGTCATGGAGTCACTATCGCCATCTGCTTCGCATTGGCAGTTCACTTGCCAACAGAAGAAGAGTTGCAGCAGGAGCTACGCCGGGAGCTGCGCTATCTCGCCCCCGCGGAGTTACAAGCACCCAGAAAATCTGCTCTAAAAACAGTTGGCAATGGTGCAGTGAAAAGCAGCAAGGTAACAAGTAAAAACAAAAAGGGAGCATCGTGAGTCAACGCGAAGTCAACCCTATCGCAGGCCGCCTGAGCCTGCGCCCGCCGCAAACCGAGTCCCTCGCCAAACTAGCCAGCGCCATTGAGGCCTCCAGCCCCCGCAGAATATGCGCAAGCAGCTACGAATTTAATAGCAAAAGATGGCTGCCATTTTCACAGTGCAGATGCACACGCCGCCCCCATAACCGTCCCATGGCATACCGCCCGCCCCACAACTGCACCCTGCCAGAAAGGCAAATGGAGTGAACACACGCGCAAGTGCCCCAATGGGCGCCCCACCCTGGGATGCGCTCAGTGGACAGTACCAACTGCAGCCGGGCGTGCCTTGCAGCATTGTTGGACAGCGCCCCATTCTTGGTGCCGGTCGGCTGGGGCGTTTGCTGCGGGGCCAACAAGGCCCACAGGTCACCCGCACCCTGACGCAGGTGTTCACCCTGTGTGCCCATGCCCACCAGCGCACCGCCGAACTGGCACTGGCCGCTGCACAAGCCCACTCCGCTGCGGCTGGCGCGAACGCGTCTTCGGGGCCGCTGTATGTCGAGACGGCACGCGACCACCTGCGCAGCATCGCGCTGGACTGGCCTCAACGCCTGCCCGATTTGACTCCCGCCACCCCGGACCTGGCGTGGCTGCGCGACTGTCCGCTGCCGCTGTCCGCCTCTCGCCCCTGCACCGATTCCACCCAGGCATGGGCGCTGCTGGGCCAATTGCGGGCGTGGCTTGAACAACGCGTGCTGGGGCAAGCCCTTGCGGACTGGCTGGACGCCCACCGTGACCCGGATGCACTGGCCGTCTGGTGCCATGCCAAAGCGGCGCATCTTTCACCCCTGCGCAGCCTCTGCGCTTGGCATCCGATCGCCCACACCCTGGCCCCCGAAACACGCTGCCTGGAGGTGCTGGATACCGATAGCGAGCGTCAGAGCGCCCAGTTGCACCAGTTGGCGCAAGCACTGAGCGACGAACCAGACTTTGTGCAAAGACCAACGTGGCTGGGCCGGTGCGCGGAGACCGGCCCCTGGGCACGGCTGCGCCACCGACGGCCTGCGGCGCCAGCGCACAACGCCTGGACGCGCGTCAGCGCACGCTGGCTTGAGCTGATGGAGATTGCCGCCGCAAGTCCCCGCCCCCCTGGTCCGGGCGACCCGCCTTTGCTGGCCAGCGGCGCCCTGCGCCTGGGCGACGGCCAAGCCCTGGCCTGGTGTGAAATGGCACGCGGATTGTTGCTGCACTGGGTGCAGCTCGACGCCACCGGCGCAGTGCACGACTACCGGGTGCTGGCGCCCACCGAATGGAACTTTCACCCGCAAGGGGCACTTGCAAAAGCCCTGTCGGCCTTGCCGCCCGAGAACACAGCGGCGGCCCGCGTGCTGGCTGCCGCCTATGACCCTTGCGTGGCCTGCACGGTATAGACTCCTGGCACCGGGGAGACTAGGGATGCTTGAAACTGGGGAGTCAACGTGACGTTCAATGTGCTGTGGATGCAATCCGGTGGCTGCGGGGGCTGCAGCATGTCGCTGCTGTGCGCCGACACTGCGGACTTTGCGGCCATGTGGCGTGCCAATGGCATAGAAATACTCTGGCACCCCGTGCTGTCACTCGAAGGTGGCACCGATTTGGTGGCGCTGCTGGAAGGCTGCCTGTCCGGCCAAGTGCGGCTGGACGCACTCTGCATTGAAGGTGCCATGCTGCGGGGACCCCATGGCAGTGGGCGCTTCCATGTGCTGGCGGGCACGGGCCTGCCCATGGTCGATTGGGTGCGCAAGCTCTCTCGCGTTGCCACGCATGTGGTCGCCGTGGGCAGTTGCGCGGCCTGGGGTGGTATCACCGGCAGTGGGGTCAACCCCACCGACGCCTGCGGACTGCAGTTTGAGGACGACCACCCCGGCGGCCTGCTGGGTGCCGGGTTTCGCGCCCAAGGCGGCCTGCCGGTGATCAATATCGCCGGCTGCCCTACGCACCCCGGCTGGACCACGGACACCCTGATGGCACTGGCGGCCGGTTTTGTCACCGCCGACGATCTGGACCCGCTGGGGCGCCCCCGCTTTTATGCCGACCAGCTGGTGCACCACGGCTGCACACGCAACGAGTATTACGAATACAAGGCCAGCGCCCAAAAACCCTCGGACCTGGGCTGCACCATGGAGAACATGGGCTGCAAAGGCACACAGGCACACGCCGACTGCAACACCCGGTTGTGGAATGGGTATGGTTCATGCACACGCGGCGGCTACGCCTGCATCAGTTGCACAGAACCGGGATTTCAAGACCCCGGCAACCCCTTCCACCTCACACGCAAACTGGCCGGCATCCCGGTGGGCCTGCCTACCGACATGCCCAAGGCCTGGTTTGTGGCCTTGGCCTCGCTCTCCAAAAGCGCCACACCCAAGCGTGTCAAGCAAAATGCCACCAGTGACCATGTGCTCCTGCCACCGGTCGCGCGCAATACCGGACCGCGCTAAATGCGAAACATGCCATGACCCGCCTGATACTGGGCCCGTTCAACCGCATCGAGGGCGACCTGGAGGTTCAGCTCGACGTGGAGGATGGCCGGGTGCGTGAGGCGCGTGTGAACGCACCGATGTTTCGCGGCTTTGAGATCATGCTGGTGGGCCGCGACCCGATGGACGCGCTAACCATCGCGCCCCGCATCTGCGGCATCTGCTCGGTCTCGCAGTCGGTCGCCGCCGCCAAGGCCCTGGCCGATGCGTCGGGTGTGGTGATGCCCCCCAATGGGCAGCATGCCATCAACCTGATGCTCGGCTGCGAGAACCTGGCAGACCACCTGACGCATTTTTACCTCTTCTTCATGCCCGACTTCACCCGTGCGGTGTACGCGCGGCGCGGGTGGTATGGGGAAGCCACGCGGCGATTTGCGGCCGTGGCGGGTGCCGGGCCGGGCCGGGGCTTGCACAACTGTGCTGCGCTGGCGGCACGCGCCCGCTGGTTGGAGCTCATGGGCGCACTGGGCGGCAAATGGCCCCACACAGGATCGGTGCTGCCGGGAGGCAGCGCGCGCGCCATCGAATCAACCGAACGCATCCAGCTGCTCGCGCGGCTGCGGGAGATGCGGGCATTTCTGGAACAAACCCTGTTCGGCACCGCGCTGGAAGAGGTGGCTGCACTGGACAGCCTGCCAGCCTTGCAACAATGGCGCACCCGTGCCGGGGGCAGCG
The DNA here is from genome assembly GCA_001770935.1 of Burkholderiales bacterium RIFCSPLOWO2_12_FULL_61_40. Lineage (GTDB taxonomy): Bacteria > Pseudomonadota > Gammaproteobacteria > Burkholderiales > Burkholderiaceae_C > Allorhodoferax. The sequence continues at coordinate 29,795 of MESI01000037.1, read as the reverse complement.
ACATGGCCATGTTCCTCGACATGGCCGCCGATACCGACTTGGCCGCCTTGGGCCCGGGCCCTGGCCGTTACCTCAGCTACGGGGCCTATGCCCAATCCGGCGGCGGCACCGCATTCGCCCAGGGCGTATGGCACGCAGGCTTGCAAAAAACCCTTGCGCTGGACACCAGCGCCATCCGGGAAGACATGCACCATGCCTGGTTCGCGCAGAGCGAATGCGGCCCGGCACCGCACCCCATGGCGGGAATGACCCAGCCCCAGCCCGACAAGCCCGGCGCCTACACCTGGAACAAGGCCCCCAGGCTGGACGGCCAGGTGGTGGAAACCGGTGCCATTGCGCGGCAACTGGTCGATGGCCATGCCTTGGTCCGTGCCGCCACCGCCGCGCATGGCGGCACCGTCTTCACCCGGGTGCTGGCGCGCCTGGTGGAAATGGCGCGCCTGCTGCCACTCATGGAGCAGTGGCTGACGGCATTGCAAGCACGGGAGCCATTCCACCAACTCCAGGCCATGCCTGCGCAGGCCCAAGGTATCGGGTTGACGGAGGCCGCCCGCGGTGCTCTGGGCCACTGGCTGCGTATCGAGAACAACCAAATCTCCCACTACCAGATCGTGGCCCCCACCAGCTGGAACTTCTCACCGCGCGATGCCGCTGGCACACCCGGCGCTTTAGAGGCTGCGCTGGTGGGCGCACCCATCGACAGTTTCAGCGAAGGTCGTGGTCAAAGCGTTGCCGTGCAGCACATCGTTCGTTCATTTGACCCGTGTATGGTCTGCACGGTGCATTGATTTATGCCGCTGCCACGCCCCTCCCCCCTACAACACTTGCCTGCCGGTGAACTGGAAGGTGTAGACGAAACCACCTGGCTGGATGTCATCCACAAGATGGACGAGGTCTATTCCAAACTCGTCAGCGATGAAATCGAGCTGGAAGAAAAGAACGCGCAACTCGAACAATCGCAGCAGTTCATTTTCAGCCTGCTGTCGGCCATGAGTGACGTGCTGATTGCCTGCAACCAAGAGGGGCTGATTGAAGAAACCAATGCGGCACTGTGCGAACTGGTCGGTCGCAGCGAGGAATCGTTGCGTGGCACCCCCGTGCTCCAGTTGCTGGCCGACGAACCAAGCGTACAGCGCTGGCAGCAGGCGGTAGACCAAGCAGCCTCCGCAGTGGGTTCGGTGCTGGAAATCAACCTGCGCGATGCGCATGGCCAAGTCGTCCCGGTGGACCTCAACTGCAGCCCCAGGCGCAACAGCACGGGGCGGCAGGTGGGCCGGGTGCTGGTGGGACGCCCTTTGGGCGAGCTCAAGCAGGCCTACCACCAGTTGCGTGAGGCGCACGAGGCCCTGAAGCAGGCCCAGCAACAGTTGCTTCACTCGGAAAAAATGGCCTCTTTGGGCCGTTTGGTGGCAGGCGTGGCGCATGAACTCAACAACCCCATCAGCTTCGTCTTTGGCAATGTCCATGTGCTGCAACGCTACGGCACGCGCCTGAGCGCCTACCTGGAAGCCATTCACCAGCTCGACCTGCCTGAACAGGTACAAGCGCTGCGCCAGGAATTACGCATTGACCACATCGTCAAAGACCTGCCCTCGTTGATGGAAGGCACCCTCGAAGGCGCACAACGCACCACCGACATCGTGGCCGGTCTGAAGCGCTTCTCCACCGTGGCACCGGAGGAAGTGACGCAGGTGGAGCTCAACGCCGTGGTGGAGCGCGCTATTCATTGGGTAAAAAAAGGGACCGCTCCGCGATTTGAAATCCACTGGACGCGTGGCCCCGATTGTTACGTCAATGGCAATGCCGGTCAGTTGCTGCAGGTCATGATGAACCTGATCCAGAATGCCTATGACGCCGCCACCACGGATGCACACAAAGAGCCGCAGTTGCACATTAGCTTGGACCGGGATGCCTCCAGCGTGAGACTGCGCTTTACCGACAATGGCACGGGGATTGCGCCAGAACATTTATCACGTGTCTTTGACCCCTTTTTCACCACCAAAAGCGTGGGCAAGGGCACCGGCCTGGGTTTATCGATCAGCTACGGCATCGTCGAACAGCACGCGGGGCAGCTCACGGCGGCGAATCTGCCGCAAGGCGGCGCACAGTTCACCCTGGTTCTGCCGTCGACGCCGCTGTAGCGCGGCTGCCATCAGAGGGGGCTTGCGTCCCGCTCCAGCCCCAATCGCATCAGTTTCATGCGCAGACCCACCCGTGTCAGGCCCAACTCGTCTGCCACATGGGTTTTATTCCCTTTATGGCGCAGCATGGCTGCACGGATGAATTGCGCCTCGGCGCGTTCCAGGTGGTGTTTGAGTTGCTTCGATTCCCCGTCCGCCCCATCTGCTGCCACCGCTGCGCAGGGTTTGGGCTGACACACCCTGGGGGAGAGAAGATCGGCGCCCAGAACCGGGCCGTCGCCCAATGCCAGCGCGCGGCGGATTTCATTTTGCAACTCCCGCACATTGCCCGGCCAGGCGTGCTGCACCAGCCGCGCCATGGCCTCCTGCGAGAAGCTGCGCCCGGTCAGCGCCGATGTTTTCAGCATCTGGGCAACGATCAGCGCAATGTCTTGCGAGCGTTCGCGCAGTGCCGGTAAATACAGTGTGATGCCGGCCACGCGGTAGTACAGGTCTTCCCGAAAACGCCCACTGAGCACATCGGCCTCCAGGTCCCGATTGGTGGCCACAATCAGCCGCACGTCCACGGCCACCGGGCGCGGGCTGCCCACGGGCCGTATCTCTCCTTCTTGCAAGGCTCTGAGCAACTTGACCTGAAAAGCGGGTGACGTCTCACCGATTTCATCGAGGAAAAGCGTACCGCCATCCGCCTGCTGAAACAGGCCAATCCGGGACTCGGTGGCGCCGGTAAAAGCGCCCCGCTTGTGCCCGAAGAGCTCGCTTTCCAGCAAAGTGTCGGGCATGGCGCCGCAGTTTTCCACCACAAAGGGCTGTTCAGCGCGCGTACTCGCACTGTGAATGGCCCGCGCCAGCAGCTCCTTGCCCGTGCCCGATTCACCGGTGACCAGCACCGACAGGTCGTGGGCGGCAATTTTTTCCGCCAAGGCGCAGACCGTGTTCAGCGGACTGTCGGCCGCACGCACGAGCCGGTCAAACCCGGCCTGGCTTTTTGCCTTCAAGCGCAGGTTGGCCACCCGCAACGAGAGGTTCTCGGGGCTCGCACGCAATTCCAGCGTCAGGCGCTGGTTCTCCTGCTGCAAGCGCCAAAGTTCAGCCGCACTTTGCAGTGTTCGCAGCAACTGCTCAGGGTGCCAGGGCTTGAGCAGGTACTGCCAGATGCCAGCTTCGTTGACACCGGCAATGATGTCTTGCGCCTCGGTATGTCCCGAAAGAATCAGGCGCACCGTGTCAGGCCACTGGGCACGCACCCCGCACAGGAACTCCACGCCAGAGGTGCCGGGCATGCGCTGGTCCGACAGCACAATGTGGACACACTCGCCCTCCATCACGGCCCGCCCCTCCTCGGCGGATGCAGCGGTGAAAACGGTAAAGTGGTCTTCCAAGGTGCGCCGCAAGGTTTCCAGCGAACGCTGTTCATCATCGACCACCAACACGGTCAAGGGTGTGCGTAGCGTCATGGAATCGTCCAGCCCAGTTCCCGGTGGCGCGCCAGATGCCTGGGCGTCCACGAAGCCAAAGTTTTGTGCACAAAATGGTGGCGTGCGACGTGGTAGCTCGGGTCAAAACCGTAGAAGTTGCGCCGCATATGGCGCAATTCCTCCTCGCGGTAGGCCGCCAGCGGCTTGGTCGCTTCATCGCGCGCTCGGGCTTCGCGTTTGGCGTTGAGCGTGGCCGCCAGATCGGGCGAAGCCGCCAGAGCCTGCGCGCGCTGTGCCACGGCTGCGCCAAAGGCAGCGGCATCGCCCGCTAAACAGGCGTCCGTGAAGCCTATTTCCAAGGCGCGCAGTGCGGTCAATGGCTGCCGGTTGTGCATGATCGCCTGGGCCGCCGCAACACCCACCCGCCGTGGCAGCAGGTAGGTCCAGTACTCCGACCCGTACAGATTGCCCATGTTTTTGTAGTGCGGATTCAATACCACCGCCTCACGCGCCCAAACCCTGTCAGCAGCCCGAGCGAGAAAACAACCGCCCGCACCGGTATTGCCGCCCAGCGCTGCCACCGTCATCTGCCGCTCGCAGGTGATGAGTTCCAGCGCCAGATCGTTCATGGCGTTGATGTTGTTCCAGGATTCATCGGCCGCAGACCCCTGGCCCAGACTGGCCGCTTCAATCACATTCAGGTGGATGCCATTCGACCAAAAATCGGAGCCCCCCATCAGCACCAGAACCTGCGTCGGCCGCTGCTTGGCCCACTGCAGCGCCAAGCGCAAGCGTTCGCACTGCACGGTGGACATGGCACCGTTGTAAAACTCAAAGTGCAGGAAACCGACCTGCCCCATTTCTTCGTAGGCAATGTCTTGCCAAGTCGCAAGCGCGGTACGCCACCAGCCCTCCAGTGGCGCCTGCACAATGGCCTGCGATTCCTGCGCAAATGCCAGCGCCGTTGGCAGTTTGATGCTGCCCGCGCGTTTGACGTGACCGATCCAGACCGCACCGTCTACCGTGGCCCGCAGCAATGCGGTTTCGCGCCGCGCAAGGATGGCGCCCGGCGTGCCGCGCAAAGTAGCTTCTGGCCACGCATCGAACAGGTGGCATGGCTGGCCAAACAGGCTATCTGCCAGCCCCGGAAAACCATCGGCCGCATGGATGCGACGCAACACCGTGGCCGTGTCATCACGCGCCCAGTCCAGGCTTCGCTCACTCTGGCGCATCAAGGGCCGCAGCCGCCCCCGCACTGAGGGCAAGGCTGTCGGCCTTTGGGGCACAAAACTGCCTTCTTCAATGCGCTGCACCGCCTGCAAGGCCGCAGCGGTCGCCGCTTGGGTGACTTCGTTGCGGTAGGTGCTGGATTTTTTGACCTTGCGCATGGCAAAGTCCGCACTCGCCCACACCGGACCCGCATCCATCTGGGCCTCCGCTTGCAGCACGGTGACGCCCCACCTGGCCTCACCGTCCTGAATCGCCCAGTCCAGCGCCGAGGGTCCCCGGTCACCCACAATACCGGGGTGCACGATCAGGCACACATGGCGCGACCAGATGGACTCTGGAATGGCACGGCGCAGATAGGGTGCGACGATGAGGTCGGGCCGAAACAAAGCCACCGCCTCCTCGGTGACGCTGTCCGCGATGTCAAATTCAACCGAAATTTCATGACCGCGCCGCACCAATTCAGCGCCCAGGCGCTGGGTCAGGCTGTTGAACGCATGGGTGAGCAGCAAGATACGCATGGCTTCACCTTTAGCAAATGCGCGGCAGTTGGTCGCCCGCCAACCAGTCCACGATGCGTCGCCCACCAAAGGCCGTCGTGAGTTGCACAAAATGGTGCGTGTCCGCGATCACCTCACCAATCAGGGCGGCATCTTTTCCCAGGGGATGCGAACGCATCGCCGCCAGCAAGCCAGGGGCATCGGCGGCGGAGCAGATCGCAATCAGCTTGCCCTCGTTGGCGACATTGAGCGGGTCCAGCCCCAGCAATTCACACGCCGCAGCCACCACCGGCTTCACGGGAATGGCTTTTTCCAGCAGCATCATGCCCACGCCAGATTGCCCGGCGATTTCATTCAGGGTGGCCGCCAGTCCGCCGCGTGTCGGATCGCGCAGGCAGCGGATATCGGCGTGGGTCGCCAGCATCGTTGCAACCAAACCATTCAGCGCCGCGGTGTCCGAGCTGATGGGCGCGTCAAAAGACAGGTTCTCGCGCTGGCTCATGATCGCCACGCCGTGGTCGCCGATCGAGCCGGACACCAGCACCACGTCACCGGGCCGCGCCCGTGCGCCCCCCAGTTCCAGCCCCTGCGGCAAAACGCCCACCCCGGTGGTGGTGATGAATACACCATCGCCTTTACCACGCTCCACCACTTTGGTATCGCCCGTCACCACCGGCACACCTGCAGCGCGGGCCGCGTGGGCCATGGACACCACAATGCGCTCCAGATCACACAGGGCAAAGCCCTCTTCCAGAATGAAACCCGCGCTCAGGTACAGCGGTGTGGCACCCATCATGGCCACATCATTCACCGTGCCATGCACGGACAGACAGCCAATGTCCCCACCGGGGAAAAACAGGGGCGACACCACATGGCAATCGGTGGACATCACCAGTCTGGCAGGTAGGCCGTCGACCATGGGCACGGGCAGTACCGCACCGTCATTGCCCTGCCCGAGGTATTGGTTGCCCAGATGCCGGGTGAACAACTCGGAGATCAGTTGCACCATGGCACGCCCCCCCGAACCGTGTGTCATGTCCACCCGGCCGTGCTTCACATCGAGGGGCCGAACATAGCTTCTTTTGATCTCGCTCATCCGTTCATATCCTTGTAGCGTCCGTAACTGTAATGCGCCGCACACGCGCCCTCGCTGCTGACCATACATGAACCGACCGGGTTTTCAGGCGTGCACACGGTGCCGAAAATCTTGCAGTCCTGCGGTCGCTTGACACCCCGCAAAATCGCACCGCATTCACAGGCTTTGTTGTCGGGCACCGAGCGGTAGTCGAGCTGGAAGCGCCGTTCGGCGTCAAACGTGCCGTACTTGGCACGCACCTTCAGCGCGGAATAGGGCACCACGGAAAGCCCGCGCCATTCGAAGGCACGGCGCAATTCGAACACCTCGGCCACCCGGTCCTGCGCTTTCACATTGCCCTCGCGTGTCACCGCCCGGGAGAACTCGTTTTCCACCTCGGCGCGGCCTTCATTGACTTGGCGCACCAGCATCAAAATAGCCTGCATCACGTCCAGGGGTTCAAAACCGGCAATCACCACCGGCTTGCGGTACTCCTCGGCAAAAAACTCGTAAGGCTGGCTGCCAATCACGGTGGAAACATGGGCTGGGCCAATGAAACCATCAATCGGCACGGTGCCCCACTGGCGCACTTCGGGGGACTCCAGAATCGTGCTGATGGCAGCAGGCGTGAGCACATGGCAACACAGCACGCTGAAATTGGACAGTTGCTCCTGGTCTGCCTGCTGAATTGCCAGCGCCGTCGGTGGCGTTGTGGTTTCAAACCCGATGGCAAAAAACACCACTTCACGCTGCGGGTTGTCACGCGCGATCTGCAAAGCGTCCAGCGTCGAATACACCATGCGGATATCGCCCCCGCGTGCCTTGGCTTTCATCAGGGACAAGCCCTGCGAGGCGGGCACGCGCAAGGTGTCGCCGTAGGTGCACAAAATCACGCCACGGTTCAAAGCCAGTTCAATCGCCATGTCCACACGCCCGATGGGCAGGACACACACCGGGCAGCCGGGGCCATGCACCATACGCACATTGGGCGGCAGCAAATCGCTCAGGCCGTAGCGGGAAATCGCGTGGGTGTGGCCCCCGCAAAACTCCATGAAGCTGTAATTTCGGCTGGCCTGCGCCACCGCCGCGATCTTGTGCGCCAAAGTCCGGGCCACATCGCCATCGCGGAATTCGTCAATGTATTTCACGGTGCCGCCAATTGGGTTGCATTCATTTCCGAAAACAGTGCGAGCGTCCTTTCGGCTTCCTCGGGGTCGAGTTTGGACAGCGCATAACCAACATGCAGGATGACGTAGTCGCCCACTTGAACATCGTCAAGCAGCGCCAGGGATATTTCTTTCTTGACGCCGCCAAGATCGACGATGGCCCATGCGCCCGCCGACCCAACGCCTAGGTCTATTACTTTCACAGGGAGTGCAAGGCACATTTCATTGCTCCAAAGAGGTGATTGCCACCCACGCCTGCCCTAAGGCAACGCCCGCGTCCCCCGGGGACATGCGCACAGGGGCCAAAACAGTGATGTTGCATTGCGCAAGGTTTTGCCGCAAGCCCACAGATAACAAAGTGTTGTGAAAGCAGCCCCCGCCCCACACCACCGTGCGCAGATGGCTGGATTGCGCTGCCTGCACCACCCATTCGGACAGGCCGACCACCAGCGTTGCATGGAATTGGGCCGCGGCCCGATCCACATCCACCGCGTCCACCGCGTCCACCAAGGATGCAAGCAATGGCAGCCAATCCAGCTGCCCGTGGGGGTCAACCGTCCAGCCTTGGGGCAAGGCTTGCGGCCATCCATGGGCCTCTATGTGGCGCGTGGCCGCCTGCTCCAGCAATAGGGCGGCCTGGGCTTCGTACTGCATGTGCGTACAGATGCCCAGCAACCCCGCAGCGGCATCGAAGACCCGCCCCATGCTGGAACTGCGCGGACAGTTGATGCCGCGTGCCAGCATGGTGGCGACCGTGTGGCCGCCAAATTCCTGAAAACGCGCTCCGATCTCTGCATTGCGCCCCAGTGCATGCAACACGGCGGCTGCCATGCGCCAGGGGGCACGGGCGGCACTGTCGCCCCCCGGCAATGGCAGCGGCCGGAGGTGGCCCAGCCGTTCGCAATGGGCGCCCTCCACTTTCAGCAATTCACCGCCCCAGGCGGCGCCGTCGGCCCCCAGGCCCACGCCATCCAGGGCCAAGCCCAACACCGGGCCCTGGTGGCCATGCTCGGCGCAGACGGCGGCCATATGGGCATGGTGGTGCTGCACGGCAAGGGTGGGCAGCCCAAGCCGGGTGGCAAAGTGCATGGCGGCACGCGTGCTGAGGTAGTCCGGGTGCAGGTCGTGCGCAACGATGTCGGGCTTGATTTCCAGCAAAGCCAGCATGCGCTCGACGGTCTCGTCCAGAAAAGCGGCCGTCGCGGCATTGTCAAGATCGCCGATATGTGGGGAAACAAAGGCCTCGTCGCCCCGTGTCACACACACGCTGTTCTTGAGATGCGCGCCAAAGGCCAACACTGAAGGACCGGCATGCGGCAGGCGCAGCGCAGCGGGTGCATAGCCCCGGCTGCGACGGATGAATTGCGGGACCGACCCTTGCAAGCGCACCACGCTGTCGTCGCAACGGGCCACAATGCCACGGTCGTGGTCCAGCAGGGCGTCGGCGATGCCGACCAGGCGCTTGAGCGCTTCGTCGAAATTGCAAACGATAGGTTCGCCGCCCGGATTGGCACTGGTCATCACCAGAACCAAGGCTTGCGACTGGTCCAGCCATGCGCACCCTGGCGGACGCCCAGCGGCCTCGTGGAACAGCAAAAAATGGATCGGTGTGGTGGGCAGCATGGCACCAAGCCAAAGCAGGCCAGGCGCGACGCCAGGCAAGGTGCTGTCCAGGGTGGAGCGCGCGCGCAGCAGCACGACCGGGCGCTCGCGGCTTTCCAGCAATGCCTGCTCCGCAGCCTGCATCAGCGCGTAGGGCGCCAGACTCACCGCGTTGGCCGCCATCACCGCAAAAGGTTTTTCTTCCCGATTCTTGCGCAGGCGCAGGCGGGCCACCGCGTCCGCATTGCGGGCGTCGCAGGCAAGATGAAAGCCCCCCAGCCCCTTGATAGCGACAATGGCACCGGCCTGCAGCAGGCGCAAAGTCTCGGCAATGGCATCGCCCTCCATGGCGCTGCCCTGTGCATCCAGCAGCGCAAGCCTGGGGCCGCAGTGGGGGCAGCAGGTGGTTTCGGCATGAAAGCGGCGGTCGGCAGGCGAGCCGTACTCGCTGGCGCAGGCGGTGCACAGCGCAAACGCCGCCATGCTGGTCTGCAGCCGGTCATAGGGCAGCGTCCGGGTCACGGTGTAGCGGGGGCCGCAATGTGTGCAAGTGATGAAGCCGTGGCGCCAGCGCCGGTTGGCCGGTTCAAACAACTCGCACAGACAGTCCGGGCAGACGGCCACATCGGGGCCGATGGCGGTCGCAACCGGCCCTGGGGCGCTTGGTGCGATGGTGAATCCGGTCCAACCGTCAACCACGGCGTCTTGCGTGTGCACGGCATCGATGCGCGCCAGCACCGGCGCATCGGCATGCAGACGGGTCAGCAATGCAGCCAGCTGCGCGGCTGCGCCCTGGGCAAAAATTTCCACACCCTGCGCATCGTTGCGCACCCAGCCTGCGAGTTGCAGTTCCTGCGCCAGACGCCAGACAAAGGGCCGAAAGCCAACGCCCTGGACCAGCCCGGCCACCCGTATGCGACGCGCCAGGACGCTCAAGCCATCGGCCTTTGCAACTGTGCTTCCAACTGGGCAATCCGTGCTTGAAGACTGGCCACTGTTTCCCGTCTCAAGGAGACTGCCTTGCGCACCCCTTCACGAAGAAACTCCAGCCACTCCTGCATGCCTTCACCGCTGGTGGCGGAAAGCTGGATCACGCGGATGTTCGGATTGACCCGCCGCGCAAAGCCGATGGCGGCGCTGACGTCATAGTTCAGATGGGGCAACAAATCCACCTTGTTGAGCAGCATCACGCTGGCGGCACGAAACATGTCCGGGTACTTGATGGGTTTGTCTTCGCCTTCGGTCACCGACAAGATAACCACCTTGTGCGCCTCGCCCAAATCAAAAGCTGCCGGGCACACCAGGTTGCCGACGTTTTCGATCATCAGCAGGGACCCGTCTTGCAAGTGCAACTTTTCCATCGCATGCCCCACCATGTGGGCATCAAGATGGCAGCCCTTTCCGGTGTTGATCTGGATGGCCGGGGCGCCGGTGGCACGGATGCGCTCGGCATCCTGGCTGGTTTGCTGGTCCCCTTCGATCACGGCCACCGCTTGGCCCGCCAGCAGGGTGATGGTTTTGCACAGCAGGGTGGTCTTGCCAGAGCCCGGACTGGACACCAGGTTCAGGGTAAAAATACCCTGTTCGGACAGCACCTGCCGGTTGTGCGCCGCGTAGGCATTGTTCTTGGAAAGAATGTCCTGCTCGATTTGCACCATGCGCGTGTTGCTGACACCCGGCGCATGCGAATGCTCCGGCGCCGCGCTGTGCTGGTGCCCATGCCCATGTTCGTGCGCGTGTTCATGCACATGTCCATGTCCATGGTCGTGCTGGTGACCATGGTGGGGGTGTTCACCCTCCACTGTCACATCACCGGGGCCGCAGCCACAAGTCGTACACATATTTTTTCCTTTACGCTACTTCAAGTTCCTTGACCCGCATCTCCGTGCCACCCGTCACCTGCATCTGGAAGCCGCCGCAATGCGGGCACTCGCCAAAGACCTCCGACATCGGTACAGATTGGCTGCATTCCATGCACCAGCCGACGCCGGGCAGCACAACAATCTCCAGACGGGCCCCCTGCGCGACGCTGTCGCGTGTCACCGCATCAAAGCAAAACGCCATCGCTTCGACCTCCACCCCCGAGAGCTGGCCGATTTCCAGCCAGACGGTGATGACCTTTTCAAATTTCTGTTGGCGTGCCGCATCTTCTAACAGTTGCAGCACCCCTTCGGCGAGTGACATTTCATGCATGGGAGACCAGTCTACTGCCCTTTGATTCGGGTGATTTTTGTACAAGCATAGGCAATCCAGGGTCTAACGCAAGGCGAAAAATCGGCGGCGTGAAAGCGAGGGCGCATCGCCCTCTTGGGCTTTCCTGGGCGCTACCTGGGCTGGCTGCACGGGCGTCAGCAGTGCAATCATCGATGCGCGGGCCGTCATCGTGGCCGCGGATTGGTTGGAGAACTTGTCCATCGGCGAAAACAGGGAGCAGCTCTGGTATTCACCCAGCTCCACCTCAGCGCCACCAAGAAATGCAAAATCTCCCGCAGGGAAGGTGACGAAACGCCGCTTGTTTTGTCCCGTGGAAATCCACTGCTCGGCACTGCCCGGCAATAACAACACACTCATACACCAGGGCGTCACCACCATGCCCAACCAGTGCCCCTGCCAACGCTGAAAGTCAATGGTTTGCACCGACAGCGCCGGATTGAGAATGGGCACGTCCACCATGTGCTCTCGCGCAATACGAAAGAAGGCCTGCTCAATCGCTTCAGCGGGATTGTGTTGGTGAATACGAAAGCTCATGCGCCCTCCCCCCAGCTTCGGGCGTCGTCCCCTTGCGCCATCAGTTCTTGCATGAGCGCCAGCGCCTCTTCGGCACGCGCGCAATCGACCCGCTCGAACGCGAAGCCGCCTGCCTGGATCAGCAGGTAGTCCCCCACGGCAACATCTTCATTCAACAGCAACAGACTCACCTCGCGGGTTTGCCCAAAACACTCGGTGACAGCCATGCCACCATGCACTTCAATCACTCGGGAGGGGGCTGCTAAACACATTTCATCACCTTAAACGACAAGCGCCGTCCGTGCTGTCAGGGCATAACCGCGCTTGACCAATTCAGCAGCGGCCATTTCGACCAACACCGGAACTTGCCTGGCGACGGTGGATGTCATCTCCATACCCAATTCAAGCGAAACCGGCTCTACGCCCAGCACGATGATTTCTTTGGGCATGGTGTCCAGCAATTCCAGGCAGGCCAACACGTCAGGCAGCGCGACTTGGTGCGGCGACAGTTTTTTGCGAAAAAAGACCGGGATTTCGTCCCCGGAAATTTTCACCACCGTGCCCGGTGCAGCACCCGTTTTGACCACATCCACCACGATCAAAATGTCCAGGTTGGACAGCTCTTCGATCATTTCCATACCGGACGTACCGCCATCGATGAGCTGTACGTTGGGGGGTACTTCGTAGGCGCGTTCAAGCGCCTCGACCACACGGACACCGGCAGCCTCATCGGTCAGGATGGTGTTGCCGATACCGATGACCACAGCGCGCAGGCAGGACGTTTCCATGCTCACTTCGCCTAGACCGCTTTGACGGTAATCGCCGTGTCGCTTTGGGTGTCCGTCAGGTGGATGGCACAGGCGATGCAAGGGTCAAAGGAATGGATGGTGCGCAGCACTTCCAGTGGCTTTTCCGGGTCCGCAATCGGCGTATTGAGCAGCGAAGACTCATAAGGACCGGGTTCGTCCTTCTCGTTGCGCGGACAGGCATTCCAGGTGGAAGGCACCACGCACTGGTAGTTCTTGATCTTGCCGTTGTCAATCACCACCCAGTGCGACAGCGCGCCGCGCGGCGCCTCGTGAAAGCCCATGCCCATGATCTCGTCCTTGGGGAAAACGGGCTTGTTGAACGTGCTGAGGTCGCCCTTGCCCATATTGCTGAGCAAGGCGGTCCATTGGTCCGCCAGCAAGTCCACATTCACACAGCAGGTAATGGCCCGGGCAGCGTGGCGGCCGATCGTTGAGTGCATGGCGTCCAGCCCGATCTTGGTCTGGGCCAGCGCCGACACCGTGTCGAGCGCGGCGGTGGCGTACTTGGTGGTGGGCGCGTGGCCTGCTGCGACCCCATTCAGCACCCGGGCCAGCGGACCCACTTGCGCAGTCTTACCGTAGAAGGTGGGGGACTTCATCCAGGAGTACTTGGCGTCGTCCTTGAAGTCGGTGTAGTTCGGTTTGGTCTCGCCTTTGAAGGGGTGCAAGGCGCCGGCCTTCTCGTAGTCGTACCAGGAGTGCTTGACCGATTCTTCAACGCCCTTGGTCCAGTACGCATCGTTGAACGAGGTGATCGGCTTGCGCCCGGCCAGATTGCCGCCCTCGATAAAACCACCCGGAAACGCAAATTGCGTGCCCTTGGTGTCCAGGGGAATGTCCGGCACCGAGAGGTAGTTGGTGATGCCTTTGCCGATCTGCGTCCACTCCGGGTAGAAGGCCCCCACCGCCGCCACGTCGATCAGGTACACATTTTTGACAAAGTCCGACAACTCATCAATCCAGCCCTTGATGGCCATCAGCCGCTCCACAGTCAACACCGCCTGGGAATCGGTGGCCAGCGGATTGGCCACACCGCCCACCGCCACGTTCTGGATATGCGGCGTCTTGGAACCCAAAATGGCCACAATCTTGTTGGCCTTGCGCTGCACTTCCAGCGCTTGCAGGTAGTGCGCCACCGCCAGCAAATTGACCTCGGGCGACAGTTTCATGGCGGGATGGCCCCAATAACCGTTGGTGAAGATGCCGAGTTGCCCGCCATTGACAAAATGCTTGAGCCGCTCGTGCACCCGGCGCATCTCGTGTTTGCTGTTGAGGTGCCAGCTGGAGAGGCTTTCGCCCAGAATCGCGGTCTTGTCGGGATCGGCCTTCAGCGCCGAGGTCACATCCACCCAGTCCAGCGCCGACAGGTGGTAGAAGTGCACGATAAAGTCATGCACCGAGTGCGCCAGGATGATGAGGTTGCGGATGTACTGCGCATTGAGCGGAATTTCCAGCTTCAAGGCATTTTCCACCGCCCGCACCGAGGTGATGGCATGCACCGTGGTGCAAACACCGCAAATGCGCTGGGTGATGGCCCAGGCATCGCGCGGGTCGCGTCCCAACAAAATGAGCTCCACCCCCCGCCACATCTGGCCGGAGGACCAGGCCTTTTGCACCTTGCCGCCGTCCACGTCCACATCGATGCGAAGGTGGCCTTCAATACGGGTGATCGGATCTATCGTTATGCGCTTGGACATTGTCTGTCTCCATTCTTGATTTTTAGTGGGCCACCAGCGCGTCTTCGCGCGGCAGTACCGGGAAGCGACGGGTGATGATGATGTAGCCGAGCACCTCGATGGCGAACATGCCCGCCGTCACCAGCACTTCTGCCAGCGTCGGAAAATAGCTGAAGCCTGCGCCGGTCTCGTAACCGATGAGAAAACCATTCAGACGCATCAGCGAGCCGCCCAGCATCAGCAAAACGCCCGCGATGAACAGTCTGGCGGGATTGCGCCGGTTGCTTTCGGCCCCAATCAGCACCAGCGGCGCCACAAAACAGGCGGTCTCCAACCAGAAGGAAAGCGCCTGGAGGGTGGGGGCAAAGGCATTGGAAAGCGCACCCCGTGCCACCAGGTCGCCGAACCGAACCACCAGAAAGACGGCGAGCGTGCCCAGCATGACCTTCGACAGGGGCGTGAGCAGGTGCATCTCGATCTTGCGGCGAAAGCTGGAAGCCGCCACGCAGGACTCGAACAGCACCACCGCATACCCCATGGTGATCGCGGACAGCAAATACAGCACCGGCAGCATCGGCGTCTGCCACAAGGGGTTGATTTGTGTCCCCATCACCACCAGCAAAGTACCCAGTGAGGACTGGTGCATCATCGGCAGCAAGGTGCCCAGGGCGATGACAAAAAACATCACTTTGTTGAGCCGTTTTTTGGTCTCGTGTTTGCCCATCTTCTCCAGGAAGGCGGGAGAAAACTCGATCCACATCACCATGATGTAGAGCGAAATGCAGATCGCCACTTCGAACATCACCGAGTTGGGATTGATGGACCCCGGCCAGAACATGTTCCACACATTCCACCAGCGGCCCAGGTCAAAAATAACCCCCACGCCCGCCAGGGTGTAGCCAAAGAGACTGGCCAACAGGGCCGGTCGAACCAAGGGGTGGTATTGCCCCTTGTTGAAGATGTAGACCAGCATGGCCACGGAAAAGCCGCCGCAGGCAAAGGCCGAGCCGATCATCACATCCACCACCACCCAGATGCCCCAGGGGTAGCCATCGTTGAGCGCGGTGACGCTCCCCAGCCCAAACAGGAAGCGCACCACCAGCACCGCCAGCATCAGGGCGATGAGGACGCCACAGCTCAGGGTCGCCGCATTGACCAGACTGCCGCCTACGGGTGCGGGTGCTGCATGGGAGTTATTGGCCATGGTCTTCCTCCTGGGTGTCGGACGGCGCACCGTCGGACTTGACATTGCGCTTGGCCACATACGTCAGCGCCCCCAGCACCGCCAGGGGCATCGCCAGGTTGGCATAGAGCGTGTGCTGTATGGTTTCGGACATGACGGCCGCAGAGTCCTCGGGCAGATTCGGCATACCCACTTTCTCAAAACTCACGCTGGAGAGTTTGAGCACCTGGGTGCCGCCGTACTCCTTTTCACCATAAACGTGCTGCAGGTACTTGCCTGCGGGCGCTTCATAACTCTGGTCTTTCCCCCCCAGTTTTCCGCGCGGGAAGGTGGCAGTCTCGCCCGGCTTCAAGGCCAGGCGGCGCTTGGCCTCCACGAGCAAGTCGGAAGTTTTTCCGAACAGGGTGGCCCCCGTCGGACAAACTTCGGCACAGGCGGAGTAGTGCCCGTCTTGGAAGCGGTGGCGGCACAGTTCGCACTTGCCGATGCGCCCCGTGGGCGAGTCGTACTGGTACTTGGGAATGCCGAAAGGACAGGCGGCAACACAGTAACGGCAGCCGATGCATTTGTCGGGGTTGTAGCGCACGACACCGGTGACGGGGTCTTTGGTCATGGCCGACACCGGGCAGGCAGAAACGCAGGACGGGTCTGCGCAGTGCATACACGACGTTTTCATGAAGGCGTAGCCGTTGACTTCGGCGTCCTTGGTCTCCATGGTGCCGTTTCGGTACATCTTGATCAGGTTGAAGGTATGCCCCGAGGTATCGAGCGGCGTATCCCACAATTGATCCGGTGTGGAAAATTCGGGTGGATTGTCATTGGCCTCTTTGCAAGCGGCAACACAGGCCTTGCAACCGATGCACAAGGTCGCGTCGTACAGCAATCCCAGCGCCTCGGGCGGTCGGGCATGGGGTTCCCTGGCACAGGCGGGGGGCGCAACCACAGCGGTGGCTGCGGCGGCACCACTGGCGAGGACCCCCTTGAGAAAATGGCGGCGGCTGTCCATGGCTACCCCTTGGCCTGGCCATCGGTTTTGCTGTCGGCTTTGGCGCGCTCGGCTTCCTCTGCCGCATGCGACAAACCGAGGTTGCGGGTCAGCATCACCGCAGCCCCGGCGGCCGCTCCGGCCAGCGCTGCGAGTGCAGCGGCCGATGCGAACGAAGCGCCCTGGCCTTGCTCTTCCACAATGCGTGCGTATTGCAGCGGGGGCGCAATGTTCAGCATCTTGGCCACCTGGTGGATCGGTTTGGTAAAGCCCACCCCCTGTTCACTGCAACCGATGCAGGGGTGGCCGCAGCCCACGGGCCAGTTATTCTCGCCCGCATCGCCAAAACCCAACGTGGAGCAATTGGCGTAGGTTTCCGGGCCTTTGCAGCCCAGCTTGTAAAGGCAGTAGCCCTGGCGGTGGCCGGCATCGCCAAACTCCATGGCAAAGCGGCCGGCATCGAAGTGCGCCCGGCGCTCGCAGTTTTCGTGGATCAGGCGCGAGTAGGCAAACTTGGGGCGGCCCTGCTTGTCTACATCGGGAAGCTTGCCAAAGGTCAGAAAGTGGACCACGGTGGCCAGAAAGTTGTAGGGGTTGGGCGGGCAGCCGGGGATGGTCACCACCGGTTTGCCCAGGACTTCGCCCACGCTGGACGCCCCTGTGGGATTGGGACCGGTGGAGGGCATGCCGCCCCAGGAGGCGCAGGAGCCAATGGCGATCACGGCCGCCGCGTCGGCTGCGCATTCCTTGACCAGATCGATGGCCTTGTGGCCGCCAATTTTGCAGTAGTTGCCGTTGTCCTTGACCGGAATGGCACCCTCCACCACCAGGATGTATTTTCCTTTGTGGGCTTTCATCGCGTCTTTGCGGGCCGCCTCGGCCTGGTGGCCTGCCGCCGCCATCAAGGTCTCGTGGTAGTCCAGGGAAATGACATCCAGAATCAGTTTTTCCAGCGTCGGGTGCTCGGCACGCAAGAGCGATTCAGAACACCCGGTGCATTCCTGAAAATGCAGCCAGATGACCGAAGGCCGTTGGGCGGTTTCTATCGCCTTGGCAACCGCCGCATCGGCACCTTTGGGCAAGCCCATGGTGACCGCCAGGGTGGCGCAAAACTGCAGGTATTCGCGCCTCGACAAATCCAAACGCCGTTCCACCGCCTGCAAAGTCTTGCGGCCCATGTCAAAAATTTCACTCACATCGCCCATGTCGTCTCCTTCTATAAACAAGCCTCGTCCGGGCCTGATGGGGGAGACAACTGCAAACTGCGTGCCAGCATGCAACCGGGCTGCGCAAACGGCCCATTCATCAATGGAAATGCATGAAAAAACGGAGGTGCCGTGGAGAAAACTCCAAACCCGAAACGGTTAGCACCTAACCAGTGTGCTAACCAGTTATGGCAGCCTGGGCTTCTCGGCAATGCCCCAGCCAGACCCTTCTTCACTGGTGCTGGTCCAGGCACTGGCGTGGGCATGGATTTTGCGTTTGGAGCTTGCACGCACACCGTGGTCTATTTAACAAAACTAGGAGCAAGCATGAAATTTCCATCTCCCAAATCACTTCGCTGGATTGGCACAGGGGCCTTGGCGCTGGCTGCGGGTGCGGCGCAAGCCCACACGGGGCACGACACCTCCGGTGTCTTCCAGGGCCTGGTACACCCCTTCGGTGTGGACCACCTGCTGGCCATGGTGGCCGTGGGCGTGTGGTCGGTGTCGGCCCTGCCAGCACACAAGGCCTGGTGGGGGCCGGCCACGTTCCTGCTGTCCCTGGTCGCCAGCGCCGTGCTGGGCGCTGCGGGCGTGAACCTGCTTTTTCTTGAACACCTGATTTCCCTGAGCGTCGTGCTGTTCGGGGCCTTGCTGGTGTTTTCCCGCCGGAAGATGCCTACTCCTTTGGGTCTTGGCATGGTGGCCTTGGCAGCTTCTTTGCACGGCTTGGCGCACGGGGCCGAAGCGCCTGCCACGGGTTTTACCGCTTATGCCGTGGGATTTCTGCTGAGCACTGCGGCACTGCACTTCGGTGGCATGGTGGTCGGCAAGGGCATCCGTCGCTCTGTGCCTGGCGCGGCTACTTGGGCCATTTCCGGCCTGGGCGCTGTGTTTGGTGGCAGTGGGCTGTATCTGCTCAGCCAGCTGTGAGGCACTGACAGGCTCGAATTAAATTCACCGCCTGTCACATTTTTCAGACCCCAATTGTCTTATGGGCACTATCAACCACATGAGGTTACCCATGAAGACATTGCTCAGAATCGATACCAGCATCCGGACCGACGGCTCGCATACCCGCGTGCTGGCGGACTATTTCGCGGCGCGATGGCTGGAGGACCACCCGGATGGGCGCGTCGTCCGGCGCTGTTTGGCAAGCGATCCGGTGCCCCACCTTTCCAACGCGATGTTCGAGGCCTTCCAGCAGGGGCGCGGGCAGTCGCCGGATTGCGCACTTTCCGACGACTTGATCGATGAGCTCAAGGGCGCCGACCATGTGCTGATCGGCAGCCCGCTCTACAACCTGACCCTGCCCTCGACGCTCAAGGCGTATTTCGATCACGTCGTCCGCGCCGATGCCACCTTTGAAGTGCGCGCGGGAAATTATCGGGGCTTGCTGGACGGCCGGGGAGCCACGCTGATCGCCGCGCGCGGCGGCCTCGCTTCGCCGGAGTGCGCCGACGATTTTCAGACGGCCTACCTGAAGGCGATCCTGGCCTTCATCGGCATCGGTCCGGTGGCGCTCGTCGCCGTGGCGGGAACGGCGCTGGGTGGCGAAGCCAAGGAACAGGCTTTGGCCGACGCCCG
Organism: Burkholderiales bacterium RIFCSPLOWO2_12_FULL_61_40; assembly: GCA_001770935.1. Taxonomy (GTDB): domain Bacteria; phylum Pseudomonadota; class Gammaproteobacteria; order Burkholderiales; family Burkholderiaceae_C; genus Allorhodoferax. The sequence continues at coordinate 10,497 of MESI01000037.1, read as the reverse complement.
GCAGCAGGTGGATCGTCTGTTTGGCAAGGCGCAGGCCCCACTCTGGCACGGCGAGTTCAGCGCCGATGACAAGCGGCAGATTGGCGCCCTGCGCGACGGCCAGGCCGCAGCCATCGTCAGCGGCGATGCGCGCGCCTACGCCGAGCTGTGCGCGGACGACATCCAGCTCCTGATTCCGAATCGCGATGCCATCTGCGGACAGGCCGGCTTTCTGGCGGCGGAGGAAGCGCTGTTTCGCAGCGCCGTGTTCGCCGCGTTCCGCAAGCAGCCCTTGCGCGTCGAGCGCAGCGGCAGCCTGGCCGTGGAGACCGGCCGGCAGGAAGTGGTCATGGCGAAACAGGATGCTGCGGGCGGGGTATTCTCTGCCCGGCAGAAATATACCCATGTCTTCCGTTTGACGGAAAAGGGCTGGCGCTTTGCGGTCCTGATGTCGAATCCGAGCGAGTAGATCAGCATGCAGAACGAAAATACCGCGATCTTCGAACAGAACCGCCGCACGCTGGAGGGCATCGCCTACCGCATGCTGGGCACGCTGGCCGAAGCACGCGATGTGGTGCAGGAGACTTACCTGAAATGGCGCGGGGTGGAGGCGGGCAGCCTGGACAGTCCGCGCGCCTGGCTGATCACCGTGTGCAGCCGCATCGCGCTGAACCAGCTGCAATCGGCCCGCCGACAACGCGAAGTCTACGTCGGCACCTGGCTGCCGGAACCTTTCCCCGAGGAGGCTGGCGATGACCCGAGCGTACAGGCGGAATTGGACGACAGCGTGTCGGTCGCCCTGCTGCTGGCCCTGGAAACACTGTCGCCGGTCGAGCGCGCGGCCTTCCTGCTGCACGATGTGTTCGACCTGAGTTTTGACGAAATTGCGCCGGTGATCGGCAAAACCAGCGCCAACTGCCGTCAGTTGGCGACGCGGGCCCGCCAGCGCGTGCGCGACAACCGCCCCCGCTTCCGCACCACGCCCGAGGAGCATCGCCGCTTGCTGGAGGGATTCATCGGCGCGGTGCGCCAGGGCAATCTGGAACAGCTGGTTGCGCTGCTGGCCGACGGGGTGGAGGCCTACTCCGACGGCGGCGGCAAGGCGGCGGCCTTGCCCGCAGTCCTGCGCGGGGCCGAGGCGGTGGCACGCTTTCTGGTTGCGGTTTTTGAGGGCTATCGGCAGCAGAACGTGGCAATCCGGATGCTGCCGCAACGCTTCAACGGCTCACAAGGCGTGCTGGCTTTCGAGGATGGGCGACTGGCCACGGCCTTTACCATCGAGGTGGATGCCGGGCGGATTCAACGCCTGTTTGCGGTACGCAATCCGGACAAGCTCAACGGATTCACGGACAGGGTGCATCCGATCAACAAGGGAGCGTCAAGTGAGTACAAAACAAAATAGGCCTCCAGCCCCCGCCGATATTGCGCAAGCAGCTATTCTTTTAGGAGCAAAACTTATCCATCGCGGCAGGACGGCGGCGGCCTAGCCGGGCGTAGCCGCCACCTTGGCCCGTGCCGTGTGCAATTTGGTGTAACTGTCGATCAGGCGCTGGTGCCGCTCAAGTCCCTCCAGTTTCATGCTCGTTGGCGCCAGGCCGAAAAAGCGCACGCTGCCGTCCACTGAGCCCAGCACCGCGTCCATCCGCGGGTTGCCGAACATCCGGCGGAAATTGACCACGTAGTCGTCCAGTTCCAAATCATCGTCCAGCTGCACCTCCAGCACCACATGCAAGGCCTGGTAAAACAAGCCGCGCTCCACCGTGTTGTCGTTGTACTGCAGGAAGGCGCCCACCAGCTCTTGCGCCGCCTCGAATTGCTGCAAGGCGAGATGAATCAGCAGCTTCAACTCCAGAACGGTCAGCTGGCCCCAGGCCGTGTTCTCGTCAAATTCGATGCCGATCAAGGTGGCGATGTCGGAGTAGTCGTCCAGCTCGTTGTTCTCCAGACGCTCCAGCAGGGCTTCCAGGCTCGCATCGTCCAGGCTGTGCAAGTTCAGAATATCGGCGCGGAACAGCAGTGCCTTGTTGGTGTTGTCCCAGATCAAATCATCGACCGGATACACCTCCGAATACCCCGGCACCAGGATGCGGCAGGCCGTGGCGCCTAGCTGGTCAACCACCGCCATGTACGCTTCTTTGCCCATGGCTTGGAGAATGCCGAACAAGGTCGCGGCTTCCTGCGCGTTGGAATTCTCGCCCTGGCCAGAAAAATCCCACTCCACAAAGTCGTAATCCGCTTTGGCACTGAAAAAGCGCCACGACACAATGCCGCTGGAATCGATGAAGTGCTCCACAAAATTGTTGGGCTCCGTCACGGCTTCGCTTGCAAAGGTGGGCCGAGGCAAATCGTTCAGGCCTTCAAAACTGCGGCCCTGCAGCAACTCCGTCAGACTGCGTTCCAGCGCCACCGCCAGGCTGGGGTGTGCGCCAAACGAGGCAAACACGCCGCCCGTGCGCGGGTTCATCAAGGTCACGCACATCACCGGGTACACCCCGCCCAGCGACGCATCCTTCACCAGCACCGGAAAGCCCTGCTCTTCCAAGCCTTTGATGCCGGCCAGAATGCCGGGGTATTTCGCCAGCACGTCGTGCGGCACATCCGGCAGTGCCATTTCACCTTCCAGAATTTCGCGTTTAACCGCCCGTTCGAAAATTTCCGACAGGCATTGCACCTGCGCCTCGGCCAGCGTATTGCCGGCACTCATGCCATTGCTCACAAACAGGTTTTCGACCAGGTTGGACGGAAAATACACCACCGCGCCGTCGGATTGGCGCACATAGGGCAGCGAACAGATACCGCGCTGCACATTGCCCGAGTTGGTGTCGATCAGGTGCGAGCCGCGCAACTCGCCATCGGGGTTGTAAATTTGCAGGCAGTACGCATCCAGAATTCCGGCCGGCAACGCATCTTTGCGGCCCGGCTTGAACCAGCGCTCGTTGGGGTAGTGCACAAACGCCGCATTGGCGATGTCTTCACCCCAGAACGACCCGGCGTAGAAATGGTTGTTATTGAGGCGCTCGATATATTCGCCCAAGCTTGAGGCCAAGGCGCTTTCCTTGGTCGAACCCTTGCCATTGGTAAAACACATCGGCGAGTGCGCGTCACGGATATGCAGCGACCACACATGGGGGACCAGATTGCGCCACGAAGCGATTTCAATCTTGATCCCCAAGCCCGCCAACACCCCCGCCATATTGGCAATGGTTTGCTCCAGCGGCAGATCCTTGCCGACAATATAGGTGCTCGCCTCTGAATCGGGTTTCAAGGTCAGCAAGGCCTGGGCATCGGCATCCAGGTTCTCTACCTCTTCAATCACAAACTCGGGCCCGGCTTGCACCACTTTTTTGACCGTGCAACGCTCGATGGAACGCAAGATACCCTGGCGGTCTTTGGCGGAGATATCCGCTGGTAGCTCCACCTGAATTTTGAAAATCTGCTGATAACGGTTTTCCGGATCAACAATATTGTTCTGCGACAGGCGAATATTCTCGGTAGGAATATTGCGCGTGTCGCAGTACAGCTTCACAAAGTAAGCCGCGCACAAAGCCGATGAAGCCAGAAAGTAATCGAACGGCCCTGGCGCCGAACCATCGCCCTTGTAGCGGATAGGCTGGTCGGCCACCACCGTGAAATCATCAAACTTGGCTTCAAGGCGAAGCTTGTCGAGAAAGTTGACTTTAATTTCCATGTGGGAATTCCAAAATAGTGCTCAAGATGGTGGCTGCGGACAGGATGAAAATCGGGGTCGAGGCGACTATAGACGATGGTCGGCTCCCGCTGAACACCTGGCCGATCATTTGATATCACTCGCCAATCGATTCAACCGGCAGGCAGGAACTGCAGCCCTCGGGGGTGTACAGCTCCACCACCGCATTGGATCGACCACCTTCAGGCGCGTAGCGTGATCAGCAGCGTGACCAATTCGTGCAGGGCGGTGAAGGGTTCGGGGGTGGAATAGGCATTGAACTTCGCCGCCAGTGCCAGCGCCCGCCCAGTCGCCGATTCCAGCCGGTCGCGGGTGGTCGCAAACGCGCCGCCCACGCCTTTGTCGTAGCCGGCGATGTGCTGCTTCAATCGATCCATCACCTCATCGCGGTGAATTGGCGCTTGAATATCCTCGTAGTGCAGCAACAGCCACAGCTCGAAGCTGGGGATAGAGGCGATGGCCTTGAAGCTGACCGCCTGCCTGTCGTCGTTGCGCAGCTTGCCATCCAGCGATTGCGCCAAGCTCAGTGCGTTGAAATAGCTGTCGTGGTCGTCGCGGTCAAATACGGCGTAGACCTGGTCAAAGCTCTTGGGGCGGATGCCTTTGTGCAGTTCACCTTTTTCAAACAGTTGCTGGGCATAACGCATCACCTGGATGGGTGCGGTACCCAGCTGACCCGACTGCACTTCAACATTGGCGGAATGCAACTGATACGCAGCGCGGATCTCTTCCAGATACAAGGGTTCGGTTTTGCTGCCTTCGGTGACGATCAGGATGCGGGGGTAACTGGCACGCCGTGCCTCCTTGGTCTCCTTGCGGCGCAACTGTCGGTCTTTGGCTTGGTTGTCGCGCCCCATCAGTGCTTCACTCCCAGGGCCTGGTTGTGCAAGAGGGGCAGAGCACCATAGCGCCCTTGCAGGTAACCGCGCTCTAGCGCTTCATTCTTGCGCGGGCTGAAGTCGAGCAACGGATACAGGGCTGAGCTTTGATCCGGGCGCTTTTCGACAAACCAGACCTGATCGCGTCGGAACAGGCCGTAAGCATCGAGCAGCGAAGTGTCGTGCGTGGTAAAGATCAGCTGCGCGCCGCCGGTGTTGACTTCAGACCGGTGGAACAAGCGCACCAGAGCCTGCACCAACAGCGTGTGAAGGCTGGTATCCAGTTCATCCACCAGCAGCGTCTGCCCCTTGTTGAGGATGTCCAGGATGGGCCCCGTGAGGAATAACAGGTTTTGGGTACCGCTGGATTCGTCCATCAGGTCGAAAACGGCCTTGCCGTGTTCGGTGATGTGGTGAAACTTCACTTCGTCCACAGCCTGCTCACTGGCTGTCTCCTCGCGTTTGCCGCTGGCGAGGTCAAAATTGAAGGTGTGCACCATGGCCTGCTTGGTGGCCACCTCAATGTCGGCAATGCTAATGTCAGCGGCACGCAGGAACTCGCAAATGGCTTTCCGCTGTGCCTCTTGCTTGAGCATTTGCACCGAAAACTGCCGAGACAGCGGCGACTGCTCGTTGAAGATCACAAGTCGGTTGGCAAACCAGTCAAACACCGGGCGCAATGCCCCGCTGTTGAGTTGCACAGCCACTGACAGAAACAAGGCATTGGATCGGGTCGCACCCTCCCATAGGTTCTTGGCACCCTTCAGGCTGCTACCGAATTCATACACATCCTTGCCGCTTTCGGCATCGAAGTGGCGCTCGAACCAGCGTTGCGGCTTGAACGCCTTGTAGACCAGAAGTTGTTCACTGACGATGCGTTGCGCATTCATGGCAAAACCATACTGGTAGCGCACGCCGGCGAGGATGAAGGTGACCTCGAACTCCGTTGGCTGGCTGCCCGAAGTGGCGTCCAGCTTGAAGGGGTGGAGTCGGTCAAAGGTCTGGCCCGGCTGCAGAGCGGCCGAATCCAGCACCACGCCACGCATGTACTGCAGGGCCTTGATGAGGTTGGACTTACCGCTGGCGTTGGCGCCGTAGACCACCGCGCTCTTGAGCAAATGCGGAGCAGCCTTCAGCCCGGTATCCAGGGCATGGGTGTCCAGCAAGGTCTTGTCGGTGGAAGCAACCAGGCTGAGCACCTGCTCGTCGCGCAGGCTGCGGAAGTTCTTGATGCGGAACTCGACCAGCATTACACTCACCTATGGAATAAAAATATATCGATATTATGCTCTGTAGAAGCAAATTATTGAGTTATTTTGCATTTAGATTGGACCTTGGTGTCACGCAGGGGCAGTTGCCGAAGTGCGCCAAATGACAGCTTTGCAGACACCCATCGGCACTTGGCTGGGTCGGCTTCGGGTCTTTCTCCCGGCGCCTCCACTTGGATCTGCATCGAAATTCACCAATATTTCCAGTCAAATAGGCCTCCATCCCCCGTATTCATTGCGCAAGCAGCTATGCTTTTAAGAGCAAGTCTTTAACTACACGACAGCGCCAGGGCCTGCAGCGGTTGGGTCAGCGTGCCGTCGGTCACCACCAGCAATATGCGTTGGGCTGCGCCCGTTTGCGCTACGGGCAATGTCGGCACCGTGAACTGCAGCACCTGCCCCGCTTTGCCCGGCCAACTGGGGACGGGCTGGTAGTAGCTCACCACATGGTCGTGGCGCAGGGTCTCCCCCGCGTTCTCACCACGCGTCACCTTGCTGGCCAAGCCATCCTGCAACACCGCCCAGTAGGCGGCCAGGGACGCATGCGCGGGCGCGGGCGCCGGCGCCACACGGGCCGTCACCTGGTTGCCCACGCGCTGCAACTGCACGCCGGGCGCCGAGCCTGCTGGCAAAGGCGCCAGCCCCAGCGTGCCGCCCAGCCGCCACAGGCGGTGGTCTTTGCCATTGAGCAGCACTTGCGGCGTGTAGACATAGGCGGCGCCCAGCGCCTGCTTGATCTGGTGCTGCCGCTGCGTGGTGGCCTCGGTGGCAAAGGGGTCCTTCCAGCCCAGGTGGTTCCAGTAGTTGACGTGAAACGACAGCGCCAACACGCCTTCTTTACCCTTGAGCGTGCTCAGCCACTGGTCGGCCGGCGGGCAGGAACTGCAGCCCTCGGAGGTGTACAGCTCCACCACCGCAGGCGGCGCGTCCCCCGATCTGGCCTGGCAGCCCTGCCCCCACGCGGCCAGGGGCATGGCCACGCTCAAGGCCAGGGCGAGGAAGGCGGTGGGCAGGGATGCGAATGGGGATGCGGATGGCGTGGGGGTGGGCTGGAGGGGCATGGTGGGTGACTTGTCTCCCTACGTAATGCAAGGCTGCAGCTTGGTCGCACGCTTGGGCTGTTTCTTACAAGCCCAGGAATGCTTTATGTCCGCGCGCCGGGCGCTGGCAGACCATTTTGAAGCGGTGGCTAAGGCCATAATCCCCGAGGAAAGAATAACCCGTGCCGCAAACCTCCACCACTTACCAGTCCCAGTACCTAGCGTGGCTTTTGTCACGGCGTATGGGTGCAGATTCCGCCGACATGCTGGCATCCACCTTTGTCGATGCCCAGGTGGACCTGAATCCGCACCAAGTCGAAGCGGCCCTATTCGCCTTCCAAAGCCCCTTGTCCAAGGGCGTCATCCTGGCCGACGAGGTGGGTTTGGGCAAGACCATCGAAGCTGGTTTGGTCATCGCCCAACGCTGGGCTGAGCGCAAGCGGCGCATTCTCATCATCACCCCCGCGAACTTGCGCAAGCAATGGCACCAAGAATTGCAGGACAAATTCAACCTGCAAGCGCTGATCCTGGAGGCCAAAAGCTACAAAGAGCTTGTCAAAGGCGGCAACAAGCAACCCTTTGAGCAGGCCAGCCGCGTGCTCATCTGCTCTTACCAATTTGCAAAGACAAAGGCCGACGACCTGCGCCGCGTGCCCTGGGACTTGGTGGTGATGGACGAAGCCCATCGCCTGCGCAACGTCTGCAAACCCAGCAACGTCATTGGCAAAGCCCTGAAAGACGCGCTGGCCCATGCTTTTAAAGTGTTGCTCACCGCCACGCCCCTGCAAAACTCACTGCTGACTGCACCCCTGCTTTTAATTAGGGCAAATTCGCCCTAATTAAAAGGTCAAGCAGCGCTAGAAGCAGATTGAGCCCGTGATCGGCGCGACGGTAAGGATGTATGCGAACTTGCAGGGGATTGCGGGACAATCGCCACAAGATATTTATGGGCTGGAGCTATCTGCCCTAGAAATGAAGTTGTGATGATCAAAACGCCACTTCCCTTTTTATTTACTTTGATCGGATGTTTTTATGTATGTCAACAAAATAGAGCTTAAAAATATTCGAGGTTTTGAAGACTTGAGCTTCGACCTTGCCAGGCATGATGGAAGCTATGCGGGATGGACAGTTTTCACCGGCGACAACGGCTCTGGAAAAAGTAGTTTGCTAAAAGCTATTGCTGTAGCACTGACCGGTAAAGATACAGCTCGCGCCTTACAGCCAAGTTTCCATCGCTGGATTCGTGAGGGTGCCGCAGAGCAAGAAGGACGAATTGAATTGACGATTGCGCCCCAGAAAGGGGCTGACGATTTTTCTGGTGGTGGAAAGACCGCGTACAAGAATTTTCCGGCGACGATTGTTTTGAGGAATGTAGGTAAAGAAACCACTACCGAAGTCATTGATTCCCAGAAAACAGCCCGACGCGGTCTTTGGTCTACCGATGCGCACGGCTGGTTCTCATGTGGATACGGTCCCTTTCGGCGTGTTTTTGGCGCTTCTCCAGAGGCAACGCGCTTAATGGTCGGGGCCACAACAGAGCGATTCGTCACCATGTTTCAGGAAGCCGCTTCGCTGTTTGAGGTAGACCAGTGGTTACGCAATCTGAGCCACAAGAAACTGGAAGGCAAGACCACTGAAAGCGCGCACCTTGACTTGTTGCTTGAAATTCTGCGTGACGACTTGATGCCCAACCAGATCACGGTAGACCGTGTGGATTCGGATGGTTTGTGGCTCAAGGATCGCCATGGCCTGCAACTGGCCTGGAGCGACATGAGCGATGGCTATCGGGCGGCTTTAGCTCTGATGGCTGACATCCTCCGCCACCTCATCAGTGCTTATGGCATTGAGGGTCTTGCAAAAAAAGATGCCGACGGCAAGCTCAAGATCGTCAAAGGCGGTGTGGTCATGATTGACGAAATTGATGCCCACTTGCACCCCGAATGGCAACGTGAAATTGGCTTCTGGTTGAAGCAGCATTTCCCAAATATTCAGTTCCTCGTCACGACCCACAGCCCCATCATTTGCCAAGCTGCGGATGAAAACGGCTTATTTGTCTTGCCTGAGCCAGGCGGTGATGAAAAGCCTAGAGCGCTGACGCAGCAAGAGTACAACACAGTCATTACCTCCAGACCCGACACCATTTTGCTGACGGCTGCGTTTGGTTTGCAAAACACACGCTCTCCCCGTGCTGTGCAAGGGCGTGCGGAATATTCCAAGTTGATGGCCAAAGAGCGTGCAGGTGCCAAGCTCAGCAAGGATGAGCAGGCCAAGGCCAAACAGCTCCAGCTGTTCGCGGTTACTGACGAGGAACTGTGAGCCATGCGGCGCATCAAGCGTGCCGCCTTGCCCAAGGTGGCTCAGAGCTACTTGAGCAAACGGCAATTGGCAGCCAATGGCAAACACAAAAGTGGTGATCTGAACATTGAGCGCGACTGGAAAAGCGCCAGGCAAACCAAACCACTCAAAGCCGTGGTCACCACGCTACAAACCATGATGGGGCCACGGCAGCGCTGTATGTACTGCCTGGACTCGCACGGCGCCGACATTGAGCATTTCCGCCCCAAAGCCGTCTATCCCAAGCGCATGTATGAATGGCCGAACCTCCTTCTGTGCTGCACCGAGTGCGGGCGGTTCAAGGGCAACAAATTTCCGATGTCTGGCAAGCAGGCGCTGCTGATCGACCCCACGCGTGAAGACCCCTGGAAACATCTTGACTTTGATCCTGTCACGGGCAATATCAGTGCGCGTTTTGATTTGCAGTTGAATGATTGGTCGGCCAAAGGCGCCGCCACGGTTGACGTACTCAAGCTGGATCGACGCGAAGCCCTATCGGCTGGCTATCTCAAGACCCTGCGTCATCTTGCCGATATTGTTGAGCGGGCTTTGTTGAACGGCGCAATAGCTGCACCTGCCTTGATGACAGAATTGAAAAGTGCCGATGATCACGGTCTCCTGGATTGGTGTTTGAGCGACAGAGGGCAGGCCATTCGCCCATTTAACGACTTGCAATACCAACACCCCGCCGTTTGGCGGCAGTGTCGCAAGACGATTTAGGCAGCGCCAGATAAGGCAAGCATTTACCATCGGATGCTGTCTTAACTAAAAACTCAAGAGGCCACCAAGCTCAACTGTCTGCCGATCAACAAGGGAGTGAATATTGAGTTCAAAACAAATAACGCCAGTTACTGCAAGTGGTTCAAACCCACCAAAGTGCAGTTCCAGTTGTTTTACAAGCTGGGCGTGGAGCAGCCCGACTTCGTGGCGGAAACCACCCACCATCTGCTGATGCGCGAGACCAAGGCACCTAACGAACTGGGTGCGGATGATGCAAATCCAAGGCCGAAGCAGGCGCTTTGTGGTGCAAAAATGCCTCAAGCCATGCCCACACCACAGGGGCCAAGCCTTGGAAGTACTTGTTGATCGGGCACGATGTGGTGACGGAGGACAAGCGGCTGGCGGACTATTGCAATTTAGCGTGGCCCATCGTAAAAACGGAACGAATAGGCCTCCAGCCCCCGCAGAATATGCGCAAGCAGCTACCAATCGGCATAGGGGACAGCCATCACTGACTGCGCCCCTGCCACACCACCCGGCATGCGGGTCCGCACCGGGCGGTTCAAGAAGTT
>MESI01000036.1 GCA_001770935.1 Burkholderiales bacterium RIFCSPLOWO2_12_FULL_61_40 | reverse complement strand
TGATTTCAATGGTGATGGCAAGACGGATATGTTGGTGCTTTTGAAAAACTCCGACACCTCCTATAACTGGCGATTGAGGTTGTCAGACGGGACCGCATTGGGTGACATCAATTTGGGAAACTGGGGCAATACGGGGCTGGCCCCGCAAGTCTTCTCCGGTGATTTCAATGGTGATGGCAAGACGGATATGTTGGTGCTGCTTCAAAATCTCGATACCTCATATAACTGGCGGCTGAGGTTGTCCGATGTTAACTTTAACGTTTCCGACCTTCTTGCTTCGATGATCCCCAGTCAAGGTACTTCAAAGTCAATCGATTTCAGCCCTATCACGAACAGCACCGTTTACACCAAAGATGCATATTCCAATGCTGCTGTGTATCCCAAGCTGGACATTCAGTCGCCGCTGTATGTTGTCTCTTCCGTCACCAGCAGCAACGGAGTCGGCGGCGTCAACACCACCAACTACAGCTACGGCGGCTTGAAGGCCGAGCTGGGCACCGGCCGAGGCATGTTGGGCTTTAGATGGATCAAAAGCCAGGAAGCGACCACCGGGATCGAGCGCTACACCGAATACCGCCAGGACTTCCCGTTCACGGGCATGCCCGCCAAGAGCGAAACCCGCCTGGCCGGCTCTGGCAACGCGGGCGTCCTCAAGCGCAGCACCAACACCCCTTTGTGCAAGATCCCCCTGAACGGAACGGCTTGCATCGTTCAGATTAACTGCCATAAAGCCGACAGCGAAACCGCCATCAAGAATGCCTGCGCCACAGCCACCAACAACCGCTACTTCCCCTATATCGCCACTAGCCAGGAAGAAAGTTGGGATCTGGACGGCACAGCCTACCCCAGCGTCACCAGCACCATCGACTACGGCCTGGACCCGGTAGCCAACGGCCAACTCTACGGTGACGTCAGCACCATGACGGTGGGCACCAGCGACGGCGCCAGCAAAACCACGGTTAACGAGTACTACCCTGCGGACACGGCTAACTGGATCCTGGGGCGTTTGAAGCAAGCCACGGTCACCAGCGTCCAGCCATAAAAGAACGAAAAGCAGGGAGAAAAAAAGACCATGAACCACACGCCACAAACATCCCCCTTGGTAAGCAAGTCCACGCCACGGTATCTCGCCCCGGCCCTGTCGTTGCTGTTGTTGACCCTGCTGGGCGCTGCCGCGCCAGCCCACGCCGACACCAAAACCCGCACCAGCAGCTTCGAATACAACGCGCAAGGACTCCTGGTCAAAGAAACCATAGAGCCCACCAACCCCAACGACTGCCTGCAAACCAGCTACGGCCACGACCTCTTTGGCAACAAAACCAGCGCCACCAGCACCGCCTGCGCGGGCGCCAGCGCCCCGGCCACCCACAGCGCCAGCACGCCACGCACGGCCAGCAGCAGCTTCGGGCCTGACGGGCGCTTTCCCGTCTCCAGCACCAACGCCCTGAACCAAAGCGAAACCAAAATCTTTGACACCAGGTTCGGCACGCTGAAGAGCCTCACCGGCCCCAACGAACTCAGCACCCATTGGGAATACGACGGCTTTGGCAGAAAGACCCTGGAACTCCGCGCCGACGGCACCCGCACCACCTGGGCCTACAAGCTATGCACCGAAGCCGGGGCCAACTGCCCCGCCATGGTGGGCCCATCCACCGTCATCTGGGTCGTGATAGAACAAAGCCTGGCGGTCAACCTGGGCGCCAACGCCCCCGAGCAACGCCAGTATTACGACACCCTCAACCGCGTCGTGCGCACCCAAACCCAGGGCTTTGACGGCACGGACGCCGCTCCCACCCTGGTGCAAGACACCGAATACAACGCCCTGGGCCAGGTGGAGCGCCAATCCAAGCCATACGCCCTGAGCGGCGGCACCCCGGTATGGAGCAACTACACCTACGACAAATTGGGACGCACCCTCAGCGAAAGCCACCCCGACACCCAGGCCACGGGCGACACCGCCACCACCACCTTCAGCTACAGCGCCCTGAGCACCACCGTCACCAACGCCAACAACCAGACCAAGACCACCGTCAAGAACGCCCAGGGCCAAGTCGCCAGCGTCACCGACGCCATGGGCAGCACCGTGGTCTACCGCTACGACGCCCACGCCAACCTGGTCAGCACCAACGCCGCGGGCTCCGTCACCACCTTGCACTACAACCAGCGCGGCCAAAAAGACGCCATGCAAGACCCCGCCATGGGCTCATGGACCTACAGCTACAACGCTTACGGCGAACTGGTTAGCCAGCGCGACAGCCTGAACCAGAGCACCACCATGGAATACGACATGCTCGGACGCATGACCAAGCGCCTGGAGCCCGACCTCACCAGCGAATGGAGCTACGACAAAAAGTTTGATGGCAGCGCCTGCGGCACAGGCAGCGGCCCCGGCAAAGACGGCATAGGCAAACTGTGCGAAGCCAAAGCCAACAACGGCTACAAGCGCAGCCATACCTATGACCCGCTGGGGCGCCTGACCAGCACCGCCACCGCACTGGACAACGCCAACGACCCAGCCGTGGTATCGGAAACATTCGACCCCAACACCGGGCGCGTGTCCAGCAAGACCTGGCCCACCGGCTACCAGGCCCGCTACGACTACAGCGCCCTGGGCTACCTCAAAACAGTCACGGGCGGCGGCACCAACGACTTTGCCCAGACCGTGAGCCACACCGTGCTGGCCATGAACGCCCAAGGGCAAATCACCCAGTACAAAACCGGCAACAAAGTCACCACCGTCAACACCTACGCCCTGGACACCAACCGCCTCACCAGCCGAAGCGCCACGCTCGACGGCCAAGCCAGCGGCAACGTGCTCAGCCAAGACTATCTCCATGACGCACTGGGCAACCTGACAAAACGCACCGACCACGCCCCCGGTGTGAACACCGAGGAGGGCTTCAGCTACGACAGCCTCAACCGCCTGAGCACCGCCACCTTGCTGGGTGGCGCCGTGAGCCCGCCCAGCACCACCCAGGTGATGTACGACGCACGCGGCAACATCACCTACAAAAGCGACGTGGGACGCTACTGGTACGACGCACAGCGACCCAACCGCATGACCAACGTCACGCTGGAAACCGCCCCCGGCGCCACCCATGCCCTCACGGGCACCCGCACCCTGAGCTACGCCTTTGACGATGCAAGAGCCGAAGCGCAAAGCGTCAATACGCTCAAGGTGGGCAACGGCAACCTGTGGTACACGGTCAGCCAGGACACGGACCACAACAAACACAACGTGCGCTGGGAAAGCTACACCAGCTTCAACATGCCCAACGAGATCAAGTTCGGCACCTTGCTCGACATCCACGCCCCGACCAACACGGTGGCCGACCGCACGCTGAGCTTTGTCTACGGCCCCGAGCACCAGCGCATCAAACAAAACGTCACCCTCACCAGCAACGGCACCAGCGCCTACCATGCGGGCAACACCTGGTACTTGAACGGCGAAGACAGCCTGGGCCTGAGCTACGAGAAGGAAGTGCGCGCCGACGGCATCACCGAGCACAAGCACTACCTCACAGCGGCAGGGGTGACCTTTGCGCTGGTGACCAGCCGCACGGGAACCCAGACCGCAACAACCACCAGCTATCTGCACCACGACCAGCTGGGCAGCATATCGGCCATCACCGATGAGGCCGGAGCGGTGACCGAGCGCCTGGCCTATGACCCGTGGGGCAAGCGCCGGTTTATCAACAGCGAGCCGGGGAAAACGGACGCGCTGGACGTGCTGGTGGGGCAAAACACCGACCGGGGCTATACCGAGCACGAGCATCTGGACGAGATGGGGATCATCCATATGAACGGGCGAATTTATGACCCGTTGATGGGCAGGTTTATGAGTAGTGATCCGACGATTCCAAATCCGTATGAGCTACAGAGTTTCAATCGCTATTCCTATGTTCTGAACAACCCGTTGTTTTACACAGATCCGACTGGGTATGAATACTGGGGGCACAATCCGAATACCGGAGAGGGCAGCAGTTCTCAGTTTCGCGATACGGGCAATGGGACCGTGTCGAATACCTATACAGGCGACATCGGTGCTCACAGTGACCATGTGGGGGCAGGGTATAGCCGTGGAGATGCGGTGTCCGCACAGCATGTGGCGGGATTGCCTGGGCAGGGGACGCAGTCTGTCCACGACTATTCGCGTGCCAATGGCACATGGCAGTTAACAGACTTCGGGCGTCAACAACTGACTGCAAACAATAGGGCGTGGGAGGCGGCAGTAGCCAAGGGCGATCTGGTGGGTATGCACAACGCATTTCGTTTCTATACCGGAATCGCGTTTGATGAACCCACCTATGCGATGCATGTCGCCGCCTGGGGTAGTGTGCTGACGCGGGCCATGAGCGACGCGGGCTACGGGATTGACCATGGGGTTACCAAAACAATGGCGGCTGCCAGCTTTGGGTTGGGAATGTTGGGGATAGCGGCAAAGGGAGCGGCCAACTGGAAGAGCGTTAAGCAGTTTGGTCATACCTTTGGCGAGCATGGTGCCGGCGCCAAGAACACTGAACGCCTTTTGGATCGAGCGCACGGCACGGGGAATCCGCAAGGGCAATGGCTGAACAATGAGAAGGCAGCGGAGGCTCTCAGCGTGGTTAAGGTAGATGGCCCTGCCACGGTTCGCATTCCACAGGGACTGGGTCAGGTCATCAAACCTGACGGTACGATCGTGAAAACTGAATGGGCTACTGTCGTACCGAGGGGTGATGGGCTTCGTACTGCTTACCCCATCGTAGGACCATAGGAGCGGAATCTATGCAGATCGAACTACGCGTCAAGGGTACGCCGGATTTTCCTAGCCGTACCTACGACCTAAACGAGGACGATGTTCGTTCTATCTTGATGGATGTGTGTCGGGCAATTGGGCCGCGAGGTGAATTCGTGGTTTCCGGATTTGGCCAGGAACGTTGGCCGGTGGACGTAGAAACCGATTTGCCGGTCTTTTTGGAGCAACTGCCATCTGCACTTCGTGCCGTCAGTGAGGGTGTGACAGCCGATCTTGACTTCTATGAACAAGGCATTGAACGCTCCATCGTGCTGGAGCCTGCGAATGACAAATATATGGCTACGTGTACTAGTCGAACCGACTGGCAACCTACTCCTGTGGTCGAAGAGATGCTTGTCCAAGAGCTTGAAGAAATGCTGTTGGCAGTGAGGGAAGAGTTCATGCTCGCCTTGGTCTCGATGGCGCCCGACTTGGCCAGACACCCATGGATACGGCAATGGCTGAAAGGTTTGGATGAAGAATGATGATTTCTTGCTGCAAAGGGTGCACTTGAGGCCAGCAGCCTCTCAAACGCAGCGCTTCTTCGTGGGCAATTGGTTGGTAAAGAGATTGCTGGGGGTCATGCATTTGAGAAGCATGTACTGGATCTTGGGGAATTCAAAGGGCTAGGTATTCGAACCCGCGAGCAGTTTGCTGGCCACATCGAAAACGTAGTCAACAACCCAACATCTTTCAGTGAACTAAGTCGAGGTCGATCGGCTTATTGGAGCGAATCAACAGGTACGGTTGTTATTCGCAACCCGCGTGCTGTAGATGGCGGAACTGCCTTTCAACCAACGGCTGGCCGTGCATACTTTGATGCACTGAGGTAACTTACATGAAAATCATTGACTACACAAAAGATAACTCGACAGTCGAGGTAAGTGCGGACGAGCTTTTGATTTTTAACGCTGCACTTAACGAAGTCTCCAACGGCATTGCTTTGTTTGAATTCGACACACGCATTGGTGCATCTAGGGAAGAGGTTGCTGCATTGTTAACAGGTGTAAGCGATATTTTGGACAAGATGCAGCAAAAAAAATAAGGATTAATGATGGCATCTTGCTTCAAAACTCATAGCTGCCTGCTCAATATCTAAGAGGGCCAGCAGCCAGTTTCTCTATTCATAAAGAAATAAAAAAGCCACCTGCCACCCCTTAGCTGCTAAAGCTGGGGTTCCAGGTGGCTTCTCTTTTAGCCGCTGGGTTTGCTGGGCTACGTTGCCTTCTTGCCGCGCCCTGCGCTGGCCCCTTTGGGCGAGTCCTTCTTGTCCTCATGCGTCACAAACCCGATGGGCCGTTTCGGCGGATCGGGTGGGATGGTCAGTTCACGCAGTGCATCGAACACCTGACGCAGTTGATTGCGCGTATTGCGGCTAAACGTGTCATGCGACATCGCCAGCGCTTCCGTCTTCTCCTCCAGTGTTGCGCGCCTCGCTTCCGTCGTATCGCTTCCCAAATTGGCATCGCACGATTTCGGCAAGATCCAGGCCGTTTTCCCACACTAGCGTCATAAGATTTTCCGGACTCAGCCACAGTTGCATCGCACGCCGGACCAAATTGCCGTCATAACTCGGTGCTCAAAAAAATGGGAACCACAAGATCCCCATCGATATGACCGTTTTGGCCAAGCTGGTTTAGAACGGCTCCCCGTCGTCAAATAAATCCCCCGGCTCCTGTTGTGCCGGACGGGCTTGCTGCAGCATGGCTGTGATGTCATCGCCATAAGCCTCTAGCAACATGTTGTTGCGCGCCTCGCTTCCGTCGTATCGCTTCCCAAATTGGCATCGCACGATTTCGGCAAGATCCAGGCCGTTTTCCCACACTAGCGTCATAAGATTTTCCGGACTCAGCCACAGTTGCATCGCACGCCGGACCAAATTGCCGTCATAACTCGGTGCTCAAAAAAATGGGAACCACAAGATCCCCATCGATATGACCGTTTTGGCCAAGCTGGTTTAGAACGGCTCCCCGTCGTCAAATAAATCCCCCGGCTCCTGTTGTGCCGGACGGGCTTGCTGCAGCATGGCTGTGATGTCATCGCCATAAGCCTCTAGCAACATGTTGTTGCGCGCCTCGCTTCCGTCGTATCGCTTCCCAAATTGGCATCGCACGATTTCGGCAAGATCCAGGCCGTTTTCCCACACTAGCGTCATAAGATTTTCCGGGCTCAACCACAGTTGCATCGCACGCCGGACCAAATTGCCGTCATAACTCGGTGCTCAAAAAAATGGGAACCACAAGATTCCCATCGATATGACCGTTTTGGCCAAGCTGGCTCAGAACGGATCCCCCTCACCAAACAAATCCCCCTGTTCCTGCGGCGCACCGGCTTTCTGCAACCCTCTGTCTGGTACAGAAAAATCGCAACAGCCCATTCAGACATAGCCCTCTTACTTCTTGGCGCCGCCACCCATGTAGTCGGAGACGGCCTTCCACTTGCCGTCCTGAATTTGCGACAGGCGCGAGGCGTCGCTGCCCAGGCGCTTGGTGGGAGAGAAGGTGGCCGGAGCGCTGCCAAAAATGTCGGGAGGAATGCTCAGGGTGTCCATCACCTTGATGAAACTCTCGGTGCTCAGGTTTTTGCCGGCCTTGGTGGCGGCATTGGCAAAGGTGTTGATGATGTTGTAGCCATACACCGAGAACACGGTGGGCTCATCGGTGAACTTGGTTTTGTACTTGTTGGCCCAAAAACGGATGGGCTGGCTTTGTTCGTCGGTGTAGGGGTTTTGCACCGTCATGGTGGCGTACAGGCCGTCCATGGCCTTGCCGCCGATCTTGTGGATCAGGTCGGTGTAGGCCGCGCTGGAGCCCAGGAACACCGGGTTGTAGCCCAGCTTGCGGGAGGTGCCGATGGTGCCAATGGTTTCGCGGATGATGGTGCCCATGACGATCATCTCGCAGCCGCTGGACTGCATTTTCGACACTTGTGAAGAAAAGTCGGTGGCGCCGCGTTTGAAGGAGGTTTTCTCGGCAAACTCCATGTTCAGGGTCTTCAGGCCTGCCTCACCCCCGCGCAGCACCTCCAGGCCAAAGTCGTCGTCCTGGTAAATAGTGCACACTTTTTTGGCACCTTTTTCTTTCACCAGTTTGGGCACGGCGTTGCGCATCTGGTCAAAGTAGGTGGCGGCGAAGGAGTATTTGAGCTTGTGGAAGGGCTCGTACATTTCGCGGGCCGCCGTGATGGGGAAGAAGTTGATCACGTTCTTTTCAAATTGCACCGGCATGGCGGCCATGTTTTGCGCGGTGCCAATGTGGCCCACCATCATGAAAATCTTGTCCTGGTTGACCAGTTTTTGCGCGGCCAGCACGGCCTTTTTGGGGTCGTAGCCGGAGTCTTCCACCAGCAGCTTGATCTTGCGGCCGTTGATGCCGCCTTGCTCGTTGATTTCGTCCACGGCCAGTTGCATGCCCATGCGGGCCTGCTTGCCAAAGCCCGCCAGCGGGCCGGACAGGTCCTGGATGGAGCCCAGGGTGATTTCGTCTTTGGAAATGCCCTGTTGGGCGCTGGCCAGCGTGGCCGTGAGGCTGAGTGTGGCCAAAGCCAAGGCGGTTCGCAGTTTCATCGTCGGTCTCCTTGTAAAAGTATCAACACATCAAATCAACGGTACATGGCCTCAATCTGGGCCGCGTATTTTTGTTCCACCAGTTTGCGTTTGAGCTTCATGGTGGGGGTGAGTTCTTCGTCTTCGGCGGTCAGCTGGTTTTCCAGCAGGAAGAACTTCTTGATCTGTTCCACCCGGGCAAACTTTTTGTTCACCCGCTCCAGTTCGGCCTGGATCAGGGCCTGCACTTCGGCGCTGCGGGTCAGGGAGGCATAGTTGCTGAAGGGCACATCCTGGTCCTGCGCAAACTTCTCCACGTTTTCCTGGTCGATCATGACGATCACGGTGAGGTAGGGGCGCTTGTCGCCAATGACCACGGCATCGGTGATGTAGGGTGAGAACTTCAGGTCGTTCTCCAGCTCGCTGGGGGTGACGTTTTTGCCACCGGCGGTGATGATGATGTCTTTCATGCGGTCGGTGATGCGAAAGAAACCGTCGGCGTCCACCACGCCCACGTCGCCGGTGTGCAGCCAGCCCTCGGCATCGATGGCCTCCGCGGTTTTTTCGGGCAGGTTTAGGTAACCCGCAAACACGTTTTTGCCGCGCACCAGAATCTCGCCGGTGGCCGGGTCCAACCGTACTTCGTTGAAGCTGGCCGCCGGGCCGATGGAGCCGGGTTTCATGCGGCTGGCCGGCACACCGGTGGAAGCACCACAGGTTTCCGTCATGCCCCAGACCTCCAGCATGGGCACACCCAGGGCCAGGTACCAGCGCACCAGGTCGGGCGATATGGGGGCCGCACCGGTCACCAGAAAACGCGCGCGGTGGATGCCGATGAGTTTGCGCACATTGTTCAGGCACAGCCACTGCGCCAGGGTGAACCGGAGCTTGAACCAGGGGCTGACGGGCTGACCGGCCAAGACCAAGTCGGCAATGGCCGCGCCCACCCCGATGCCCCAGCCGTAGGCCGCCTGCTGGAGGGTGCCCGCTTCCTTGAGCGAGATCATCACGCCGGAGTAGAACTTTTCCCACACCCGGGGCACGGCCGTGAACACGGTGGGCGCGATCTCCCGCACATTCTCGGGAATGGTCTCGGGGTTCTCGACAAAGTTGAGTTTGGCGCCCGTGTACAGCGCAAAGTACTCACCCCCCACGCGTTCGGCAATGTGGCACAGGGGCAAGAAACACATGCGCTCGTCTTGGTCGTTTTGCGCCACCAGGGTGTTGTAGCCGCGTACGGTGAACACCAGGCCTTGGTGCAGGTGCATGGCGCCCTTGGGTTTGCCGGTGGTGCCCGAGGTGTAGACCAAAATCGCCAAGTCCTCGGGTTTGCAGGCCGCCACGCGTTGCTGCAGTTCCTGGGGGTGCTGGGCCAGGTAGTTGCGTCCCAAGGCGCGCAGGGCGTCCAGACTGATGACGCCGGGGTCGTCCAGGCCGCGTAGGCCTTCCATGTCAAACACCACGATCTTGCGCAGCAGGGGTAATTGGCTGCGAACTTCCAGGGCCTTGTCCAATTGCTCGTCGTCTTCGACAAACAGCACACAGGTAGCGGAGTCTTCGCACAGGTACTGCACCTGGCTGGGTGCGTCGGTCGGGTAAATGCCGTTGGACACCCCGCCACAAGACAACACGGCCAGATCGGCCCACACCCATTCGACCACGGTGTTGGCCAGAATGGAGGTGCATTCGCCTTTGGCAAAGCCCAGGCCCATCAGCCCACCGGCGATTTCGCGCACTGCCTCGGAGGTCTGGTCCCAGGTCCAGCTGCGCCACAGGCCCAGGTGTTTCTGGCGCATCCAGACGTTTGGCCCGCGTTTTTCAACGGCGTTCCAGAACAGGGCTGGAATGGTGTCGCCCGGCAACACGATGGTGTTGTTGGGCTGGATGTTTGCAAGATCCCAGAGTTGGGTCATGCTGCCCCCACGCTTGTCGCTGCGCGTACTGCGCTGCCCCCCAAGGGGGCGTTCACTTGCTTGAGACGGCTCGGCGCTGCGTTCATTCTCTTTATCTCCAGGTCTTTTTCTTTTTCCAGCGGCGCTCGCCGCGCACGCCGTCTTCCTTCATGCCGAGGTAGAACTCCTTGATGTCGTCCTTCTCGCGCAAATGGGCGCAGGTGTCTTCCATGACGATGCGGCCGTTTTCCAGCACGTAGCCGTAGTCCGAGGCATTGAGCGCCATGTTGGCGTTTTGCTCCACCAGCAAAATGGTGGTGCCGCGCTCGCGGTTGATGCGCACCACCATCTCGAAAATCTCCTTGGTGAGTTTGGGCGAGAGGCCCAGGCTGGGTTCGTCCAGCAGAATCAGATCAGGGCTGGCCATGAGCGCCCGGGAGATGGCCAGCATCTGTTGCTGTCCGCCCGAGAGCAGGCCCGCATCCTGGCTGCTGCGTTCGCGCAGGATGGGAAAGTAACCGTACACCGCCTCCATGTCGCGGGCCACGCCGTCTTTGTCGCTGCGGGTGTAGGCCCCCATCACCAGGTTGTCATGCACGCTGAGCAGGGGAAACACCTCGCGCCCCTCGGGCACATGGCTCAGGCCCTGCTGCACGATGAAGGCGGGGTCTTTGGCGGTGATGTCCTCGCCCTTGAATTCGATCGACCCCTTGCGCGGGTCGATGATGCCGGAGATGGTTTTGAGGATGGTGGTTTTGCCCGCGCCGTTGGAGCCCAGCACGGTGGCGATTTCGCCACGGCGCACCTGCAGGCTCACACCGCGAATGGCCTTGATGGGGCCATAGGCACTCTCCACATTGAGCAGCTTGAGCACGGGCAGGTCGCTGATGGGGGGCGGCGAGGTGCTCATGCAAGCTCCTTGGCGACGCCGGGCGGCAATGTGGTTCTGCGCAGGGAAGACACGTCGTCAATCGATCCCAGGTAGGCCTCCACCACACCGGGGTCGTTTTGCACTTCGCGCGGGGTGCCCATGGCCAGCACTTCGCCCTGGTTCATGGCCAGCACGCGGTCGGAGACTTTGGAGACCAGGCTCATGTCGTGTTCCACCATCAGCACGGTAATCCCCAGTTCATTTTTGATGTCCTGAATCCAGAAGGCCATGTCGTCGGTTTCTTCCACGTTCAGGCCGGAGGAAGGCTCGTCCAGCAGCAAGAGCTTGGGTTCGGTGCACAGGGCGCGCGCCATCTCCACCACCTTGCGTACGCCGTAAGGCAGGCCCGCGACAAAGGCATCGCGGTAATGCTGCAGGCCCAAAAATTCAATCACTTCTTCGGCCTTCTGGCGCGCCAGCAGCTCGGTTTCACGCGCCTTGGCGGTGAAAAACAGGTCTTGCCACAGCCCGGTTTTGCGGTGCGTGTGGCGGCCAATCAAAAGGTTGTGCAGCACGGACGCATGTTCGAACAGTTCAATGTTCTGGACGGTGCGCGCAATGCCCAGCGAGGCCACGTTTTGCGGCGGCTGCTCGGTGAGTTTGATCACGCCGCCGGGGCCGGCGTAGGCGATCTCGCCGGAGGTGGGCGTGTAGATGCGGCTGATGAGGTTGAACACCGTGGTTTTGCCCGCCCCGTTGGGGCCAATCAGGGTGAACACTTCGCCCTGGCGCACATCAAAACTCACGTTGTTCACGGCCAGCACGCCGCCGAAACGCACACTCAGGTTGCTGGCAGAAAGTAGTATTTCAGGCTTCATTTCAAGCGATCTGATTTCTGGAACGATTTCTGCCGCTTGAACATGCCCTTGCGGTAGAACGGAAACATCTGCAGGTAGGTACGCACTTTGAGCCAGCGCCCGTACAGACCCATGGGCTCGAACAGCACAAAGGCAATCACCACCACGCCGTAGACCACGCTTTGCAGCCCCGGCGCCTGGCCTACGGAGTCGGGCAGGTAATCTTTGACCATGGAGATGGCCTGGGGCATGCTGATGAGGAAGATGGCGCCCAAAAACGCGCCATGTACCGAACCCACGCCGCCAATCACAATCATCAAGAGCAAGTCCACCGACTGCAGCAGGCTGAACTGGTCGGGCGAGATGAACTGCAGCTTGTGGGCGTACAGCGCGCCCGCAATCCCCGCCAAAGCCGCCGACAGCGCAAACGACAGCGTCTTGTAATACGCCAGATGGATGCCCATGCTTTGCGCGGAAATCTCGGAGTCCCGGATCGCCACAAACGCCCGCCCGGTGGGCGAGCGCAGCAGGTTCAAAATGCCCAGTGTGGCCGCCACGGTGATCACCAGGCACAGCCAGTAAAACTGGTCGCCCGTTTCCAGCACCCAGCCAAACATATCCGGCTTCTTGATGTGGATGCCGGCATTGCCCCCGGTTACCGACTCCCAGCGCGCCAATATCTCCTCGACGATAAAGCCAAACGACAGGGTTGCCATGCCCAGGTAGATGCCCTTGACGCGCAAGGCCGGCAGGCCCACGACCAGGCCCACCGCCGCCGACAAACCGGCCGCGCAAGCCAGTGCGAGGGGGAAGGGCAGCCCCGCGTTGGTCAACACTGTATGGGCGTAAGCCCCCACCCCCAGAAAGGCAGCATGGCCCAGGGAAAACAGGCCGGTAAAGCCCGCCAGCAGCATCAGCCCCAGACCCGCAATGGCGTAAATCAGCACGAAGGTGAGCTGTGCCAGCCAGTACTCGGCAAACAGCCAGGGTGCCACCACTAGTAGCACCAGCAGGGCGGCGTACCAAAATACATGGCCGCCATGTTTGGCAAGCTTGATGTCTTGCCCGTAATCGGTCTTGAATATGAATCGCATCTTGATGTGTTGGGGACAGAGCTAAAGATCTGTCCCGCAAAGTTTTAGACCTTCTTACGCAGTTTTTCGCCAAACAGCCCGTTGGGTTTGACCATCAGCATGACCAGCACCACCCCATACGCGGCCGTGTCCTTGACGCCATCGGGCAGGTAAAAGCCCGAGAACGACTCCACCATGCCAATCACCAGCCCGCCCACAATCGCGCCGGGCAGGCTGCCAAAGCCACCGACCACGGCGGCAGGAAACGCCTTCAGGCCGATGAAGCCCATGTTGGCGTGCACAAAGGTAATGGGCGCCAGCAGCAGGCCCGCCACGGCGGCCACCGCTGCGGCCAGGCCCCAGGCAATGCCGTTGAGCCGCTGCACCGGAATGCCCATGTAGTAGGCCGCCAACTGGTTTTGTGATGCGGCCTGCATGGCAATGCCCAGCTTGCTGTAGCGGAACAAGGCAAACAGCAGCACGCACAGCACGCCAGTGGCGCCAATCACCACCATGTGCTCGACGTTCAAAATCAGCGCACCCACGCCGAATTCATTGCCGCCGAACTTCCAGATCTCGTCCTTGTAAGGCACCGGCAGCGCCAGCGTGTCGGTGCCGATGCCGGGCACCATGGTGATCAGGCCGCGCGCCACATAACCAATGCCGATGGTCAGCATCACGATGGAAAACGCAGGCTGTCCCAGAATGGGCCGAATCACCAAGCGCTCCAGCACCACACCAAACAGCGCCATGCCCGCGATGGCGCACAGGGTGGCCAGCCAGTAGGGAAAGCCCAGCAGGGTCATGCCCACCAGGCCGCCAAAGGCCCCCAGCATCATCAGCTCGCCCTGGGCGAAGCTGACGGTCTCGGTCGCCTTGTAAATGAGCACAAAGCCCAGCGCAATCAGCCCGTAAATGCACCCCTGTGCGATGCCGCTGATCAGCAATTGAAGGAACTGCACAGTGTCTCCTGTTTGATTGTTCAACGTTTATAGCGGCTATCGCCGCAAAGCCGGACAGGGTTTGTACCGACGCCCTGTCGGGCAGGCGACAGGTGATACCGATAGACGGAAATGCGCCATCATGTGAGTTATGACAAACACCATCCATATTTCCCAGGACGGCCCCGTCACCGTGGTGACGCTGGAGCGCGCCGAGGTGCGCAATGCGGTGGATGCCGACACCGCACGCCAGTTGCACGCGGCCTTTGTCGCCTTTGATGCAGACCCGCAGGCGCGCGTGGCGGTGTTCCACGGCGCGCATGGACACTTTTGTGCAGGCTGGGATTTGCAGGCCGGTGCCCGCCTGGCACAGGAGGTCCACACCGGCGTCGACCCGTTTGCCGCGCTGGAGTTCGCGCCAGAAGACCCCAACCCACCGGGCCCCATGGGGCCATCACGGCTGCTGCTGTCCAAACCCGTGGTTGCATCCATCAGCGGCGCCGCAGTGGCCGGTGGCATGGAGCTGGCCCTGTGGTGCGATCTGCGGGTGATGGAGGCCGACGCCTACTTTGGCGTCTACTGCCGTCGTTTTGGTGTGCCGCTGATTGACGGCGGCACCGTGCGCCTGCCCCGGCTGATCGGCATGGGCCACGCCATGGATTTGATCTTGACTGGCCGCAAGGTGGAAGCCGCCGAGGCGCTGCACATGGGCCTGTGCAACCGCGTCGTGCCCACCGGAGAGGCCTTATCCGCAGCGCTGGCTTTGGCCCAGCAGTTGGCCGCCTTCCCGCAGTCCACCCTGCTGGCCGACCGCGCCAGCGCCTACGCCCAGTGGGACCTGGACCTGCCCCACGCCCTGCACCAGGAGTGGCAGCGCGGCAAGGCCTGTATTGCCGAAGGGCTGGAAGGAGCCGCGCGTTTTATCGCAGGCGCCGGGCGGCACGGGAAATTTTAGTCAAATAGGCCTGTAGCCCGCGTAGATACTGCGCAAGCAGCTATGAATTGGATAGCGTGCGGCTGGTCAGCCATTGCTGGCCTTTGGCGCTAAGGCGATAGCGCTGTTTGCTGCTACGGGGTTTATCCGGCAGAGTCATCTCCACCACACCCAAAGCCAATGCAGGACTCAGGTAAGCATTGCGGAAATGGTCTTCGTGCTTGAGGGTCAGCGCCTCTTGCATTTGCTGGCGTGACATCTCGCCATTCAAGGTTCGCATCAGACGTTGCACTTCCCCGGTAACTTCCCCGGTAACTTCCCCGGTAACTTCCCCGGTAACTTCCCCGGCGGGGCGTTTGGCTAGTGGGTGTATAGGCAGCCGCACCACAAAGGTCAGGCGTTCTTCATCGGTTTCAAACACCGGTCTGGGGGATCCATTGGCTGCCATGACCTTCAAAATTTTCGGTATGCCGGTGGCGCGGCCTTCGGTCAGCTTGAGCTCTTTCAAAAACTCGCCAATACGCCGGTTGCGGTAGCGTCGGCTGACGGCTCTCCCGGCCCGTAGGTCCTCAAGCCGCACTGAACGGTCCGGCCCCGGGTAACTCAAAATTGCCAGTTCATCGGGTGTAATGCGCACCTCAATGGGGTCCAGGCTTTCGTAATTGCGGTGGTACACAGCATTGACCAAAGCCTCTTCCACTGCAGCAAAGGGAAAGTTCCAGACCCGTGTGGCCTCGGCCTGTTGCGGGTGTTTGATCACCGTTTCATGCAAGAAATTGCGCTGAATGTAGTCCAGCGCCTCGCGCGTCATGCGCGCCAGTGGCCCCATGAAAGACTTCTCGCCCAACACATCGCCACCCGTGCCCTGGGGGAAGTCCACCACATCAATCTGCGCACCAGGGAAAAACTGCGTGGGCGCGTCGCTAAAAAACAGCAGCCCCACGTTCTTGGGCCAGGGCGATTCGGTAGGCCCGCCCACCACATTCATCTGCCGCCCCAAAGCCTCAGCCGACAAGCCCGCAGCATCTTCGGCCAGCGCACTGCCCACTTCCAGTAAAAAAGCCTGCATCAAGGGTTTGGATAGCGCACCCACCCCGGCAGTCTGGTGGAACCGGTCATCAAACGGCACCTTGGCGGTCAGGCTCAGCAGCTCCTGCTCTGCCTCGCCCTTGGCCTGCACGGTGCTGCTGTACCGGCGAATGTAAGGGTGCCACACCTTGTGTTTGGCCGTTACCGCTTCCGGCGCTTTGTAAGGCCGGTTTTGCCCGCCCGGTGCCCACAGCACCAGCAGGTTGCGGCCCTCCACCACCTCCACGCTCAGCGCCGGAAAGTAGGGCGGCTGTATCAGCTGGCACGCTGCCAACAGCTCCTGCTGAATTTTGTCGAGCTGCTTGGTGGCCAAACCGGTGGGCGGAAAAATGGGCTGGCCGTTGGCATCGCAATCCTGGCCAATGACGACATAACCACCACCCAGGTTTTCAAAGTCGTTGGCAAACGCGCACAGCGTGCGGATGATGGCGTCCGGGTTCCAGCCCGCCTTGTATTCAATGCGCTCGCCCTCCACCGTGCGCTGGCGCAGCAGATCGTGCAGGTTGATGGGGAGATTGTTGCCGGTCTTCACGACTTCAAACGCGTATGCACAGCCTTGGCCAGCTCTGCCATCTTTTCTGAAACCCTTTGCATGGCCGACTGGTAGACCACGCTGTCCTCGAGCTTGTCGACCGCCATCACCATGACGATCAGCACATCGTCCTGCACGCCATAGACCAGCCGGTAGCCTTGCTTGTTGAGTTTGATCTTGTAGTGCCCCACCAGCGCCCCGTGCAGCGCTGCGCCGGGCACATGGGGGTTGTCCAGCCGCTTCTTGAGCAATTTGCGCAGCGGCTCCTTGACCGATCCATCCAGTT
Organism: Burkholderiales bacterium RIFCSPLOWO2_12_FULL_61_40; assembly: GCA_001770935.1. Taxonomy (GTDB): domain Bacteria; phylum Pseudomonadota; class Gammaproteobacteria; order Burkholderiales; family Burkholderiaceae_C; genus Allorhodoferax. Next base: position 587 of record MESI01000036.1, on the reverse strand, counting down.
TTTGCCACTCCGCCCAGGCGCTGGGGACAAACTGCAACCGGTACTTGTGTTTGCTTGCCGGTTGCGTTGCCTTAGATGGCATCTATGTCCACCTCAATCGCCTGCGCCCGCTCCCCCATGCGCGCCAGCACGGTGCGGCCCAGTTCCTGGTCAGACAGCTCTTCCAGCATGGCCTCAAACAAGGCGGGCTCGATCATGTAAAACGCCGCCTTGTTGTGGTTCAGCACGGCCACCGGGCGGCGCTTGGCTTCGCGCAAGACAGCTGCCGGGTTCTTTTTGAACTCGGACATGCTGATCATCACATCGGCATAAATGGCTTCCATAGTTGGCTCCTTAATTGGCTCTTATTATGGCGCTTAATTGGTGATTTCGCCACTTAAGGCTGAAAGTCAGGCTTTCGCCTCAATGACTGGCAGCAGACATGCTGGTCGATGGTACCAAGTTACCTCAGTGGCGCCATTTTCATGAAAAATTTTATCCAAACAGGCCTCTAGTAGTTCGTTTCATTAATGATGTTACATATCAAGCCACACCAAGGTCGAACTTGTTCCAACGGAAGACGACAGGTGATGCGTTGAATTCTTCGA
>MESI01000035.1 GCA_001770935.1 Burkholderiales bacterium RIFCSPLOWO2_12_FULL_61_40 | reverse complement strand
CAAATCCAGCGAGCGCATAGGCCGCTGGATGTTTGGCTCGGGTGATTGCCACTTCACCAGTTTTTAGTCGCACCAGATTCTGGGATGTCCCATACACCACACTGACCAGATCACCATCAACCCGACGTTCAACACTCATGACAAGTGCTGGCCGGGGCTTGGGTCCTGGCTCAATATCTGGAACTTCTGGAAACAAACACCAAACGATGTCGCCGGGTGCGGGGAGTTTCCAGTTTTGACTCATGCAAACAATGTCTCTCTTGAGACCACTTTGCCCTTCGGCATGTGTTTGGTCACATCCTTGCGCAATGCTTGGACTTGCTTTGCGGTCAACGGACCATCATCAGGTGCGTAGGCTGGCAAAACATCAGTTGCGAACTTTGACAACGCCATGTGAATAACCTGTGTTTCGTTCACATCCAACTCTTTGGCCAGCGCCTTAACCGTTCCACGGGTCACACCAAATTGTGTGTCCTTGGAGCGAAATTTCACCAGCAGGTTTTCACTTGCAACTCTCATCATGGTACCTCACTATGCATATATGAAGTATATACAACTTTCGGCGTCACTGCAACCTGTCTTCTGATAGAACGCATTGTTCTGTTGCCCAGCAAGCCAACAGAGTAGTTCGCCCATGCTTGAATCCGGGATACGCTAACCATCTCTGCATCCATCGCCTTATTGATTGGTTTAGCCATTTTCAGGCAATTAAGGTCATGCCAGCGTGCTTGGATGCGCCGACATCAAAAGTCATGGTCTGGGTGCAACCAGCACCCGATGCAGACCTTTCGATCAAACAGTCTGCAAAGTCGGCCTTACCTTCACCAAACACCCGCAGAGCACGCATTACCTGATCCGCGCGCTCTACCAAAAATGGTTTGGTGCGAAGTATTGCCTCCAGCGCTTGCCCAACCTGCTCAGCTGTCAACTCGTAGCAGGAGGTCAGCACCCAGTACAACTCGATGACAGACACCATGGTGATGTATCCGGGGTTGTCACCGTCCAAAGATTCAATCAACTTGTTCGCCTTTGGCGAATTTTTGGAATCGTCTTGCATGATGTAGCGCACCAGGACATTCGTGTCGAGGCCGATCATCGTGCTGCCGCCCCGCGTAGCGCGATGGCCGCATTCATGGACTCAATAGAAACGGTTTTCTTGGCCGGGCCAAACATCCCCTTGAGCACGGTTACTTCGTTGGTGGCCGCAACGAATTCATAGCGGCCTGGGGCGATCTGAACAAACTCGACCCTATCGCCAACATCAACCTTGAGGTCATTGCGGACCTCCACAGGAATAGTGATCTGGCCTTTGGATGTAAGAGTTGCGGTTGACATGGTTAAATCCTTTTGCCTTACTATGATGTAAGGCAAAAGGATTGTCAAGAACTTCGGTCAGTCAGCTCAGTTGTTGCAGCAGTTTCAAACTCCAGCAAGCTTGCCTCAATAGGGTCAGGATCATCGGCTGCCGGGTCAAGGTCGGTGGATCAGAGCGGACACCTCGCGCAGCGCTGCAAGGGAAGATGCCCACTGACAAATTTATGCAACAAACTGCCTGCAAATGTTTGAGCGTGCCAGCCTCCCATGCCTGCAGTATCTCTAGCTCTTCCTCATCGAACTTGATGACTTTTTTCATGCGTTACTCCTGTATTGCCGGGTTGCCTTGCGGCTGGGGATGATGGCTTCAAGAAAGATTTCCGAGTCGGTTTCAACGAATGGCACGGCGTACACGTAGTCGTCAACCTGCACCATTGATCTCCCACAGCTTGAGCGCGACCAACACGCTGTACATCGCAGCTGCGGCCTACTCGTCCTCAAAAATGGCGACCAAGCATTCCAGCACCTCTTGCAGGACGACATCCGGGACTTTTTCAACCAAGGAAGCCTGTCTTGCCGTCCAGTCTAATGATTTGAGTTGATGTGCGTGCACTGCGCCATCGGTACGCAAGCCATACCCCATCAGAGAAACCAGGAACCCACTATTTCGCGCGATCTCAGACGCGCCACCTGAAATGGGGCACACCATCGCCAACCGAAAACGGGCGTTAAAAGAGCGAGGGGAAACTACCAGGCAAAAGTGCTTGCCCAGCATCTCCCTCCCAGAGGCTGGATCAAATTGAAGATGGAGAATGTCGCCCCGCTCAGGTATCAAAGCTCGGCCCCAAGGGCTGGCATTTCATCCCAATCGGCCACTCGAACTAAGTTCTCTGGCGTTGCCGCCAACAATTCCGAAAGCTGGCGACGCTGGCGACCTGGCTTGACTTTGAGTTCCGCCCCGTTTATCTCGACAAACACGCGAGATCCGGCATCAAGGTGATTCTGTTCCACATACGACGGTGGGATCGTCATGATGAGCGATCCGCCAGATCGGCGAAGAGAGGCATTGAGCATGGCTTACTCCAAAAAAAGTCGTATTTTAGTATAACTTTTATCGCCATAAAGGCAATTTCGATGCCGTCATTGGCTGTGACAGCCCGAGTTGTAAGTATTCGGCTACCCCGTAGCATTCAGCCATCGGCACACAACAGAATGGGATGGATTGCTTGCGTGACTCAGGCAGCAATACCAGCGCCGAAGCACCGGGTGCTGTCTGCCCCGCGCGCATGGCAGCCATGCCTGGAGGTTTTCTTTCTAGCCAGTTTTTGGCCGTGTGGTAGCTGACGTTGAGCTCCAGCGCGACTTCGCGCACGGTGCGCTTGCCGCACGAAAGCAGCTTGACCACGGCTTGTTCGATAAACGCTTCGGAATATTTTTTTCAGATGTGAAAAAGCCGCCCAGAGAGCGGCTTTTTCGTCCCAAGCGGGAGCCAACTGAATGACACCGCAAGGGATGAGTGGTGATCGGATTATGGTGACACTTGACGCAACTGTCAACTCTCTCCCAACCACGCCGGGATCACATGGGATCATCCGAGATGATCCATTAGGCGCACCCAGGCTTAACGCTGAACAGCCATCATCGGCATGCAGTTCACGCAGCTCAAAGTTCGCAGCCGTCACGGCACGTCACTTCTTGGCAGAGCTGGCCTGCATGGCCACCCCAGCTATGGAGGCATCTGCTCGGGCGCATGCCGCAACCATTTGAAGTTCTCAGCCAATCAGCGCCTACTCAAGATGCCGCGGCTAGACGCTTACGGTATTGGGGTGGCAAGCGCGGTTGAACTGTCGAACCCGGGTTGACTCTCTGGGGTTGGTGGAGCGCTTACCAAATTTTCACTGAACACTTGAATTGAAGTCACCATCGACCTAAAATGTAGAAACATTTTCGTATATCCAAAATACCATGGTGAACTTACAAATCGCGAAATGGGGAAACAGCCTAGCTGTGCGCATTCCTGCGGACTACGTGCGGCAAATTGGAATTAAAGAAGGCGACCAATTGGAGGCCCATTTAGGCGTGGATGGCGCATTAAATCTTCGCCCTGTGCAATGGAGTCGCAAAGCGTTTGCCAAGGAGCTGCAGCAGAAGCGCGAAGGGCTTCCAATGGGCACCTCTGTCATGGAAATGCTCCGCAGTGAGGCGCGATATTGATGTTGTACGTCGACACCAGCGTTCTGGTCGCACTTTGCACAAATGAAGCCCAGACGACTGATGTAATCAGATGGTACGAAAGCTGCACAGACGAGCTGGCATCAGCAGCTTGGTGCGTCACAGAATTTGCAAGCGCAATGGGACTCAAGCAACGTACTGGGCAATTAACCAAAGAGCAAGCCCAAGCAGCTTGGATGCAGTTTGAGCGCGTTTGTGCGAACGACTTGCAACTATTACCAGTGGAAACAATGACGTTTCACAAAGCAGCTGTTCTGACCATGCAGTCCGCAACAGGATTGCGTGCAGGTGACGCACTGCACTTGGCTTGTGCGATGGAAGCAAAGGCAAAAGGAATGGTTACGCTGGACGTAGTCTTGGCTAAAAATGCCAAAAACCACAAAATCCCTTCGATCACGATCTGACGGCGTCGGCGCATTGGTTGCGCCATACGGCGGTGATTGATGAAATTCAAAACCGCTATGGCGTGGAAATCTGGCCATGGGAAGGGGCAGGATTTACCCGGTCAAGATGAGCGGACGGGATAGAAAATGCTACAAATTTACCAAAAACTACGCATTGATGGCGTTTTCAGCGTTCTGTAGTTCTTGCAGCAACACGTAAAAGCTTGGTGGCTCCGTCATGAACATGGGTCGCATCGTCGCGTAATCGCGCGCCAAATCAGCCTGCCGTGCCGCAGGCGGTACCAGCCGGAACGTGCCATGACGGGCCAGATCGTAACGCGCCCAGCCTCGGGCAAACACGCGGCTTTTCCAGTCTACAACGCGCTCGCATTGCGCCTGGTCCGCTAGAAATTGCTGTGCATCGGCGTGCGCCAACAACCTGACCATGTCGAAATAGTGCCGTGCATACCGGTCTGGTGTGGGTGAATCATGTGGCCGGTGGTACTCCGCATGCAGTATGGTCGCTTTCTCCCAAAAAGTGCGCTGCAACTCCAACGCCACCACTTCACATTGCCAGTCGCTAAAAAGCGGCACAAACACACTGGCCACCATCGGCGCAATGGGGTAGCGCCCGGTGGGTTGTTGGTCGGTTAGCGTACCCATCTCCAGTTTGACTTCGCGGCGCACGTAGTCAATGCCATGACCCTGCGACGATGGATAGCGAAAGTACAGAATAGGTGACTTGGCATCCACATCCAGCTCGTAATGCAGCCATTTGCCTGCAGGCGCGGTGCCCAATGTGTCGATGATCGCACCCTCCAGCAAAGGTAAAAGCACCTGCTGCACCTTGTCGGCACACAGGTGCTGCATCGCCAGCACGGCGGCATCGCGCTTCACACGGCTTGTCAGGGCATCAAAACCCAATGCATCGGCGCCCACAAACTCCGGCACCAGGCACAGGTCAATGTCCTCCGAGAACCGGTCAATCACCCCAAAAACCTTGGACAACGACGTGCCACCCTTGAACACCAAAAATGGTGCCAGCTCCGGCTGCGCGAACAACAAGCCCAGCAACCACGACACCCAGAAATCCTTCTCCAGAATCACAGCGTGGCCAGCCAACCCCGCGGCAGCCTGCTCAAACACAAGCCCGCGCCGCTCGGGTGAGAGAGATAGAAACTTGGTTGCCAGTGTCATGGTTCTTGCCTTGCTACTTCACGCAAAAATTGGCGCATCCAGGCAGGCGCAAGCGCAATATCCTGTAGCACCTGGGCCCGCTCTGCAGCGGGTACCTGCTGACGCAGGCGCTCAATGCGTGCCGGAGTAATGTGTGGCGCACCCAAACTCTTGAAAGCCTGAATAAGCAGCCCACTCAGCCGCCCGGCGGCTGCCATCTGGCGCGGCGTCGTGCGCTTGAAACTGATTTTCATGGGGCCAGCCTTGACCGTGCGACTGATGCCGTCGGTGAGCAGCACAACTTTGGCGGGCACTTGCTCTGATAGTCCCAGCATATTGGCTGCGTACACACCCGCTGGCTGGATTCGCAGCTTGTCCTTGCCTGCGAGCGCCTGAACCACTGCATCCACTGACGGCCATAACAGGCCCAAAAAATCGTCATTTCGCGGCTTGTCATACAGCCCACGCGACAGTCGCCGCAACTCGCCGCGTGCCACCAACCGTTGTAGTGCCTTGTCAATCGAAGCGCGGCTGCCCATCAATGCAAAGGCATCGGGGGTAAACACCGTGCCAGGGTGACTCTGTTGCACTTGGCGTGCAATTTGTGAGTCAACGCTTTGGGGTGAGGCAGCTCGGGGCATGGAGTGTAGGCTACAAGATTCTATTTGTCTGAAATATAGCAGTTTTTTCAGACAAATAGTAGATGTGAAGCGAGGTGGTTACTGCGGTGCGTAGGCTTGTATGAATTCATACGATGCGATGGAGCTTGCCGTGATGCTGGTGCCAGAACACATGGCACCTGACATTCGCCGGTATATCGCATCCCAAGGCCGGGTGTTCACAACCACGCCGTCAACCAAGGAAACCAGCCATGACGACCCAACTTAGTTTTTCGGTAAATGAACATATTGATGCCGAGACCAACAAGCCCATTCAATGCGGCACGTTCTCCAGAGATTGGGCCGAAGAAGAGGAGCTTGACGAGTTGATCGACAGCCTGGAAGCTGGCCGCATCAGCCACAAACAGGGCTTGCTGCGCGGCCAAAGGCTGCTGATCAAATTTCCGGGCCAGTTGGAGATTCAAAACTTCATCGCCAATCGGCTCTGGAGCCTTGAGATGCGCGACGAGTCGACTGACGTGCGCGAAAAAGCCTACCGGCAGGCTACTGCCCTCATCCCACCTGGCTTCAAAGGCCAGATTTCATGGGGGGAGGTGGACAACCGCTCCTTCTTGCGCGTTGCGCACGGCTATCTGCTGGGGTTGATGCACCGGGGTGACGGCAAGGCGGCCAAAGCTCTGGCCAAAAAGCTGTTGGCCTGGTGCCCTGCGGACAACCTGGGTGTGCGCATGCTGCTGGGCGACATCAGCATGATGACCGGCGACACCCAAAGTGCCATGAAGAGCTATCTGAAAGAAGCGGCAGACTCACCGGCGCACTGGTACCAGGCGGGCCAAATTGCGTTTCGTGAGGGGGATTTTGTGAGTGCCTGCACCTATGTGCGCCGGGGCATTGCGGCCAACCCCTACATTGCAGAAGGGCTCACCGGCCGCACGAAGATTAGCGAACACCTGTACTGGCATGCCAGCAGCCGCAATGGCCCGGAGTGGGCGACCGACTACCTGCGCGCGCCGGTGTGTGACTGGTCAGCGCAAGAGATCGACTTTGTTGACTGGGTGTTTAACTCAAGCGCCGTGCTGCGGGAGCGGGCTAACCTGATGGAGCAGCATGAAGGGTTGACCTATGAGCGAGACGCTGTGCGCCGGGAGCCCTTTGCCCTGCGCAGTTCATACTTCGTCAACGAGTTGACCGATGACTTGTCCATAGTGATGGTGAAAAGGATTCAAAACCGCTATGGTGTGGAAATCTGGCCGTGGGAACAAGCGGGTTTCTTCAAAACGGCAGTCACTTGATAAGGCCAGGTGTGCCACACGTTCAAATGCAATTGCCCTGGGGGACTAATCAGGTTTTAATTTTCCAAAAACTTTTTCAGCGTGCGCCAGTAAGTCATCCTTCAAAGGACGAAACCGCGTCGTGTCAGGGCTTGAAAAGAAGCCTTTCCAAGCACTTTCAGAGTAGGCAGCAGGGCCAAGGCCACGATTGAAAAGTGTCAGTGCGAAGGCTTGGCTGATGCCCGCACCCCCGACCAGCTCGCGCAACCGTTGATTGTTCGTTTTAACTTCGTCGTTCATGGTCCAACATTCCGTCTTAGCCCTTCACCACAGCGGTGAAGTCCGACCATTGTTCAATTCTGAATGCGCGTATATCGCGTACCGATTTCGGAAACCACACCTTGGAGCGTAACATCTGGATAGCCAAAAAGAGTTTGGCCATATCCTCGCTCTCAGTCACGTAAAGACTGCCCTGAATGCGGCGAAAACCATGATCTCCAAGGATAGCTCCAATTTCAGCGTATGCCTGAGCTACACCTTTTGGGTGATTCCGCTCCGTGTCCGCGACGGTCAAGTCAAAAGAGATTGCAAACATCAGTGGGCCACCGGATCATCATTTATGTGAGTCATGCGGTATTCAGCGAATTCGCCGGTTTTTACCAACTTAATTTCGTACATCCAATCGCCGTCACCCAATGGGCGAAGTGGTTTCACTACTTCGTACTGCTCACCAATGAGGCCGAAGCTCTTAATCATGCCCAATGGCAATTGAGGTGGAATCAAAACAGCTTGCATTTCAACTCCTATGAGTGTTTGCCAGTAGTGTACATTTGCACCATACATGAGTCAAATGGCTCTGGCAGCGATGTCCACCCGAGTTCGACAGTTAACTTTGTAAGTTGTTGATTCCTATAGGGGTACGCTGCAAGCGCGCCACTACAAAAGGGTCAACTGGGCGGGAAGTGTGGGTTTCTTGATCGTCAGTGCCTGCAAAATCTCCGTGTGTTCTTTGTTGATACTGGAGAGCGCCGCAATGGGCTCCAAATCGTTGACCGTCACCACCTGATGCTGAATGCGGCGCAACTTGTCGAGTGCGCGCTCTGGTGAAATCTTTGTATGGCTGTCACGTAGGCGGCTACGCATCACCCGGTACACAATCAGCGCCATGAAACAAATCGATGCATGGGCATGAATCCGATCAGGCAGGCGGTGATAAATCGGCCCAATCTCGATCTCCGACTTGAGCACCCGAAAGCCGCGCTCAATGTCAGCCAGTGACTTGTAGCGCTTGAGCACCTCAGCGGGCGTAAAGTCCGGCGCATTGGTCACCAACAGCAATTTACCGTCCATCATCTTGGCGTGCTTGAGCGCTCGCTCGTCAATGTCGTAGGTGAATAGATCACTCTTGAGATCGACCTTCACAATGCGCGCCAGATGGGCTTCACACACCTCGCGATAAAACTTGGCCCTGGCACCACCATCGTGAGTGTGAACACCCAATTTGATGTTCCAACGTCCACGCAAGATGAGGGTCAATGCGTAAGGCCCCTCTGACGAACGTCTTTTGGGCTTCGCCACATGGCCTGCGGCCATCACCACCAGCCCTTGCTCACCACTTTTTGGCTTGTCAAGATGGCATTTTTGCTCAGCCAAATCGATGGGTGTATGTTCAAAATCGGTGGAGGGGAACCTGTCGAGGAGCCTAAGTATTTGATTTCATTGGGACATCATCGTTTTTGACCATATTTTGGCCAAAAACGATGATGGACGTTCGTATAGCCATCACGCAACGTGATTAGCCTGTAATTTCAACAACTTACGTTCAAGACCATCACGCTACTTGATCAAATTAGCCAAGAACACCATTACGATAGCTGACCGTACTCACCATCGGAGAGTTTGCGCCCTGGCTTTTTCTTGCCCTCATCCTGATCATTGAGCTTGCCTACCCACTGGTCGGCCTGCTTTTTCAACTCTTCAATGCGTTTGTCACGCATCGCACCGGCTTGCAGCGACACCTGCGGATCATGCGCAATGATTAAGCGCAGATTTTTCCAGGCAGTCTCGCCCAGAACTTCTTCTTTGGCAGGTAGGCACCGCGCTGTGTGAAACGGTTCCAGCAATTCAACAAAATCACCATAGCGCCTGCCCGGCACCGCCAGAATGAATTCGAGCTTGTTGCCCCCAGGCAAAACAATTTCCTGCAAATCGGCCAAGTTGTCGCTGGAGAGTAAACCTCGGTCGGCCACTGCAATGATGCGTTTGATGGGAAAGCGCGCCACGATCTTCTCAATCACACCCTTGATGGTGGTTACCTCGGCCGTGTTGCCATCAAATACCTCGTGGTATAGCGGTAAACCTTCAGCGGTTTGCACCACACCGAGCATGACCTGGCGCTCGACTACACCCACTTTGGCCATGCCATAGTGGCGCAAGTCCCCCTTCTGCTCAGACAGGCCGGCTGCCCGGATGGTGGTCATGTCATAAAACACCATAGCCAGGTCTTGATCGACCAAGGGGCGCAGCAAACTGGCCATCACGTTATCCACTTCTGCCTTGTGCTCAACTATCGCATCCATGGCGCGTAGCAAGTGCTGATGGTCAATGGACTCCAAAGACGTACCGGGCAAAGCCACTGTTTCAAGCCAGCGCAGCACACCCAGCTTGGAGTCCGGGTCACACAGGCGGTTAAACACCATGACCCGGATCAGGGCCTCAACGTCAATGCTGTGGCGGGTATGGCGAAATGCCTTGCGCAGACCATCAAAGCCCAAGGTATTCCACAACTCTGTGAGCGTCCAGACATCGCCAAAGTCACGGGCGGTATCAAAGCTCAAGCTTGGTGGTGCCAAGGGTGCAGTGGACGCAGCAGGGGTTTGACCGGTGACGCGCTGCAAGCCAGCGATAACTGAATGCAGTTCGGTGTTGAGTTGATCGAGTCGCCCTAAAGAGGCAACAGTGCGTTGTTTGGGCTTGCCTGTGGAGGCATCGCGGTACGCCTCAACGAGTTGAACGTAGCGATTGGGGCCGCGGCGGGTGAGTTTGATAAACACGCCACTACTGTATCACAACAATTTATGGCTACAAACTGCAAAAAATCGCAATTCGCGCCATTACAAAAAATGAATTTTTGTGGTTTATGTCGTTGATTTCATTGGATATTGGGGTGGCAGGGGCGGTTGAACTGTCGAACCCGGGAGACCAAAATTTCACCAGAGCGCGCACTCGACAAGTTGCGCCGCATTCAGCACCAGGTGGTGACGGTCAATGATTTGGAGCCCATTGCCGCGCTCTCCAGCATTAATCAGGAACACACGGAGATTTTGCAAGCACTGACGATCAAGAAGCCGACCCTTTCCGCCCAGTTGACCCTTTTGTAGTGGAGCGTTTGCAGCGCACCCCTATAGGAATCAACAACTTACAAATTTAACTGTCGAACTCGGGTGAACTCGGGAGGTCATGCACGACATTGACGATGTGTTGAAAAATCGTGACAACCTCAACCGCTGCCTAAATTTCCAGTCTTCGTTATGGGTTTGGCGAATATTTACAACTCGGGAATTCAAACTCCATGTCGACTATCAGCCTTGTTGATGCGGGCCCTGAGCACATGCCAAACAAAGACCGGGGCAGATACAAACATGCGTTTCCAAAGCCGCCTTGGCTGCTGCACAAGTCTAGGAAGCCACTCCAACCCTATTTTTTGGAATAAGGGATGCGATCGTTTTACCTTGCCTGTGTAGAAATCGAATACTGCCCCTATCGCGGCGCCAAACTTCACATTCAAACGGGGAGATACGGCATGAAGCCACTTTTCCTGCTTGGGGGCTGTCATACCCACCCACAACACGTCTGCGGTTGAAGCGTTGATTACCGCAACCATCTTGTCCAGCTCTTCATCTGTATAAACCGGTTTAAAGGGAGGCGAATACGTTCCGGCTACTTGCACATTCGGGTAATCCCTGGACATTCGAACCCGAATTTCAGCCAGCGTTTCTTCGGTGGCCCCAAGGAAGAACACGCTATACTCGCTCAGACGATTTAATTCATTCAGTACTCCATAAAAAACATCGCTACCTGTCACTCGTTCGCGAATTTCCCCATCCAGTATTCTTGAAGCGAGAACAATGCCTGCACCGTCCGGCACCAGCCAATCTGCACCATGTAGTGCTTGAGAAAACACTGCATCATCCAGTGACACAGCGTAACTGTGTGGATTCAGGCAGGCCAACCACCGGCAGAACCCTGTCGCCCCTGTGGATCGCGGCCTTTTAATACAAGCTATAACATTCAATACACAGTCTTGAATCCCGAGTGTGTTCACCTGATAGCCAACTATTTCCTCAGTCTGCAGATTCATTGGGAGATCTCTTTTCTCTGCTTGCTCACCGCAATGGCCTGCTCGTAAATAGACATCAGCGTCTTGTAATTTTTCTCTTCGGTGTAATGCACCTCAAAAGATTGGCGCGCGCCTGAGCCCAAGCGCTCTATTTGGCCCGTAGCCTCCCAAGCCCCCCTTACTGTATTTAACAAAGACGTTGGGTTGGCAGGCTCAAATACCAAGCCATTTTTACCGCTTTGGACAATGGAAGGCAGCGGGCCGATGTTTGATACTGCCGCCGGGGTACCAAAAGCAAATGCCTCGCGCACCACCATGGGAAATCCCTCAAACCACTCAGATGGCAAGACCAGAAGTCGAGCACGGGCAATCTCCGCCTGTGCCGCTGTGCCTGACAATTGTCCTATAAAGCGAATTGGTATGTCTGGTGCCGTTGCTGCCATCCGCTCTAGTTCGTCACGCAAATACCCATCCCCGACGATGCGTAATTCCGGTGCAGAAGCGCCCCACTGTAGCCACGCTCGAACCAGCGCGAGAATGCCTTTCTCTGGCGTGAGGCGCCCAGCAAAAACCACACTAGGTAAACGATCTTTCCAAGGTACAACCGTTGGAACGCCGGGATAGAAGTTGGGTTTTACGTGCACCAATTCGGCAGGCAGACCGGCTTCCACCAATCGTTCACATTGAAAACCTGTCAGCGTTATGTATGCATCGACATGCTTCGTCCACGTGCCTAGATGACGATGAAAAGCGACGCTCGTCGCAAGTGGTGCCGTCGCCAAACGACTACCCCGGTAACAACCGTACCGTATGGCGGGCAATACGCTTTGGCGGTCAAGACATTCGGTACAAACCTTGCCAGCCCGCATGGGAATGGCGGCAGGGCAGTACAAGCGGTAGTTATGCAGAGTAAGAACACGCGCAGCTCGATGGCCGATGGCCCTAAAGATGGCGGGTGAAATCAGCGGAAAGGTGTTGTGCACATGCACAACATCAGGCTGAAAGCGCTTTACTACGCTTTTTATTGAATTGGTCATCCATGGATTCCAAGGCGTCGCCAGTGCCCCCTGAACCGCCCCCCTTACACCCAACGTACGGATTTCGTCACTGTGACGCGTGAACTCGGCTACTACGTGCCCTTGCGTGCGCAACAAGGCTCTCTCAACTTCATATACCTGGTTCTCGCCGGATGGAGCCTCTGACCCATAGAAATTGTGAACTAACAGAATTTTCAATTCAGGCGCCCCAAGCGAAGGCAGTCTAAGATGCCTGTGGTGAAGTTAGTGACCATGGCCTCCAAAGTGTAACGTGTTGCACTTTCCGCGCAGCCCTGACGCAGGGCGTGACGATACTGTTCATCCAACAGGATCGACACGACTCCATCTGCGTATGAGTCAATGCGGTGTGAGGTCATTACACCATTTATGCCGTTTTCTAAATAGGCAATCTCTGGGCTGTGTATGGGAATGTCGGTTGTCACCATCGGCAGCCCTGAAACAAAGGCATCAATGATGGCTAATCCCACAAGCCCTGGCATCATGAAGACATGGCTGGCGGCGAAATACTTGGCTCGCTCAATTCCGAACTTGGCGCCAACGTAGTGCATCCAGTTGTGCCGGGCGCAGGCCCGCTCAATGATTTGCTGATCCGGGCCGTGGCCCACAAAAATCATCTCGAAATCTGGAACCTTGTCACGTATTGCGTGACATGCTTGCATCAGGAATGGTAACTGTTTGTCGGCATACATGCCACCACAGAACAGGCCAACATGCTTGCCTTTCATGGCTAGAGCCTCATAGACTTTGCTGGCTACAATGTCCCGCGCTTTTAAACAGAGCGATTTGCGTAAATCCTTTGGCTCGATTGTGTTGTTGACACACGTAATACGCTCAACCGGGTATCCACAAGTCTTAACGGCTCCGGCACTTAAGGACGTGTAGGCGAACCACCAGTCGCAATTGGATATCAGCTTTCGTTTGAGCCATTCGGATCCCCTTTGGTTTTCGCGAGCCTGCAAGTTGCGTCCATGGCCCCAGAGACCGAGAAAGGCCGGGCGCTGACTTATAACTCGTAGCGTTTGTAAAAGATGATTGGCGAGCAACCGGTTGGCCTGCTCAACAATCAGCAGATCTGTGTTCTGTAGTAGATCGAGACAAGGCTGCCATACTAATTCTATTTTCCCCATGTGAAGGTATCTTGATTCTCGAAATTCAGCCCAAGGCCAAGAGCCCTTAACAGTGACCGGGACGTGGCCGGGGTACTCCTGCCCATAAATCACCCGTAGGTTAATGTTATCTGCAGCCAATCTTAGCCAGAGCGCATTGAAGAACGGTACGCGATAGTGCGGCAGGATTCGCTGCACGATGGCGACAGTTCTTTGAACTGTAATCGTCATCCCGCTCTCCGATGCAGCAAAGAATTCAAGTTAGATGCCGTAATGCGATCCGATAAGCGAGTGTTGTTCGGTTTGCGAGAGACTGAGTATATAAACACGATTATGAGTGGATAGATATAGAAGTGATAAATAAATACGTTATCGGTAGCCATCATAATAAAGAACGCCACAATGTAGGCTCTTGCAATGACGGATAGACATCTATCTGCGGAAGAAGAGCCCCGCTCGAGCATCCTGCTTGCGCGGTACATTGACAAACCTATCCAAGCAAAGATGGCGAGCCCGATAGCTCCGGAAATAAAAAAAATCCTAAGGTAGTCGTTGTGAATCTGAGAGAAAGCAACGCTTGTATCTTGGTCTACGAGAAATTCATTGGCAGACCCAGCTCCTAATCCAAGCCAGGGTGACTGCATAGCTACATCCAAGAAAACACCCCAGATATAGAATCGCCCGTTGTCATTAAAACTCCCGACTTCGTAGACGCCCTCGAAAAACGAACGCCCAACCGCGAGGCTTAGAGCAAACAGTCCAAGTGCGCCGACAAATACCAGAATTAACCAACGCGTGCGACGTTCAGGTATTGAAGCAATGATTGGCAGACATGCTGCCACCATGGCCAGTAACACAATTCGTGTGCCAGTTAGAGCGATAATCGCGATACAAGCAGAGGCTAGCCACAAATAGCTCCCTTTTTTTAATAGCACACCAACCGCTAAAAAAGGCAATAACATGGTGATCGCATGGATGGCAGTGCCAGAGGGACCAAGTGTCCCTGTATACCTGAGCCTCCCCAACTCATTCATCCAGATGGTATTCCCTGATAGCGTGTGTAGCCCTGTCGCAATAACCCCAACGAATAAGGCTATTTTTTGAACTCTCAACAATGCTGATAGAAACTGCTCGGATTTTATAGTTGCAGCGGTTCTGCGGATGGCAAGGCATGCGAATAAGAGATACAACCAAAATTGGCTATCAACAAACACTGCCCACCATTGGCTAACGCCTTGGAATAACGCCACGAGGTAGAGGATACTCAATACCAGAAGCCCAGCCAGGAAATAGCGACGTAAGGGAGCAATGATGATCGCGCGACCGTCCCAAGCCACGCTAATCAGCAGGACCAGCATGATCAATATTTTGTTTCCCACAGAAAATCCCCATACGCCAATAGGCAACAGCGCCAGGGGTAGCAATAAAAGAGGTAACGCTGGTGTTGGCTTTTTCATGGCAGTCTGACCGACTTACTGAGTGACTTCCACCAGAAGAAGGGCATCACAGATGACCAAGCTTGTTCACCGGCTGCGAAGCTGCATGTGTTGGTGCCCCAAATTGTCTTGAACTTTTGACGGACCCTCGGCGCATTGATCAATGGGCATGCGCTGAAGTCCGAAGATTCCAGCGTGTCAGCAAAAAATGGCTTCAGGGGTCCACGTATCCACTCAGTCATAGGGGCACCGAAGCCGATCTTGCTGGTTCGGTAAGCTATTTCAGATGGCATGAGGGAAGCAAGGGAATCCCTGACGATTCGCTTGGTGTAACCATTAGACGCCAATGCGTGCTGGGGTAGCGAGAATGCGTAGGTAACTAGCCGATGATCCATAAATGGCATGCGGATTTCGACGCCGTTGGCCATACTGAAACGATCGTAATTTCTAAGTAAGGTGGGCAAAATCGTTTCATGGAAGAGTACATACAAATGTTTTGACAGACTGGAGAGTTGCCGATAAGCCGGATGACTAGCATCAAGCGCGAGTCTCCCCCGGCCCAACCGCGCTTTGGTGAGCCTGAAGGCACCATAAGCCGCCAAGACGGGATATCCAAAATTTCGTTCACCGAAGGCCTTGCTGCCACCAGGAAAGCTGGCACGATAGGCTTTCAACAAATCCCACCGTTGAGACCAAGTGGCGTCAGGCATGGCTTCGAACAGACTGCCCCTGTACCCGCCTAGTAACTCATCGGCTCCGTGACCATCTAGTGTGACGATCGTGCCTTGTCGACGTACAGCTTTATACAAGTGAAGCATAGGCAAAGGGTTGGTGAGATAAAGCTCTTCAAACCGATACATGATGTCATCAAGCTTTTCGACATCCTGTCTGGGGTCAATATCGATATAGGTTGCATCAATCCCGAGATGGCGCACTACAGTACGTGCATAAGTGGTCTCGTCAATCGGCGTACCTGGAAACGAGGCAACAAAGGCATGTTGCCAGTCCGCGCGCTGGCCATGCCCGGAGCCACCTTTGGATGCCACGTTGGCCATTGCACAAATGGTAGCGCTGGAGTCTAATCCTCCGCTGAGTGCAGTGCCCAAGGGAACATCTGCTCGCATCCTAATCCTTGTGGCGTCGAGGAATAATTCCCGGAAACGCTCCACCTGATCCTCGTATCGAGAGGGGACTTCGACAAGATGATCCAAAGTGCACCAGTAACGGTCTAGGGTGAGATTGCCCTCCCGAACCCAGCCATGATGCCCTGCCGGAAATCTTTTAATGCCCTCGATAAGGGTTTTGTCCGTCGACTCGTATTCAAATACATTTTCCGCAGCCCAAGCGTAGTGAGCAGCGGGCTTCACGTCGTCGAGAAATGGATAGATTGCTTTCATTTCAGAGGCGAACACAAAGCCTCTAGGTGTTCGTGCATAGAACAGTGGCTTTTTTCCGAATCGATCGCGACTCATGAACAGTGCGTGCTGCTGCCGATCCCAGATCGCCAGTGCCCACATTCCATTGCACTTCTCAAATACCCCTGTGCCCCAGCGGCGGAACCCGGTAAGCAAAACCTCAGTATCGCTGCCAGAGACAAATCGGTCGCCGCACTGCTCCAATTCGGCTCGAATTTCCAGAAAGTTGTAAATCTCACCATTGAACACGATGGTGTAACGCCCCGTACTTTCAGCCATAGGTTGATGGCCTTGTGGGGTAAGGTCTAAGATGGCTAGACGGCGGTGACCCAAAGTGATGCGCTCATCGTCCCCCCACACCCCAGCATCATCAGGACCACGATGGCTGAGAGTATCCAACGCAATTCGGAATATATTCTCGGGTACAGGCGCCAGAATGCCTAATATTCCACACATACTGATATGTCCTTCTAATGGGCCCATAAGCGGGCCAGGAAGCCCAAACGCCACAAGAGCGGTCCAAGAGCCCTGTAAATACGAGCCCTCATGAAAGGCTCGCATGTAAAGATGAAGCGAAATAGAGCCAATCCCATGTGTAATGGCATTTTTGAGAGGTACAACATCCAACGGCCTTGGTAGCCCAAGGTCTGCACGCCATCGTAGCCATTTGCGTAACAGGACTGTAGTAACCACCCAAGGCTCAACTTGTGCGGCAGGATGGCGTGTTCGACGACAATGTCTGGGTGGTAATAAATAAGGTGCCCAGCACTTTTCATTCTGCGTAGCAGATGGGTTTCTTCGCCGTAGGATAGTTCTTCACCCCTCATGCCGATAGAAGTGTCGAACGCACCCATCATTGATAAGACATCACGCCGATAGATCATATTCGTGCCATTTATCCATTCCCCCTCGCCCAAGGCGCGCGATTTCGAACCCAATGACCATGTTCCGTACTCGCGAGGAAACCAATCTGGAATAGCTGCGGTGCAGTAAGACAGATAAGGACCGCCTACAGCGGCAACTTTCGAATGCTGTTCAAAAAAAGCAACAATCGACTGAGCCCAATCGGGCCAAGCGCGCGCATCATCATCAATGTAAGCGACAAGATCGGCACCGGCCTCTGCCGCACCTCGATTACGAGCATAACTCAATCCCTGTTGTGGCTCAAAGATGTAGCGGAAATAATTAGATTTTTGAGTGAACGCCAAAACAACTTCCGCCGTGTAGTCGCTGGAATTGTTGTCAACCACAATTACTTCAAAGTCTTGGTCAAGCTCTTGCGCAACCAGCGAGTCCAAGCAAATCTTAAGCAAGTCGGCCCGATTGTATGTACATACGACAATTGTCAGCAAGGGTTTCACGGTTTTAGGTTCTCCACAAAACGCAACATCCGACGTTTTACCCGCTTGATTAGTGCAAAGGAATCTTGATACTTGCGCAATGCCAATATGGCAGTCGGCTCATTCTCGTAGTGTCGATCAACCAGATCACACATCAAAGGGAAAAACTGGTACCTATCCAGCACGAGCTGCCGGGCCTCATTCAAGGCTGGCAGGCGTCGGCGCCAATCATCGTCTGACATGAGTGAACTAATAATCTCGATGGCCTTGTCGGGTTCATTAATATCGATTCGAACAAAGGCACCGGGTGGAAAATAATCTTCAAGGTTTGTGCATCCGTAGTAGATGGGTACGGTCCATGCTAAGAAGCAGTCAGCCACCTTCTCAGTCCAGTAGTCTCGACTACTGCTGTTTTCTATAGCCAGGGCGTAACGATAAGGTGCCAATCCGTCCCATTTATCCCCAATGAAGCGGATACCGCGTCCAAAGATATCAACGTTTAACTGGCTTTGCCTGAGTCGTTCCATAAAAGCCATCCGGAGTTGATGACCAGGAAACGAACTTAGATTGCTCGTGATCCAAGATATATCGGCCAACTTGGATGGTGGCCGCTCTGCTTTGAGCTCATCGTACGTCCGGTTCACATGCCACGGTAAACCAGGTTGGCAGACTACATAAGGTGAATGTGGATTGACTGGGTAGTGTGTAAACACACGTTCGTATTGTCCATGGTTCGAAACCATCCAGTCAAAAATACCGGGGATGTAGGGTTCCTGCATCAGTGCCCAAACGTTGCTGGGGCCACACTCAACCTCGGTATTAATATGCAATGCATTGAGGACAACAACAACATCGCACTTCTCTACTGGATCTAACGTGAACCGATAGCTTCCCCAACACCCCGTCCCTTGTGGCGTCTGCCGCAACAAGTCGGGTTGATCCCAGTTTTTTATGACACGAATGAGCATGAAAGGGGGTTACTTCTTAATAATTCTGAATGGACAACTTAATTCCTATTTCAGTAGGCATGCGAGTTGTTGGTTTTATTGAGTAAACCCAGCCTACTGAAATAGGCTCTTAGTTCTGGCCGCTCGAATGGCACGAATACGATCGATCGGTTTATCCACAAAATGGTAAAGAAAAACCGATACAACGAGGCTAATAGCAAGTACAACTTCGGGCGAGACATTACCACTTATCCGAAGAACTAATATGTGGACTACATACAACGGATAGGAAAGCTCACCCAACCAACGATCCACAGTTAGATTTTTTGTGCAGTGAAATGCAAACGGGATGATGATTGCCACGAACAGCAAGTAGCCATATGTTTTCAATCCCAGAGGAAGGTGAGGGATAAACTGATAGAGAGCAGTTATAAGCAATAAAAGAACCGTTAATGTACCGGCTACCGGAATTTTCACTCTAACACTCACATGTAGCCAAACGCTGAATTTGTAGCTCAACATTCCAAGCAGAAACATGCCTATTTCAAAAGGTAGGAATCGATAGCTCCATGGATCGTGTGACCATCCAATAACAAAGTAAATCCAAAATCGCCCAAACATGGTTGCCGCAACGAGGGCAACTGCCCAATACCATTTCAGCATGATCAGCAGAGGTGCGAGCAAATAGAAAATAATTTCCATCGAAATGGACCATGCCTGAGGCACAAGCAGGAATCTGTGTGCAGGCAATATCTGGGATGCGAAGTCGTATGTTGGATAGAGGGCGCCCACTACATCAACAGCAAAAAACATTATCCAGTCCATGCCAACTAGAGCCAAATTTACCATGGTCATCACAGAGACAGCTGCAATATCCAGCCTCGATACCTGCTCCCAATCGAACACCTTGCCTGCACCCAGTACCGAGGCTAACACAGTCAACCCCAAAACGATCCAGTAGACGGGCAGTAGACGCAACGCACGGTTGGTGAAAAAGGTACTGATTGCTGAAGAACCTACATATTTCTCAGTCAGCACCATCGCCATATAGAAGCCCGAAATGATAAAGAACGCCTGAACTGAAACCGAACCTGCAGTCAGGGTTAGTCCTCCTATCGAGCCAGCATGGGCTGCAACAACGCCAATCGCTAACAATAACCGAAGCAACCCCATATTACTCAGACCTGATGTTGTTTATTCGGCGAGTCAAAACGAGAGGATGGAATAGCTAGAAACTCTTCAAACAGTTCCATGTAGGACGCAAGCTTATCTCGTGTCACTTCTGTACCGGCGAGTGTTTTGATCTGGTAACCAAGTGAAACTATTTCGTCATAAACATCGTGAGCGGAATGTGAGTATACAGCCAGATTGGTCAAACACAATTCAAACAAAATAATGGGTGCTAACTTGCTAAGCATGCAGTGGGCTCCACGCAGTACGGCAAGCTCAGCACCCTCGGTGTCGATCTTGAGTAAGTGCACACAAGGTTCGTTGTTAGCCTTCCACCAATCGTCAAGCCGCTGGGTAGTCACATTGATTTGGCGCGCCCTGCCTGCACGACCAGTGTCCTTGAATCCATCGCCCGAAGCGTGCCGCGAAGAATGAACGGTAAATGTAGTTACACCATTCGTGTCGGAAAGAGCCAAATCCGAAACTTGTACTTTTCCCGCCAATTGGTTGGAATTGATCGTGCGCGTAAGCAGCTGGCGTTGATGTGGTCCCGGCTCGAAAGCAAATATTTTTGCAGATGGATAGTACTTGAGAATATTCAGTGTAATAAGACCAATATTTGCTCCCACGTCAATCACAACAGGCGCATGATTTTTCTGTAAAGATCGGACAATCGCCGTTGTAACATCGGGCTCGTAGATCTGGCCAAACCGAATACGCTCAATTAACGAAGTACGAGGGCTGTAATAGAGGGTCCATCCTTGGTATAGCATGCTCAGATCACCCGACCGAAAGGTCTCTGGCAATTGCCGTATGAGATTGCGGCCATCTCGAATGGCATTGAAAAGTCGACGCGCTGTCGGTCGAAGCGAGGCTGGCACAACGATTTTAACCAATTCTCGAAGTCGCCGCTTCATCGCCCGAGACGCGTAGGGCTTTTTGAACACAACTTTCTCACCACATCCGACGTTTTGAATAAGCCGTAAATCGTCAAAATCCTTTTCTTCGCTTCGATTGCGCTTCATGGCGGCAACCACACCTAGGGTGCAATACTTTAATCCGTCATAGTAAAGATGCAATGAGGGGTCATGGAGCATTTGACCTAGTGTGTGTGCGTAATAACCAAGCTCCTTATTGTGACATCGGATTAATTCGTTTGAAAACTTTTCTTCTCCACCTGTGGCACTCAAAAAATCCAAATCATTACTATCCCGTAGACCATAGAGCGCGAGTACGGAACTAGCATCGACAATCAGAGAATCAGGATTGTATCCTTTGGATTGAATATCCTGTAAAAACTGCTGACGCCATTCGTGAATACGATAAGGCTTCGTCAAGTCTCCTTCATTCAGGAGATGTACGCTATTGGCGTTAAATACTTGCTCAGCAATGCGAACTGTCTCCTCATACGTGTCGTTGACATGGACTGAGTCGTTGCCCATGTCGTAGAGGCTGCGAATCCTGGCTTTGACTTCTTTGACTAGAAGCAGATCGGCGCACTCGTACAAGAAGAAAGTGACCGGAACACCTTTTTCAAATTTATTCCTTACATGCGACTCGGCTCCAGGCCAGCCTTCGGATCGTCGGCCTAGCCAGTGTTCGCCCTTGTAAAGCTGAGCGATCAAGTTGATGGGGCCGTTATTTTCGAACAATATGGCTTTTTCGTAAACGACACTGCCGTACTGCTCAAGGGTCTTGCGAACATCATTTACACGTGATATAGCTTTTGGAAAGAGGCAAACAATATGGCATTGGGGTTTGAGCTTTGCGTACTCTACCGCCATGGCATCTAGATAGACCTCCGATAGGCCCATATTGCTAAAACTATCTGCGGAGTACCTCTCCTCGTCATGGTCAAAAATCACCACAGTGGGCTCAATACCATGGGCAATACAGGAAGCAAGCCGATGTGCGCCATCGATGATCTGGCCGCGTCGGCCTACTGGAAGAATTGATTCTTTAGTATCAAATCCCTTCCTCTCGACTTGATCAAGAGTGCTATTGAATGCTTGTAGATATTTCTCAAAACTATTTTTTCCACTACCGTCAAGTTCTTCAAAGCCACCCCACACCTCTAAGTGCGCTCGATACAACGATATAGCCCAACTCAAGTCATTGCCCAATCTGCGATGTTTTGCATAAATATATTTTGCAAGGACGTCAAAGCGGTGTGCAGACAATAGGGAGAGTGGGGAAACCACCTTCACTTCGTGACTAGCCTCAAACCGAAGGTGCTGGATTAGATGAGCATTTACCCTTCGAACTACTTCTTCCCTACTTAATTTCATGATTCAAGCCTTATACAATGAAAATATTCCAGACGCCGAGCACAAACAATATCCAGACAGTCAAAAACAACCACTGGATACGCTCATCAACCCGAATGAGTACCTGGTTCTTTTTGAAAATTAGAAAATTAACCCAATTAGCCAATAAACCGACTGCAACCCAAGTGATTACTAGTGCATCCAGTGATACTAGAGAACTGGCAAGAAGGGCTAACACGGTAACAAAGGCTCTGAATACACTAAATAAGCTGTAAATACGTTGAATTCCCAGTATCTGGGCAAAGTCGCTGTTTTGATTCACAAGATAGCCAGAAATAACGCTGATGCCCATGATCTGTACATAGGGGACAATTTCCGCCCATTGGGAACCAAGAACCCAAGGAATTAGGGCGGGTGCCAGCATATACAGCGTCAAGCAATAGATTAATGTCAGAGTGAATGCATAAACTATAACTTGGTGATATCGATTCGAGAGGTAGGCAGCGTTCGTTCGCGCGGCAGCCGCATCAGTAAAAACAACTTGTAATGCTTGGCCTAGAAGTGCGTTTGGCAAAAGGAACGTTAACATATTGGCCAACTTATAGAGACCTGCATCACCAGTTCCAAGATTTTTGCCAACTAACAAGGTATCAGCTTGTAGAACAAGGTACCCTGACGCTTGCTGGATTGTGACGTGCTTTCCGATCACAAAAAGTCGTTGAAAAACGTTCCAGTCAACGGTAAGTCGAGGCCACCACCAACTTGCGAGTAATAGAAATAGTACAGAGGCCATTCGCCCAATTACTTGCCCCCAAGCCAGTGCCATGACCCCATAGCCAGCTCCAGCAAAGTATAGTGAGGCAACTCCGCCAAAGAGCGCTGGAATGATCTGACGCAAAAACAAAGGCCGATAAAGATTACTGCGCATGTAACGGGTGACCAAGGCATCATCCAAAGCACTTAGTACCATCACCAAGCATATCCAAGGTAGGATTTTCTCCAACTCATACATATGGAGAAAAAATGCGAACTGCGCCTTTATCAGGAAAATCACCGCTGATGCCGAAAGTGCAATGCCCAACTGAACTGTGAACAGAGTGTTAGTGTGGTCATCATCCCGTTCAATGATTACGGCGGCTTTCAGCCCCAGGTCTTTGAAAACATCAAAGAACGCTTTGATTGCGATAGCGACAGCAAAAACACCGTAATCTGCAGGCATTAGGAGACGAGCAACAAGCAAAGCGAATAGTGGCTCTACAGCTTTACCTGTTAGACTTCCGGCCAAATGCCACTTTATATTTGTTTTTATTTCTGACAACTGGATATTACCTGTATAGATTTGCGCTTTTTTAAATAAACGCATCAAATTGATGTGCCTAATATTTCGAGATTCGCCTTTATCTCAGCTATCTGAACCAAACAGATCCCTCGTGTAAACTTTATTCATCACATCCGCCAGGGCTTCTGTTTTACGGTTGGCGATGATGACGTTCGCCTCACTCTTGAAGGTTTCCAGATCGTTGATGATGCGGGAGTTGTAGAACTCAGCCTCTTTCAGGATGGGCTCATGGACGATGACTTCGATGCCCTTGGCCTTGATGCGCTTCATGATGCCCTGAATGCTGGAGGCGCGGAAGTTATCCGAGCCAGCTTTCATGATCAGTCGATAGACACCAACGACCTTGGGTTTACGCCGGATGATTTCGTTGGCAATGAAGTCCTTGCGGGTGCTATTCGCCTCGACGATGGCGTGAATCAGGTTCTGCGGCACATCCCGGTAGTTCGCCAAGAGCTGCTTGGTGTCTTTGGGCAGGCAGTAGCCGCCGTAGCCAAAGCTAGGGTTGTTGTAGTGGGTGCCAATGCGTTGATCCAGACAAACGCCGTCGATGATTTGCCTGGTATCCAACCCATGAGTAGCTGCGTAAGTATCCAGTTCATTGAAATACGCTACCCGCATAGCCAAGTAGGTATTGGCAAAGAGCTTGATGGCTTCGGCCTCCGTGCTGTTTGTTAAGAGCACGTTTATGTTTTGTTTGACCGCGCCTTGTTGCAGAAGGGCAGCAAAGGCTGTGGCACGTTCGCTTATTTCGCCCACCACAATGCGGCTGGGGTGCAGGTTGTCGTAAAGGGCTTTACCTTCGCGCAGAAACTCGGGGCTAAAGATGATGTTTTGGCAACCGGTGTGCTGGCGCAGTTTGGCGGTGTAGCCCACCGGCACCGTGCTTTTTATGACCATGACTGCGCTGGGGTTGATACGCCGTACGTCTTGCACCACAGACTCTATGGACTGGGTGTTGAAGTAGTTGGTATCAGGGTCGTAGTCGGTAGGGGTGGCGATGATGACGAAGTCGGCACCGGTGTAGGCTTCTGCCTTGTCTAGCGTGGCTTGGAAGCGCAGTGGCTTGTTGCGCAAGAAGTCTTCAATCTCCGCGTCTTCAATGGGGCTGTGCTTGGCATTGAGCATGGCCACTTTTTCAGGGACGATGTCGATGACCACCACGTCGTTGTGCTGGGCCAGTAGCATGGCGTTGGATAGGCCGACGTAGCCGGTTCCAGCAATGGCGATTTT
Organism: Burkholderiales bacterium RIFCSPLOWO2_12_FULL_61_40; assembly: GCA_001770935.1. Lineage (GTDB taxonomy): Bacteria > Pseudomonadota > Gammaproteobacteria > Burkholderiales > Burkholderiaceae_C > Allorhodoferax. The sequence continues at coordinate 39,779 of MESI01000035.1, read as the reverse complement.
CATGGTTTTGCTATTTATTTGGTAGCTGCTTGCGCTTGATTGGCGTGGGCTAGGAGCTGATTTTATTCAATAACCTGCCAGTGCCCGCCTTTGGCAGGACCGACGCGGACTAGCTTGGCACTTTTTTTGAGAAGATTGATTTGCTTTTCAACCGCTCTTGCGCTGATGCCTAATTGTTCCGCCAGCGCTTTGGCTGACGAATTGGGGGATCGGCGCAGATGGTGAAGAATTTTCTCCGAACTTTTCTCCGAACTTTTCTCCGAACTTTTCTCCGACATTTCTTCTATTGGGCCGCCCTTTTTGAATCGAGTCATGACATCCGGCAACACAAAAGTCATTACAACTGATTCTGTGCGTTCTTGCAGTGTTGGCACGGGCAATCCGACCGATTGCATAAGGCGGGCAATTTTCAATGTACCTCGACCCCAAGTTTCGATAATGCCGCGGCGATAGAACACCTTGGCAATCCAGGGGTTCCAGGGCTTGGATTCATGCGGCTGGTAAAGAATTTCAGGAGTTAGCCCAAAGTGCAATTCGCCGGGTGAGATGACCTCCAGCCGATCATCGTACAAAGCCACCGATACCGAGCCTGCGGCGCTGGTGTAATCGCGGTGTATAAAAGCATTGGCCAATGCTTCGCGTACAGCTTCAACCGGTAGCGCGGGTGTGTCAATGCGCGCCATTTGGCCTGGCACAATTCTTCCGGCTACCGGCATCCAGTCAATTAGAAAGCGTTCGGCCCGGCGCATAAGGGCAAAAGCGTTGCCAGCGTATTGGCGGTTATCCAGAAACTCGTCACGGGTGGTGCCTTTGAATCGAGCCAGACGCAGGTTGAATTGAGGGAACTCAGGGATAGAGTGATCGTCCTTGCAAAACAGGGCAATAGCCGCGCGACTGAGTTGATCGCCCTGTACCAGTAGGCCCAAGCCACGCAGCACGTCCATGGGGTCGCGCGTTCCTGGGTCTTCTATACGGCCACGGCGGATGGCTTCCTCAATGGTAACGAGGAGCTCGCGCGTATCGATGATGTCGATGCTGCAACCAACAGCTGCTTGCATTTCCCAACGTTCGGTGGCATGCATGGATTCGGCCAACAAGCGCTGATAGTTGGCACGCGGCATGATGCGGGTGGTGTTGAGCACGCGTTCATAGGGTACCCCTCTGTAAGTGATCGGCAGGTGGGTTGCCCGGTCAACTTCAATCAACAGCACTTGTAAGCCAGAATCGTTGTTACTGTTGGTGATGGCAATGCGGTTCAGACGTGGTGCCAGGGGCGGCTCGAAGCCCTGAAACTCTTGTGCAAGCTCTTCAAGAGTGCGGTCAGTCACCTTTTGGCCTACTACTTTACCAGCCGGGGTGACACCAAAAACCACTTGTCCGCCTTGCCCATTGGCTAGCCCGCACAGGCTGCGGCAAGCGCGGTCTTTCTCTGCCGTAGACTTTTTAAGTTCCAGCGTCAGTGATTCACCGGCAGCAATGAGAGTCTGGAGGGCAGCCAGGTTCATCAAATGGGGGTTTCGTTTGGTATGTAGTGGCGGCTGATTTCACTACTCCACGCTGACGCTCACGTCATAGCCGTGCTTTTTCAGCAGCGCATGCTTTTTGGCTTCGGCCAGGTCGGCAGCGGCCATCTCGGTGATCATTTCGTTCAGCGTGATCTCGGGCACCCAGCCTAGTTTTTGTTTGGCCTTGGTAGGGTCGCCCAGCAGGGTTTCGACTTCGGTGGGGCGGAAGTAGCGGGGGTCGATTTTGACAATGGGTGTATTGTTCCAATAGCCAACTTCATTTACACCGGTACCTTCCCAGCGCAGGGGCATTCCCAGGGCCGCGGCGGTTTTCTCTATGAACTGGCGCACGCTGTATTGCACGCCGGTGGCTATGCAGAAGTCTTCTGCTTTGTCTTGCTGCAGCATCATCCATTGCATGCGCACATAGTCTTTGGCATGGCCCCAGTCGCGCAGGGCGTCGATGTTGCCCATGTACAAGCAGCCTTCCAGGCCCTGGCTGATGTTGGCCAGACCACGGGTGATTTTGCGGGTGACAAAGGTTTCTCCCCGGCGCGGGCTCTCGTGGTTGAACAAGATGCCGTTGCAGGCATAGATGCCATAGGCTTCGCGGTAGTTTACGGTAATCCAGTACGCATACATTTTGGCTACGGCATAGGGGCTGCGAGGGTAAAACGGCGTGGTTTCCTTTTGCGGGGTTTCTTGCACCAGGCCATAAAGTTCGCTGGTGCTGGCCTGGTAAAAGCGGGTTTTCTTTTCCAAGCCCAGGATGCGAATGGCCTCCAGCAGGCGCAGCGTGCCCATGCCGTCTACGTCGGCGGTGTATTCGGGGCTTTCAAAGCTGACGGCCACATGGCTTTGTGCGCCCAGATTGTAAATTTCGTCCGGCTGGGTTTCTTGCACGATGCGCACCAGGTTGCTGGTGTCAGTCAGGTCGCCGTAGTGCAGCTTGAAGTTGGCGTTGTCTATATGCGGGTCTTGGTAGATGTGGTCTACCCGCTGGGTGTTGAACAAGCTGGCGCGGCGTTTGATGCCGTGCACAACATAGCCCTTTTCCAGCAAAAATTCAGCCAGGTAAGAGCCGTCTTGGCCGGTGATGCCGGTGATGAGGGCGACTTTTTGGGTGCTTGATTGGATTGTTGACATGGAGGTTGATATGAATTTGATAGCTGCTTGCGCTTGATGGGCGGGGGCTAGAGGCTGTTTTGATGCTTAAAATCTGTATAGGACAATGCCAAACCCTGCTCCAGATTGACCTTGGCTTGCCAGCCCAGTGCGTTCAGGCGGGTGCTGTCCATGAGCTTACGCGGAGATCCGTCCGGTTGGGAGGGGTCGAAGTCGATGGTGCCTTGGTAGCCTGTGGCATGGCGGACGGCTTGGGCCAGCTCTGCGATGGTGATGTCTGAGCCATAGCCCACGTTGATCTGACTTTGCATGGGGGTGGTGTGCTGGTCGTACACAGCCTTGGGCAGGTTCATGACAAACACGCTGGCGGCAGCCATATCGTCCACATACAAAAACTCGCGTTTGGGGGTGCCGCTGCCCCAGATGGTGACTTTTGCGGCACCATTGACCTTAGCTTCGTGAAACCGGCGAATCAGCGCGGGGATGACGTGGCTGTTTTGCGGGTGGTAGTTGTCACCGGGGCCATACAGGTTGGTGGGCATGACGCTGCGGTAGTCAATGCCGTGGCTGGCACCATATTGGCGGTTGTAAGACTCACAGAGTTTGATGCCGGCAATTTTGGCAATGGCGTAGGGTTCGTTGGTGGGCTCTAGCGGGCCGGTGAGCAGAGCGGACTCCGTCATGGGCTGGGGAGCCAGCTTGGGGTAGATGCAGCTGGAGCCTAAAAACAGCAGTTTTTGCACGCCATTCTGAAAAGCGGCCTCAATCACATTGGCCTGCATCATCAGGTTTTGGTAGATAAAGTCTGCCGGGTAGGTGTTGTTGGCATGGATGCCGCCTACTTTGGCTGCGGCCAGATAGACCTGGGTGGGCTTTTCGACGGCAAAGAAGGCTTGAACGGCTGCCTGGTTGGTGAGGTCTAGCTCGGAGTGTGTTCTGAGTATTAGGGACTCAGGATTGATGCCGCTTTGCAGCAGTTGGCGCACGATGGCTGAGCCAACCATTCCACGGTGGCCTGCTACATAAATTTTTGGCGTGTTGCTCATAAACCGGGTTTTGCTGGTGTGGATGTTGATGGCTGACCAGCCTCAAGCTGCAGCGCCTCAATTTCTTCACGCAGCTTTTCATATTCAGCCATCTTGCGCTGCAAGAAGCGCCGGGTCAGTGCCGCCTTTTCAGCCACACCGGTGGGTGTAAGCAGATAGGCGTAACTCAGTTTGTCGGGGTTCTTGCTGAAGTTGCCCATCTTGATCCAGCCTTTTTCTACCAAGGCTTTGAGGCAGAAGTTGATGCTGCTGACATTGATGCCCACCTCTTTGGCCAAGGTGCGTTGGGTCACGCCAGGGTTTTCCTGGAGTAGCTTGAGCGTCCAAAACAGGGTGTCGTCGTTTGCGGTCTGGCGGCGGGTGGTCATTCTTTTGCGTGCTAAGAGGTACGAGTGCTGAGTAAAACCGGTTCAGAATGGCTACCGCAGCCAGTAGGCGCCGAAATGGGCGTGTGACAGATTGGCCGGTAACATGCAGCTGTTTTATTTTTAAACAATTGTAGCCTCGGCTATTTGCTTTTACTGGCAGCGAAAATAATAGTTTTGCACCCAATTTCCATCAAATTCAGCTTGTGCGTGTTCTGGCAGGTATTTAAGGTTCATAGCTGGATGCCGGTTTGCTTTGCAATGGTCAGCACAGGGGCGGGAGGTGTGGCTGGGTCTTTGAGGATGATGTCAATTTTGCGGTCGCCCAGCTTGCGGATGAGCTCAACATAAATTGCCCCAATGGTCGCAGCACGGTTGTCTAGCGGGCGGTCAGTTTCAAAAAGCAGATCAATATCCCCCCCTTTTTTTGAGTCGTCCACGCGTGAGCCAAATAGCGTCACGCGCGCATTGACCCCAAGCACGGCCTGGGCCGTTTGCTTGATGGCTTCAATTTGCTCTGGGGTCAGCCGCATGGTGGATGGCCTTTGTTTACCTTTGTTTGCACGGGTTCTAGGCTCCGTCTTGGCCGGTGATGCAGGTGATGAGGGCGGCTTTTTGGGTACCTGATTGGATTGTTGACATGGTGAGCGATATGAATTTGATAGCTGCTCGCGCTTGATTGGCGGGGGCTAGAGGCTGTTTTTACTTGAGTTTTTTGGCGTTACGGCTGCTGATGATGGCTTTGCCAGATTTTGCCTCAATGGCTTTTCGGGTGTTACCGGCAATAGTTCCACCTTGTTGGGCGATTTCCAGGCTTTCGTCAAAGCCAGTAGGCAATTTTTCGCGTGATATTTCTGTGGTGGTGGCTTCGGCCAGCATGTTGAGCACCAGTTCCATGTTGGTCATGTGGTCACGCAGGTTCTCTTTTTTCAGGTCTTTGTGCTGGCGGTATTGGCGCGTGCTCAGGCCGCTCCAGGCTTTGGTGATTTCGTCGGTCAGGATGGCAAACTCTTGGCCCTGTTTAACCCCACGGTTTTCCCATTCGTCGGTGAGGTCTTTGCGTACCTCTATGCTTTTCAGCCGCTGGTTGATCCAATCTTTGGAGTAGCCTTTTTTCAGATAGGTCGCCATGGCCCGGTCAAAAGCCAGCTCGGGGTCGTCGGTTTCTTCAACGCGCTCGTAACCCACCCGCGCCAGCCATTGTTTGAAGGGCTCTGCCTTGGGTGAGGGAATGGATTGGATTAGGCGCAGCAGTTGTTCGGTGTCGGCTACGTCTGTGATCCGCTGTTTGCCATCAGGTGCTGTCATTTTCAAACCGTGACAATTTGTCACGGTTTCATTGCCCTCTGCCTTGAGTCGCTGCTTGAGCTTGCGCCAATATGCCCCAGCATCAGCGCTATCGGTCAACACGGCAATGACATCCACAATGCTGAAAAACCAGGCTTCTTTCTCCGCATCCCATTGGGAGCGGACTTGGCTTGTCTCGAACAGTTTGATGGTGCTCATGCTGAATCCAGGTTCAATTTGGCTGGCCAGCCCAGTTAGGTTGTTGACTCATGGGTTTGTTGTGGCGATTTTTGCTTGCAGCGTCAATGCGCTAAAGCACCAGCGAAATTGGCTCAGGCGTGCGTAGAGGGCGGCGTAGCCAAAACAAACCAGGGCCAACCCAAGAATAAGCATGGGCGTGTTCCCCGCATAAAAAACGCCCCATGCGGCAGGCAATGCGGCGCAAGGCCAGCACAGCACGCTGGTCAGACCATTTTTTAAAGCAGCACTGTGGTGGGGAAATAGTTTGCACACCACACGGCGGTGAATCAGGTGGTGCAGATGCACTTTGTCGGGCTGGCCTGGGTGGTGCCCCACCCGCTTGCGGCGGCGGAGAACGGAAAAAACCACTTCCAGCACTGGGTAAGCACATACCAGAATGGTGGCCCATGCATTAATCTGTGGGCTGCGCATGGGCAGCAGCACTGCCACCCAGGCCAGGCAGAAACCTAGCAAATAGGCACCGCCATCGCCTAAAAATATCTTGCCCATGGGCCAGTTGACAGCACCAAAGCCCAGGGCACTGGTTGCCAGGACAAAACACACTGTGGCCAATGCCCCATCGCCTACGTTTAGCGCAATCAGCCCCAGAGCACCAAGCATGATGGCCACCGAGCCGGCAGCCAGACCATTGAAGCCGTCAATGATGTTGACCGCATTGGCCACCCCACCCACTGCAAAAGCTGTAAACAGCACCGCCAGCGGGGTGAACTGCAGGAGTAAATCCAGCGGCGGGAAACCGGTGTCTTGCATGGCTACACCGGTCAGGTACCAGGCCAGTGCACCACTGAACATGGTGGCCAGCAGGCGCGGAAGCACGCCCACCCGTTTGGTGATGTCTTCAGCCAGCCCAAACGCAAAAGCCGGAATTCCCGCCAGCAGCATGGGGCCCAAAACATCAGCCACATTATCTGGTTCCACCAGCAGCCAGGCGGCCAGCAGACCCGCCACGATGGCGACACCACCAATGCGGGGCGTAGGCACCGTATGGTGCTTTTGCACGCCCGAGGTGCCGTCCATGCTGAAATGGCCGTGCCAGCGTTGGGTAAGCACCAGTGCCACACCCGCCAATGCGGTAACGGTAAAGATGGTCAGATAAATGAACATAAAGCGTTGGTTCAGGCGCGACCCAGCGCCTTTGCAAATGCGCCGCGCAGGCGGAGCATTTTTTCTGCGGTTTCGGGGGTCTGGGCGGCACCTTGCCATGCTGTTCGAATGAAAACAAACAGCAGCAAAACCATGCCCATGGCCAATGTAGTCAGCACCGCGATCAGCGCCTTTTTAGGTTTGCTTTTGCGCTCGGGTGGTTCGGCGGCATCTACCACTTGAATGACGGCGCCTTCACGTGCTTCGTCCACCTTGGCCAGCTCAAACTGTTTGGCAAAGAGTTCAAACAGGGTTTCAAAATACTTGACGTCGCGAAAACGGGCTACGTAGTCGGCATCCGCACCACCGGTGGGGGTGGACGACTTCTCGGCTTTGGCAAACTGGGCGCGCAGGGCAGCCAGTTCGGTTTGGGCTTGTTTGAAGTCTGGGGCCGCCTCGGTGAGGTAGCCGCGCATGCTGGCCAGCTTGACTTCTTGCGCTGCAATTTGCGCCTGCAATTCGGCCACGGCTTTGATGGCCGCTTCTGGGTTGGACTTAAGGGCCGAGCTGTTGACGCCGCTGGCCCGCAGGGCCTGCTCTGCCACGGTGCGTTTGTCTTTGGTTTGCAAAAGCTGCTTTTCAAAGAATGCCCGGCGTTGCTGTGCCTCGGTAATAGCCAGGCGGTTGAGCATTTTGCCCAGTTCTTCTACATAGGCGTTGGCCAGCTGGGCGGCAAGCACGGGGTCTTTGTCGTCCACCTCCACGGTAATAAGGCCATCTTTGCCACTGGCGATTTTGCTGACACCGTCCAGTGTTCTACGGGCGTCGGTTTTAAGTTGGGACTTGTACCGCTCCATGAGTTTGAAGCGGTCGATCAGGGCGTTGGCGATGGAATCGCTCTTTAAAAACGCCACAAACTGGTCGTTGGGGTTTTTGATGCCGGTGGCGGCACCGGCCAAACCACCCAGAGCGCCTAAACCAGCCAGCATGGCAGCTGCACCACTTTGCTGTTGTTGTGGCGGCATGAATACGGTGGTGGCGGTAAAGGTGGGCGCAATGGCAAACGTGATACCCAGCGCCAGCAGGCCTGCGGCCAGGGGCGCCAGCACCAATAGGCGCAGATTGTCCACAATAACCTGCAGCAAATCGAGCAGGTTGATTTCGTCGTCTTCTACGGGCTCAGTGGTTTGATTCATGGATGGTTCAATTTCAAAGACACAACATGCGCAAAGGCTGCAAAATCGGTCAAATGGTTTTTTACGATGCTGTGCACGATGTGCCAATTGATGGCTTCGTAGTTGTGAACAGCAATATTGCGAAATCCAACCGCCTTTTTGAGATTGCTCGCCAGCGAGGCGTCCAATAGCCCGGTCTGTGCAAGTATGTCAAATGTCTGGCCCATGGTGTCTGGCGGGGGGTTATTCATCTCCGAAATCAAATGCGCACCAATGTCTACACACAGCTGAACGGCTCTGCTAAGGTTAAGCGAGATGATGTCTTGCAGGTCAAACTCTGCAACGAGCATATTTGCATCTGAGGGGCATTTGGTTTCGATGCGCTGCAAACAGCGCCGCAGGGATTCCAGTTTTTGTTCAACTACTTCCCGATCCATGCCGCCCGCCTTTCTGCAAGTATCCTGGAGCGGTAGGGCATAAAGTCTGCCTGCTCAAACAAGTGGCGGCTGATTAATTGCGCGTATGCAGTGTTGCTGCCAAATAACCGACGGCCATGCCGCAGGATTTGCCCCAGCAAGGGCTCTGCCACTACTTTCAAATCAATCAGATCAATAGGGCGGCCAGTGCTTTGGGCAAGGGCTTCGATAAGCGCCGTTTTTTCTTCCACGGTAAAAGCCTGCTTGGCCTGCACCGCAATGTCCAGATCACTGTCAGGCCGTTGCCGCCCTTGCGCAACCGAACCAAACACCAATCCAAGCACCAGATCAGGAAAACGTGCCAGCACTTGGCGCAATTGCGTATCCATCTCAGATAAAGACTGTGGTGAGGACCTATTCATGTTTGCCTCAGTTCCTTAGTGTCTTAAGTGCCGCGGCCCCCAGGCCGAATTGGTAGAAGATGGCCGTCCAGTCCTTGGCGCCTTCTATGAATTTGGAATAGGCGGTGCGGCGGTCCACTTGCGCGGGCACCACCAAGGCGTCGCCGGGCATGACCTGGATGGATTCAAAGTTGCCGCCAAACAGGCCACCCCGGTCACGCCGGGCAATGATGCTGCCATCGGCCCGCAGCACGAAGGCCTGATCGGGTTCGGCGTCGTCGGTCAAACCTGCGGATTTGAGCACGTCAGCCACCGTTTTGCCTTGTTTGTAGATGAACACGTTTTCGTTGTTCACCGAGCCATAGGCCGAGACAAACCCCGGTATAGCGGGGATGAGGATGCGGTCGCCATCTTCCAGCGGCAAGGCGGGCAAGGCGGCCAGGGTTTGGGCCTGCGGGTCCAGCTCCATGGCCAGGCGGCCATTGCTTTTGAAGGCCTTGAGTCTGTCGATCTGGCTTTTGAGTTGCTGGGCTTGCTGCTGTTGTACCAGTTGGGCCTGGGCTGCTGTTTCCCCCGTGCGGTTGGCAGCAACACTGCCTGCCTGGGATTGGTACTGCGCTTCCAGGCGGCGAATAAGTGCATCCAGGTTGTCTTGCTGGCGTGTACGGACTGATTCGCGGCTGAACTCGCTGCCAAACACATAGGCTTGGGGGGTGAGGCCACCAATGCGCTTTAGCAACTGCGGGAGAGTTTCGCCAGGATGGGTTTGGTATACGCCGGGCACCGCTACTTCGCCCGATACGGTCACCAACTGGGTGCGTTTCTCCAATGGCACGGCAAGTTGGGCAGTGGTAAACAATGCAACTTTGTCACCCGATTCCAGGCGAATGTTGTCTGCAGGGATGCCCTTTAGAACGGCGTTGCCGAGGTTGAATGTAATGGCCTTGCTGGTCAAAGTGGCGGGATCTCGGCGAATGACTTGCGCGTAATCCCAGTTGATATCGTTGCGCAAACTGCTGGCTACGGGCCGTTGCCAGTAGCTGTAGTAATCCACCAGCCATTGCGCAGAAGGAATGATGTCTTTAATGGTGAAGCCCTCACGCCATACAAAACGTTTGGTGCCGCCCACGACTTCGCCTGTGACGACTACGCTGTTGTCTGTCTCGGGGCCTGCGTCTTTGGGGCCATAGACGGTGACGATATCCCCGCTCATCAACTCCAGATTTTCCGTGCTTTCCAGCGCGATGGCCTTGGCCGGGTTGAAAGCAATGAGCCTGGTGCGCAGCGCAATGGGGTCCAATCTCTGAATAGTGGCGTAGTCCAGATTGACTTCAGGGCGTGAATAGTTGCCTGCAGCAGCCCCTTGGTTAATTTGCTGCCAATAGCTGCCGGGAATAAGCAAACGCTTGTCACTCAACAAATCGGCCACGCGCATACCGGGCTTGTAGGTATAGCGCAGTGGCGCGGCCACATTGCCTTGCAAAGTGACGACATTGGCGATTTGCGGGCTGATTTGAAAAACAGTCACGATGTCGCCCGCTTTGAGGACGAGGCCAAGCCCTTTTTGGTCTAGCGCAAAGTCTTCAACATAACGGGCGATGTCCCGATTGGCATCCAGTCGCTCCAACTGGGCCTTTTGGGGGGCGGCCAGCGTAGGCAAGCCTCCCGACATACCCAAAATCTCGCTGATGGTCTCGTTGGGACGGAGCTCGTAAATGGCCGGTGCATTGATTGTGCCCAGGAGTGCGGCACGCGCACTGGCTGGGGGGATGAAGATGATGTCGCCTGCCAGCAATTTCACATCGGCACTGTTGTCGCCCCGTGCCAAAAATGAATACATATCGACCGTGGCAATTTTTTTACCCGCTCGCCGGAGTTCAATGGCCCGCATACTGCCGTTGGAGCTGGGTCCGCCAGTTTCAAACAAGGCGTTGATCAACGACGACAAGCTGCTGACCAAATGTTTGCCGGGCTTGCGGGCTTGCCCCACCACAAACACTTCAATGCTGCGCAGACGACCCATCGTTACGCTGACGGTGAAGTTGCGAAAAACCTTGCCGATATGGTTGCTAAAGATTTTTTCGGCATCACTCAAAGCGACGCCAGCCAGGTTCAATGGTCCGACTTTTGGCACCATGACTCGGCCATCGCGGTCGATGACCAGCCGTTCATTGATTTCAATCAGGCCATTGACCTGAACCACCAGTTCATCGCCTGGCCCAAGTACGTATCCTGCAGGTACCGGTGCTGCCTGCACAGACGCAAATCTACTGGAGTTGGCAAACAACTCGTACCCAAAGAGCCTTAAAGACTGCCCTGTGGCGCTGCGCACAAAACGCTGGAACTCGATATCGTCTGCTGCCGAGTCTTTGACTATTTCAGCAGCGGGGGGCTGGGAGTCTTCTGGGCTTGTTTTGGCTTGTGTGTCTGATTCTTGGGCTTGCGCATTTGCGTTTTGGGCGTCCGCCTTGGCATCTGGAGTTGCGGCTGGCTGCTGTGCTGCTGCCTGTGGGTTGAGTCCTGCACGCGCGCCAGCAGGCGTTGCAGGGGCGGCGTCTAAGGTAACGGAACCGGACGAAACCGAAGAGCCACCGCCCAAAGAGGGGGCCGACGTCTGGGCTTGCAGCCCGGCACTGAGCACCAAACCAAGCCCTGCCAGTGCGATTCGCAGACAGTGGAACTTCAAATTGGCTGTTGTATTTATAAAGGGCGCTATCTGCATGGGGTTTGTATTTTCTATGGCGTTAGTGCGCGAATTGAACCACGAAGGCTCAGTCGGTAATTTCTTTAAGCAAAAACTGAACAATGAACTGCGCCTTATCAGCGGCAACCAGAGCCATGACCTGGTCCATATCAATATTCATGTAGTCATGAACAATGCGGTTACGCAGCCCAATCACTGCATTCCAGGCGGCCAAGTCTGACTGATCAAGCAAGCCACGCTGGGCCAGCGCCTTGAACGCGTCGTAGCCCGACACGGGAACGGGCTGATTCTGTGCTTTAAGCAATTGCTTGGTTTTGCCAATGGCGTTTTCAATAAGCACCTGCAAGGCATGTAACACGCCGCTTTGCTCCAATGCCGTTAGCCCGCGCCCGGTGGCGAGGATGCCTTTGGCCTGCGCCAGCAGCGCACCCTGTTCAGCGGCAATGCGCGCCGTCTCGGCTTGGTACAAGTCAAGCCGCATGTTGCCTGTCCCAATAAAAGTCTTCCAAATCACGCCAAGTGCGCCGCAAAAAGTGCGCCCAAGCGAGTGAATCAGCACCCGCCAGGGGAATGCCTTCTTCGGCCACACTGGCGCGCATGGCCAGGTTGGCACGGCGTAGCTCGATGAGGTCAATGGCATCCACACTGACATGCAAGGCAAGCGCCAATTTGCGCCGCAGAGTTTCGGTGGCAGCCAAAACGGCAAGCAAGTCAAGATTTGGGAACCATTGCAGGGCGATGTCCCAGTCGCTGTCTGCGCGCGCATTGCCCTTGGCGCGACTACCCACCAGCACCGCGAATTCCAGCTGCGGTTCATCCTGCAGGATCTGCGCCCAGACAGATGCGTGATCAAACTTAGGCATTGGGAGTCGACTCGGCGCCAGAGCCCCCAAACCGCCGATCGCGCGAACCGTACCAGGCAATGGCCTGGTCGAGCACATCGGCGGTGAAGTTGGGCCACAAGGCATCGGTAAAGAACAGTTCGGTATAGGCAAGCTGCCACAGCATGAAGTTGCTGATGCGGGACTCGCCGCCGGTGCGGATGAGCAAATCGGGGTCGGGAGCGTAGGCGGTGTCCAGGTGGGCGCTCAAAGCAGCCTCGTCCATGGTTTCCACCGGCTGGCCGGGATGGGCGGCTTGCCATGCCTTGACGGCCTGGACCACGTCCCAGCGGCCACCGTAGTTGGCGGCAACGGTGAGGGTGATGGCGTCGTTGTGGGCGGTTTTGTCTTGCGCGTTGCGGATCAGTTCCTGAATCTTGGCATCAAAACCCGAGGTGTTGCCTACGACTTTGAGGCGCACGCCTTTGGCGTTCATGTCGTTGACTTCTTTTTTCAGGTACAGCGCCAGCAAGGCCATGAGGCTGGAGACTTCGTCTTGCGGGCGCTGCCAGTTTTCGGTGCTGAAGGCAAACAGGGTGAGGTAACGCACGCCCCGGTCGGCACAGGCCTGCACGATGCTGCGCACCTGCCGCGCACCGCTGGCATGGCCCACCGCAGCGGGCATGCCCATTTTTTTAGCCCAGCGGCGGTTCCCATCCATGATGATGGCAATGTGCTGCGGGACTGTTTGATTTACAGGAGACGAAACGATGGACACCAACTAAAGCCTTCGAACTACTCAAATTACCAGAGAATAAGAAAAAAGGCCTCCCTTGAGTGCCTTGCGATTTGAAAGTCCAGTGGACTGAACATATTTTGGAGGCATTGTAACTGAGGGTTGCGTGGTAGCATTCTCGCCTGCTTTTTCAACCAGCCTCTGGACAGATACCATGAACCGCTGCCTCCCCAAGCTGTCGCCGCGCCCTGCGGCGTGGCGTTTCGGCCTGTTGGCCGCCCTGCTGTGCCTGGGCGCTTCGGCCATGGCCCAGACCGCCGCTGTTCGCCCGTTTCCCCCGACGGCCCAACGCGGCACCATGCAAATCACCAATCCGCCGAACATGCTGATGAATGGCGAGCTGGCGCGCTTGTCGCCTGGCGCGCGCATTCGCGGCACCAACAACATGCTGGTGATGTCGGGCGCGCTGGTGGGTCAAACCCTGCTGGTGGCCTACGTGCGGGAGCCTCTGGGCCTGGTCCACGAGGTCTGGGTCTTGACCGAAGCGGAAGCACAAGCGGCCAAGCCCTGATGCGGCGGCTGGCTTCCAGCCACCCATTTCTTAAGCGTTTTAGGGCTCTAGCCCGCGTAGAACCTGCGCAAGCAGCTCCTAAATATATAGCAAAAGTAAAAGTCTATCCATGTCTAAAAAAGTCTTTATCAAAACCTTTGGCTGCCAGATGAACGAGTACGACTCGGCCAAAATGAACGATGTGCTGCGCGCGGCGCAAGGGTACGAGCCCACACAGAATGTGGACGAGGCCGACCTGATTCTGTTTAACACCTGCTCGGTGCGTGAGAAGGCGCAGGAAAAGGTGTTCTCCGACCTGGGCCGCGTCAAGCACCTCAAGGCCAAGGGCGTGCAGATTGGCGTGGGCGGCTGCGTGGCCAGCCAGGAGGGCGCCGCCATCATCGCCCGTGCGCCTTATGTGGACGTGGTGTTTGGCCCGCAAACCCTGCACCGCCTGCCCGAACTGCTGAACCAGCGCCGCCTGCAGGACCGTGCCCAGGTGGACATCAGCTTCCCCGAGATTGAAAAGTTTGACCACCTGCCGCCCGCCAAGGTAGAGGGTGCGTCCGCCTTTGTGAGCATCATGGAAGGCTGCTCCAAGTACTGCAGCTACTGCGTGGTGCCCTACACCCGTGGCGAAGAGGTGAGCCGCCCGTTTGAAGACGTGCTGGTGGAGGTGGCGGGCCTGGCCGACCAGGGCGTGAAGGAAGTGACCTTGCTGGGCCAGAACGTGAACGCCTACCGCGCCAGGATGGTGGGCGACGCATCGGCGCTCACCGCCGAAATGGCGGACTTTGCCACCCTGCTGGAGTACGTGGCCGACATTCCCGGCATTGAGCGCATCCGTTACACCACCAGCCACCCCAACGAGTTCACGCCCTCGCTGATTGCAGCGTACGACAAGATCCCCAAACTGGTGAGCCATTTGCACCTGCCGGTGCAGCACGGCTCGGACCGCATTTTGATGGCCATGAAGCGCGGTTACACCGCCATGGAGTACAAAAGCACCATCCGCAAACTGCGCGCCATCCGCCCGGACATGGCCATGAGCAGCGATTTCATTGTGGGTTTCCCTGGGGAAACCGAGGACGACTTCAGCAAAATGATGAAGCTGATCGACGATGTGGGCTTTGACAACAGTTTCAGCTTCATTTTCAGCCCCCGCCCCGGCACACCGGCGGCCAATTTACACGACGAGACGCCGCACGAGGTGAAGCTCAAACGCCTGCACCACCTGCAAGAGGTGATCAACGCCAGCATCACCCGCATCAGCGAGAGCCGCCTGAACACGGTGCAGCGCATTTTGGTGGAAGGGGTCTCCAAACGTGACGACACCGAATTGATGGGCCGCACCGAGTGCAACCGGGTGGTGAACTTCGCCGGGCCCGCACGGCTGATCGGGCAACTGGTGGACGTGCGGATTACCGAAACACGCAGCTATTCGCTGCGGGGCGAGGTGCTGGTGCGCGAGGATACGCTATAAATTCAATAGCTGTATACGCATAGCCTACGCGGGCTAGAGGCTTAAAACGGCATCTTTGGCATGCCTTTCATGCCGCCCAGGCGCTTCATCATCTTCATCATGCCGCCGCCTTTCATCTTTTTCATCATGTCCTGCATCTGCTCAAACTCCTTGAGCATGCGGTTGACTTCCTGAACATGCACCCCGGCACCGGCGGCAATGCGGCGCTTGCGGGTGGCTTTGATGAGTTCGGGCTTGCGGCGCTCCAGCGGGGTCATGCTGTGGATGATGCCTTCCTTGCGCTTGATGTCTTTTTCGGCCCGGTCCATGTCGACCTGGCCGGCTTTGGCGGCCAGTGCCGATGGCAGTTTGTCCATCAGACTCGATAAGCCGCCCATTTGCTTCATTTGCTGGATCTGGCCCAGAAAATCGTTCAAATCGAAACCGGCGCCGCTCTTGACCTTGGCGGCCAGCTTTTGCGCGGCCTCCACATTGACCCCGGCGGTGACCTGCTCCACCAGCGCCAGGATGTCGCCCATGCCCAGAATGCGCCCGGCGTGGCGTTCGGCGTCGAACACCTCCAATCCGTCCAATTTTTCACTGGTACCGGCGAATTTGATCGGTGCCCCCGTGATCTGGCGCACCGACAGGGCGGCACCGCCGCGGGAGTCGCCATCGGTTTTGGTCAGGATGATGCCAGTCAGCGGCAGCGCTTCCTTGAAGGCTTTGGCGGTGTTGGCGGCGTCCTGGCCCTGCATGGCGTCCACCACAAACAGGGTTTCCACCGGGTTCAGGGCCGCGTGCAGATCCTTGATCTCCTTCATCAGCGCTTCATCAATGGCCAAACGGCCAGCGGTGTCGACCAGCAGCACGTCAAAGAAGTGCTTGCGGGCGTAGTCCAGCGCGGCCAGGCCAATATCGACCGGCTTTTGGTCCGGCGTGCTGGCAAACCACTCGGCGCCCGCCTGGGCGGTGACGGTCTTGAGCTGCTCGATAGCCGCTGGGCGGTAGACGTCGCCCGAGACGGTGAGCACTTTTTTCTTGCGCTTTTCGATCAGGTGCTTGGCCAACTTGGCGGTGGTGGTGGTTTTACCAGCCCCTTGCAGGCCGGCCATCAAAATCACGGCGGGCGGCTGGGCGGCGAGGTTGATGTCGCTGACGCCCTCGCCCATGGTGGCGGCCAGCTCTTTGCTGACAATGCTCACCAGCACCTGGCCGGGCTGCAGGGAGCCCAGCACGTCTTCGCCCATGGCCTTGTCCTTGACACGGGCGATGAAGTCGCGCACCACGGGCAAGGCCACATCGGCCTCCAGCAGTGCCATGCGCACCTCGCGCAGCATGTCGGAGACGTTGGATTCGGTGATGCGGGCCTGCCCTCGCAATTCCTTGACGAGGCGGGAAAGTTTGTCGGATAGAGCGGAGGCCATAGTGGGTCCAATGAGGATGATTGCCGGCGCCCCAGACCTATGGGGAAGGTCAATCGGGGCTGGCAGGGTGCAAAACGCTAAACTGTGAGGATGATTTTAGCCAGTGCGTACCCCATCAGCCTGATTCTTTCGGTTTTGGCCGCCGCCGCCTATGCCTGGCCCGCCGTGCGCGGCCACCGCATGTCGCCCCCTGCGGCGCGCACCGGGGTGGTGGCGGCCTGGCTTTTACACGGGCTGCTGCTCGGTTGGAGTCTGTTTGGTGAGCCTGCCCATTTTGGGTTTGCTCCGGCGCTGTCCATGACGGCGTGGCTGGTGGCGGCCGTTTACGCCGTGGAAAGCCAGATTTTTCCACAGCTCCAGACCCGTTGGGCGCTGTGTGCCTTGGGTGCCGGTGCGGTGGTATTGGCCTACCTGTTTCCCGGCAGCCCCCTGCCCGCCAATGCGTCCATGTGGCTGCCCCTGCATCTGGCCTTTGGTGTGGCGTGTTATGGCCTGTTTGGAACAGCGGTAGTCCATGCCTGGTTCATGACCCGCACGGAAAACCGCATCCGCCTGGCTGAAGACCCCCACAGTGGCCTGCCTTTGCTGACACTGGAGCGCTTGACCTTCCGTTTTGTAGGTGCGGGCTTTGTCTTGCTCAGCGCCACGCTCTTGATCGGCTTTTTGTTTGGCGAGGTGGTCTATGGCCCGACACACGCCTGGCACTGGAACCACAAGACGGTGTTCTCGGTGCTGTCGTGGATCACCTTTGCCGTGCTGCTCATCGGTCGCGCCGGGTTTGGCTGGCGCGGTAAAAGGGCCATTCGGGTGCTGTACATGGGCTCGGCCTTTTTGATGCTGGCCTATGTGGGCTCTCGCTTTGTCATGGAAGTCATCCTGGGGCACGCGGCGTGAAGTACCTTCTGGGCTTTTTGGTGATGTTGCTGGTGGCATGGCGCTGGCGCACCGCGCGCGCCGCCAAACAGCTGGATGCCCAGCGCCAACGCCAACACCAACACCCGCCCACACAGACCCAGGTGGAGATGGTCCGTTGTGGCCAGTGCGGTGTGCATGTTCCCGCCAATGAGGCGGTTTACGGAGCCCGCGGGACGTATTGCAGCAACGCCCACCGCCAATTAAAGGAATCCTGAATGGGCTCTGCCGCACCTGCCCACTCCTGGTTTGGTCCTGCGGTGCTGGACCGGGAACTGCACCAGCTCGACGATCCCCAGGAGTTTGGCCGCCTGTGGCAAGGCTTTATGACGGCGCGGCTGACCCTGGGCCTGGTGCTCATGTTGCTGCAAAGCGCCCTGTATTTCACCGGCAGCACACACAGCAAGGTGCAGGCCCTGGCCAGCGCCGCCTATTTCGCCAGCACACTGGTTTCCAAACTATGGATCAAACCCCGGCGGCTGGGCCGGTCCTTCAATCCTGCCTGGGGGGGGCTGGTTGGTCTGGATCTGCTGGTGTTCTCCTTGCTGCAACTGGTACAGGACAACAGCGGCATCAATTACACGCCGCTGTTTGCCTTGCCGATATTGCTGGCCTCGGTGCTGGGGTCCTTGCGCCTGGCGCTGGGCACCGCCGCCGGTGTCACCGTACTGCTGTTGGGTGGCACCTTGTGGACCTATTTGCACAGCACCATCGATGCCACCACGCCCCGTTTCGTGCAGGCGGCACTCAGCGGGGTGGGCTACTTTGCCATTGCCCTGCTGGCAAACCAGCTTGCCAGCCGTTTGGCCAGCGAAGGGCAACGCGCCAGGCGGAGCCAGTTGGCAGCCACAGTCCAGCGCCAGGTCAATGAGCTGGTGATTGAGTCTCTGCCAGACGGGGTGTTGATCGTGGATGACCGAGGGTGTGTGCGCGCCGCCAACCCTGCCGCACAGCAGTTGCTGGTGTCGCAACGCGCCCGGCAGTCCCCGGTGTTTGACCTGCGGGGTGAAGCCGGATGGCGCCCCTTGCTCAACCTCACGCGGCTGAGTTTCGGCACGGGGCGCACGCAGGAAGAAGACGTAACGATCCGGATGGAAGGCCATGGCCCGCGCCGGGTGCGCGCCCGCACGCGGCTGGCAGCGCCCCTGGGGACCGATGGAGAAAGCCTGTGCGTGCTGTTTTTGCAGGACCAGCGTGAACTGGAGGCACGCATGCGCACGGAAAAATTGGCCAGCATGGGGCGCATGTCCACTGCGGTGGCCCATGAGATTCGCAATCCGCTGGCGGCCATCGCGCAGGCGAACGCCCTGCTGGAAGAAGACCTGGAAGACCCCCGGCTGAAACAACTGACCGCCATGGTGCACCAGAACACCAAGCGGCTGGAGAAAATTGTGGACGATATTCTGGACGTGTCCCGCGTAACCCCCCATGGCCGTGGGCTGGCTGCGCCTGCGCTGGCACTCAACGAATCGGTTCAGCAAATTTGTCTGGACTGGGCGGTGCAAAATGGCAGCCAGCAGCGGCTGGGCACCCGCCTGCCAGACCAGGCGCTGCAAGTGCGCTTTGACACCGACCATTTGCGCCGGGTACTGGTCAATCTGCTCGACAACGCAAGCCGCTACGCCAGTCAGCAGACCGGTGCCATCCAGGTCAGCAGTTGCCTGCAGGGGGATCGTCACGCCGCCGTTTCGGTATGGAGCGACGGCGCACCGATGGACCAATCGGTGGAGCGCCACCTGTTCGAACCTTTTTTCTCGTCAGAGAGCCGCTCCAGCGGCTTGGGGCTGTTCATTTGCCGGGAGTTGTGCGAAGGGCACGGCGCCTCCATTCTCTACCAGCGCAACGTTCGCCCGGTAGGCGGACAGCCTTCTGAAGGCAATGAGTTTGTCATTTCCTTCCTGCGCACCACGACGGACACACCATGGCAAACCACACTGTATTGAGCAATGCCCAGATACTGGTCGTCGACGACGAGCCCGATCTGCGCACCCTGTACGAACTCACCCTGTTGCGCGAAGGCTACCGCGTCGAAACCGCAGGCAGCCTGCAAGAAGCGTGGCAACTGCTCAATGCGCGCTCCTTCGACGTGGTGATCACGGACATGCGTTTGCCCGATGGCATGGGCATCGAGATTCTGGCCGGCCTGAAAGCGCAGCGGCGGCCGGAACGGTGCGTGGTGATTACCGCCCATGGTTCGGCGGAAAACGCCGTGGGGTCGTTCAAGGCGGGAGCTTTTGACTACCTGACCAAACCGGTGGACTTGAAACAATTCCGCACCGTGATTGCATCTGCCGTGCAAGATGCCACACCACGCCAGGCGGGCGCCCCGTCTATAACGCCCAACCGGCGCTCGGACGCAGTGCCTCGGCTGCCCACCGGCCAGGCGGCACTGACACGGCTGGCAGGCGAATCGCCCGCCATGCGCTGTGTGAAGGAGCGCATTGTGAAGGTGGCGCGCAGCATGGCCCCCGTGTTGGTGCGCGGTGAGTCGGGCACCGGCAAAGAACTGGTCGCCTGTGCATTACACGCCAACAGCCACCGCGCCAATGGACCCTGGGTCGCGGTGAACTGCAGCGCGATCCCGGAGAACCTGCTGGAAACCGAGTTCTTCGGCGCCAAAAAGGGCGCCTACACCGGGGCCACACAGGACCGCGAGGGGTTTTTCCAGGCGGCAAAGGGCGGTACTTTGTTTCTGGACGAAATTGGCGATTTGCCGCTGGCCATGCAGTCCAAGCTCTTGCGCGCGATCCAGGAGCGCTGTGTGCGTCCGGTAGGCTCCAGCCAGGAGGAGGCTGTGGACGTGCGGATCATCAGCGCCACGCACAAAGATCTGCCCACCGAGGTGTTGGCAGGCCATTTCCGCCAGGACCTGTTTTACCGGATCAACGTGATCGATATCGTGATCCCCCCCCTGCGCGAGCGAACCGAAGACCTGCCCGCCCTGTGTGCCGCGCTATTGACCCGCATTGCCGACGAAGCCGGGATGCCCGCGCCATGCCTGTCCCCGCGCACCATGGAGCAACTCACCCAGCACCCACTCAAAGGCAATGTGCGCGAACTGGAAAACCTGTTGCACCGTGCCGTTGCGCTGTGTGACGGAGATGAGTTGCAGCTGGATGACCTGCAAGGCCATGCCAGCGGCCTGATGCCGCTCATGGAGATGGCCGCGCCACCTTCTGAAGCCTTGCCGGTTTCTGGAAAAGCCACCGCAGTCCCCACGGATTTACAAAGCCATCTGGACCAGCAGGAGCGGGAGATTCTGGTCACCACCCTGAAGGAAACCGGCTTTAACCGCACGGTAGCGGCCAACCGGCTCGGCCTGACCTTGCGGCAAATCCGTTACCGCATCGCCCGCCTGAAAATCGATGCACCCCAGTCGCAAGATGAAAACTCCGACGCCTGAGGTATCAAGCCCCACCGACGACTTGTGGCGGGAAGGGTGGTACCGGTACGCGCAAGCACTGCCGTCACCCAACTTTGGCCCACGGCCGCCGCAGGCCCATATCGACCTCATCGTTCTGCATTCCATCAGCCTGCCCCCCGGCGTCTATGGCGGCAAGCAGGTGCAGGAGCTGTTTACCAACCGATTGGATTGGGAGGCGCACCCCTACTTCAAAAGCATTCAGGGCCTGCAGGTGTCCGCGCACTTTTACATTCAACGTGGCGGTGAAATCTGGCAGTTTGTCAGCTGCGATGACCGGGCCTGGCATGCCGGCGCCTCCCATTACCGGGGGCGCGGCAACTGCAACGACGATTCCATCGGCATTGAGTTGGAAGGCCTGGAGGGCGACACTTTCGAGTCCGCCCAGTACCAGGCTCTGCAAGCGCTGATTCCGGCCTTGGCCCGGCGCTACCCCATTACCCATGTGGCGGGACATGAGCACATAGCGCCTGGGCGCAAAGAAGATCCGGGGCCGGGGCTGGATTGGGCGTATTTGCAACACACCCTGGGGCTGGCGGCCCCGTGTTTTCCCGATTGCGTGCGATGCGCATAGCAGTTGCGGGTGGCGATTAGCACACATTTGTCTTTCGTGCATGCCTGTGAATTTTGACCAGGCACGCTACCGGTAGTGGATTGCAAGCACCATGTACACCATATATAGTGCACTCTGCCTCCACATCAGACAAAAATCATGACATCTGTTTCTAGCGTTCCGGCCCCCACCTCCGACGCAAACCTTATGACCCACCGTCCCACAGCCATGGAGGGTGTCGTCGCCAACCCGCTGGCGCACTACCAAATTATTCGCCGCAATGGCGCGGTCGTACCGTTTGAGCCCAACAAAATCGCTGTGGCCATGATGAAGGCCTTTTTGGCCGTGCATGGCACCCAGGGCGCGGCGTCGGCCAGCGTGCGGGAAACGGTGGAAGTGCTCACCCAGCAGGTCATCCGTGCGTTGGTGCGCTCTCGCCCAGGCGGCGGCACTTTCCATATCGAGGACGTTCAGGACCATGTGGAGTTGGGACTCATGCGGGGTGGCCACCACGAGATTGCGCGCGCCTATGTGCTGTACCGGGAGCGCCATACCCAGGAGCGCGCCAAACAGGTGGAAAAAGAGCCTCCAGCCGCTGCGGTGCTGCATGTGACAGATGGCGGTGCGCGTATCGCCCTGGACTTGAACCAGCTCAAAGCCCGCATTGCAAGCGCCTGTGCGGGACTGGGGGCCGATGTCAAGCCAGAACCCATCCTGGCGGAGACCATGCGCAATCTGTACGACGGCGTGCCCCTGGACGAGGTCTACAAGGCGTCCATTCTGGCCGCCCGCACCCTGATTGAAAAAGACCCGGACTACACCTATGCCACGGCGCGCCTGCTGTTTCACACCATTTCCCGCGAGGTGCTGGGGCGCGATGTGGCCCAGGCCGATATGGGGCAAGCCTATGCCGACTATTTCCCTGAATTCATCCGCAAGGGTGTGACATTCGAGTTGTTGGACGAAAAGTTGCTCCAGTTCGATCTGCAACGCCTGGGTGCCGCGCTCAAGGCAGACCGCGACCTGAAGTTTGACTACCTCGGGCTGCAGACCCTGTACGACCGCTATTTCCTGCATGAAGGCAAAACCCGCATTGAGTTGCCGCAGGCATTCTTCATGCGGGTGGCCATGGGTCTGTCCCTCAATGAAATCGACCGCGAGGCACGGGCCATTGAGTTCTACGAAGTGCTGTCGTCGTTTGATTTCATGTCCAGCACGCCGACCCTGTTCAACAGCGGCACGCTGCGTTCACAGCTTTCTTCCTGCTATCTGACCACCGTCCCCGACGACCTGGATGGCATCTACGAGTCCATCAAGGAAAACGCCCTGCTCTCCAAGTTTGCAGGCGGCTTAGGCAACGACTGGACGCGCGTGCGTGCGCTGGGCGCCCACATCAAGGGAACCAACGGGGAATCCCAGGGCGTGGTGCCCTTTCTCAAGGTGGTGAATGACACTGCTGTGGCGGTCAACCAGGGTGGCAAGCGCAAGGGCGCGGTGTGCACCTACCTGGAAACCTGGCACCTGGATATTGAGGAGTTCCTGGAACTGCGCAAAAACACGGGCGACGACCGCCGCCGCACGCACGACATGAACACCGCCAACTGGATTCCTGACCTGTTCATGCGCAGGGTCATGGAGAAAGGCCCATGGACCCTGTTCTCCCCCAACAATGTGCCCGACTTGCACGACCTGTTTGGTGCGGACTTTGAAAAAGCCTACCTGGCCTACGAAGAGAAGGCGGCACGCGGAGAAATCAAGCCCAGCCGCACGGTGCAAGCCACCGACCTGTGGCGCAAGATGCTGACCATGCTGTTTGAAACCGGACACCCCTGGATTACCTTCAAGGATGCCTGCAACGTGCGCTCGCCGCAGCAGCACGCCGGTGTGGTGCACTCCAGCAACCTCTGCACCGAAATCACACTCAACACCTCGGACACCGAAACGGCAGTGTGCAACCTGGGCTCGGTCAACCTGCTACAGCATATGAAGCATGGTGCACTGGACCACGACAAGCTCAAGCGCACCATATCCACCGCTATGCGCATGCTGGACAATGTGATTGACATCAACTACTACGCGGTCAAGAAGGCGCGTACTTCCAATCTGCAGCACCGTCCGGTAGGCTTGGGAATGATGGCCTTTCAGGACAGCTTGTACGAACTGCGTATTCCCTATGCCAGCGAAGCGGCCGTGGAGTTTGCAGACCAGTCCATGGAGGCTATCAGCTATTACGCGTACTGGGCCTCTACAGAGCTGGCCAAGGAACGAGGCAGGTACTCCAGCTTCAAGGGGTCGCTCTGGGACCAGGGAATCTTGCCACTGGACACCCTCGACAGGCTGGCCAAAGCGCGCGGCGGCTATGTGGAAGTGGATCGGTCATCTACCCTGAACTGGGATGCATTGCGCAAGAAGATTGCCCTGGATGGCATGCGCAATTCCAACTGCGTGGCCATCGCTCCCACCGCCACCATTTCCAACATCATCGGGGTGGATGCGTCCATAGAGCCCTGCTTTGGCAATCTGTCGGTCAAGTCCAATTTATCTGGCGAATTCACCATCATCAACAGCTACCTGGTTCGCGACCTGAAACGCCTGGGTCTGTGGGACGATGTCATGGTGATGGATTTGAAACATTTTGATGGTTCGCTGAAACCCATTGACCGCGTGCCGCAGGACATCAAGGGCCTGTATGCCACCGCCTTTGAGGTGGAAACACAGTGGCTGGTGGAAGCGGCCGCGCGGCGCCAGAAGTGGATCGACCAAGGCCAATCACTGAACATCTACATGGCGGGCGCATCTGGAAAGAAACTTGATGAGACCTACAAGCTGGCCTGGCTGCGTGGCCTGAAGACCACCTACTATCTGCGCACCATGTCAGCCACCCACGCTGAGAAATCTACGGTGACGGCAGGGCGTATGAATGCAGTGTCGTCAGGCAATGATGCTCCGGGCTCACGGAAAACATCAAGCGCACTGGAGGCTGCCGCGGCCGCTGCACAGATGCAGATGGAGCTTGCCAGCCATGCCGCCACTGACATCAAATTTTGTGGCGTGGATGACCCAACCTGCGAGTCTTGCCAATAGCCCCATTTGCAGACCACTCGATGCTATTGAACAACACTCAATTGCAGTGAAATACATGTTTACTTTTCATTTCATTTCACTGCTCTCATAATCCGCTGATTGGAACCATTTATGTTGACCTGGGACGAAGAAGTCAAGCCCACACCGCCGTTGAATGTTGCACGTACTCCGCCTGAAGACCTGTCGGCTGCGCGCGCGCAAGTTTCCCCTGTTTCACACGCCCCTCTGACGGAAGCAGCCGCGCCGCGCCGCGTTCAGGCGGCCGACAAAAGAATCATCAACGGCAAAACCGATGTCAACCAGTTGGTCCCCTTCAAGTACAAGTGGGCATGGGAAAAATACCTGGCCTCCTGCGCCAACCACTGGATGCCCCAGGAAGTCAATATGACGCGGGACATTGCCTTGTGGAAAGACCCCAATGGCCTGACCGAAGACGAGCGCCGCATTGTCAAACGCAATCTTGGTTTTTTTGTCACCGCGGACTCGCTGGCGGCCAACAATATTGTGCTGGGCACCTACCGGCACATCACAGCGCCGGAATGCCGCCAGTTCCTGCTGCGCCAGGCTTTTGAAGAAGCCATCCACACACACGCCTACCAGTACATTGTGGAGTCCTTGGGCCTGGACGAAAGTGAAATTTTCAATGCCTACAACGAGATTCAGTCCATCCGCGACAAGGATGAGTTTCTGATCCCGTTTATCGAGGCCATCATGGACCCGCACTTCCACACCGGCACACACCAGGCCGATCAGACTCTGCTCAAGTCGCTGATTGTGTTTGCCTGCCTGATGGAGGGCCTTTTCTTTTACGTGGGATTCACCCAGATTTTGGCTTTGGGTCGTCAGAATAAAATGACCGGCGCCGCAGAGCAATACCAGTACATCTTGCGTGATGAATCCATGCACTGCAACTTCGGCATCGACTTGATCAACCAATTGAAGCTTGAAAACCCCGGCCTGTGGACCAGCGAATTCAAAGCGGAGATCAAAGCTTTGTTTGAGCGGGCCGTTGAATTGGAATACCGTTATGCTGAAGACACCATGCCACGCGGTGTGCTGGGGATGAATGCATCCATGTTCAAGGGTTATTTGCGCTACATTGCGAATCGGCGTGCAACCCAAATCGGAATGGACGCCTTGTTCCCGAACGAAGAAAACCCGTTTCCATGGATGAGTGAAATGATCGATTTGAAAAAAGAGCGTAATTTCTTTGAAACACGCGTGATCGAGTACCAGTCAGGTGGAGCCCTTTCCTGGGATTGATGGTCAAAATGATTCTAAAGATTTCACAGATTCAACAGGCCCTGTATCGCGGTTTGTTGGATCTGTGGCACCCCATTCATGCTGCTGGGACCCGCCCCAACAGCATGAATCGCTTCTTGCACTCCAATTCGCAAGAAGTGCTCTTTGTAAACTGATCAAGGAGTATTCAATGGCAACTGCAAAAAAACCAGCCGCAAAAAAGGCGGCGCCCGCACCGAAGGCGGCTCCAGCTAAGAAAGTAGTGGCAAAAAAGGCTGCTCCAGCCAAGAAAGCGGCACCGGCCCCCAAGGCCGCTCCAGCTAAGAAAGTAGTGGCAAAAAAGGCTGCTCCAGCCAAGAAAGCGGCACCGGCCCCCAAGGCCGCTCCGGCTAAAAAAGTAGCCGCAAAGAAAGCCGCACCCGCTCCCAAGGCAGCTCCGGCCAAAAAGGTAGCTGCAAAGAAAGCCGCGCCCGCTCCCAAGGCAGCTCCGGCTAAAAAGGTAGCTGCAAAGAAAGCCGCGCCTGCTCCCAAGGCAGCTCCAGCTAAAAAAGTAGCCGCAAAGAAAGCCGCGCCCGCTCCCAAGGCAACTCCGGCCAAGAAGGCTGCATCGGCTAAAAAAGCCGCGCCCGCCAAAAAAGCAGCCCCAAAGCCTGCAGCCAAGAAGGCTGTGAAAGCACCTGCGGCCAAGGCAGCACCTGCGGCCCACACCATGCTGAACCCACAGGCCGCCTGGCCATTTCCGACCTCCAGCAAACCCTGATCCATTTGCGGTGTGTCCTCCAGAAAAGCCCGGCACTGCAAAGTTCCGGGCTTTTTCATGCCCGCCTTGCTTTCAGGGATAAAACGCCAGCAATCGGTAACCCGAAATTCGTTCGGTATTCCCTGGCAATTTCACACTGATGGGCAGTGATGCATTGAGTTCAGCCTCCGGCCCAATAGACGCTTGCCGGGAAGAAAAATCCGAGGCGACCATGACACGCCGAATCGCGGGCTGGTCTTTCATATCCGTCAAAGAAAGCTCCAGCGAAGGGGTGGCAACTTCGATTTTTGCGGTGTTCTTCAGTGTGAAGTTCAGCCGATAAACATCTGCCCGCACCTTGACAAGTGACGAACTGTCTATGACCACCGAATCGATTTGACGCAAGGGTGAAACTTCACAGCCCCACACGGCACACACCGACACCAGGAGAACCTTGGCACCCGGCGCAATGGCCGCAATACGGTCCCGCTCCTGAACAAGCACCTGCAGCAGCAGTGCAGCACTTAAAAAAACACAGAGTGTGGCAAGTCCTGCGCGCACCCACGGTTTGCTCCACACGGACGGCACATAAGGCGCTTGCATGAAAGAAAGCTGGGGGACATCAGGTTTCCATTTGGTCTCCCGCACATCCTCTTGCCCAGCATCCGCATCGGTGCCATCGTCTTGTCTGGTCTCTGGCGTATGGAGCGCCTCAGAATCGAACCTTACATCAGGGTCTGCAAACGCTTGCTCGATCTCGGGTTCGGCAACATCCGGAGTTGTGGCGATGATCGATATTTCTTCGATGGCGTCATCGAAGACTTCTTCGGGCACCGACGCGCTCCCAACCGCTTTGCGAATGGGCGCGGGATCTTCTGAAATCTGAATGCCGGTCTGCATGTGGACGTTGGCATCGAAGACCTCGTCACATTGGCCGCAACGCACCCACCCGTCCGACACCCGGAGTTGGTCGGGCACCACCTTGAACATCGTGGTGCAGGCGGGGCATCGGGTGATCAGGCTCATCGGCGTTCGAATAAGGAGCGGCTGATCAGCGTATTCAGAGCGACGCAATCATCAAAATCCAACCGTCCTCACGGTCCGCAACGACCAGGCGACAGAACGGTGCATATGCCTGAATCAGCTCTTCTTCCTGGCGCTCCAGAATACCTGCCAGCACCAGATTCCCGCCTGCGGCTACGTGCGCACAGAGCAAGGGCGCAAGTACCTTGAGCGGAGTCGCCAGGATGTTGGCCAACACTACATCAAATACACCTACGGCACGGTCTGGCTGACCGGCCACCAGGGTCACGCCATTGGCGGCAGCGTTCAACTCGGTCGACTGCACAGCCGCCTCGTCAATATCAACTGCCACAACCGTGCTGGCCCCAAATTTCGCGGCACCAATGGCCAAAATACCCGACCCACAGCCATAGTCCAATACCCGCTCCTGGGCAGTGTGGGTTGCCAGCCAACGCAAACACATGCGCGTCGTAGGGTGCGTTCCCGTACCAAAGGCCAATCCCGGGTCCAGGCGAATGGTCTTGCGTGCCGCTGCTGGTGGCTCATGCCAGGTGGGCACAATCCAGAATTCAGGGGTAATTTCGACGGGGGTGAATTGCGATTGGGTCAATCGCACCCAGTCCTGGTCTGGCACCGCCGCCATGGCCAGCACCTGGCAACCCGGAAAGAAGTCTTGCGCTTGTAACAACTCTGCGGCTTCTTGGGCAAGCGTCGCGTCGGCAAACAGGGCGGTCACGCGTGAACGCTGCCAGCCCTCTTTGGGCGCAGGCATGCCCGGCTCACCAAACAACGCCTGTTCAGCATCGGTCTGTGCATCGGCGTCTTCCACGCTCACACTCAAGGCATCCAGTGCATCCAGCGCGTCGCTCAAACACTCCACCCGGTCTTCGGGGCACATCAAACACAATTCAAACATGGTGTCCTGACTTCTAGCGTTTGTGCTGTTCCAGCCACTGCTCCAGGTAGTGGATATTGGTGCCACCATCCATGAATTTGGCATCCACCAACAACTCGCGGTGCAGTGGAATATTGGTGTTGATGCCTTCCACCACGGTTTCTGCCAACGCGGTGCGCATGCGCGCCATGGCCTGCTCGCGGGTGTCTCCGTGGACAATGATCTTGCCGACCATTGAGTCGTAATTGGGCGGCACGAAGTAATTGGTATACACATGGGAGTCCACCCGCACGCCGGGGCCGCCCGGTGCATGCCACATGGTGACGCGGCCTGGCGAGGGAATGAACTTGTAGGGATCTTCCGCATTGATGCGGCATTCAATGGCATGCCCACGGACCCCGATCTGACGCTGGGTAAAGGGAAGCTTTTCCCCAGCCGCCACCATGATTTGGGTTTTGACAATATCGATGCCCGTCACCATTTCGGTGACCGGGTGCTCGACCTGCACCCGTGTGTTCATCTCGATAAAGTAAAACTCACCGTCCTCGTACAGGAACTCAAAAGTGCCAGCCCCCCGGTAGCCAATTTTCTTGCAGGCGTTCACACAGCGCTCGCCCACGCGGTCAATCAGCTTGCGGTTGATGCCCGGTGCGGGCGCTTCTTCCAGAATTTTTTGATGGCGGCGCTGCATGGAACAGTCACGCTCACCCAAATACACCGCATTTTTATGCTTATCGGCCAGAATCTGGATCTCGATGTGCCGCGGATTCTGGAGAAATTTCTCCATGTATACCGCCGGATTGCCAAATGCCGCACCGGCTTCCGCCTTGGTCATGGCCACCGCATTGATCAGCGCGGCTTCGGTGTGCACCACGCGCATACCGCGTCCACCACCACCGCCTGCCGCCTTGATGATGACGGGGTAGCCCACCGCCTTGGCCATGCGGCGGATCTGGACGGGGTCATCCGGCAGTTCACCTTCGGAGCCTGGCACACAAGGAACGCCCGCGCGAATCATGGCCTGCTTGGCGGATACCTTGTCGCCCATGATGCGAATTGATTCGGGCGTGGGACCAATGAACTGGAAGCCGCTTTTTTCAACCCGCTCTGCAAAATCCGCGTTTTCGCTCAGGAACCCGTAGCCAGGATGAATCGCCTCTGCATCCGTCACCTCGGCCGCCGAAATGATGGCAGGCATGTTCAGGTAACTCAATGTGGACTGCGCGGGTCCAATACAGACTGCCTCTTCGGCCAGTTTTACGTATTTGGCATCCCGGTCTGCTTCGGAATACACCATCACGGCCTTGATACCAAGCTCTCGGCAGGCGCGCTGGATTCGCAGCGCAATCTCGCCACGGTTGGCGATCAGAATTTTTTTGAACATGGGTTTCTGTGCGACGGCTTATTCAATGGTGAACAGTGGCTGGCCGTACTCGACCGCCTGTCCATTTTCGCAAAGAATCCGGGTGATCGTGCCCGACTTGTCGGCCTCAATCTCGTTGAGGATCTTCATTGCCTCAATAATGCAGACGGTTTCGCCAGCCTTGATAGCGTCACCCACTTCAACAAAGGGCTTGGCCCCTGGCGAGGAGGAGCGATAAAAAGTACCCACCATCGGCGATTTGACTGCATGCCCTGCAGCAACCTCGGGCACCGCGGCAACAACGCTGGGTGCTTCCATTGGTACAACAGGTGCAGCCACCACAGGCTGAACAGGCGCATAGCCTTGCACCGCCACTCCACCGCCTTTGACGATGCGAACCTTGCCCTCTGCCTCAGTAATTTCCAACTCCGTCACATTGGAATCTGACACCAGATCAATCAGGGTTTTAAGTTTTCGTAAATCCATGAGATCTCCAACAACCGTTATTTGTAAAGCGGCGAATTTACAGCAAAAAACATTAAATTGCGATAAATTTTATTATTTGACGCTAATTTTCATGAAATATCAATCAAGCAGCACATCGGGTTTGTCTGGCGACCCATCAAGATCCGTGTGGAAGCCCGCTATTTTAAACGAGCCCACACATCCAGATCCTCCTCCCTCAACCGCCCAAGCTTTCGCTGCCTTACCAACCCATCGGAGCCAATCACCAATGAAAATGGCAAACCTCCCGTGAGATTGCCCAGCGACCGTCCAAGATCAGCACCCGACAAGCCCGCCAGCCCAATGGGAAAATCCAAGGGGGTGCGTTTCAGAAATGCCTGCACCGAATCCAGTTTATCCACCGCCAACCCAAGCACTTGCCATTGATTGCCCTGGTTTTGGCGGTAGAAGGCATTAATTAAGGGCAACTCGTCCACACAAGGCGGGCACCACGTCGCCCAGAAGTTCAGCAACAAGGGACGCCCCTTGAATGATTGCATGGATAGCGGGCGCCCTTCTGGCGTATCCCACTGCAAAGACCAAAAACCGCCCACCGGCTCCCCGGGGGCCGCTGCCCCCCTATCACGCGCAGCCCACCAGCCCACACCCACGCCAGCAAGCGCAGCCGCAGCGGCAACCCCCAGCGCACGGCGCCTGGAAGCACTCGCAATGGGGGGGAAAGAGGATAAATCGCGATCAGAAGTTGTCATGGGGAGGGATCATGCAGCAAATTGCGGACTGCGGCGGCGTCGCCACGCGGACACCGCCGCCGCGTGTCGGGTTTAAGCGCCCCACGCAAATCGTCATAGTCGTACACCAGCAAATGCAAGCCTATGTGTTCACCCAGTTCGGCACAGAACACATGCACGCTCAACGCATCCACCATTTCGCCCTGAAAGCCCTTGACTGAACGCGGCTCGAAGCGCACGCCCATGTCAATCAAGCCAATTTCGGCCGATTTGGGGTCGTCGCAAAACAACTGCAAATAGATATCCGAACGTCGCGTGGCGTTTCCATGCCATACCGAGCCCCCCAGGTGCGGGCGAAAGGGCGCCAACCGATCCATCCACACCAGGGCCGTTGCACGCAAGGCCCGCAGCTCGGCCGGCTGTGTGTCGGCGCAAAACACGGCAATATAGTCCTCGACGCAAGCCTCCAGCTGGTCGTTGTCAGGCAACGCACTGCGCGGCGAAAGCCCCATCTGTTTAGCGGCACGCCGCTTGGCCGAGCCGTACTCCAACCCCTCTTCGACCACCATACGGGCGGCCACTGCGGCAATTTCTGCTTTGAGTGCATCCATGTTTGCATTTTGCACTGGCAAAATAGGCCCATGCATATCCATATTTTAGGTATTTGTGGCACGTTCATGGGCGGACTGGCAGCCTTGGCCCGGGAATCGGGCCACCGCGTGACCGGTTGCGACGCAGGCGTTTACCCCCCCATGAGTGACCAGCTGCGTGCGCTTGGCATCGACCTGATTGAAGGTTTTGGCGCAGACCAGATGGCACTTCAACCCGACGTGTTTGTGATCGGCAACGTGGTGAGCCGGGCACGGCTGGCCGACGGAACGCCAAAATTCCCGCTGATGGAAGCCATATTGGATGCCGGTGCCCTGTACACCAGTGGCCCCCAGTGGCTAGCCGAGCATGTGCTGCAGGGCCGCCATGTGCTGGCAGTGGCCGGTACGCATGGCAAAACCACCACCACAGCGATGCTGGCGTGGATTTTGGAGTGTGCAGGGCTGCAACCCGGCTTTTTGGTAGGGGGCGTGCCCATGAACTTTGGGGTTTCTGCACGTCTGGGCGCTGGCAAGAGCTTTGTCATTGAAGCCGATGAGTACGACACGGCCTTCTTCGACAAACGCAGCAAGTTTGTGCACTACCGCCCGCGCACGGCCATCCTGAACAACCTGGAATTCGACCACGCGGACATTTTTGACAACCTGGACGCCATCGAACGCCAATTCCACCACCTGATTCGCACGGTTCCCGCTGCGGGTCGCGTGGTGGTGAACGGCCTGGAAGAAAGCCTGGCACGGGTACTGCACCAGGGATGCTGGAGCGAGGTTTGCAGCTTTGGCGCGGCAGTGAGCGATTTCACTGCGGTGGGAGAGCCACACGCCTTCACGGTGTGCCGCCGGGGTGAACCGCTGGCCAAAGTCGAATGGGCCTTAACCGGGGTGCACAACCAACACAATGCCTTGGCCGCCATAGCCGCGGCGGACCATCTGGGTGTCCCCCCGACCGTAGCTGCACAAGCGCTCGGCCGGTTTGAAAACGTCAAGCGACGCATGGAAGTGCGGGCGCGGGTCCATCTGAAAACCCATTTGGGCCAAGGCACAGACCCAGAGCCCGTCACGGTGTACGACGACTTCGCCCACCACCCCACGGCGATTCGCACGACGGTCGACGGCTTGCGCCGGAAAGTAGGCCGCGCGCGCATACTGGCGGTATTTGAACCCCGCAGCAACACCATGAAACTCGGCGCCATGAAATCCCAACTGCCGTGGAGCCTGGAAGAGGCCGATCTGGCCTTTTGCCACAGCGGCGGACTGGGCTGGGACGCGCAGGACGCTCTGGCCCCCATGGGAGCAAGGGCATCCGTGGCCGACAGTATTGACGGGGTGCTGGGCCAAGTGCTGGCCCAGGTACGCCCTGGCGACCACATCCTGTGCATGAGCAATGGCGGGTTTGGCGGATTCCATGGAAAACTCGCGGATATGCTGCAGCAGCGCTGATTGCCAAAACCTGGAAAGTTGAGCCATCCATGATGAATAAAAACGACTTGCACAGCAGCACCAGGCAGGTGCCTACTGGCCAGTTCAAAGCGCACGGGCAAGTTGATATTCGGATGGAGGGGGACTTGCTGCACTACATCGCTACCGGTCCCTTTAACAAAGAGCTCGTGGATTGTTTGGCGGTTGCGCAACTGAATTTTTTGCAAACTGCGCAGCCTGCGGGTGCCTGGGTCAGCATATGCACCATGCAGGAAAGCGCCGTCACGAGCCCTGAGGGACTGGCGCGCTACACCGAAATCATGCGGACCCCCAAGCCCGCCGGTCTCACTCCCGTTGCAACCGCGTTCGTGATCGGCCCTGATGTGGAAGGGGGAAAACTGATGGCGCCCCATTACGCCAGAATTTACGCAGACATCGGGCGTCCATTCCAGACCTTCTCAACCATGGCCGAGGCCCAAACCTGGGCCCAGACCATGATTAACCAGGCCAACGAAAATTCCGTCGGCCAGGCCTGACTAGCGCGCCCGCCGGGCCTTGACAGCCGCCGACAAGACTTCCAGCGACTGCAAGGAATCGTCCCAGCCCAGGCAGGCATCGGTGATGCTCTTGCCGTATTCCAACTGGGCGGCATCGTCTTTGCCTGGGGTAAATTTTTGCGCTCCGGCGTTCAGGTGGCTCTCCACCATCACACCAAACACGCTGCGCGAACCACTTGACATCTGTTGCGCAATGTCCCGTGCCACTTCCAGCTGTTTTTCATGCTGTTTGCTGCTGTTGGCGTGGCTGCAATCCACCATCAAGGTGGCCGGCAGCTTGGCTTTTTCCAGGTCTTTGCAGGCCGACGCCACACTGGCGGCATCGTAGTTGGGTGCCTTGCCGCCGCGCAGAATCACATGGCAGTCCGGGTTGCCATTGGTTTGCACAATCGCCACCTGGCCGTTTTTATGGACCGACAAAAAGTGGTGCCCACCAGCAGCAGCCTGAATGGCGTCAGTGGCAATTTTGATATTGCCGTCCGTGCCGTTCTTGAAACCAATAGGTGCGGACAGGCCGGATGCCAGCTCGCGGTGCACCTGGCTTTCGGTGGTGCGGGCGCCAATGGCACCCCAGGAGATCAGATCGCCCAGGTACTGGGGGGAAATGACGTCTAAAAACTCGCTGCCCGCAGGCAGGCCCAGGCGGTTGATCTCGATCAGCAACTGGCGCGCAATGCGCAAGCCCTCATCGATGCGGAAGGTTTCGTCCAGGTAGGGGTCGTTGATCAACCCCTTCCAGCCCACCGTGGTGCGGGGCTTCTCGAAATACACCCGCATCACGATCTCCAGGGTGTCGGCGAATTTTTCGCGCTGGGCCAGGAGCTGGCGGGCGTAATCCAGCGCTGCGGCAGGGTCATGGATGGAGCATGGGCCAATCACCACCAACAGGCGATCATCTTTTCCCGCCATGATTTGGTGAATATTGCGACGGGTCGTGCTGATGAGCGACTCCATGGCGGTGCCCCGGATGGGGAAAAAGCGAATCAAATGCTCGGGAGGTGGCAACACGGTGATGTCCTTGATGCGTTCGTCGTCGGTCTGGCTGGTGCGGTCGCTGGGGTGGCTTGCGGGGTTTGCAGCCCAGGCAGCAGAACCGGCGACAGTGGCTTTGGCATTCATGGTGAGGCTCCTAAGTCAGTTACGTAAAGTCAAAAAAGCAAAAAAAAACCGCCGGGGGTGCCGGCGGTTTTTGGAAGATCAGGACGTTTTTTTTCAGGTACGTTCAGAACTCTCTACCGCCGCAGGCGCT
Source organism: Burkholderiales bacterium RIFCSPLOWO2_12_FULL_61_40 (assembly GCA_001770935.1). Taxonomy (GTDB): domain Bacteria; phylum Pseudomonadota; class Gammaproteobacteria; order Burkholderiales; family Burkholderiaceae_C; genus Allorhodoferax. Next base: position 5,157 of record MESI01000035.1, on the reverse strand, counting down.
TGAGAACCAAAAGTAGCCAAAGTAAAAACGGGCCGAATTCATGCCATTAAATGTAGCACACCTCAAAAACAGGCTGCTCTACGCGGTTCCGCCGACGGTCAGGCCGTCGATGCGCAAGGTTGGCTGCCCCACCCCGACCGGCACACTCTGGCCTTCCTTGCCGCAGGTGCCCACACCGCTGTCCAGCTTCATGTCGTTGCCGATCATGGAAACCCGTTTGAGGCATTCAGGCCCACTGCCCACAATGGTGGCGCCTTTAACGGGGTACACAATCTTGCCGTTCTCCACCCAATAGGCTTCGCTGGCCGAGAACACAAACTTGCCCGAGGTGATGTCCACCTGGCCGCCGCCGAAATTGGTGGCGTACAGGCCTTTTTTGATGCTTTTGACGATCTCCTGCGGGTCTTTGTCGCCGCCCAGCATGTAGGTGTTGGTCATGCGCGGCATGGGGATGTGGGCATAACTTTCACGCCGGCCATTGCCTGTAGGCGCCACACCCATCAGGCGGGCGTTCATGGCGTCCTGGATGTAGCCTTTGAGGATGCCGTCCTCGATCAGCACATTGCGCTGGCTGACATTGCCTTCATCGTCCACATTCAGCGAGCCCCGGCGGTCGGCAATGGTGCCATCGTCCAATACCGTCACGCCTTTGGCGGCCACGCGCTGCCCGACCCGCCCGCTGAAGGCGCTGGAGCCTTTGCGGTTGAAGTCACCCTCCAGGCCGTGGCCAATGGCTTCGTGCAGCAGAATTCCGGGCCAACCGGGTCCCAACACCACGGTCATTTCGCCGGCCGGGGCGGGGCGGGCGTCCAGGTTGGTAAGTGCGGCATGCACTGCCTCATTCACGTATTTTTCAATGCGTTCGTCGTCAAAATAGGCCAGGCCAAAGCGCCCGCCGCCACCCGCAGAGCCAATTTCGCGGCGGCCTTTTTGCTCGGCAATCACGGTCACCGACAGGCGCACCAGCGGACGCACATCGGCGGCCAGGGTGCCATCGGCCCGCGCCACCATCACCACATCGTATTCACTGGCCAGACCGGCCATGACCTGGGCCACGCGCGGGTCTTTGGCGCGTGCCAGGCGTTCGACTTTGCCCAGCAAGTCCACCTTGGTGGCACTGTCCAGGGTTGCGATGGGGTCCAGACCGGGGTACAAAGCCCGCCCTCCCGCTATCTTTTTAGTAGCTGTCCGCGCACGTCCTGCCTGGGCTGCACTCGATATTGTTCTTACAGTACGGGCCGCATCCAGCAGTGAGGCCTCGGAAATGTCGTCCGAGTAGGCAAACGCCGTTTTCTCGCCGCTGACGGCGCGCACGCCTACGCCCTGGTCAATGCTGAACGATCCGGTTTTGACAATGCCCTCCTCCAGGCTCCAGCCCTCCGAGCGGGTGTATTGAAAATACAGGTCGGCCTCGTCCACCTGGTGGGCCTTGATTTCCTTCAGGGCGCGGGCCAGGTGGGACTCGTCCAATCCAAAGGGGGTGAGCAGCAGGGACTTGGCCGTGGCCAAGCGTTCAATGGTGGGTTCGCGAGAGATCATGCGGCCATTTTAGGCCTGTCCTTCACGCGGTGTGCAAGTATGGAGCTCAGGACTGCACCAGGCGCTTGGAATTGGCGATGGCCATCAAAATACCCACCGCCAGGCCCAGGGTCACCATGGCAGTGCCGCCGTAGCTGATGAACGGCAAGGGCACGCCCACCACCGGCAAGATGCCGCTGACCATGCCCATGTTGACGAAGGCGTAGGTAAAGAAAATCATGGTGACACTGCCCGCCAGCAGGCGGGAAAACAGCGTAGGCGCTTCCAGCGCAATGGCCAGGCCGCGCAGCACCAGAAAAACAAAAGCCATGATCAGGAAGATGTTGCCCAGCAGTCCAAATTCTTCCGAGTAGACGGCAAAAATGAAATCGGTGGTGCGCTCGGGAATGAATTCCAGGTGGGTTTGGGTTCCTTTCATGAAGCCTGCGCCAAACACGCCACCCGAACCAATGGCGATCATGCCCTGGATGATGTGAAAGCCCTTGCCCAGCGGGTCGCGGGTGGGGTCCAGCAAGGTGCAGATGCGCTGCTGCTGGTAGTCGTGCAACACCGGCCAGCGCACGCCGTCGGCGCACAGGGCGGGCTCAAATGCCACGATCAATACGATACCCACCAGCCCCAACACCACCGGCGGGATCACCAGCTTCCAGCTCATGCCGGCAAAGAAAATGACCGACATGCCTGCGGCCAGCACCAGAAGTGAGGTTCCCAGGTCGGGCTGCTTCATGATCAAAGCCACCGGCACAGCCAGCAGCGTCGCGGCCACCACAAAATCCAGGGAGCGCAATTGCCCTTCGCGTTTTTGAAACCACCAGGCCAGCATCAGCGGCGTGGCAATCTTGAGGGCCTCGCTGGGCTGGACGATGACGCCCACATTCAACCAGCGGCGCGCGCCTTTTTTGGTAATGCCGAACACGGCCACCGCCACCAGCAGGGTCACCCCCACGACGTACAGGGGCACCGCCAAGGCCATCAGGCGCTGGGGCGGAATCTGCGCCACCACGAACATGATGGAAGCGGCAATCAGCATATTGCGCCCGTGGTCCTGAAAACGGCTGCCGTTGTCAAACCCGGAGGAATACATGATGAGCAAACCCGCACAGCACAAGGTGAATACTGCAAACGCCAAGGGACCGTCGAACCCCTTGAACCAGGGTGCCATCTGCTGCCAAAGAGAGGTTTTTCCAAATTTTTGCGCCATGGGGGGATTATCCCGCGCCAGGTGCCGCAGAGCCTGGCACAGACGCGCTAAACCGTCGAAGGAATCAGGATTTCCACCACCGGATGGCCAGGGTGGCTGCGCCACGGCGTCCAAAGGGAATGAACCGAGAAAGTCCATGAGGCGCACCGTCGGTGCTGCTTGGGTGTCAGCGGAGCATTTGCGGCCATTTTGGCCCCTCTTTGTCGCCTGTAGCCCAAGCTACAGGCTTCGCAGTCGGGTCCAAACTGACTCGCAACTGCCCTCGCTGCCATCCCAAGCCCTCATGGACTTTCTCGGTTTAAAGTAAAGGAAGGCCCCCTTTATGGATCACGATGGCAACCACCCACCTCCTCTACCTCCACGGCTTCCGCTCCTCACCGCAGTCGTTCAAGGCCCGCACCATGGCGCAGCACATTGCCACACACCACCCGCAGCTGCACTGGTGGTGCCCGCAGTTGCCGCCCTCCCCGCGCGAAGCCATGCAGCAGGTGATGCAGGGCATTCGCGGCTGGCCGCGTGGATCCATGGCGGTGGTCGGGTCGTCCTTGGGCGGGTTTTATGCCACTTATGTGGCCGAGCAGGTGGGGTGCAAAGCGGTGCTGTTGAACCCGGCCGTTCACCCGGCGCGCGATCTGGCGAAATACATCGGCGAGCAAAGCAGTTGGCACAGCCCCGAAGAGCGGTTTTTCTTCCACCCCGGGTTTGTGCAGGAACTGCGCGACCTGGCCTGCGGTGATTTGGCCCGGCCCGGCCACTACCTGGCGGTGATCGCCCAAGGCGACGAGGTGCTGGACTGGCGCGAGATGCAGGCGCGCTACGCGGGAGCCCACATTCGCCTGCTCGAAGGGGGCGACCACGCCCTCAGTGATTTTGAGGTGCACCTGCCTGCCGTGCTGGCATTTTTGGGCCTGCACTGAAGCTGCCAACCGCGCTGTGGCATCCGGGGGGCCATTTTGCGGGGACAATTGCCCCATGTTTGTATTGTTTGAAGAAGCCGGAAAATTCATGGCCGGTCGGGTGCTGTCGGAGGCGGAGTCCTCTGCACAGGTGGAGTTGGACAGCGGCAAGCGGGTCAAGGTCAAGGCGGCAAATATTTTGCTGCGCTTCGAAAAGCCCTCCCCCGCCCAAATGCTGGCTGCGGCGCAGGCCGTCAGCCAAACCATTGAGCTGGAGCTGGCGTGGGAGTTCTCGCCGGACGAAGAGTTTGGTTTTGCCGATCTGGCGCGCGACTATTTTTCAGCCAATGCCACGCTGGACCAGCAAGCGGGCATGCTGGTGCGCCTGTTTGAAGCGCCGCATTACTTCCGCCGCGCGGGCAAGGGGCGCTTTCGCAAAGCCCCGGCCGACATCATTGCGCAAGCTTTGGCGGCCATTGAGAAGAAGAAACAGATCGTGCTGCAGATTGCCCAGTGGGCTGGTGAGCTGGGTGCGGGCCAGTGCCCGGAGCCCATCCGCGAACAGCTCTACAAAATTTTGTTCAAACCCGACAAAAACGCGCCCGAGTACAAGGCCGTGGTGGAGGCCTCGCGCGCCACCCACACCGCGCCCCTGGACTTGCTGCAAAAGGCCGGGGCCATTGCCTCGCCCTACCAGTTCCACTGGAAGCGTTTCTTGCTGGAGAACTTTCCCAAAGGCACGGGTTTTCCCAATCTGGCAGCCCCAGCCATCGCCGACGAACTGCCTCTGGCAACCGTTCAAGCGTTCTCCATCGACGACTCGGCCACCACCGAAATCGACGATGCGCTGTCGGTGCAAGGCCTGGGCAGCGGCACGGTCACGGTGGGCATCCACATTGCCGCACCGGCCCTGGCCGTGTTGCCCGGTAGCCCCATCGACCAGCTGGGGCGCGCCCGCCTGTCCACCGTGTACATGCCGGGCTACAAGGTCACCATGTTGCCCGACGCCGTGGTGCAGACCTACACGCTGATGGAGGGGCGCGATTGCCCGTCCGTGTCGCTGTATGTGACCTTTGACGAAGCCACGCTGGAGATCCGGGGCAGCGAGACCAGGCTGGAGCGCGTGCCGATTGCCCACAACCTGCGCCACGACCAGCTCGATACCACCGTCACCGTGCCGTGGCTGGAGGACAGCAGTTTTCAGCATGAAAACGAGCCCCAGCCCTTGCCGGCATTGCGTAAGCAGCTATCATTTTTATACCAACTCGCCAACAACCTGAAGGCCAAACGCGAAATCGTGCGCGGCAAACCCGAAACTTTCAACCGGCCGGACTACAACTTCCGGCTGGTGCGCGAATCAACAGAGGCACAGGGCACCGAACCGTTTGGCCATGAAGAGGTGCAGATCAGCACCCGCCAGCGCGGTGCACCGCTGGACCTGATCGTGGCCGAGGCCATGATTCTGGCCAACAGCACCTGGGGCAACTGGATGGCCGAGCTGGGCGTGCCCGGCATTTACCG
>MESI01000034.1 GCA_001770935.1 Burkholderiales bacterium RIFCSPLOWO2_12_FULL_61_40 | reverse complement strand
TGTCGTACGGCATTATCCAAAAGCACCACGGCACCCTTGAGGTGCAGACCGAAATGGGCCAAGGCACCACCTTTATGGTCAAAATCCCGGTCACCCAACCCGCCAATGTCGCTGACACCCCCGAAAGCCCAGCATGAATTTGAATACCGATAGCGCAGTGCAGCCTGATGCAGAGCTGACACCGGCAACCATCCTTTGTGTGGACGATGAACCCAATATTTTGTCGGCACTGCGGCGTCTTTTTCGCAGCGCAGGGTTTCAGGTGCGTACCGCTGTGGGCGGTGCGGCGGGGCTGGAACTGCTGGAGAGCGAAACGGTGGACCTGGTGATTTCCGATATGCGGATGCCCGAGATGGATGGCGCGGAGTTTTTGCAGCAGGTTCGCCAGCGTTGGCCGGACACGGTGCGCTTGCTGTTGACCGGTTATTCCGAAGTCACTTCGATCATCGGTGCGATCAACCGGGGCGAGATTTACCGCTACATCTCCAAACCCTGGGACGACAACGACATTATTTTGATCGTGAAGCAGGCCTTGGAGCGCAAAGCCCTGGAGCAAGAAAAAAAGCGCCTTGAAACCCTGGCCATTCGCCAGAACGAAGAATTAAAAACACTCAATGCCAGTTTGGAGAGCAAGGTGGCAGCGCGCACCGCAGAACTCAGCGTCGCCAATGAGAAGCTCAAAACCAATTTCGTCACATCGATCAAGATTTTTTCCACCCTGATTGAGATGCGTGGAGGCAATCTGGCGGGGCATTCGCGCCGTGTCGCGGATCTTTGCCGAAGACTGGCCCAAAAAATGGAGCTGGACGGAAAACTGGCCCAAGAAGTGTTTGTCGCCGGCCTGTTGCACGAAATTGGAAAAGTGGGCTTTGCCGACGAATTGCTGCGCACCCCCGTGGGCATGATGACCCCCGCCCAGTTAGACCTGTACCGCAAACATATTGTGCAGGCGGAGCAGGTGCTGATGCCCTTGCAGGATTTGAAAGGGGCTGCTGAAATCATCTGCGGTCAATTTGAACGGTACGACGGCACCGGCTTTCCTGAAAAACTGACTGCAGGCAGTATTCCCGTGGGGGCCAGAATTCTGGCCTTGGCCAGTGACTACGACAGCATGCAAATCGGCACCTTGACCCAACGCCGCCTGACCCCCGAAGAAGCCCGGATATTGATCGTGCACAGCAGTGGCAAACGGTATGACCCCGAAGTCGTGGCCGCATTTGTGGCGTTGATGGGCAGCTCTGCCCGGGATGAGGCGGAGAAGGAGCAGGCCAGTGATACAGCGGTTTCGTCCAAGGAAATGCAGCCCGGCATGGTGCTTTCGCGCGATCTCATCACCCCCAGCGGGCTGTTGATGCTGTCCACAGACCATGTTCTCGACGCGCGCCTGATTCGTAAAATCATGGATTTTGAGCGGTCTGGCGGTATGCAACTCACGGCCTATATCCGGGTCGAACGCAGGCACTGACGTTTTGCCTTGGCCATGGTCAAAAAGCAAGACATCAGCGACCCGCGAATTCAACAGCTTATTGAAGATAAAACACCGCTGATTGAAAAAATTGCATACAAACTTGCAAGAAGACTGCCTGTCAGCGTGGAATACAACGACCTGTTTCAGGATGGCTTGCTGGGCCTGATCGATGGCATTTTGCGCTGGACCCGTGAAACGACCGGCCAGCATTTTGAGAACTACGTTGCGCAGCGTGCCCACGGCGCCATGCTGGACGGTTTGCGCGCGGTGGACCCCGGCACCCGGCAGATACGCACCGTGATGCGCCGGGTAGAGGCGGCCATTCAGCAACTGGGGCACCAATGGGGCCGCCATCCGCACGAAAGCGAGGTGGCGCAGGCCCTGGATCTTGAAATTGCGCAGTACCAGCGCATTCTTCAGGACGCCCACGGCTACACCCTGATTTCGCTGGAAGACCTGGGCGGTGCAGCGGAATCGGATGCTTACCTGGAGCAATGCGCCAGCCGCGAAGAAGACCCCCTGGCCGTGCTGCAAAGGTCGGCGTTGCGGCAAGTCCTGACAAAGTCCATCGGTGCACTGCCCGAGCAGAAACAAGAGGTTCTGCGGCTTTACTATGCCGAAGAACTCAAAATGCACGAGGTGGGAAGTGCCATGGGCATCAGCGAGGCCCGCGTGTCACAGCTCCACACGCAAGCCATAGCGCAATTGCGGGTGGACATGCTGGGGGGAGAAGAGCGTGCGGCACTGCTGAAGCCGCGCACCAGGCCGCGTATTGCGTCCCTCTAATTCCGTTTTCAGATCAATGGGAGATGAGGCGCACCGACGCAGGCAGTGCTTTAGCACGACCAGGAGGGGCAACGACATATCGCATTGATATGGAAATGGAATAAACCGGCGTCAGTCCCCCTGGTTTACGGTGTACCCACAAGATGCGTCGTCTGGGTGGTGTCCGCCACATCGGCCACATCATGGGTGACCAGCAAGGCCGGAATGTGACGCTGGCGCACCAGCCCGAACACCAGCTCGCGCATGCGGGCGCGCAACGAGGCATCCAGTTTGGAGAAGGGTTCGTCCAGCAACAGCGCCCGGGGTTGGGCCAGCAGGGCGCGCGCCAGCGCAATGCGCGAGCGCTGCCCGCCCGACAAGGTGGCCGGGTTGGCATGGGCATGGCCGTGCATCTCCACATCGGCCAGCGCCTGCGCGACCTGGGCCTCCCGCGCGGCCTGGGGACCGCGCGGCACGGCAAACAGCAGGTTTTCACGCACCGTCATGTGGGCGAACAGCAGGTCTTCCTGAAACAGAATGCCAATCCGGCGGGCCTGGGGGGGCAGGTGGTCCAGACGCTGCGCGTCCAAGTGCACGCTGCCGTCAAACACCAGGTCTTCGGACAGGGTGCCGCACACCGCCGCCAGCACGCTGGACTTGCCGCAGCCGCTGGGGCCCATGACGGTGTGGACGATGCCCGCAGGCACCTGCAGGCACAGTTGGCGCACCAGTACCGTGGTGGGGGTGGACAGGGTGTGGACCTGGATGTGCAGTGTCATGGGGCGCTGGCGTCCGGGCTGGCGGGGGCAATGCAAATTTGCCCTTGTGCATCGACCCGCACCGGAATGGCCAGCAGGGCCTCGCCCACGCATTCACCATGGTCGCATACGCCATCCGTCCAGCGGTAGCGGGCGTAGTGCACATTGCAGGTGATGCTGACATGGGGCTGGAACAACAGCTGTTCCTGTTTGGCGGCCAGCGGCACGCCAAAGTGGGCGCAGCGGTTGACATAGGCCTTGACCTCTGGCCCGCTGCGCAGCAGCAGGACGCGAAAGGGCGGGGTGGTTGGGGTCGACGGGGCTGCTTCTACCGTGGACAGGGTGGCCTGCCCATCGGGCAATGCGTCCCGGCGGCCCAGCACCGTGCCGACAGAAGGGGCGTTGGGCAGTTCATGCCAGTAGCGGGGATCGGTGGAAGGGGGCACGGTGGCGGCGCGTTCAGGGCAAAGGCCTATTGTGCCCATGGCGGGAGATTCCATGCCACCGACGTGGACGTCCCCACAGCGCCGCCAGCGCAAACACCAGCACCGGCAGCAGCCACTGCAGCCAGGCATAGGCCGCGGTCAGGGAACGCTGCCCGCCCGCAGCCAGGTTCACCGCCTCGGTGGTGACCGTGGCAAACCGCCCCGCGCCCACGTACAGCGTGGGCAGGTACTGCGCCACGCTCACGGCAAACCCGATGGCGAAGCTGGAGGCCAGCGCGGCGCGCAAGAGCGGCCACTTCACCTGCCACAAAAACACCCAGCGCCCATGGCCCAGTGTGGCCGCAATCTGGCGCAGGCGCCCATCAAAACCCGCATACGGCCCGGCCAGCGCCAAGAGCACATAGGGCAGGCTGGCCAGCGTGTGCGCCAGCCACAGGCCAGCGCCCCGCGTGTCTAGCCCCCACGCCAGCGCCAGGCGGTGCAGGCCCAGCACCCACAGCACGCCGGGCAGCACCAGCGGCAGGTAGAGCAGGGGCTGTGCGCGGGCGTGCCAGCGGGGCGGGGCCAGTTCCAGCCAGGCGACAGCCCACACCAGCGCCGTGGCGCCGCTGGCCAGGCCCAGCCACACGGTGGTCCACAGCGTGCGGCTGCTGACCAGCACCGAATGCCAGGCGGCCCAGCTCAGCTCGTGGGGCCAAAGCGCGGGAAACGGCCAGTGGCCCACCACGCTGCCCACCAGCAGGGCCAGCAGCACGGCGGCGTACATGCCCGCCAGCAACCCCAGACCTGCTCTACCCAGCCTGCCACCCAGCCTACCCAGCACTGCAAGGGGCAAGCGCCACACTGCATGCCCCCGACGCATGGCCGCGCTCTGGAAGGCGCGCCGGTTTGCCCCGCGCGTCCAGCGGTGCCGCCAGCCAGGGGCACTGGCAATCCACCACACCAGCGCCGCGCACAGGGCCAGCACCGCCGCGAGCAACCAGGCGGCCGCCGCCCCTTGCGCGTTGGTGGCCGGGTCGGCGTCTTGCAGCCACTGCCAGGTCAGCACGGCGAGCGGCGGCGGCGAGGTGGGGCCGATGACCAGCGCCATGTCCACCACGGTCAGGCCGTAGGCCAGCACCGCCAGCATGGGTGCGCCCAGGCGCGGCCACACTTGCGGCCAGGCCACACGCCACCAGGCCGCCTGCGCGCCGTAGCCCATGCTGTGGGCCAAGCGCAACTCCTGGTGCAAGCGCCGCGCCACATCGGGGCGTTGCAGATGGGCCACTGCCGTCCACAGCAAAAACGGGATCTCCTTGAGCACCAGCACCGCAATCAGCCCCAGGCCCCAGGGGTCCTGGGTGGTGGGCCAGGGTGGCGGTGCATCGAAGCCGGTGGCCCAGGGCGAGAGCGCGCGCAGCACCCAGCCGCTGGGCGACAGCAGCGCCACCAGCCCGATGGCAAACGCCGCATGCGGCACCGCCAGCATGGGCGAAAGGCCGCGCGCCAGGCGCGCCCACACCGGTTGCCCAAAGCTGTGCGACAGCAGCCACGCCGCACCGGCCACGGCCAGCGCCGTCGATGCCAGACCGGTCCACAGGCCCATGGCCAAGGCCCGCAGGGTTTGCGGGTCGGCGGCCAGGGCCTGCCAGGCGGTACGGTCCAGGCCTGCGGCCACTGCACCCCACAGGCTCCACACCAGGGGCAGCGCCACGGCCGCCAGCAGCAGGGCGGCGGCGGTACGGGCGTGGGTGGGGTGGGGGAGGGGTGCCAAAGGATTTGTTAGCGAAAAGTGGCACCAGCCCCCGTGGAGTATGCGCAAGCAGCTATAAAAAATATAGCAAGTGCAGGGCGCATCATCCGGCAGGGGTGTCGTCGCCCTGGTTGCGCATCCAGTCGGCGGTCTGGAAAAACGCGGCGTTCAACTGCTGGAGCATGTCCTGCGGCACCTGCACTTCGGCCATGGCCTGGTGCATGCAGGCCAGCCACTGGTCGCGCTCCGCCACGCCAATGGCAAACGGCATATGCCGCGCCCGCAGCCGGGGGTGGCCAAAGCGTTCAATGTAGTGCTGCGGCCCGCCCAGCCAGCCGCTCAGAAACCAGGCCAGCTTCTGCCGCGCACCGTCCAGCGTGCTGCCGTGCGTGGCGCGCAGCGCGGCGTAGCCCGGTTCGATGTCCATCAGGTCGTAAAAACGTTCCACCAGACGGGCAATGGCGTCCGCGCCGCCGAGGGTGTCGAACGGGGTGGGTGTTGGGGGGGATTCTGTGGACATGGTGGTGATGAATTAGGCCGCTAGCCCTTGTGATGTGTGCGCTAGCAGCTATGAATTGTGTAGCAATTCCGTTGCGCTGCCCAGACGTTGAGTGTCAACGGCGGTTTTAACCCTAGGCTTTTGTGCGGCAAATGCGTTTCTGGCTTCCACAAAATTGGATTGTTTGGCTTCCACAAGACTCAGCAGTTTGCTCAAATCCTGCGGACAAAATCCGGTGCTACGGGCGAGTGACACAGGTTTGAACCAGAATTTTGCCAGCATGCGGTGCTTATTGATTGAAGGGCGAATGAAATTGGCAACTTCCTTCATTGCCGCCTAATTTGAGTATTTGGCTCACAACTTCTAACGGAAGAAGATAATGGCAGGCTAAATATCATGAGCATCCTGCAACAACATCCCTCCTTCAGCTTCCACATCGAAAGTGGCGAGCCTCAAGGCAATGTCGTGCCTGCCTCCGTGCTCGTGCAGATTTTGCAGAACGCGCAACACGCTTTTGAACTCATCGGCGTTCAGGTTGAGGGGCGCAGCATCAACCAGCGAGCACGCGTACCAGCCGCAACCAGCCAGCGTTTTCAACTCATTTGCCAACTGCCAGAGACAGGGTGCTATGCCCTTCCAGTCACCGTTGGCAGTTCGACTGAACTTTTCGAATCTGAACAAGCTGAAAAGGCGCTTCAAATCTTCCGCGACGTCATGGCGCGTGTATCCAGCCGAAATACAAGAGGGCTGGCTGACGCCTTGCCCGACGAACGCATCCGCCGTCGGGTACTGGAGGCGGTAAAAGGCATGGCACCCCGAGCCGATGCCAAATGGACACTCAAACTGCACGACTCGGCCAACACAGAGTTTGCATATTTCGATGTTCAAACCATCCCCTTTGTCCAAGACACACTGGTTCCGGCGGCCCAGCGTGAAGCATCGCGTGTGGTCACAGGCGAGTTGAAGAACATCGACTTTATTGAACGCAAAATCACCATCATCTATCCGCCCACCAGCAAAGAGCTGGATTGCCTGTATGACGAAGCGCTGGAAGATCTGCTCTACGAGCGTCGGCGTGAATTGATACAGGTCACCGGGCGGGTGCTCCTGGATGATCAAGGCAGCCCCAAGAAAATTATTGATGTCACGGACATCAGGGATGTGGACCTATCACCCCTGGATGTTTCCACTGTGCGGCACGGTGCAATTCATTTGCGTGTGACGCCGGCGCTCCTGTTGGCGCCCACACTGGATGACAGCAAGCAACTGCTTTGCGTTGAAAACCAAGAATTGCACATCACGGTTTTTGCGCCCACGCGTGAAGCCTTGCTCGCTGAACTGCATGAACACCTGGCCATGTTGTGGCAGGAATATGCCCAGGCCAGCGACGATGACCTTGACACCATTGCACTCCAACTCAAACAGACATTGCTCGCGCGCATGACCGAGGGCACCCATGCCGCGTAAACAGCCCGATGTAGAGAAGAGCCTGTTGAACAAAGGCTTTCAGGCTGGCGGCGGCGACCACAATTACTTTTTCTACTACTCCAAAGCAGGCAAAAAGACGATTGTTCGCACCAAAACCAGCCATGGCTCACGCGAGATTGACGATAACCTGCTGGCCCAAATGGCCAAGCAATGCAAACTCAGCAACAAAGACTTTGGCCTGTTGATCGAGTGCCCGCTGAGCCGCGATGACTATGAGGGCAAACTGATCGCGGTAGGTGCCGTCGCAGCGCCGCAAGCCTGAAATTCTATAATCCCACCCAACACGGCCCCTTTCAATCAAGTCGCTTCGGCGGCAAAGTTGCTAAGGGGTTCTTTTTTGGGGCGCTTCTCAACTATTTCACGAGGCACTCCACACCCGGTCAATGGCGCATTTGACCTTGGCTTCCATGCGGCGGATGAGTTCGCGGTTGGCGGCGACCAAGACCTGTTCTTCTTCGATCTCGGTGACGATGGTGCGTTGGGTTTCGAGGTTGGGGAGGGGGATCTTGACGTCGCGAATCAATTGAGAATTCAGATTGCTCTGGTTTCCACCGCGTGATTCACTGATGGCGCGAAGCTCCTGATATTTACCCGCAAGCGACCAATACAGAAAATCACGATCCGTGCTGGCAGAAGTGACCTCAATAGCGGCGCACGCCTGATTCGTGGTTGCGTCAATCCCAAGAATTGCAACGCGCCCGCGCGTGACGCCTTGCCCATACATCGCCATCAGGATAGTTCCAGCCGGAAACATGCGGGCGGCCGAGTTTTCCATGCCTGCTGGCGTAATGAACTCTTCGGCGCTTTGAATCACACCGAAGTCAATCTGCCCCGTTTTGATCCACGGAATGGTGCCACCCCAGTAGGCGTCATTCGAACGATCTGGCGTACCGCCTGAGCGAATAGTTGCCACGTCTCCAACCTGCACGACCGGCCAATCCGGGCTGACCACGATATGCGGCTTGTAGTTGTCGAGCACCTGCCGGGCGCCGTCGATGATTTTTTGGTAGCCCTCGATTTCGGCCACGATCTGGTGTTGGACTTCGAGGGGTGGGAGGGGAATCTGGAATTCCTCAACGACGCTCTTTGGCACGCGCTGCAAACCACCTGTGCCGGTCATCGCAGGCGTTGCAATAGCCCTGAAATTCTGCGACGTGATGAAGTGGTAAAGCAGCTCGGGCAGCAGTCTTTCCGACGGGCGCAACACGTAATACTCGCTGGAGCCAAAGCCGACGCCATTGAGCAGCTTGCGCGCCACGCCCGCTTTGCCGTTCTCAAAACACGGTGTGACCTTGGCCACCAACACATCGCCATCGCGGAAGGCGGTGTAAGCGCCTTGTCGCACTTCGTCGAGTGCGCGTTCTTCCTGCGGCGTGAAGTCGCTAGAGTCTTCCGCCAGGTCTTTCATGGGCACGAACGACACGCGGGTGGCAGGGGGAAGTGCATCGAGCTCCGACTTGCGCGGGTTGACATCGCAAACATCCGCAATACGTACAACCTCATATTGGGTGTGCGCAAAAGCGGTGGTGATGTACCGTTCCCCACTCAAATTAAAGTCCCCACTCGCCCCAATCCGCGAGCGCTCCACCGCCTGCGCCATCACCCCATCACCCTCAAACTTATCCGGCGCAGTCATCCAACTCCGCAGCAACCGCGTCGCCTCCGGCAAGTGGCTGTCCACTACCGCCCGGCGTTGCGCACCCAGATTGAAACCGTCGTTCTGCACTTTCACAAACAGCACTTTGTCGGTCTGCTTGTGCACGCGTTTGTCCAGAATCAGGATGCTGGTCTTCACGCCGCTGTAGGGGTTGAACACCCCGGCGGGCAGGCTGACCACGGCCACCAAGCTGGTGTCCACCAGCATCTTGCGTAGCGCCTTGTAGGCGGTGCCGCTCTGGAAGATGATGCCCTCGGGCACCACAATGGCGGCGCGGCCGGTGGTGGTCAGATGTTCGGCCATGTAGTCCACAAACAGCACTTCGCTGCGGCTTGCCTGTACCGTAAAGCGCTTGTGCGGTTTGATACCGCCCTTGGGCGACATGAAGGGCGGGTTGGCCAGAATCACGTCGGCCACTTCGTTCCACTTGTCGTCCTGGGTGAGGGTGTCGTACTCCTCCACGCGCGGGTGGGTGAAGCCGTGCAGGTACAGGTTGACCAGGCTCAGGCGCACCATGTCGGGCGAAATGTCGTAGCCAAAGATGCTGGCCGCAATGCGGGCGCGATCAATGGGTGTGAGTAAATCACCGGCCCGCGTCGGTATTGCGTGGGCTGCTATTGTTTTTGAGGATGTGCTTCCAGGCCGAGATCAGGAAACCTGCCGTGCCGCAGGCCGGGTCCAGCACGGTTTCGTTCTTTTTGGGGTCCATCACCTCGACCATGAAGTCGATGATGTGGCGCGGCGTGCGGAACTGTCCTGCATCGCCCTGGCTGCCCAGCACGCTCAGCAAATACTCAAACGCATCGCCCAGCCGCTCGGAGTGGTCGTAGGTGAAGTGGTTGATTTCTTTCAGAAAACTTTTCAGCGTCTCGGGGTCGCGGTAGGGCAGGTAGGCGTTTTTGAAGATGTCGCGAAACAGCGGCGGCACGCCGGGGTTCTCCAGCATCTTCTGGAGGGCCTCGCTGTAAAGCGCCAGCATTTCAAACCCGCCCAGGTTGGGGGCCATGAGGCGCGCCCAGCCAAAGCGGGCAAAGTCACCGGCAAAAAAGGTGCGCGTGCCGCCCAGCTCTTCGGCCTCGGCGTCCATGTCGTCCATGAACTTGTAGATCAGCGCGATGGTGATTTGCTCGACCTGGCTTTTGGGGTCGGGCACTTTGCCCACCAGGATGTCGCGGCACGAGTCGATGCGGCGTTTGGTTTCAGCGTCAAGCATGGGTTGTGGGTTGCCAATACAAAAATGATAGCTGTCCGCGCTTGACGGACGGGGGCTAGAGCCCGATTTAGTGTGATAACTCTTCGCGGATGACGCGGCGCAACGATTTGTCGCCGATCTGTGCGCACACGGCCAGTTGCCACTCAGCGCGGTTGACATCGCCGCCCGCCACGCGCAGTTTGGCACCGTCAAAGTCTGCCTGCGTCAGCTTGGGCGCATCGTCGTCAGAAGTAACCGGCGGGTTTCTAATAGAGGTCTGTTTCATCGTTGTTTGTCTTTCGACGTGGGCATGATTACATAAACTGGTTCAGCGGCACGTAGTCCTTCACGTACTCGGGGATACGGGTGCGCCATACCGGCGGCACGGCTTTGAAGTCGCTCATGCCGAAGGCGGGGTAGACGTTCAGGTCGGTCAGGCGTTTGGTTTCGATGATGTCGCGCAGTTTGTGGTCGGTGGCGTAGGCTTTGAAGTAGTACTTCATGGCCTGGACGGCGCTGGCGGTGGAGTCGGCGTAAAAGCCGGTGGCGTTTTGCTGGTCCAGCAAAAACTTGTCGAACTCTTCTTCCAGCAAGGCGTCTTTGCTTTTGAAGCCGGGGATCAGGCCGAAGGCTTTTTCCAGTATCTCGCGCAGGCCCAGGCGGCGGTCCACACCGGCGGCGCGACGCAGTTTGTCCAGATTGAAGTATTCGTTGGGTTTGTCAAACAGCTCGGTGGTGATGTAGTCAATGGCCTGGTCCCACTGGGCCTTGCCCACCTGCTCGGCAATCACCGGGTTGGCCTTGACGGTGTCTTCAAACTTCTCGAAGAACATGCGGTCTATCTTCATGCCCTGAAAACCCACTTGCTGCTCCACCTGGCTGGCAATGCTGTCGGGTGCGGTGTGGGTGTATGCACCGCTTTTTGGTTCGTCCGGGCCTGGCCCGGGTCCGGGTCCGGGGCCGGTGGGGCCATCACCTTCGTCTGATCCAACTCCAACACCGGGGCGAGGCAGCTTGAGGACTTCGTCGTAGTTGAACTTTTCTTCAAAGTATTCGCAACTGGCGAAGAAGTCGAACAGCTTGTAGGCGGTTTTGTGGGGTGCGGTGACTTGGGTTTTGAGCGAGTCGTCTTGCAGTTGCTCGCGAAAGTCATGTTTGCGGGTGCCACGGCCTTTGATCTGCACAAAGTCCGACGGCGAAAATACTGGGCGCATCAAGGCCAGGTTGAGCAGGTCCGGGCAGTCGTAGCCGGTGGTCATCATGCCCACGGTGACGCAGATACGCGCTTTGCTGGTTTTGTAAGCGGGCAGCACATTGGCCGAACCCAGCAGGTTGTTGTTGGTGAAGTTGATGGTGAACTGCTGCGCATCGGGGATGAGGGAGGTGACTTGCACCGCAAAGTCCGACTGGTAGTGGCCGGGGTACAGCTTGTCGGCCAGGTCGTTCAATATTTGGGTGATCTTGGAAGCATGGTCTTGGCTGACGCAGAACACCAGGGTTTTGCCAAATTCGTTGCTGATGGGGTCACGCAGGCCATGCAGCAACAGGGTTTCGCAAAACAGCACGTTGGTGGCTTTGGAGAAAAACTTCTTCTCAAAACTCTTTTGTGTGAAACGCTGCTCACTGGTACTTTCGCCCTCGGGCGCTTCGCTGAAGACCACCGCTGCATAGCCGGTGTCGGACAGCAACTGGGTGGTGACTTCGGTACGTGCATCCACTACCAAGGGGTTGATCAAAAAGCCGTCGCGCACGCCGTCCAGCAGCGAATAGCGGTAGGTGGGTTCGCCTGACTCGCAGCCAAAGGTGCGGTAGGTGTCCAGCAGCAGGCGGCGCTCGGCCTCGCGGGGGTCTTTGGTGGTGGGCTTGGAGGCGTCAAACTTTTTGAGGAAGTCTTTGGGCGTGGCCGTGAGCCCCAGCTTGTAGCCCACAAAGTACTCAAACACGGCGCGGGCATTGCCGCCGATGGAGCGGTGGGCTTCGTCGGAGATCACCAAATCAAAGTCGGTGGGGGAGAACAGTTGCTGGTATTTGTTGTTGAACAACAGCGATTGCACGGTGGTGACCACAATCTCGGCCTTGCGCCAGTCGTCGCGGTTTTCTTTGTAAACGCTGGACCGGTAGTCGTTTTTGAGCAGGAAGGTAAAGGCCTTGTGGGCCTGGTCTTCCAATTCCAGCCGGTCCACCAGAAACAAGACGCGGCGGGCATTGCCGGTGCGCAGAAACAGCTTGATGACGGCGGCCGAGGTCAGGGTTTTACCGGTGCCGGTGGCCATTTCGAACAAAAAGCGGGTGCTGCCGTCTTTCACCGCCGCCTGCAAGGCCTGTGCGGCGCGTTGCTGGTAAGTGCGCATGAAGCGCAGCCGGTTTTTCTGGATGAAGCCAGCTTGTTCTGCTTGGTTCTTCCAGCCTGCTTCTTGGTCATAAGCGGGCATTTGGGTGCGGGCGATGTAGTCCAGCGGCACGTCTTCGCCGGCCAAGCGCACCGGGTCTGGGTTGAATTGGCTGTAGCCCTTGATGGCGTCGGGCGCGGGAAAACGGGTGATGACGTGTGGGTTGCCCTGGCTCAGGTCCCACAGGTAATGCAGGTTGCCGTTGCTCAGAATCACAAACCGGCAGTTTTGCGCCTTGGCGTATCTGCGGGCCTGCTCTTTGCCGATGAGCGGATTTTTGCTCTCGGCCTTGGCTTCCAGCACCACCAGCGGAAAGCCTTGGGCGTCCAGCAGCAAAAAGTCGATAAAGCCATGGCTGCTGGCTTCGAAGTCGTCGCCCATGGCATCCACCTGCACCTGGGTGAGCTTGACCTTGGGCTCCAGCGCAATGTTGGCTTGGCCGGAGCCGTCGTCAAAGAAGCGCCAGCCTGCCGCTTCCAGTAGCTTGTTGATCTTGACGCGGGCTTTGGCCTCTTTGGACATCTGTTTTCTCTCTAGGACCGCCCATTCTAGGGCACGCTAAAACGGCCCCGTTTTATCAATGAAATTGGCCTCCAGCCCCCGCAGAATAAGCGCAAGCAGCTACCAATACCATAGCAACTCAACCCTAGCAAATCAAGCGTGGTGCAGCGCCCCCGCATACGCCAGCCCCGCCGCCACGCCGCCAAAGCGGTCGCCGGCCACCAGCTTGGCGCCGGGCATGGCGGCTTGCAGTGCTTCCATCAGCGGGGCCAGCGCGGACGAGCCGCCGGTGAGGTAGACCACGTCCACCGTCGGCAGCCCCGAGGCCTGCACGCAGTCGCAGGCGCACTGCACCACCTGGCCCAGGGCCTGCTGCAAGGCCTGGGCCATGCCGTCCACCGAGATCGTGGGTGGGGGAATGGTGGGTGTTGCGGGGTGGTTCAAAAAGTCCAGGTCGACCAGGGCGTCCGCGTGGGACACCGAGCAGGCGATCTTGGCCGACTCCACGCTCGCCAGGATGCGGTGGCCGTGTTCGCCGTCCAGTACCTCCATCAGCCGGGCGTGCAGGGTCTGGTCGGTGAAGTCGGTCCACAGCTCCTTGGCAAAGTGCAGTGCCTTGCGGGTGTAGGCCTGGTGGATCAGGTGCCAGGTGCTCAGGTCGAAAAACACGCTGTTGGGCACCGGGCGGCCCCCGGTGCCGATGTGTTTGTAGCCCAGGAGCGGCATCACGCTGGCCAGGTCCAGCAGGCGGTCAAAGTCGGTGCCGCCGATGTGCACGCCGGTGGTGGCCAAAATGTCGCCACTGCGGTCGGCCACATGGCTGCGCGCCGGGTTCAGGCGGATGACGGTGAAGTCCGAGGTGCCGCCGCCAATGTCCACCACCAGGGCGGTGGTCTCGGTGGCGACGCGCTGCTCGAAGTCAAACGCGGCGGCAATCGGCTCCAGCTGGAAGGCAATGTGGGTGAAACCCGCCTCCAGCGCGGCGCGCCCCAGGGTGTCTTGCGCCAGGGCGTCGCGCTCGGGGTTGTCGTCCACAAAATGCACGGGGCGGCCCAGCATGGCGTGGGTGACGGGGTGGCCCACATGGGCTTCGCAGCGCGCTTTCAACTCCTTGAAAAACAGCACCACGATGTCAAAAAAGCGGATCGACTGGCCGTTGACGGCCGTGTACTCGTCCATGAGGCGGGTGCCCAGCAGGCTTTTGAGCGAGCGCAAGAGCCGCCCTTCGGTGCCTGCCAGGTAGGCCTGCATGGCGTCGCGTCCAAAGGCCACGGTGTGTGTCTCGCTGGCGAAAAACAGCGCCGTGGGCATTTCGGAGCGTGTGCCGTTGAGCGGGACCACGTGCAACTGGCCGTCCGCCCCGATCAGCGCGGCAGCCGAGTTGGAGGTGCCAAAGTCAATGCCCAGGACCGGCGGGGTGGCCTGGGGCGCAGCATTCTCAGGCAGCACGGGTGGCGGCTCCCAGCACTTGCTTCAGGAAGGCCGAGATATCGGCCACTTCGCGCGGGTGCACGCTGTGCTGCATGGGGTAGGTGTGCCATTGCACCGGGTGGCCCAGGGCCGCCAGCGCATCGCGCGATTCTTCACCCCGGCGGATCACCACCACCGGGTCTTGCGTGCCGTGCGCCATGAAGACGGGGGTGTGTGCATTGGCCGTGTGGCGTTCGTCGGCAAAGCGGTCGGCCAGCGGCAGGTAGCCCGACAGCGCCATGATGCCGGCCAGCCGCTGGGGGTAACGCAGGCCGGTGTGCAGGGCCATGGCGCAGCCTTGGGAAAAACCCGCCAGCACGATGTTCTCGACCGCGATGCCCCGCGCTACCTCGTGTTCGATCAGGGCGGTAATGGCGCGCTCGGACTTCTGGATGCCCGCAGAATCTTGGCGGCTGAGCAGGTCGGTGCCGGTGATGTCGTACCAGGCGGGCATGACGTAGCCACCGTTCAGGGTGACCGGGATGGCTGGGGCGTGCGGAAACACAAAACGAATGGGCGGGCAGCCCGCCAGATTGAGTTCGGGCACGAGTCCGGCGAAGTCATTGCCATCGGCACCCAGGCCGTGCAGCCAGATGACGGCGGCGCTGGGCTGGGGTGCGGATTCGATTTCGATGCGGGGGAGGAGGGGGGAGCTTGCAGCAGGGGTGGCGTTCATGGGGCAGAAGTGTACAAAGTTGTACCAAGCCCCGCCTTGCCGGTTGGGGGCTTTAGCTTCCGTAGCGTTTAAGCCACTCTTTTTCCAGTGGATCGACCCAGCTGCCGTGGGGTTCAGGAATGGCGGGGGCGCTGAGTTCCACCTGGCCGGGCAGGGGCTTGGCGGCAAACAGGGCGCGCTGCGCGGGCGGCAGCTTGTCCAGCGCCAGCACCGTGGGGTCGCCCCAGACGGCGATGTCGGCCTTGCGGGCCTGTGCTTGCGCACTGAGCAAGAAGTTGATGAACACCTGGGCGCCTTCCTTGGCGCGGGCATTCACCGGGATCGCCAGAAAATGGGTGTTGCCCACCGTCCCGCTACTGAATTGGTAGCTGGTCACGCTGTCTGCAAGCCGCTTGGCGGCGATTTCGTTGGCGGCTTCGTTGGGGTTGAAGGTGAGCGCCAGCAGCAGCTCGCCATCGGCCATCATCTGGCGCACGGCCGCCGCATTCTGGGGAAACTGCTTGCCAGCGCGCCACAGGTGGGGGTGCAAGGCGTCCAGGTAGGACCACAGGGGCGCGGTGGCCTTGGCCAGTGCCTCGGGTGTCACGGGTTTGTACAAGGCCGCACGGTCGCTGTTGAGCTCCAGCAAGGCCTGTTTGACGAAGGTGGTGCCATGGAAATCCGGGGGGCGCGGGTAGGTGACGCGCCCGGGCTTGGCTTTGGCAAAGGCCAGCAGTTCGGCCATGCTGCGCGGGGGCTTGGGCACCCGTTGGCTGTCCGCCATGAAGGTGAGCTGGGCCATGCCCCAGGGCGCTTCCATGCCCTCCACTGGTTCAGAAAAGTCGATGCGGGTGGTGGGCTTGCCCTGCACGTCCACAAAAGCAAAAGAGGGCAGGCGTTCGGCAAAGGGGCCAAACAGCAAACCTTCGCGTTTCATGGTTAAAAAATTCTCGCCATTGATCCACACCATGTCGACGCTGCCATCCAGCTTGCCTGCCGCTTTTTCGTTGCGCACGCGCTTCACCACATCGGCGGTGTCGCTCACTTTGACGTGCTCCACCTTCACGCCATAACGCTGCAGCACTTCGGCTCCGGCCCACTGGATATAGGCATTGATGGCGTCGCCGCCGCCCCAGGCATTGAAGTACACGGTTTGGCCGCGCGCCTGTGCCTCGATCTGGCTCCAGCTGGGGGCGCCTTGTGCAAGGGCGGAGGCGCCAAGGGCTGCGCCCATCAGGGCCAAGGTGCTGCGTCGGGTCAGGTGTGTCATGGGTCGATCAGGTGGGTTAAGCCAGCAGGGCCTGTGCGAATTCACGCGCGTTAAAGGTTTCCAGTTCATCGAGCTTTTCGCCCACGCCGATGAAATACACGGGAATAGGCCGTTCGCGGGCAATGGCCGCCAGCACGCCGCCCTTGGCGGTGCCGTCCAGCTTGGTGATGATCAGGCCGGTCAGGCCCAGGGCGTCGTCAAAGGCCCGTACCTGGGCCAAGGCGTTTTGCCCGGTATTGCCGTCGATCACCAGCAGCACTTCATGGGGGGGCATGCCGGTGGGCGGGGCACCCGTAGCTTCCCCTGCCTTCTGGATCACCCGTTTGATTTTTTTCAGCTCGTCCATCAGGTGCAGCTGCGTGGGCAGGCGTCCGGCGGTGTCGATCAGCACCACGTCTTTGCCGCGTGCCTTGCCGGCGCAGACGGAGTCATAACTGACCGCCGCCGGGTCGCCGCCTTCCTGGCTGATGATCTCCACCGTGTTGCGGTCGGCCCAGACCGTGAGCTGCTCGCGGGCCGCCGCGCGGAAGGTGTCGGCGGCGGCCAGCAGCACGCTGGCTCCGTTGTCGGACAAATGGCGGGTGAGTTTGCCAATGGAGGTGGTTTTGCCGGCGCCGTTGACCCCGGCCACCATGATGACGGTGGGCGTGTGCTGGCCGATCACCAGCGGCTTTTGCAGGGGCTGGAGCATTTCACTCAGGGTGGCGATCAGGGCGTTTTTCAGCGCCACCGGGTGGGTGATGCCGCTGGCGGTCACCTTGCGGCGCAGTTCGGTCAGCACGTATTCGGTGGCGGCCACGCCCGCATCCGACATCAGCAGCGCACCCTCCAGGTCCTCGTACAGGGCCTCGTCAATCTGGGTCCCGGTGAAGACGGCGGAAATATTGGAGGCCGTTTTGCCCAGGCCGGCTTTCAGTTTGTCCAGCCATTTTTGCCGCTCGGGCGGGGTGGCGCTGGGGACGGGTATGTCGATGGGGGTGACCAGCGCGGAGCCGATCAGCGACCCGGTGTTGGCAAACGCAGCGGGTGCCGCAGGCGCAGCGGGCGCAGAAGGGGGCGGCGTCGGCGTCGGGGCCACGACCGGAGGAGGGGGAGGAGATTTTTTTTTGAAAAAGCTGAACATGTTGGACGTTCGTAGAATCTCACCATTCTATGAAACACCGACCCCATGTGCCCAAGCGGCCACTCTCCGCGTTAATCCCTCCCCTCAAATACCATGCCCTCGCCCTCGTTTTGGGGATGGGGACTTGGCTGCTCCCGATGGGCTACGCCCAGGCCGCGCCGGTGCAGCAGTTCACCCTGTCCAACGGCATGACGCTGATCGTCAAGCCCGACCACCGGGCACCTACCGCGGTGAACATGCTGTGGGTGCGGGTCGGCTCCATGGACGAGGTGGACGGCACTTCGGGCGTGGCCCATGTGCTGGAGCACATGCTGTTCAAGGGCACGCCCAGCGTCAAGGCAGGTGAATTTTCGCGGCGCGTGGCCGCCTTGGGCGGGCGCGAAAACGCCTTCACCAGTCGGGACTACACCGGCTACTACCAGCAGATCCCGGCGGCGCGGCTGGAAGAGGTGATGCAGCTGGAGGCTGACCGTTTTGCCCACAACCAGTGGAGCGACGAGGAGTTTCGCAAGGAGCTGGCGGTGGTCAAGGAGGAGCGCCGCATGCGCACCGAGGACAACCCCCATGCCCGCCTGCACGAGGCGATGGAAGCGGTCACCTACCAGGCATCGCCCTACCGCCGCCCCATCGTGGGCTGGATGAGCGACCTGGACGCCATGACCCCCGACGACGCCCGGGCTTTTTACCAGCGCTGGTACACCCCGGCCAACGCCGTCGCCGTGGTGGCGGGTGACGTGGACGTGGCCCAGGTCCTGGCATGGGCCAAAAAATACTACGCAGTCCTCCCGGCGCACGCCTTGCCGGCGCGCAAGCCCCGCGAGGAGCCAGAACAATCGGGCCTGCGCCGCCTGGACTACAAGGCCCCTGCCGAACAGGCTTATGTGGCCCTCTCTTTTAAGGTCCCTGGTTTGTCCCCCCTGGGCTTGCGCAAACCCGATGTGGACGGCGAATCCGATGGCTCGTGCGACCCCACGGTGGAAGAACCCGCCACCAACGACGAGGCCCTGGCACTGACGGTGCTGTCGGCGGTGCTGGACGGCTACGAAGGCGCCCGGCTCGACCGGGCCCTGACCCAGCCCGAAGACCATGTGGCCGACAACGTAGGCGCCCATTACGCCCTGAGCAGCCGCGGCCCCAAGCTGTTCATGCTGTCGGGCGTGCCCGCCAAGGGCAAGACCGCCGCCCAGGTGGAACAGGCTTTGCGCGCGCAGGTGGCGCGGGTGGCCCGTGACGGGGTGCAGGAGGCGGAACTGCAGCGCGTCAAAACCCAGTGGGTGGCGGGCGAGGTCTACAAGCGCGACAGCGTGTTCAACCAGGCGCGTTTGCTGGGCGTCAACTGGATCAATGGGTTCCCGCTGGACGCGGATGAGCGGATCATCGCCCGCCTGCGCGCCGTCACCGCGCAACAGGTGCAGGCCGTGGCTGCCAAGTACTTTGGTGACGACGCGCTGACGGTGGCCACCCTGCTGCCCCAGCCGCCGGACACCACACGCAAACCACGCATCCCCATGGCAGGGGCACGGCATTGAACTTTCATCCCGACTTCCTCATGTTTGCTATCAATAAAAGAGCTGCTCGCGCAGTATTGGCGTGGGCTACAGGCCTATTTCTTATCAATTTTGCGTGGGCGGGCATCCCTATTGAGCACTGGACGCAAGCCAACGGTGTGCGGGTCTATTTGGTGCAAAGCCCGGCGATCCCCATGGTCGATGTGCAAATCGACTTTGACGCCGGCGCCCGCCGCGACCCGGCCGAGCAGGCGGGGCTGGCCAACGCCATGGCGGGCGCCACTTCCGACGGCGTGCGTGCCAGCGCGGGTGGCCCGGCACTGGACGAAAACGGCCTGAGCGAGGCTTGGGCCGACCTGGGCGCCTCCTTTGGCGCAGGTGCGGGCAGCGACCGCATGAGTTTTACCCTGCGCTCGCTCACCTACCCCGATTTGCTGGCCAAGGCCACCGCGCTGGCGGCACGCCAGCTGGGCGAGCCGGCCTTTCCGGCAGCGCTTTGGCTGCGCGACCGTCCCAAGCTGATCGCCTCCCTGAAAGAGGCCGACACCCGCCCCGCCACCCAGGCGGCCAAGGCCTTTTCCAAAGCCGTGTACGGCAGCCACCCCTACGGATTTGAAACCACCGAGGCCACGCTGAACCGCATTAGCGTGCAAGACATGCAGGCCCTGCACGCCCGGGCGATCCGCCCCTGCTATGCGCAGGTCAGCATCGTCGGCGCGCTGGACCGCGCCCAGTCCGATGCGCTGGTGACCCAGCTGTTCTCCAGGGTCCCTGCCACCAGCTGCCCCAGCCTGCCGCCGGTGCCCGAAGTGCCATCGCTGTTGGTGGCGCAAGAGCAGCGTTTGGCGTTTGCCTCCGCCCAGGCCCATGTGCTGGTGGGCCAACCCGGCTACAAGCGCAGCGACCCCGACTTTTTCGCCCTGACGGTGGGTAACCACATTCTGGGCGGCGGTGGCTTCACCTCACGCCTGACCGAGGAGGTGCGCGAAAAACGCGGCCTGACCTACAGCGTGTACAGCTATTTCTCGCCGGGCCTGCACGCAGGCGCTTTCACCATCGGCCTGCAAACCCGCCCCGACCAGGCCCAGCAGGCCCTGCAACTGGTGCGCGAAGTGCTGGCGCGTTTCGTCAGCGAAGGCCCCACCGAGAAGGAACTGCAAGCCGCCAAGGACAACCTGATCGGCGGCTTCGCCCTGCGCATCGACAGCAACCGCAAACTGCTCGACAACGTCGCCAACATCGCCTGGAACGGCTTGCCCCTGGACTACCTGGACACCTGGACCCAGCAGGTGCAAAAACTGAACGTGGCCGACATCCGGGCAGCGTTTGCGCGCAAGCTGCAGCCGGAAAAGATGGTGACGGTGGTGCTGGGGGCGGTGGACGCGGGGAAGTGAAGGGTGTTTGGCATCCGGTATCGGGCTTGCAGTAGACGCAATAGTCAAAAATTCACCCGAATGGGGGATGCCCGAATAGGTGTTGAAAGTGCATACTCCTGCGGCTCAGTATTCTTGTTTGCGCTGGCAGGTATGGCCCAAAGCGCGAATGACCATCAGTTCCATAAATTCCAAGAATGAAATATTTGCTCGCAGGGATCGGTTTGGTTTTGTCTTTGGCTGGTTGCGGAGGAGGCGGTGGTGGTGGCGGAACATCGCCAAGTGCACCCGTCGCTTCCACTTTGGCTTTCCCCTTTCGTAGCGCTGTGAATACTGTCACCGCGAATGGTGAGTCCTATACGCTGACCGCCAATGGCACTTTAGCGACCCAATCGACGGACGGGCTTTGCAGCGGAACCCTGACGTCCACCAGTGCCCCAGCCAACACCAGTACGACATTTGAAGGCGTTCCGGCACTCTCTGCGCTTACCACTACAACCAAGACCTTGACAAATTGCACCCCAGAATTGACCACTGGTACGGAAACGGACTATTACGACACAAGCTATGCGCCCTTAGGCTTCCTTACGTCTTCTGGTGGCTATGGTGTATTCCAGACGTCCCTTGCTGTTCCAATCACTGTGCGGGTGGGTGATAGCGGAATCGTTGGTACTTACATGTATTACACCGACAGCACCAAGTCTGTCGCCGATGGAAGGTCCGAGTTGAGTTATCTGGTAGAGGCAGACACAGCGGATACGGCAATCCTCAACCTCATTACAAAAAGCTACGACCAATCTTCCCGCTTGCTCCGCACGACGAATGCACGGGGAAGGATTGATGCCGCAGGCACTTTAACCCGAATTTCCATCGACATTCAATACGCAACCACTTCGACCACGCATCTGGTTTTCAGGCGCTGATGCAGCATGTTGCTGAAGTTTTTTCGGCGTTTTGTTGTTCTCCAAACGATGGAATGCAGCGTCCGAATGCTGGTCGTACGCCATTGGCACAGAAAGCCTGGCTACGCGGGTAGCAGGCAGTAGGTCCATAAGCGCACTCCCTTGGGTTAAGCTGTACCCATGAAAGCCAAATCCACTGCAAAACCGGGGGCCAACGGGCGCCCAGGCAAACCTATTCGCCCACGCGGCATCCAGACCCACGAAATCCGCATCATCGGCGGCCAGTGGAAACGCACCAAGCTCAAAGTGGCCGACAAGCCGGGCCTGCGCCCCACCCCTGACCGGGTGCGCGAAACCCTGTTCAACTGGCTGGGCCAGGACCTGACGGGCTGGCGCTGCATCGACGCCTTTGCCGGCACCGGTGCGCTGGGCTTTGAGGCCGCTTCGCGCGGAGCCGCCGAAGTGGTGGTGGTGGAGCAGGACAGTGCTTTGGTGGCCCAGCTCCAGGGCACCCAGGAGCACCTCAAGGCCCATGCAGTGCGGGTGTTGCGCGGGGAGGGGGTGGCGGCCTTGCGGCATCTGGCCCCGGCCAGCCAGAATGTGATTTTTCTGGACCCCCCGTTTGATGGCAATTTGTACGAACCCGCCCTGACGGCCGCCGCGCGCGCGCTGGCTCCGAACGGCTTCGTGTACCTGGAGTCCCCCAGCCTTTGGACCGATGAACAACTGGCGCCGCTGGGCCTGGTTGTGCACCGCCACCTCAAGGCCGGTGCCGTGCACGCGCATGTGCTGTGCGCTGCATAATTCCCTGGCCTGTCCCGTCACGTTTTGGAGACTAGGATGTCGAACCCCGTGATTGCCGTGTACCCCGGCACTTTCGATCCCATCACCCTGGGCCACCAGGACCTGATCCGGCGCGCTGCGGGCCTGTTTGGCACCGTGATAGTGGCGGTGGCCACCGCCCACCACAAGAAAACGCTGTTCAGCCTGGAAGAGCGCCTGGCGTCGGTGCGCGAAGTGGTGCGACCTTACCCCAATGTGCAGGTGGAAGGGTTTACCGGCTTGGTGCGCGACTTTGCGGTGGCGCACGGTGCGCGGGCCATGCTGCGCGGCGTGCGTTCGGTGACCGACTTTGATTACGAGCACCAACTCGCGGGCATGAACCGCGCCTTGGCCCCTGACGTGGAAACCGTGTTCCTGACGCCCGACGCGCGTTACCAGCACATCTCCAGCACCCTGGTGCGGGAGATTGCCACCTTGCAGGGCGACGTGGCACAGTTTGTCGCACCCGAGGTGCATGCGCGCTTGCTTCAAAAATTGCAGACCCCCAAAACCTAGACCCCAGGAGACCATGATGAAAATCTTGCTGCCCATCGATGGATCAGAGTTGTCGCTGGAGGCGGTGCATTTTGCCGTGCGCATGCTCAAAGATGGCTTGCTCGGCACGGCGGTGCTGGCCAATGTGCAGGAGCCCGCCAACCTGTACGAGTTGCTGGTCGCCCACGACCCCGATGTGATTGACCGGGTGAGCGCCGAAGCGGGTCTGCATGCCCTGCAGACCGCGCAGGCGGCGCTGGACGTGGCGGGTGTGGACTACGAATGCGAGGTTGCCAAAGGCGACCCGGCCCATACCATTGTCGAAATCTCCGAGCGCTTTGGCTGCGACCTGATTGTGATGGGCGCCCGGGGCAACAGCGCGCTGCGCAGCGCCATGATGGGCTCCGTGTCCAACGAAGTGCTGCACGCCAGTTCCGTGCCCGTGGTGATCGTGAAGGCGCCTGAAGTGGCGTCTGACTAAACCCTACTGGCAACGCGTAAAAAGGTTGGACGGCGTGTAAACGCCGATAATTGGGGCATGAAGCCAGTCCCTATTACTACAGTCCGTTGGGTGGAGCGTTCCGTATGGCGCTGATCATCACCGACGAATGCATCAACTGCGATGTGTGCGAGCCCGAATGCCCGAATGAGGCTATTTTTCTGGGGCGCGAAATTTACGAAATCGACCCCGGTAAATGCACCGAGTGTGTGGGGCATTTTGACGAGCCGCAGTGTGTGCAGGTCTGCCCCGTCGCCTGTATTCCGATCAACCCGCAGTGCATTGAGGACAAGGAAACACTGTGGCAAAAATACCGCCGTTTGCAAGCGGCGGTGAAACCTGGCGCGACGGCCTGATCGCTGATCGGTCCATGGGCGCGCTCTGGCGCCTCAATGTGCGGGCTTTGTCTTTTCTTTTTTCTTCTCTGCAAGCACTTTCGCAGTGAAGAATTCCGGTGCCTTCTTTTCCTTGGCTTGGATCTTCTTTGCCTTGCCTGATACGGTGTGTACCTTGGTGTCGCTAGTCCGCTCACGCGTCTTGGGTTGGGTTCTGGATGGAGTGGTCTTGGCCTTGCTGCGTTTGACGGCCGGGGCGATTTGGGCGAGTGCCTGTGCAACTTTCTTGCGCTGGGCATTGTCCAGTGCTTTGGCGTTTGCCACGTCCCGTGCGATGGCTGTGTCGGCCTGGACTTTTTGCTGCGGGCATCGTCAGCCTCCACGGTCACCGCGCCAGCGCAGGGGATGTGGCTGTAGGCGGTGCCACATCGGTAGACTTTTTGGCCAAAGGCCCCCGTAGATGCTGCGCAGGCAGCTATTAATAATGTAGCAAAAGCGCGAAGATTTTTCACAACGCTGCCCTGGGCGTGCCGGTTAACGGTGCTGCCACCGGTTCTTGTGGGGGCGCAGTTGCACTTGCCGGCGCGGGTTTGGGCAGTTTGGGGCGTGGCGGTTTGCTGGTATGGATCAGCATGGTGGCCTTGTCCATATCGCCCGCAATCAGGTGGGGCAGGGCCTTGAGCGAGCGGTCAATGCTTTGTTCAATGGCAATGCGGTGGTCCAGTGAGGGCTTCTTGAGCACCCAGCTGACCACCTCGGACTTGACGCCCGGATGCCCTACGCCCAGACGCAGCCGCCAGTAGGCGTCGGTTCCGAGTTGGGCGTGGATATCGCGCAAGCCGTTGTGTCCGGCATGGCTGCCGCCCAGTTTGAGCTTGGCTTCGCCCGGAACGATATCCAACTCGTCATGGGCGACCAGAATTTCCTGGGGCGCAATTTTGAAGAACCGCGCCAAGGCGGCCACCGATTTGCCCGAGAGGTTCATGAAGGTTTGGGGCTCCAGCAGCCAAAGCGTCTGCCCATTCACGGTGGTTCGGGCCACCAATCCGTGGTAACCCTTGTCCATGCAAAGCGAGACCTTGAGTTCGCGCGCCAGGGCGTCAATCCACCAGAAGCCCGCATTGTGGCGGGTGGCTTCGTATTCAGGGCCTGGATTGCCGAGGCCAACAAACAGTTTGATCATTGGGAAAATTATGGCCTACAAAAGGGCGGGCCCAAAAAGCAAACGGCCCACCGAGGTGGGCCGTTTGGCAAAATACCAGCGCAGGCTAATTATTTCTTGCCCTTGCCTTTGCCCTTGGCATCGGCTGCAGGCGCTGCTACAGGAGCAATTTCTTCTACCACGGGAGCCACGACCGCCACGATCACGGGGTTGGCCTTGCCGTGGGTCACGGCAGTCACGCCCGTGGGCAGTGACAGGTCAGCCAGGTGCAGTGACTTGCCCTTGACCAAGCCGCTCAGATCCACCGTGATGAACTCAGGCAGGTCTGCGGGCAGGCAGGCCACTTCCACGTCGGTCACCACATGGTTGACCAGGCAGGCGTCGGTCTTGACGGCAGGAGAGTTCTCTTCGCCGTTGAAGTGCAATGGCACCTTCATGCTCAACTTGGTGTTGGCTTCCACGCGTTGGAAATCGATGTGCAAAATCAGTTGCTTGAAGGGGTGCATCTGCACGTTGCGCAACAGCACTTTGTTTTCAGCGCCATTCAATTCCATGTCCAGGATGGAGGCGTGGAAGGCTTCTTTCTTGATGGCGTGCCACAGTGCGTTGTGGTCCAGTTCGACGGCCAATGGCTCAGCGGAACCACCGTAGACGATACCGGGTGTGCGGCCGGAAATGCGGAGACGGCGGCTCGCACCCGTGCCCTGCTTGGTGCGCTCAAAAGCGACAAATTTCATAACTTACTCCTGAAGAAGTCCACCGCGACCAGTGTGACTCCGGTTTAAAAAAGACGCCTAGAGCCTGCAAGCAAGCCGTGGCGTCCGGGTTTTGCTTCGACTAAAAAAACGCTTAAAAAAGGTTTTCCTGGTCGGAGAACAAACTCATGACCGACTCACCCTTGGCAATGCGCATGATTGTCTCCGCAATCAGCGGCGCCACGGAGAGTTGGCGAATCTTCTGGCACCCAACAGCCGCCGCGCTCAAGGGGATGGTGTTGGTGACCACCACTTCGTCGAGCGCGCCGCCGTTGGCGATGCGCTCAATGGCGGGTCCGGAAAAAATAGGGTGGGTGCAATAGGCGTACACCTTCTTGGCGCCGCGCTCTTTGAGCACTTCCGCCGCCTTGACCAAGGTGCCTGCGGTGTCAATCATGTCGTCCATGATGACGCAGTTGCGGCCTTCGATTTCCCCGATAACGTGCATGACTTCACTGACGTTGGCCTTGGGGCGGCGCTTGTCGATGATGGCCAGGTCGCAACCGAGTTGCTTGGCCAGGGCACGGGCCCGCACCACGCCGCCGACGTCGGGCGACACGACAATCAGGTCGTCGTAATTCTTTTGGCGCAAATCACCCAAAAGAACGGGCGATGCGTAAATATTGTCCACCGGAATATCAAAGAAACCTTGAATCTGGTCGGCGTGCAAGTCCATGGTCAGCACGCGGGCTACGCCCACAGCTTGCAGCATGTTGGCCACCACCTTGGCGGTAATGGGCACGCGGGTGGAGCGGGGCCGACGGTCTTGCCGTGCATAACCAAAATAGGGAATGACTGCGCTGATACGTTCGGCGGAGGCGCGCTTGAGCGCATCGACCATGATCAGCAGTTCCATCAGGTTCTCGTTGGTGGGAGCGCAGGTGCTTTGCACCACAAAAACGTCGCGGGCGCGCACGTTCTGGTTGATTTCGACTGTCACCTCGCCGTCGGAGAAGCGTCCTACGGTCGCGGCTCCCAGCGAAATACCCAGATGGCGGGCGATATCTGCCGCCATGCCAGGATTGGCATTGCCGGTGAAAACCATGAAATCAGGGGGGGTGGGTGCCTGCATGTGGGTTCCAGCGAAGAGAGTGGGTTTATGCCTGTACGTTGCGCGTGCTGTTTCCGGCACACTCCGGACAACAGATTTGGCAGGGGAAGAAGGATTCGAACCTTCGCATGCTGGAATCAAAATCCAGTGCCTTAACCAACTTGGCGACTCCCCTACACGGGTTGACAACTAAACGCTGCCCACCGATAAACCGTCTCTGGTTGCCCATCCCACCAGGGGGTGAACATCCAAACTGCTGCACAACCTGACCTGAAACGCATCCGGTGCGTCACTCACGTCAATGTCTTGCAGCATGTGCGCAAACACAGCACTTCCAGAGCCTGTCATCCTACCACGTAAGCCTTTGGTTTCAAGCCACTCAAGAGCTTGGTTGATACCAGGGCAAAGCTGCTGGGCAACGGCTTGCAAGTCGTTTCGGCCGTAACTAAAAGTTTTTCCGAATGCGTCTGCAGCGAAGCCTGTGATTGTAGCAGGCTT
>MESI01000033.1 GCA_001770935.1 Burkholderiales bacterium RIFCSPLOWO2_12_FULL_61_40 | reverse complement strand
TCGGGCTCCTTCCAACTCCCCCTGGCGCGCAAATACGAAATCCAGCCGAATACCTTTGCCGCCAGATTTACGCCCTTATTGGCAGCCATTCACACCAGCTGCAGGTCCAGAGCAGTCAGGCCTCCGGAAGCATCATTCGGGCCATCAGGGAATACAGACAGAACCCTTTCACGCGGATGCAGTTCGTCGCTCGCGATCCTTTGGCGCTCACTCGATTGATAAGCTCTGGCGCAGTCTTCCGAATCGAACCAGTGAGGGCCCTGAAGTCCGCCGACGTACCCTCCGCGCCGGACCCTGAACGCCCGGTTCCGGATGAGCAATGGCAACCGATCGTTGGCGTGGTGGACGGTGGCATGTTCGCGCAGACATACGCACCAATGGTTGCTTGGCGCGCGCCGTCACTGGTGTCTGATGTCACTGCTAATCGTAAACATGGCAACCGCGTCGGCTCTCTGGTCGTGCATGGCTCGGCTTGGAACACGCATCTGGCGTTGCCAGCTTTGGTATGTCGTATTGGAGTCGCGCAAGCCATTGCAAAGGATGAGACCGGCTCGGCAACACGTACGGCATTTCGCAGCTACTTGCACTCCGTCATCTCGCGTCATCACGGCGACACCAAGGTTTGGAACTTCTCTTTCAATGAGCCGGTGGATGGCGCAGATCGCCTGGAGATGAGCGAGCTAGGCCATGAAATCCATAAGATTGCGAGAGAGTTTGACATCCTTCCAGTTATCTCGATCGGAAATGTCGACCAACACAATGACAGGCGTCTGAATCCCCCAGGAGATTGCGAAGCCGCACTGACGGTTGGCGGCCGTATCCACGACGAGTCTCTCCCCGGTGCTGCATGCGGCGCATGTTTACCCGGACCGGGGCCTGAAGGGCTGATGAAACCGGAGGTTTCGTGGTTTTCAACCCTGCGGGGACTTGGTGGGAACCTGGAAACCGGCACCAGCTATGCAACTGCCATCGTATCTGCCGTCGCGGCTCATACATTCCACCAACTAAGGGCACCAACGCCTGACTTGGTGAAGGCGCTTCTGATCAATACTGCAGACGGTAGCGCGCACGACAATAGGTTGGGATGGGGGT
Organism: Burkholderiales bacterium RIFCSPLOWO2_12_FULL_61_40; assembly: GCA_001770935.1. GTDB lineage: Bacteria > Pseudomonadota > Gammaproteobacteria > Burkholderiales > Burkholderiaceae_C > Allorhodoferax. The sequence continues at coordinate 117,119 of MESI01000033.1, read as the reverse complement.
CGCCTTGCTTGAAATCACCCACGCCCTGGGAGTGCCCGGAGGGAAGTGTCACTTTGATTTGGACATCTTCTCTACGCGCAGGTCTTTGGCACTATTGGGAAGATATTCCTATTCCACCGGAATTCATTACAGACAACAAGCTAAAAGGCAGCGTCGCATTGACTGCCATTCTGCGACCCAAGGTTTCTGAACTGGGTTCTGCGAATTATTTTTCGACTCGGCTGCAGGTGGCCTTGCAGTACACAAAGCCTGACGGGAAGATGGGTAATTTAGCCGGGTTCATGAAAGAAAGCACGGATCGGGAGGCGCAAGCCCGCGCAGAACACGCGAAATGGAATCCGATTCGGCACCACGCCACCACAATACCTGGAGGGAGAGCATTCAGTGGCCGGACCTTGCGCGTATGCGCCCGGGTTTACGGGCGCGACCTGTATCAGTTCGGAATCAGTGGCAATGCTGAGATCGAGGAAAGCTCAGTTGCATTTGCACTCACGATCAGCGCACCGCCAGGAAGGGATAACGCCTCGATCTATAACTCTGTGGCCACCAGGCTCGGGAACTACGTGGAGAGCGCTGTGAATGACATTGAGGTAAACGTTTCCAACTCTTGAGTGGAAACTCCTTCCGACCGCCTCGCCGGGGGGAATGAAATTATGGATTGAGAGGTGAACCGTTTACTCGAACTCGTAAGCGCCGATGAGCATCTGGTTCATGACCAATAAGCGAAAGTACAGCACGAGCGGACGACTGACAGCAACCGCTACCCTATAGCCGCAGAGTCGGCAGACGTACATGGGTGCCCTGCATGACCGCTCACGAGAAATGGGGACGTTTCAGCGAACGTCAGCTTCTTTCGGAGCGAACTCAAATCCATTGATTTTTGGCCTTGAAGTCGGATGAAGGCTAGCAGCCCAATCCACCCACTACCATAATCACACTGGCTCAGCACATGTCAATGCATATGCCAAAGTCCATTCTTGACTTCCGAGGAGATTGATCATGTCCACTCCCACTCACAACACTTCAGAAACCATAGCACAAAACCCAGTATCCACGGGGGCTAGAGCCGTAAAGCTCCTCCGGAACGGTGCCAACCAGGCGGTGCGCATCCCCAAAGAGTTTGAATTGCCGGGCACCCAGGCGTTGATGCACCGCGAAGGCAACTGACTGATTTTGGAACTGGTGCCCGACCGACCAAAGAGAGGTACGGCGGCTGCTTTACTCTGGGCCTTGGACGAAATGGCCATATTGGGCCCGATTGACGAAGAGTTTCCCGATGTGGATGCGGGCTTGCCGCCCTTGGACGACATTGATTTTGGCGGGGGCTGAAAGGTGACGAACGCACGCGTGTATTTGCTGGACACCAATATCCTGTCAGACAGGATGCGCAACCCCACAGGGTTAGCAGCACAACCATTTCGCGCCACGCTGTCCAAGAGCGATACGGCCAATATCAGCACCAGCGTCATCGTGCAGTGTGAGCTTCTTTTTGGTTTGCGAGGGCGCACACACCCTCGATGGCAAACTCACTGCGAATTACTTTTGAGTTCGGTGACTGTGATGCCGTTTGGCGCAGAAGTTGCGGCCCACTATGCACATTTGCGCACCGTACTGGAGGAGGCGGGCACCCCACTGGACCCAACGACACATTCATCGCCGCCCATGCACTCGCCTTGGGGGCCACCTTGGTCACCGCAGACGCGGAATTCACCCGCGTGCCCGGACTTCAGGTGGAAAACTGGCTCCAGCCCTTATAGAACCTGCGCAAGCAGCTGCTAAATCAATAGCAAACGCATTCGCAGATCCATACCAGCAAGACCTAATTGCCGACCACTTATATACTTACCGATGTAATTATTTTGGAGGTGCCCCATGCCCCAAGTCACTATTTATATGGATGATGACGCGATTGCCCGCGCCAAGGCGTCAGCAGCGGCGGCCAAACTGTCCTTGAGCGCCTGGGTTGCAAAGCTCGTCAAGGAACAAACCCCCGAGGTCGATGCCCACGGCTACCCCATTGGTTTTTTTGAAGAAGTCGCGGCCCATGCGGAAATGTGGCGGGATTTTCCCCTTGCGGAAGGCCTGCGCGCCAATGACGCGCCGAACCTGCCGAGAGAGTCCTGGTGATGTACCTGCTGGACACCAACACCCTGATCTATTTCTTCAAGCAGCAAGGGCAGGTTGCAACCCATTTGCAAAACACCGATGCCAGCCAGATCGCCATCCCCTCGGTGGTGTTGTTTGAACTGGAATACGGTGTCTTGCGTTCCACCCGCCCCGAAGCACAACGCAAAGGCATGGATGCCGCACTCCGGGCCTACCGCGTTATCTGCCTGGACTACGCCAGCGCCAAGTCCGCCGCCTGGATCAAACACACGCTGGAGGTGAGCGGTACACCTATCGGGCACCTGGACCAACTCATTGCAGGCATTGCCCTGGCCAACGACCTCACCCTGGTCACCCGCAACACCCGTGAGTTTGCGCGGGTGCCGGGTTTGAAAGTTGAAAACTGGTATGACGCCTGAATCCAAGGAAAAAAGCGTCAAATAAGCCTCCAGGATGTGCTGCGGAATCTGGGGACGCCGGTGGTGGAGTCCGTAATTTCCTGAAGAAGCAAGGTTCAGGCCCATCAACCGTACGATTTATCGTATTATCAAAAATCCTTTCATCCACCCTTTTGGAGCCTGTCATGCCCCATATCAGCGCCAACGACCTTAAAACCAAAGGCATTTCTGCCATTGAATTTGCTCTGAGCAGCGCACCCGAGGCGATTGTGTCCGTGCGTGGCAAAGACAAATTTGTGGTGATGGACATGGCGCAGTACCACTATCTGCGCGAGTGCGAACTGGACGCCGCACTGGCCCAGACCCGTGCAGATCTGGCGGCAGGGCGTGCGGTGCAAGAGTCGCCAGAGGCCCATTTGGCCCGACTGGACGCGATGTGAGTCGAGGCCAAGCGCCACAGATGCCTTTTGCCCTGGTCTTTACCGAGCAATACAACCGCCGCGCAGCCCGCTTCCTGCAACGCCATCCTGATCTTCGCCAGCAATACCTCAAAACCCTGCTGGTGCTGGAAGCCAACCCAAACCACCCTTCGCTGCGCTTGCATCCCTTGCGTGGCAAGCTGGACGGCCTGCATTCGGTGTCGATCAATCTGTCGTACCGAATTACGCTGGAACTGTTGATTCAAGACGGGCAGATCATCCCGGTGAATGTGGGAGATCATGACGCCGTGTATTAAATCAGCCCCCGGCCCCCGTATTAGCTGCGCAAGCAGCTACCAAATCCATAAGCGCTCAATGGAAAGTTTCACCGTAATAAATTAGCAAAAATCCAGTTTGTATTTCTCGCCGAAGCCGGAAAGTATTTCATCCACATCGGCATCAAGAGTCTTTGCATCACGCGATTTAATGGCCATACGCTGTGCAAAACCTTGACATCAGCCGTCGAGTTGCACCGTCACCGTTAGCATATGCCTAGACATAGGCTAGACTATTCACTCCTTTTCCATAAGGAGATACGTCATGTCCACTTCTTCTCATTTTGCTTCTGAATTCATAGCACCATACGCAGTATCTACGGGGGCTAGAGCCGTAAAACTCTTCAGAAATGGCGCCAACCAGGCGGTTCGCATCCCCAAAGAATTTGAGTTGCCCGGCAACGAAGCCCTGATCCACCGAGAGGGAGACAAGCTCATCATCGAAGCAGTCAAGCCCAAGTACGAGAAAGGCAGCGCGGCTGCCTTGCTGGCTGCTTTGGACGAAATCGCCAAGCTCGGTCCTTGCGATGACGAATTCCCCGACGTAGACGAAGGCCTTCTGCCGCTGGACGACATCGACCTGGGTGACCACTGAATGAATATGGAGACCCCGACCATCTATCTGCTGGACACCCATATCGTCAGTCAACTCATGCGCGATGCCCATGGCGTGGCCGCACAGCATTACAGAGCCAGGCTGGAAAGCCCGCATTCGTGCCGCATGCTGACAAGCATCGTGGTGCAGTGTGAGTTGATGTATGGCCTGGCAAAAAAGCCTTCGCCCCGCCTGCTGGCGGCGTACAACATCCAGATGCAGCAATTGCCCGTGCTGTCCCTGGACGATGCCGTCACACCGCACTACGCCACGCTACGCACGCATCTGGAGCAACTTGGAACCCCTATCGGCCCCAATGACACCCTCATCGCAGCCCATGCGCTGGCCTTGGGCGCCACGCTGGTCAGCGGCGACGCCGAGTTCCTGCGCGTGCCGGGCTTGCGAGTGGAGAACTGGCTGGCGGGGGTAAGCGCATGAGTTCAAAACTGCACCCCGTGACCTTTGATCTACCCGATGAATTAATCGCTGAATTAACCATCACAGCGCACGGCAAGGGTATGACGCTGGAGGAATGGGTAACGATCCCTGTGAAGCTAAGCGCCCAAGATCTGCCCGCGATTAAAGAGAAAATATAACACTTTGTGTTATAAATAAACGCACCCAGGGAGTCTTTAACTTGAAAGTTTTTAGGAACGCATGGTTTGGCCGTTTTGCCCGAAAAGAAAAAATCCCGGCTTCCACTTTGATTGATGCCATTGAACGCGCCAACAAAGGCCAGATTGATGCAGATCTGGGCGGCGGCGTCATCAAGCAGCGGATTGCTCGCACCGGTGAAGGCAAGTCCAAGGGTTACCGCAGCATCATTCTTTTGGACACGCAGTTGAGTGGATTCATTGCAAACGGACAGTTTGAAGAGGTGGCACAAGATGACTAAAAAATACCGCAGTGATGCTTTCGCGGCGATCCATGAAACGATGGAGGCGCTGCATGAAGCAGGTGTTGTCAACAAGCAGACGATGCGCGAGTTTGACGCTGCCTGTCTGACCCCCATAGAAGTGCTCAGCCCGGAAGAAATCCGCCTGCTTCGCCTGCGTGAGCACCTGTCGCAGCCAGTTTTTGCCCGTTACCTGAACGTGTCCAAAAACCTCATTTCCGATTGGGAACGTGGCGTCAAGAAGCCCGGTGGCCCAGCATTGCGCTTGTTGACGGTGATCCAAAAAAAAGGGCTGCTGGCGATTGCATAACAAATAGGCCTCCAGCCCCCGTAGCTATTGCGTAAGCAGCTACCAAATTAATAGCAAATAAATTCATGCAAGCCCCCATCCTCACAACCCCAGCCCCCAATGCCCAAAAGTTGGAAGTGCTGCGCCAGCACTTCCCGCAAGCCATAGAAATCGACGCGCAGGGCCGTATCCGCATCAACGCCGCCGCCCTGCAAATGGCCCTGGACCCCGCCAACCCGGCAGGTGTGCAGGTGGAGGAAGACGGTTTTGAGCTGCGCTGGGTGGGCAAGCGCGAGGCCTACCACAGCGCCTTTGTGCCGGTGCAAAAAATCGTGGAACCGCGCCCTGAGCAAAGCAAGAATTGGGACACCACGGGCAACCTGCTCATCAAGGGCGACAACATCGACGCCCTGCGCCTGCTGCGCCAGAGCTACTTCGGCAAGGTCAAACTCATCTACATTGACCCGCCCTACAACACCCAGAGCGACGCCTTCATCTACCGCGACGACTTTTCTGCCAAGCAGGCGCAGGTGCTGGAGCAACTGGGCTACGCCAAAGACAACATCGACTACATCAAAAACATCTACGGTGCGCGCACGCACAGCGGCTGGCTTTCGTTTATGTACCCGCGCCTGCTGCTGGCCAAAGACCTGCTGCGGGATGACGGCGTGATTTTTATCTCCATTGACGACAACGAGCAGGCGCAGCTCAAGCTGCTGTGTGATGAGGTGTTTGGGCAAGAGAACTTCGTTTCGACCATTGCGTGGAAAAAGCGCTCTTCGCCCGACGCGCGTGACACCGTGGGGTCCATTCACGATTGGATACTGTGCTACGTGAGAAAAGACGAGCACATCAAAGCAGCGATCGGGAAAATGCCACTCAATGCCGAGCGCGTTGACTCGTACATCAATCCCGACAATGATCCACGCGGCGTATGGGCATCGGTTGACATGACCGGCATGACTGGACGGGCAACCAAAGATCAATATTTCACCGTGGCTTTACCAAGCGGACGAGCACTCCAGCCGCCGAAAGGGAGAAGCTGGGGCCTTGCAGAAAAGACATTTATTGAGCTCAAGGCTGACAACCGGATATGGTTTGGTCAGACCGGCGATAACGTTCCACGAGTTAAAAAATTCTTGAGTGAATCCGATGGGCAAGTCGTCCCTTCATTCTGGGATATGACAGAAGGCGGCAGCAACGACGAGGCAAAGAAAGAGGTCAACGAGCTCATGGGACAAGCTGACGTCTTCGAGACACCCAAGCCCACCAGATTAATTCAGCGGATGCTGAGCATTGCGACCAAAAAAGACGATGCCGCCATCGTTTTAGATTTTTTTGCAGGCACGGGAACCACTGGCCATGCGGTCCTTGCTCAAAATGCGGCCGATGGTGGCAACCGCCAGTTCATTCTGGTGCAAATCCCGCAGTCGATAGATCCAAAAAAGAAAAAAGAAGCCCACACCTTCGTCACCGAAACGCTGGGCAAGCCCGAGGCCACCATTTTTGAAATCACCGCCGAGCGCATTCGCCGCGCCGGGGCCAAACTGGAGGCAGAGTTGGCGAGCAAGGCCGAAGCGCTCAAGGTCGCACAAGGCGAACTACTGCCGATCCCGGCGCAGGAAGTGCCCACGCTGGACACCGGCTTTCGCGTGTACGAGCTGGTGGACGACCCGGACGCGCTCATCCTGCAAAAACCCCTGCAAGACGCCACCCAGGAGGACTTGGTCGCGCTGCAAACCAGCATTGCCATGCCCCAGCCCGCGCAACTGCCCCGCGTTCTGCACAACCTGCTGCTGGCCGAGCAACTGCCTTTAAGTACCGTGCTGCACAGCGTCAAGCCCGACCACCTGTACCAGGCGGCCGATGTGCTGCTCATCGTCAAGCCCGTGCCACTGGCCGAACTGGCCGACATCTTGCGGACCCTGCAAGCCAGCACCACGCCTGCGGTGTATCTGACGGTGTACGCGCCCTGGATTGACGACGACAATTTCATGCTGGGCATCAAAACCCTGGCCGAGTCGCTGGGCTACTCGGAAGACAAGCTGCGCCTGCGCGGCTGAAATGCCCATTGACCTGCAAGGATCGCCATGAATGCAATTGAACTCCAACAACGCATCCGCCTGGGTGAAGATTCCACGCTTGAATTGAAGCGGCTGGTGTGGCGGGGGGCCGGAAAAGTCAACGAACCCCACCCCAATGGCTTAGCCGATGAGCTCACAGCGTTGGCAAACGCCAATGGCGGTGTGCTGGTGCTGGGCGTAGACGACAAGACGCGGGACATTCAGGGCATTGCGCTGGCACACCTGGATGCTGTCGAGCAATGGTTGGTGAACCTGGCGCGTGATTTGATTGAACCCGAGCTTATTTTTCAAACCCGTCACTTTGAGCTGCCCGATGCGTCTGGCACGAACAAAGCGGTGTTGGCCGTCATCGTGCCCAAAAGTCTGTGGATTCACCAGAGTCCGGGCGGGTATTTGCACCGCGTAGGCCATGAAAAAAGAAAAATGAGCACTGACTATTTGTTGCGCCTTGGACAACAGCGCAGCCAGGCGCGGCTGATTCGGTTTGAAGAGCAGTCCGTGCCGACGACCAGTTTGGACGATATTGACGGATTTGCTATCAAGCACCTCATTCACCCCAAAGAAAGGTCCAGCACGCAAACCCAGTTGGCACGATTGCATTTAACAACGCAGGACAACGGTACACCCTGCCTGAGCGTGGCGGGTGTCTTGCTGTGTACCAAGGAGCCATCCCATTGGATTCGGGGTGCCTACATCCAGGCGGTAGCGTATAGAGGCATAAAAAACGATCCAGCCGACCAATTGGATGCCAAAGACTTTACCGGACCCATTCAAGAGCAAATTGAGCACGCTTTGGGTTTTGTCATGCGCCACATGCTGGTTCCCGCAACCAAAAATTTAGGCCGCATCGACTACCCCCAGTACAGCCGCCGTGCCATTTTTGAAGCGATTGTGAATGCGGTGGCACATCGGGATTACTCGATATACGGTGCAAAAATACGGCTGCATATGTTTGCTGACCGCATCAAGTTGTGTGTACCCGGCGCATTGGCAAACACCATGAGCATTGAAACCATGACCGCCATGTCCATGCCGCGCAACGATGTGTTGTGCAGCTTGTTATCCAAATTTCCGGTGCCATCGCCCGGCTTGGGCCGCGAAACCCTGATGGACAGGCGCGGATCGGGGGTGGAAGTTATTTTGGATGAGAGTGAAGCTCTGTCCGGCAAAAAGCCTTATTACGAGCAAATTGACGATCTGGAACTGCAACTCACCATTTATGCGGCACCCTCCCCGCACGCTAACTAAGATGGCAGCCCAATTCCAATACACCACCCTCGCCCACCAAACGGCGGCGGTGCAGTCACTGGCCGATGTGTTCAACGACGTGCGCTTTTGCCCGCCCGTGAACGTGCAGTCCAACCCGACGATGGCGCCCGGTGAAGCTGCAGCGGCACTGCGCGACAACATTGCCGCCATTCGCCTGCGCAACCACGTCACTGCGGGCGATGTGCAAGTACCCGTCACCACCACCCCCGCCCTGACGCTGGACGTGCTGATGGAAACCGGCACCGGCAAGACCTTTACCTTCATAGAGACCATTCACCGCCTGCACCGGGACAAAAAACTTTCCAAGTTCATTGTGCTGGTGCCCAGCAACGCCATACGCCAGGGCACGCTCAAGAGTTTTCAAAGCACGGCGGCGTTTTTTGCCAGGCAGTACGACCAGCACATCAACGTCTACAACTACTCTGCCAAGACCGTGGGCGGGTTTATTCACGCGGCCAATGCAGGTATTTCTGTGTTGGTGGCCACTTATCAGTCGTTTGCAGGCGATGGCAAGGTGATTCACCAGCGCGGGGTAGAGGCCAATCTGTTTGGCCACGCCAAGAGTTATATGGAGGCGCTGGCGGTGATTCGTCCGGTGTTGATCATTGACGAGCCGCACCGCTTTGAGGGCAAGCAGACGCAGGAGTACCTGGCCAAATTCAACCCGCTGCTGACCATTCGCTTTGGCGCCACCTTCAAGGCCAAAGACAAAGCCAAAAACACGGCGGATGGCGACGCGCTGAAGTACAAAAACCTGGTGTACACGCTGGACAGCCTGGAGGCGTTTCGCCAGCGGCTGGTCAAAGGCATTGTGGTGGACACCGTGGGCAACGGCTCCGACAGCACCCAGGCGATGACCTATGTATCGACCCATGGCACGGCCAAAGAGCGCTGTGCCGTAGTGCAGTACCACACCAGCACCGGCCCAATGGCAACGGTAGAACTCAAGGCCAAAGACAATCTGGGCGAAAAAACGGCTCTGGCGTTTCTGGATGGGCATGTGGTGGAGAACATCACACTCAAAGAGGTGTTGTTCACCAACGGCTTTGCCTTAGCCCTGGGTGAGCCAACCGCCTATGGCATGTTGGCCCAGCAAACCCAGTCGCTGATTGTGGAGTGCGCCATTGCCAACCACTTTGAGCGGGAAGAAGACCTGTTCAAGCGTGGCATCAAGTCGCTCAGCCTGTTTTTCATTGACGCGGTTGCCAAATACATGCCCGATGGGCAAAAGCCCGCTGTGCTGCGGGATGCGTTTGAATTCCACTACCGCGCCCACCTGGCAAAAGCGCTGGCCAGGCCGGACCTGCACCCGCCATATCGGGCCTATCTGGAGCGCAGCGCGGCCGATATCGGCAAGGTGCACAAGGGCTACTTTGCCCGCTCGCACAGCGAAAAGGGCGAGGAAGAAGCCATCAAGCTCATCTTGCAAGAGAAAGAAAAGTTGCTGAGTTTTGAAACTGACTTGCGTTTTATCTTCTCCATGTGGGCCTTGCAAGAGGGCTGGGACAACCCCAACGTGTTCACCCTGTGCAAGCTGGCCCCCAGCAACTCCAAAATCACCAAACTGCAGCAAATTGGCCGGGGCTTGCGTCTGGCCGTGAACCAGCAGCTGGAGCGGGTACAGGCGGATGACCCGGCGTTTGACGATGTCAACCAGCTCATCGTAGTAGTGCCCGCCAGCGAAGGCGACTTTGTAGGCGCGATTCAGAGCGAAATTGCCGCCCACAGCGTGCGGCTGGTCTCACGGGTGATCAACCAGGAGTCGCTGGCGGTCAGCGGCATCAGCATGAACCCGTTTGTGACGGTGGCGCTGTTTCAGGCGCTGGCGCAGTGCGGCGCGGGCACCATCGACATGGCCACCGGCACGCTGGCCTTGCAGCCAGATGCCACCACGTTCAAGCGCCAGCGGGCGGTGATTGAAGGCGTGCTGGCCACCGTGGCAGGCTTAGGCGCTGACAACGCACGCGCCATGCTGGCCTATTTGGACACTTACTACGACGGCTACGGGCAGGTCAAAGCCAAGCAAGACAAACCCAAGCCCAACCTGCACGTCAATCCGACGCAGTTCGCCAAATTCAAGGAACTGTGGGAGCGTTTGAACCAGGACGCGGTGCTGCACTACGAGTTGGACACGCCCGCGCTGGTGGACAACATCGTGCGGCGGCTGGGTAGCGATTTTCAGGTGCGGCCATTGACCATTCAAGTCACGCGCACGGACAACGTGCAAAGCCTGCATAACGCCCAGAGCACGCAATCCAGCTACGAAGTGAAGTCGCACACGGTGTTCACCCTGGCGGGTTTTGTGCGTGAACTGGCCAACGCCACCAAGCTGAGCTACCACACGGTGGCGCAATCGCTGGCACGCATGCCGCCGGACAAGTTCGCACAAATCAGACACAACGAAGGGCGCTCTCTGAGTGCGCTGCGCGACCTGATGCTGGGCTGTGTGTATGAGTTGTTGATCCATAAGGTGTCGTATGCGTTGCGCCAAACCAGGGTGAAAACCGCACTGACAGACAACACCGGCGCACTGCTGGAGACCTTGAACGTGTCGCTGTGCGGCTCAGAGCAACATGCGGTCACCAACCCTGAGCTGCGCAGCCGGTCTTTGTACCTGGATGATTTCATGCCGGTGGACAGCCAGATAGAGCGCGACACGGTGGACGAATCGCACGGCAAACGCATTGCGGTGTTTGCCAAGTTGCCCAAAGTGGATATTCCGACCCCTGCAGGCAAATACAACCCCGACTTTGGCTATGCGGTACTGCAAGGTGACGATGCGCAAGCCATGTATCTGGTGGTGGAAACCAAGGGCTATGACAACTATGGCGACATTCCAACCAAAGAGCGCTGGAAGATTGACAGTGCCAAACGTTTCTTTGAGGCCTTGCGCCAGCAGGGTACACCGGTGGAGTTTCACACCAAGCTCAACCGCGACTCACTCGCGCAAATTATTCATCAAATAGCCCCCTAACCCCCGTGTTATCTGCGCAAGCAGCTACCAAATCCATAGCAAAAGACCCTATGCCAAAAACCAGCGAATTGGAGAACATCCCAACGCCGCCCGCAGGCTACGGTGCCTTTTTGCTTGAAATCAAGGCGCAGATTCGACAGCGGCAATACCAGGCCATGCGTGCGGCCAACGGCGAACTGCTCGCGCTGTACTGGTGGCTGGGTGAAAACATCAGCCAAAGGCAATTGGCGCTGGGCTGGGGTAAAAGCGTGGTGGAAAATCTGGCGCGTGATTTGCAAGCCGAGTTTCCGGGGCGCAACGGGTTTTCGGCCCGTAATCTGTGGAACATGCGGGACTTTTACCGCGAATACACGAACAAACCAAAACTGCAACCGCTGGTTGCAGAAATCAGCTGGGCCAAAAATCTCGTCATTCTGGCCCGATGCAAGGACGATCTGGAGCGTGAGTTTTACCTGCGCGCCACCGCCCGCTTTGGTTGGACCAAAAACGTGCTGCAACATCAGTTGGACAACCACAGCTACGCCCAATACCTGAACGGCCAGACCAACTTTGACGCGGCAGTGCCCGACAACATCAAGGCCCAAGCCCTGCTGGCGGTCAAAGACCATTACACCTTTGACTTTTTGGGACTGGCCGAACAACACTCCGAGCGAGAACTGGAAGAAGCACTGGTGCGCAACCTGCGCGGTTTTCTGGCCGAGATGGGCGGGGCGTTCACCTTTGTCGGCAACCAGTACCGGTTGGAAGTCGACGGAAAGGAATACTTTATTGACTTGCTGCTCTTCCACCGCCGTCTGCGTTGTCTGGTGGCGATTGAGCTGAAAATTGGCGACTTCAAGCCCGAGCACAAAGGCCAGATTGAGTTTTATCTGGACACGCTCGACCAACAACACCGCCTGGAAGGCGAAAACCCGCCGATTGGCATCGTCATCTGTCGCGGCAAGACCAAAACCATGGTCGAATATGCCCTTCGCACCATGTCCCGACCGCTGGGTATCGCGACCTACACAGTCACCCCGCAGCTCCCCGCCAGCTACCGGAACGACCTGCCCAGCCCGGAGCAGATCGCTGCGCGGCTGCAGGGCTGGGTGAGCCATGATGACGATGAGGGCGGAGAAGCTTCGTTTTTAAGCATCAAATAGGCCTCCAGCCCCCGTATTACCTGCGCAAGCAGCTACCAAATTAATAGCAAAAGTGAACCATGCAAACCCCAACCCGCACAACCCCAGGGTCCCAATGTTGGTGCCAGTGCAAAACACGGTAGCCAAAGCGCTGGGTTATTTAGACTCAAACGACAGGCTGCAACTGCGGGTCTGAGTTATTTCGACACCCATAAGAATAGAAAGAAGTGCCATGACTATGCAGAGCTTTCCGGGATCGCGTTGGTGGAAATTTGATTTCCATACACATACGCCCATCGGTTCGGATGATTACAAAGGCGACAAGGCCTTGAGTGCACGCGACTGGTTACTGGCCTATCGGCGTAACGGCTTGGATTGTGTGGTCGTTACCGATCACAACTCAGGAGCATGGTTTGATGAGTTGACCACTGCCTTGCAGCAACTGCGTACTGAAGATGCGGGATGGCAATCGTTTTATATCTTCCCTGGCGTCGAAATTTCATGCTCGGGCGGCATTCATTTGTTCGCGATTTTGGACACGGATAAAACAGCACAGGATGTTGCCGCTCTCGTTGGCGCGTGTGGTTATACGGAGCGTTTAGGCGCAAGCAATGCGGTCACAACAAAAGGATTTGAAGATGTTACTGATGTGATCCATAACCAGTTCAAGGGTATTGCCATTGCTGCACACATTGATCATCCAAAGGGATTGTTCTGTTCAACGAATGACGAAAACACACGCCTACAGTTTTTGGAGAAGGTTGATGCGGTGCAAGTGGTGGACCGACAAAGCGCTGTACTGCAAGGCAATGGCCAAGAGAGCCGTAAAAAACTGCGTGCCCTTGCTCAAGTGCAGGGCAGCGACAACCACAATGCCCAAGCACTCAATCCAGCGTGCTTCACCTGGGTCAAACTCACCACACCTGATCTGCAGGGCTTGAAATTGGCCTTGGCTGAGCCAGATTTATCGATTTGTCGCGGCGACGAACGTCCCAATGATTTCCAGGCTTTACCCAAGCACTGGATTAAAACGCTATCCATCGAAGGGTTGGACAAACGCCGCAATCCTATGGTGATTGATTTCAACCCCTGGCTCAACACCATCATTGGTGGTCGTGGCAGTGGCAAGTCCTCCGTGGTGGAGTGTTTGCGTCTGGCATTAGGACGTGGCGATGAAGCTAAAAACATGCTTGGGCCAGAACATGAGGTCAGCAAGGCCGTGGCTAGGTTTCGCGACAACATGGTGCGGCCATTCACTGAATTGCGTGCAACAGTCAGCGGAGCGGGTGCCATTGGTGGCGTGTATCGCTATGACTGGACACCCAGCACACTTTCCGTTCAGCGGCCTGATGCTGAATCGCCTGAACATTGGGAAAAAACCGATATTGATGGCCAAGCCATTCCACGCGAATTTCCGGTGCGCGTGTTCAGCCAAAAGCAAATTCACGCATTGGCGAACCAGACTGAAGGGTTGTTAGCGTATTTTGACGAACCAGGCAAAGCCAACAAAGCAATACGTCAAGTTGAGCTAGATGCCTTGGTGAGTGGCTTCAAACGTAGCCGCGTTCGCGTACGTCAACTACGTGAAGAATTGAAAGACTGGCCGCAAGTAAAAGATCAACTGGCGCAGATAGAACACAGTCTTGCTGCCTATGCCAAACAAGGGGTCAGTGACAAGCTTTTGACCTTGCAACAACTTCGCGCAGAAAAGCGAGCCTTGACCGATTTTCAAACAGGTTTAAGCAGCGAGGTGCAGCAAGCCAGCAGCAGCGTAGTGGTTCCGAACATTGCGGACTGGCAAATAACCCTGCCAGAGTCTGGCAGCCCGGAGGGCCGCGCACTGGCACAAAAATGGCATGAGGAGCGTGATGCGCTTGCCCAGCAATGGCAAGCGATCGCGCAACAGATGGAGGCGATACAAATACGCGCCAAGGCTTTGCAAGCCTTGCCTGAATTTGCTAGATGGGAAAGTTACGCCATCCCGCTAGAGCAAAACTGCCTGCAAGCCCTGGAACAAATCAAAGCCCAATTGGGTGGACAACTGCAGCAGGTGGGTGTGCTGCAACAACAAAAAGAAAACCTGGAGCAGCGCAACAAACTCTACGCAGCGAAAAGCCAGCGCTTGCAAGAAGCTGTTGCCTTGGAGCGGGAGGCCTATCAAAGCCTACTCAATGTGCGGACCTCCATGACGCAGAGTCGGCAGGAATTTGTGAATTCGGTCATTGGCGACGACAAGCACGCCATTTTGAAAATCACTTTCCATACGGCCGCACAGTTTAACGACAAGAGCAAGGAAGAATTGCGGGGCTTGCTTAAACTGAACAATGCCGACTACGGCAATACCTTTTTAGGCAGTCTGGATGACGAGGCTAGCACCGGAGTCATTGCCACACTGACAAAAGCACCCGACAAGCTCGGTAAATTCAAGCAAGCACTGCAGGATTTGGTGGACCAGCCCCTGGCAACCCCCGAGAAGATTCTGGATGCACCGGTCCGTGGTACGCGCATACGGGAGGCTTTGAAAGGCCTGACGGGCGAACAACTCGACAGTCTATGGACCTGGTTCCCAGAGGACAGGGTTGATATTGAGTTTCGCGTCACACATCAAGACAAATGGCAAAACATTGGAAAGGGATCAGCAGGGCAACAAACAGGGGCATTGCTGTCTTTTATCCTGAACGAAGGAGATGAACCGCTCATTCTCGACCAACCAGAAGATGACTTGGACAATGCCATGGTGTACGACCTGGTGGTACAGCAGTTGCGCCAAAACAAAACGCGAAGGCAGGTGATTGTGGTGACGCATAACGCCAATATCGTGGTCAATGGCGATGCTGAATTGGTGATTCCTATGGCATTTCGCGGTGGGCAGATTCAACGGGATACCGCCAATGGGCTGCAAAATTTGGAAATCCGCCAAACGATTTGCGATGTGATGGAAGGCGGCAGAATTGCATTCGACAAGCGCTATAAGCGCGTGCTCAAGGACATGAAATAAGGGCTCACTATGGACTCCATCAGTTTGATGAACAGAATTCGCGGCGGTGAAGATTCAACGCTGGAACTCAAACGCATTGTTTGGCGCGGGGCGGGCAAGATCAATGAACCGCACCCCGATAGTCTGGCTGATGAGCTAGCCGCCTTCGCCAATGCAAAAGGCGGTTTGCTGGTGCTGGGTGTTGATGACAAGACCCGTGAGGTGGTGGGGATAGAGGCCAACGACCTCGATGCAGCAGAGAAATGGCTTAGCGAGTTGGCAAGAGACCGAATTAACCCGCCGCTGCAGTTTTATACGCATCACGTTGAGCTGCTGGATACCAATGGTCTATTGCGATACACCATTGCGGTGGATATTCCCCGCAGCCTATGGATACATAAAAGTCCCAAAGGCTATATGCACCGTATCGGTCATGAAAAAAGAGAGATGTCGCCTGAACTTTTGGCGCGAATGTTTCAACAACGCAGCCAAGCGCGGTTACTTCGCTTTGAAGAGCAAGTTGTACCGGGAACTTCTTTGAACGACATACATAACACCAAGTATTTGATCAATCCAAACGACAAAGCAGACATGCCCACGCAACTCGGGCGCCTTCACTTAATAACAAAAGATGAAGAAAAAAACTGCTTGAGTGTTGCCGGTGTGTTGCTTTGCTCAAAAACGCCCAACGATTGGCTTCGTGGCGCCTACATACAGGCCGTGGCATACAGAGGTACAAAAAATGATCCAGCCGACCAGCTTGATGCCAAGGATTTCACCGGACCCATTGCCGACCAAATTGAGTACGCTTTTGACTTTGTGATGCGTCACATGCTGGTACCAGCCAAAAAAGATTTAGGGCGCGTGGAGTACCCGCAATACAGTCGGCGAGCTGTCTTTGAAGCCATTGTGAATGCCGTGGCACACCGAGATTACTCCATTCACGGCGCCAGAATTCGGCTTTTCATGTTTGCAGACCGGCTGGAGTTGTGTGTGCCTGGCCCACTGCCCAATACGATGTCAATCGACGCGATGACCAGCATGTCGCTGCCACGCAATGATGTACTGTGCAGCTTGCTCGCTCGCATACCTGTCCACGCCCCAGACTTGGGCCGGGCATATTTGATGGACAAACGCGGCGCCGGTGTTGATGTGATCCTCTCTGAAAGCTTCGCCCTATCTGGCCGCATGCCGCTGTACCGCCAAATTGCCGACATGGAGCTGCAGCTCACCATTTACGCAGCACCCTCGCCCCACACTGATTAACACGCCCCATTTCAACACACCGGCATTCAGGCATCAAATAGCCCTCTAGCCCCCGTATTACCTGCGCAAGCAGCTACCAAATCAATAGCAAAAGCAAAACTCAACCATGCAAACCACCGACATCGCCCCCGGCCTGAGCATTCAAGGCATCACCCTCCCCCTGAACCTGGCGGATTTCAAGCTCATCGCCTTTGACATGGACTCCACGCTCATCAACATCGAGTGTGTGGACGAGATTGCCGACGCCGTGGGCCGCAAGACCGAGGTGGCGGCCATCACCGAAGCCGCCATGCAGGGCGTGATCACCGATTACAAGGAAAGCCTGCGCCAGCGCGTGGCGCTGCTCAAGGGGGTGACCCTGGCCGCCATGGACCAGATTTACGCCGAGCGCCTACAACTCAACCCCGGCGCTGCCGAACTGGTGGCCGCCTGCAAGCAGGCCGGGCTCAAGGTGCTGCTGGTGTCGGGCGGCTTCACCTACTTCACCGACCGGGTGCGCGACCGCTTAGGCATCGACTACACCCGCGCCAACGTGCTGGAAGCCGCGGACGGCGCGCTCACCGGCCGCATGGTGGACCAGCCCTGGGGCGACATCTGCGACGGCGCGGAAAAGCGCAAGATGGTGCTGGAGACCTGCGCCCTGCTGGGCATAGACCCCAGCCAAGCCATTGCCATGGGCGACGGCGCCAACGACCTGCCCATGATGGGGGTGGTGGGCCTGTCCGTGGCCTACCACGCCAAACCCGCGGTGCGGGAGCACGCCAAGGTGCGCATCGATGCGGGCGGGCTGGACCGCCTGCTCAGCGTTTTCTAAACCACCGGAGCGGCCAACCTCAGCGACCATTCCGGGGCGTCATCAAACTGCCATGATGTGCACACAGAATCCAATTTTCCCCATTGGATTTTGACGCTGCATGTACACATCCGACACCACGCAAATTTCTGAAACTGGCTTGCGTTACACCGCCAAAGAAAATGGTTCTCCGTTCCAAGGCATGGGGGGATCGGGGGAGGTCAGGAGCTGCATGCGGTGTGGAAAGCACAAATTGCGCAGCAATGGCACGCTCAAGCGGTTCCTGAACTCGGTGACGTTTTTTTGCCTTGAATGCTGGCCAGACAAGTCGGCGCCCTCCAGCGGAAATGTGCGGGTTTGAAAATTGCCGCATGCCCAAGTCCAAAACGCCACCGTCCCGACAAGCAAACACACCGCAGACCGATGCCGCCACTGCGCGCACAGAGGTTTGCCTGTCTCTGATTGCGCAATTGGGGACGCTTCGGCAATCGATGCTGGACCGTGAAGCCGCAATGCGGGATGAATTGGCACAGGTTTGCGCCGCCTACGGCGAGAGCGCGCGCAACTTGGTCCACTACCTGACGCTGCGCAGCGGTGATCTGCGTCCGATTCAGGAAAAACTGTCATGGCTCGGACTGTCGTCTCTGGGGCGCTCGGAATCGCATGTTCTGGCCAATCTGGACAAAGTGCTCGGCGTCTTGCATCGGCTGACCGATCAGCCATGGCAGGACCAATCGGCAGATGAACCCGCAGGCAGTGTGCGCAGCCACCAGCTATTAGTAGACCATGCCAACCAGTTGCTGGGAAAACCACCGCACGGACACCCGGTGCGCATCATGGTGACGCTTCCCACGGAGGCGGCGCATGACCTGGGCGTGGCCCGTGAACTCATCGATGCGGGAATGGATATTGCCCGGATCAACTGCGCCCATGGCAGCCCCGAAGAATGGAAAAGCATGGCCACCCATGTTCGCCAAGCCGCACACGCGGTGGGGCGCAAGGTGCGCATATTGATGGACCTGGGTGGCCCCAAAATCAGAACCGGTGAGGTGGCCGCGCGCCCGGCAGTGCTGCGGCTGCGGCCCCAGCGCGACGAATACGGCCGGGCTTTCAGCCCCGCCCGCTTGGGCATGGTGGCAGTCGACCAAAACCACGATGTGCCTGCGGCGAACGCGGTCATAGGCGTTTCACGGGATTGGCTGGGGCGCCTCAAAGTCGGCGCGCAAATCGACTTTTCCGATGCCCGTGGGGCCAAACGCCACATGTTGGTCGTGCAAAGCGATGCGCAGAGTGCCATTGCCGAGATCCTGCAAACCGCCTACATCACACCGGACACCCTGCTCACCATCCATGGCGCAGAAGGCAAAAAGAAATCATCCACCATCGCCTGCGCTATTGGGCAAATGCCAGGGGTTTTGCACCTGCACCGCGGCGACGTTCTACGGCTCACCAAGGGCGGACTCGGCCAGCCCGCGGCCGCCGAAGAAGACAGCGATGACGCCTTCAACACCACCGCGCATATTTCTTGCACCCTGCCCCAGGTCATTGACCAAGTGCACGAAGGCGAGCGCATCTGGTTTGACAACGGCAGGATTGGCGGTGTGGTGCAGCGCACCTGCCCGCAATGGCTCGAAGTGGGTATTACCCAGGCGCGCGAGGGCGGGGAAAAGCTGGCCGCCGACAAGGGCATCAACCTCCCCGACAGTACCTTGGACCTTCCCGCCTTGACGGACAAGGATATCGCGGATCTGGTCACCGTGGCCTGCGAGGCCGACATGGTCGGCTTGTCCTTTGTGCACCAGCCCGAGGATGTCCACCAGCTGCGGGACCAGTTGCACCGGCTGGGCCGGGACGACATCGGGATTGTTTTGAAAATCGAAACCCTCCAGGGCTTCGAGAACCTGCCTGAACTGATGCTGGCCGCCATGGCGGGAACAAGCGCCGGGGTCATGATCGCACGGGGAGACCTGGCGGTCGAATGCGGTTACGAACGCCTGGCGGAAGTTCAGGAAGAAATCCTGCGGTGCGCGGAGGCGGCCCATATGCCCGTTATCTGGGCGACCAGGACAAAAAACGCCCCTTTATGCGCGCGCTGCACGCCTGGGGTGGCTCCCGGCCGGCACCCAGGTGACAGGCAAGGCTTGCAAATTGCGGTTCAATGCCCCATCTCCTGTTTTTTGAAGGAATCGCTGCATGACACCCCACGCCACGCTGGCCCAGCCCCTCACCCTGCCCAACGGCGTGGTGGTCAAGAACCGTTTGCTTAAATCGGCCATGTCGGAGGCCCTGGGCACCCGTGACGGCGCCCCCACACCGGAACTCACCCACCTGTACCAGGCCTGGGCCGACGGGGGCATTGGCCTGTGCATTACCGGCAATGTGATGATCGACCATGCCGCGCTGGGCGAGCCCGGCAATGTGGTGATTGAAGACGAACGTGATCTGGCCGCGCTCAAAACCTGGGCCAAAGCGGCCACGCGCAACGGCACCCAGTGCTGGGTGCAGCTCAACCACCCCGGCAAACAGGCGCCCAAGGGGCTGAACCAGGAAACCGTGGCGCCGTCCGCAGTGCCCTTTCGCGCCGACATGCAGGCCTTTTTCGCCACCCCGCGCGAGCTGAGCGACGTGGAGGTGCAGGCACTGGTATTGCGCTTTGCCAATGCGGCAGCGGTCGTCAAAAAAGCGGGCTTTTCGGGTGTGCAAATCCACGGGGCCCATGGCTACCTGGTGAGCCAGTTCCTCTCGCCCCACCACAACACCCGCACCGATATCTGGGGCGGCAGCCCGGAAAAGCGCCGCCGCTTTGTGCTGGAGGTCTACCGCGCCATCCGCAAAAAAGTGGGGCCGAAGTTTCCGGTGGGCATCAAACTCAACTCGGCCGATTTCCAGCGTGGTGGCTTCACCGAAGAAGAGTCCCTGGACACCATTCGCGCCCTGGCCGATGCCGGCATGGACCTGATCGAAATCTCGGGCGGCACCTACGAGGCCCCGGCCATGACCGGCGTGAAGACGAACCAGGAGCCCGTCAAGGAAAGCACCCGCCAGCGCGAGGCCTATTTCCTGGAGTTTGCCGAAAAAGCCCGCTCCACCGTGGGCACGCCGCTGGCGGTGACCGGCGGTTTTCGCTCGGGCAAGGGCATGGCGCAGGCCATCCAGTCGGGCGCGGTGGACATGGTGGGTCTGGCGCGCATTCTGGCCATCGAGCCGGATGTGCCCCAGCGCCTGCTCTCGGGCAAGGCGCCGGTGCAGCAGGTCAAACCCATCACCACCGGCATCAAGGCCATCGACAAGATGGGCATTCTGGAAATCAGCTGGTACACCGGGCAGCTCAAGCGCATTGGCCGGGGAGAAGCACCCAAGCCCAACGAGTCGGGCCTGTGGGTGTTTGCCAAGCAGGCTTGGCATATGGCGACCAGCGGCAAGAAAAAACGCACGCCCACCAAACTGCGGGCATCCTGAGGTCGGAGACGGAAGCGCCAGCCTCTCATTCCATTTTCAGATCGATGCGAGATGAGGCGCACCGACGCAGGCAGTGCTTTAGCACGACAAGGAGGGGCAACGACATATCGCATTGATATGGAAATGGAATCAGGCCCGCTCCACCACCGGGCGCCCGGCCTGCACGGCAAACCGGGCCAGGGTGTCGATCCGGCTGTCTGGCCGGGTGACATCGTCCAGTACGCGCAGGCGCACCTCCAGTTGCCTCGCCGTGAATTCGGCCACCCCGTAGCCGCGGTGCTGGGAGTCGGCAAACAAAAAATGCGGGTTTTCTGCCAGCAGGCGTGCGGTGGAGTCGGTCTTGCCGGAGTGCGAGGTGATGCTGGTGCCGCAAAACTCCACCCCCACGCTGGCGCTGGCCGGGTCGGCGTAATCGGCCTTGACCTGGCCCACCCAGTTCTCGTGCACGTCGCCGCCCAGCAGCACCGGGTTGGCCACGGCGCTCTTTTGCAGGCTGCCGGTCAGGCGGGTGCGGGCGGCGCCATAGCCGTCCCAGCCGTCGTTCCATAGTTTTTGGGTAGCGCCTCGGGCAAAATTGCGCTCCCCAAACAGGGTTTGCTGGCCCAGCACATTCCAGTGGGCCTGGCGGGAGGCGGCGGACTCCAGCTCCCTTTGCAACCAGCGTTCCTGGACAGCGCCCAGATAGGAGCGGCTGGGGTCGTTCCACCCCTCGCACTGCCTGGGGTCGACCACGCTGGAGCCCCGTTTGCCACCTTTGCTGCACACCTGCGGGTCTTTGTACTGGCGCCCGTCCAGCAGGTACAGCGAAGCCAGGCGGCCAAACTGCAGGTGGGAGTAGATGCGCATTTCCGCACCCCGGGCCAAGCCACCCAGGGACTGTGTCAGGGCCGATGCGCGCAAGGGCATGTTTTCGTAATAGGCCTGGTAGGCGGCCGCCCGGCGCACCGGAAAATTCATGGCGCCCCACCCGCCGCGCGGGCCACTGTCGCCCCCCTGGTCTCCGGCGTAATCGTTTTGCACCTCGTGGTCGTCCCAGGTCATCAGCCAGGGACAGGCGGCGTGCATGGCCTGCAAATCGGGATCGGTCTTGTACAGCGCATACCGGGCCCGGTAGTCGTCCAGGGTCAAAACCCAGCCCCCGCCCGGCGTGCGCAGCTTGCTGCTGGTGCCAGGGTATTCGTAGATGTAGTCGCCCATGAACAGCACCGCATCCAGGTTTTCCGCCCGCATATGGCGCCATGCCGAGAAGTGCCCGTCCTCCCACTTCTGACAGGATGCATACCCCAACCGCAGGCGGCTGGCCGTGGCGTCCGGCTTCGGAAAGGTGCGGGTGCGCCCCACGGGGCTCACAGCATCCCCTACCATGAAACGGTAGTGGTACCAGCGGTCCGCTTCCAGGGCGGGCACTTCCACATGCACCGAGTAGCCCAGCTCTGGCGACGCGGCACTGTGGCCCTGGGACACCAGGCGCTTGAACTGCGGGTCGTGCGCCAGTTCCCAGCGCACAGTCAGCGGGGCATTCCGTTCATGCACCACCGCGCCGGGGGCCAGGCGGGTCCACAGCACCACGGAATCATGGGTGGGTGAACCGCTGGCCACGCCGAATGCAAAGGGATCTTGCGAAAAAGAACTTTGGCTGTAAGCCGTGCGCGCCAGCCACTGCACGCTGGCAGCGGCCACGGCCAGTTGCAAAAGCTGGCGGCGATCGAGCTGCACTGCGCGATGCCTAGGCAATACCGGCGATATGCCGCAGGGCCTTCTCGAAAACTTCGGGAGGCTGACCGCCCGAAATCAGATGGTGGTCATTGACGATGACGGCCGGAACCGAATGGATGCCCTGCCCTACAAAGAATTGCTCCTGCAGGCGTACTTCTTTGAAAAATCGGTCGCTCTCCAGAATCGCCCTGGCTTCTTGGCTATCCAGCCCCACTTCGGCGGCCACTTTGACCAAAACAGTCTTGTCGCTGGGGTTTTCACCGTCCGTGAAATAGGCTTTCAGGAGCGCCTTTTTGAGAGCCAGCTGCTTGCCTTCGCCTGCGGCCCAATGCAACAGGCGGTGGGCATCAAAGGTGTTGTAAATGCGGGCACGCTGGTCCATGTTGAAGGTGAAGCCCAGGGCCTCACCCCGTTGGCGAATGGCCTCGCGGGCGGCTGCGGCCTGCTCGGGCGTGGAGCCGTATTTTTGGCCCAAATGCTCGGTAATGTCTTGCCCCTCGGGGCCCATGTCGGGATTGAGTTCAAAAGGCTGGAAATGGATATCCACCTCCACTTGCCCCTCCAGGCGCTGCAATGCGGTTTGCAAAGACTGCAATCCAATAGCGCACCAGGGGCAGGACACATCGGAGACAAAATCAATTTTCAGCATATCTTTCACAGGCTGCAAGGCCTGTTGTGTAGGGGGAGTTGTGAAAATTTTCATGGATGAACCCGTCTTGGCCAACTATTTGAAGTGCAGCGGCGCCACCGCTTTGCCGACGCTTTGGATCAGTGCACCCAACACCTGCCGTGTGGCCTCTGCCGGGCTTACACCTTTGGATTTTTTGCCAATATCCGTCAAGTGCAGGTCCGGCACCGGCACGCTGAGTGTTTTGCCTTGAAGCCCCTCGGCACGGACCTGGGCGCGCGCTCCCTTGATGTAGAGATGGTCGATGACCAGTTTGCGCTCTTTCAAATTGTTTTGCGCCCCGGACTTTTCGGCAATATAAGCCTGCACATGCCGCAAAATTACGTCCAGATTGCTGCCGTTGGACGCATATTCATACGTAATCTCCGGCTGCTCAATCCAGAGCCGCTTGACATGCACAAGGTCTTTGGTCAAGGAGGCCACATCCAGCTCCATGCTGACTTCCCCCATCGACAACGCCCGCGCGGTATGAAAGCCCGGCGGATTTCCGATCTCCAGGCCCTGCAGAGTCGCCGTGCCGTCGGTGGGCAAAATTTTGACCGATTCCAGCTGGACACTGACCCCGGTGATTTCAGGGCCATAGGTCCGAATCGCCGATGCGACCACCGTATCCAGCGCGCTGTACAGCCACCATACGCCACCGGCAATCCCCAGCATGGTGACCAGCAGAGCCGTCCATAAGGTTTTATGCATGCTTCCCTCCTGAAACCTTACTGTACTTGCAAGCCAGTACCCTGGTGGGACAACAGTCCATCAGCGGGCATGGCGGCCTGGCTTGTGCGGCTGCTCCGCAAGCTGGCAGGCCCGGCGGAAGGCTTGCAGGGTTTTCTGCGCCCGGCCCAGCACGCTGTCAGGGCCATAGGCCCCCGATTGCCCCGCAACGGACGATATACCGGCCGAATGCCCCGTCAAGAGCTCCAGGCCTTCGCTGACATGCTCAGCCGTGTAGATATGGAACAGGCCCTTGTCCACCGCGTCCACAATAGGCCGGCCCAGCATGAGGTGCCGCCGGTTGCGGTGGGGAATCAGCACCCCTTGGTGGCCATCGAGTCCGGCGGTTTCGCAGATGCCAAAGTAGCCTTCGATTTTTTCGTTGATCCCCCCCACGGGCAACACCTCCCCATGCAGGTTCACCGCACCGGTGACCGCAATGCCCTGCTTGAGTGGCAGCCCTGACAGGGACGACAGCACGGCATACAACTCGGCACAGGAGGCAGAATCACCCTCCACGCCGCTGTACTCCTGCTCAAACACAATGGAGGCGTTGAGCGCCAGCGGGGCGATGTGGGCAAACAAGGCCGACAGGTAGCTGTGCAGAATCAGAACCCCCTTGTCATGGATGGGGCCTGACATTTCCACTTCCCGCTCGATATTGAGCAAGCCTTCATTGCCGGCAAAGGTGCGCGCCGTCACCCGCACAGGGAAACCGAAACGGTAGTCCCCCAGGTCGATCTGGCTCAGTCCATTGAGTTGCCCCGTTTTCTCGCCGACCAAAGAAATCAGGCGGTCACCGTCCGTGATGGACTCCTGCAGGCGCTGGTCCGGGTAGTCGTGCCGCAGTTTGCGGGCCAGCAGCGCTTCCTCAATGTCTGCGGCCTCCACCAAGGCGCCAGCCCGGTTGCGGCAGGTGGCCGCACTTTCCATCACCAGACTCTCCATATGGGCAAAAATCGCGCTCTGGCGGGACTGGTCATCCACCTCGCGGTGCGAGTCTTCCAGCAATCGGACCACGGCGGCGGCGAAAAAATGGGGCAGGCCCAACCGCTTGCAGGTGTGGGCCACAAAGATGGCAGATGAGCGGTAGGTGGCGGCCGTGGCCACAAAACTCTCAGCAAAATCCACCTTGACCCGAAAGTGCCGGGCGAATTCCGGGTCGGCCTCTTGCAATTCGTAGTACTGCTCCACCGAGCCGATCAACACCATCTTGACCGCCACATCGACCGCCTCGGGCTCCAGCGACACCGAGGCCATCGGCGCGATGACGGGGCCAGGCTCCTCAATCTGCAATCGGCCGTCGCGCAACAAACGCCGCATTTTTTCCCAGACCAGCTCGTCGGTCAGCAGATCCCGCAGATGCAGCATCAAAAAGCCGCCGTGCGCTTTGAGCAAATTGCCCGCGCGGATGCGGGAAAAGTCGGTCACCAGCACATCTTCCTCCGGCTGGTATTCGATGCTGCCAAACAGCGCCCGCAACGATGGATTGTTCTCGACAATCACCGGAGCCCCGGTCAGCCGCTCATTGTCCACCAGCAGATTGACGTGGTAGCGGGCCAATACCGCCGCCAGCGCCTCTTGGCGCGCCTCTTCGCCATCCTCCTCGCTGGCTTGGAACAACTCCACGTTGTCCAGCACGTCGTGCATGACCTTGTCCAGATAGGTGCCCAGTTTGACGGAGTCCTTGATCTGCTTTTTCAGGCCCTCGCGGATTTCCTGCAGTTCGTGCTCCAGCAGGGGCTTGACCACCTGGCGGCGCAAGGCGGCCAGCCCCTCGTTCATGGTGTGCTCCAGTGGCCGCATGGTGTCCAGAAAGCGGGTGATTTCTGCACGCAACGCCTGTTCAGCCTGGTCAATCTGGACCCGGCGCTCCTTGGGCAGGGAGCGCGCCTCACTTTCGGTGAGTGCAATGCCCTTATCCCCCACCAAAGTGAACACCAGGTGCCCGGACTCGCGGTACAGCGTAAAACTGCGGGCTTCCGCAAAGGCATCCAGTGCGGCAAAGGCCTTGGTTTCTTCTACCTTATAGGCCTGTTCGATGCGCTCGCTGTCCACCTTGAACTCTTGTCCATTCAGCAGCAGCGGAATCTCCTTTTGCAGGGTTTTGGTCATCTGCGCCATGAGCTGGCGCAGCAGCCGCCCCTGCCCCGGCGGCAAACGCAGGGCCCGGGGCCTCTCAGGTGCCACAAAGTTGTGCAAATAACACAAGTCCGGGGGAACGGATTTGCTGGAAGCCACTGCTTGCATCACTTGCTGCAGCAAGGAGGAGCGTCCGCTGCCCACCTCCCCCAAGACAAACAGGTTGTAGTCCGGCTGGTCCATGCCCAGGCCAAAGCGTGCTGCGGTTTCAGCACGCTCCTGACCAATCCAGGGAAGGGGCAGCTGCACTAACCCGGCGGTATCGGAAAACCCCAAGGATTCTGGAAGGATGCGGACACGCAGTTCGTCAGGTCGCAGGCTGGGAAGGGGCATGGGGCGGGTCCGCAATAGGTGGAACACACGGTGTGTAGACCCCAGTGTTGCCCAGTTCGGTCGATTTCGCAATGCCAAGAAGCGAGGAAGCAAAAAAAAGACCCGCCTGGGCGGGTCTTGGTGTGTGGCCACTGGCTCAGGTGGGGACTTGGTCCCGCAGCCTCAGCACGAACAGGGTGTTGTCCAGGAGCTCGGCGTAGTCGAAGTTCGCGAAGGCGGACAAGGGGAAACCGTTGGCGGAGGTGCCGCTGGCGTAGACGTTGGCAAAACTGCCCTCGGGCACCGGGACATTGACGTTCACGCCCGTGCGGACCCGAACCGAACTGGTGTACAGCAGCTGTTCGGAGGTGGCGTCATTCACGTAAATCTGCAGGTCGCAAAAGGCCACTGCCTCCGGCAAGCCAAATGCCGGCTCGGACAGGGTATCGCATTGCACGCGGGCGATGCGGGTGGACACCGCTTCGTCGGCCCCCAGTGTGATGCTGACCGCCCCGCTGGCGCCGGAGCTGGTGCTGCCGACGTTGCGCACGGAGGCGTTGGTAGTGGTGCGGAACGACTCGCCGGTCCACTGCAGCGGTGAACCCGCCGCCAGACCGCTTTCGATGGTGGCGCCGGCGGCAGGCACGGCAAAACGCAGGGAAGTCTCTGTGCCGTTGAGGGTGCCCGTCAGCGTCACGTTGCAGTCCACGGGCGCGCCACCTGGCAGCACACACTGCACGAAGTTGCGCGTGGTCGGAGGGCTCAGCGTGAGGACCACGGTGCCGCTGGTGCCCGAGGTGGCCGACGCCTGCAGACCGTTCGATGTCGAGGCGTGCCAGACAATGCTGCCGCTGCTGGGCATGTTGATGATGGTCGTGGGCGTTGTGCCCAGGGTGCTGCTCTTGACCAGGTGCGAGCCGTCGGGCAGCGTCACGTTCGCCACCACCGCGCAGGCAATGGGTTCGGCCGCGGCGTTGATGCAGCTCACGACCACCGAGCCGGCGTTCTCGAACTTGAAGTCCCAGTTCCAGGTAGAGAAGTGGCTCACCGTGGCCCTGATGGCCAGGCCTGTCGGCGAAGTGGTCGAGGCCACGACCACGCCCACGCCCTCTTCGACCCACAGGCCTTGCGCCTCGTCAAAGTGCCACAGCGGGACGCTGCTGTCCACCGCCAGGGCCTGGCCGTTGATGCTGGCGCTGGCCAGGTCCATCTGGATCTCGGCGGACTTGCCGCTGCCGAGTTGCAGCTTGTTGCCCGCGGCGTCCAGGAAGTCCACGCTCAACATGCCCGCGCTGATCAGGCTCACGCGGTTGTTCTGGGCGTCCAGCGCCTCGCCGTTGCCCGGCATCGCCAGCAGATCGGCGCCGCTGATGTCCCAGGGCGTGAGCTGCAGCGTGATCGGGCCGGTGGCGACCGCGTTGGCGGCGTTGACCAGGGCGTTGGCCGGCAGGGTCACCGAGGCGCCCAGGGTCTTGGCCAGCAGCACCTGCGCGGCCTCGGCCTGCGCGATGGCGATCGTTTCCTTGACCGCCAGCAGTTGCACGCCGATCTCCTGCGCCGTGGTGTCGGCCAGCAGGTCCAGGCTCAGCACCTGGGTGATGAAACCGGCCTTGCTCACCCGCAGCACCTGGTCGTTGCCGGCCGGGGCCTGCGCCAGCGTGGCCACGCCGGCGTTGCCGGTGCTGGCCGAGGCTGAGCCGATCGTGACCTGAGCGCCCGCGAGCAGGGCGCCGTCGGCGCCGCGCACGGTGACGGCCAGCGGCACGGTGTTGCCGCCGACATCAGCGGCCTGCACGACCACCTGGTCCACGGCCTTGCCCACCCGACCGGCCTTGTCCCTGACGGAGAGCTTGACGGTGTAGGTGCCGGCGGCGGCGTAGGTGTGGGTGGCTATCTGGCCGGTGCCGCTGCTGCCGTCACCAAAATCCCAGGTGTAGGCGATGACGGCGTTGTTTCTGGGGGTGGGGGCGACGGACGAGCCGCTGGCGTCGAAGGTGGCGACCTGACCGGCGATCACCGGCTCCGGGGTGACCTCAAAGCTGGCAAATGGCTTGCAGGCCACGAGCAAGGTGGCGAGCATGCCGACGAGCAGCAGCTTCCACAGGCGTATGGATGTCATAAAAACTCCCTGAAAATTAAAAGTAAAGAACCAGTGTGCAATGTTGCAACTAGCCAAAACATTCTAACTGATGCTACGCAGTCCACCCCTGATAGCCAAATTGCACCCGAATCCACCAGACGCTGTCTACGGTAGACTTCGGCACCGCGGGAAAAACAGTTGCCATACCAAGGAACCTCACAAGATTCATGGACAACCGAATGACGGGAAAAAACTGATGACCGAAGCCATCGGCAATCCAATGGGCAACTTCTTGAGTGCAGATCAACTGCGCTTGGGCATTTTTGTGATGATCGATTTGCCGTGGTTCAAGCACAACTTCACGCTCAACAGCTTCAGAATTCGCAATGAAGACCAGTTGCGCGAGCTGCGCAGCTTAAAACTGCCCCAATACCGCTACGACCCCGCCCGCAGTGATGCCCAGGCCATTGCCGCACTGTCTGCGCCAGCCGTGCCCAGCACTGTGTCGGCCCCCGTGGTCCCGGCAGATGCCATTCCCGAGAGTGACGCCCAGCTTGCGACGCGCCAACGCATGGTGGCGCAGGCCAAGCGCCGCGAGCAGATCGCCGATGTGGAGCGCGCCTTTACCAAGGCCGTGGCGACCATGAAAAACCTCAACCGCAATCTGCTGTCCCGCCCCAAGGAGACACTGGAAGACATGGGCGCACTGGTAGGGCAGATGATTGGGGCGTTTCTGGACAGCCCAGAGGCCACATTGCACGTCATGGGTGACAAGGCCGGTGGAGAAGAGGTCTACTACCACAGCCTCAACGTCACCATTCTCGCCATGATGCTGGCCAAAGACATGGGGCTGGACGAGGCCTGTGCACGGGATCTGGGCATTGGCTCCATGGTGCACGACGTCGGGCTGATGGACATTCCAGACCGGGTGCTGATGAAAGCACCCGAGGAGTACAACAACGCCGAGCGCACGCTGCGCATGCAGCATGTGGACTACGGCACCGCCATCGGTGCCAAGTTAAAGCTCACACCAGGCGCCATGGCGGTGATTGCCCAGCACCACGAACTGGCCGACGGCAGCGGCTACCCCAGGGGCACCAAGGGCGACCGCATGACGGACGCGGCCCGACTGGTCTCCCTGGTCAATTTTTATGACAACCTGTGCAACCCCGTCGATATCAAAAGGGCCATGACGCCCCACCAGGCTTTGTCCTATATGTTCGCCCAAAAGCGCAGCAAATTCGACGCCAAGGCCTTGCAACTGATGATCCGCAGCCTGGGGGTGTACCCGCCCGGCTCCATTGTCCATTTGTCCAACGATGCGCTGGCGATGGTCACGTCGGTGAATCCCAAAAAACCCCTGCGCCCCTGGATCATGGTCTACGATGCCAACGTGCCCAAAGACGAGGCCACCATGCTGGACCTCGAAAAGGAGACCGAGATCCATATCACCAAAGCGATTTCTCCCGCGTTGTTGCCCCCCAAAGTGGCGGCCTACCTTAACCCGCGCAAACGGGTCACCTACTTTTTTGACGGCGCCAATGCAGACTCCGGCACCAACGCCAAGGGTGCACCGTGAGCCACTCCCCAGCCCCCTGCGCCTTTGACTCGCTGCTGCTGCTCGCCAGCGGCGAAATTTTGCTGCTCATCGACGGCGACACACTAACCATCCTGGCGGCCAATGCGGCGGCGTCCGAGCACCTGGGGTATGCAAGCGAAGAACTCATTGGGCAAGCCATTGGTGAATTTGAATGTGCGCTTTCCGACATGTTTTTTTGGGACGAGATGCGTACAAAAAGCAGCACCCACGACGTGGAGAGTGCCTTGCGTTGCGCCGATGGAAGGGTTCTGAACGTCGCCAAGTCGGTACGCCAGGTGGGCGATGCGCCGCTGCGCTACACCCTGCGCGCCGTGCCCGTATCGA
The DNA here is from genome assembly GCA_001770935.1 of Burkholderiales bacterium RIFCSPLOWO2_12_FULL_61_40. GTDB lineage: Bacteria > Pseudomonadota > Gammaproteobacteria > Burkholderiales > Burkholderiaceae_C > Allorhodoferax. The sequence continues at coordinate 86,566 of MESI01000033.1, read as the reverse complement.
GTCAAAACCGGATTGAAGCAGAGTTGTCCAATATGGGATCGCGCCTGCGCGCCACACTGGAAGCCACGGCCGATGGCATTTTGCTGGTGGACCATGAAGGTGCCATCATCAATATGAACCAGCATTTTTCAACGATGTGGGCTTTGCCAGAAAGCTTGCTGGTCAACCGCGACGACACCGGCATCATGCGCTACATGCAGTCACTGCGCATGGACGACGACCAGGCAACGGTGGATGACAATGCCTTGCAAAACGCGGACGGCCTGGAGGAGCAGGAATTTGAAACCCTGCACCTCAAAGATGGCCGGGTCTTTGAATGCGGCGTGCAAACCGCCAATGCAGGCAAGGAAATCATTGGCCGCGTGTATTCGTACCGGGACGTGACCGAACGCTACCGCACGCAGCAGGAACTGATCTTTGCCCGCGACGAAGCCAAGCGCGCCAGCACCGCCAAGGGTGATTTCCTGGCCATGATGTCGCACGAGATCCGCACCCCCATGAATGGCGTGCTGGGTGTGGCCGAACTGCTGGCGGGCACCCGCCTGAACCCCGACCAGGCCGACTACGTGCGCACCATCCGTTCCAGTGGCGAGACGCTGCTGGCCATTCTCAACGACATCCTCGACTTCTCCAAAATCGAGGCCGGCAAGCTCCAGCTGGAACGCACAGAGTTTCCCCTGGCCCCGTTGCTGGAGGAGATTACCGCCCTGTTTCGATTCCGCTTGCGAGAAGGTGGCCCGAGCTTCAGTTGCACCGCCGATGCTTGTGCACCGCCGGTGTTGCGCGGCGACCCGGTGCGTTTGCGCCAGATCCTTTTTAACCTGGTCGGCAATGCCTTCAAATTCACCGAAAGTGGCCACATCCATGTCCGTGTCGGCGTGCTTGCCCCGGCAGGCGCCGCACCCCATGGCGGGGTACAGGACAAAGTCTGCCTGCGTTTTTCTGTGCAAGACACCGGCATCGGTCTGACACCCGAGCAAACCGGGCGCTTGTTTCGCAGTTTTGAGCAAGCCGACAACTCCGTCACCCGCAAATACGGTGGCACGGGCCTGGGACTGGCCATCTGCAAACGGCTGGCCGAGATGATGGGCGGTGAAATTGGCGTTCGCAGTGAGGTCGGCCGGGGGTCGGAGTTCTGGTTTACCGCCTATTTGGGCGTGGCCCGTGCGCGCGTCGTCCCGGCACCGGTAGCCCCCTCTTCCCAGGAGGCAGCCCCGCTGCCCCTGACGCCTGCGCTGCGTATCTTGCTGGTGGAAGACCATCCGGTGAACCGCATGGTCATGCGGGGCCTGCTCAAGCGCCTGGGCGGTGCAGAGCCTGTGATCGCGGAAAACGGGCAGGAGGCCGTGGACATTGCGGGGCGTGAAAGCTTTGACCTGATCCTGATGGACACCCAAATGCCGGTGATGGATGGCATGGAAGCCACGCGCCGCCTGCGGGCGGCAGGTCTGACCACGCCAATCATCGGTGTGTCCGCCGGCGCACTGGAAGAGGAACGCCAGGCGGCCTATGCTGCCGGGGTGGACGACTATGTACTGAAACCCGTCAATCTGGCCACACTGGGGGCCGCCCTGTCACGGGCGCTCCATCCCCCAAACTAACCGGTCGAAAAGCCTAAAGCGCCTGCGCCAGGCGCCCGATTCCTTCTTCGATCTTCGCCACATCCGCGGTCGCAAAACTCAGGCGAAACGTAGCCGTATCGGGGTCACGGGCAAAAAATGGCGCACCCGGCACAAAGGCCACCAGCTTGTCGATGGCGCGTTTGGCAAAGTCATTGGCATTGGTATCGCGCCCCTGCGCACCCGTGAGCCGGGCCCAGAAGAACATACCGCCTTGTGGCTGGTTGAAGGCAATGGCGTCGCCCAGTTCGCGGCGCAAGGATTCGGCCATGACGCGGGCGCGCTCGGCGTAGGTGCTGCGCACCGCCGCCAAGGCGCCGTCCAGGCGCTTGAGCGTAAGGTAGTGCGCGGCGGTGGCCTGGGTCAGGTTGCTGGTGTGGGCATCGCTGAACTGCTTGCACATGGTGGCTTTGGCCAGCAACTCGGGCGGTGCAATCAGCCAGCCCACCCGCAGGCCGGGCGACAAAATCTTGCTGAAACTGCCGCAGTGCGCCAGCCAGTCGCGGCTGCCGGGCACTTGCGCGCTCAGGGCCAGCATGCTGGGTGGGGGGGGAGTGTCGAAGTACAACTCGCCATAGGGATCGTCTTCCACAATCAGGGTCTGGGTGCGCACTGCAATTTCCAGAATGCGCTTGCGCCGCGCCAGGCTCAGCGTGGCGCCGCTGGGGTTGCCGAAGGTGGGAATCAGGTAGACCAGCTTGGGCTTGTGCTCTTCAATGAGTTGCTCCAGCTTGTCCACGTCCACACCATCGGCGTCAATGGGGGCGTTGATCAGTTGCGCGCCGTACAGGCGAAAACACTGGATGGTGGCCAGAAAGGTAGGCGCTTCCACAATCACCTTGTCGCCGGGGGAGATCATGGTCTTGCCAATCAGGTCCAGCGCCTGCTGGCTACCGGTGGTGACGATCAGACCGTCGGGTGCAACGGTCGCCCCTTTGTTCGCCATGAACGCGCTGATGCCTTCGCGCAGGGGCTGGTAGCCCTCGGTGGCGCCGTACTGCAGCACCGCGCCCGGATTTTGGGCCAGCACGGCGCTGGTGGACTCCCGGATGCCTTCCACATCGAACAGTGCAGGGTCGGGAAAGCCGCCGGCAAAGCTGATGATGCCGGGCTTGCCCAGCAGCTTGAACAGTTCACGGATGGCGGAGGTTTCGACGTTGTTGAGGCGGTCGGCAAATTGCATGGAAAGCACTTTCGAATAGACAGGGTGTGTATAGGGTAAATTGTCACCGATTACGCTACCCCACCTTCAAAAGAACAAAAACCATGTCCAGCCTCGACTCCTTCTTTGACTCCGTGCAACTGCCCTCCATGACCGAAGTGGCGCACGCCCTGATCCACACGCTCAACGACGAAAATGCATCCATCGCGGAGATTCGCAACATCATTGCCGAAGACCCCGCGCTGACCGCCAAGCTTTTGCGCCTGGCCAACAGCGCGCAGTTTGGCTTGCCACGCGGCGTGGGCACCCTGGACGAAGCCATTGCCATGGTCGGCATGGCCAAAGTGCGCACCCTGTCCCTGGGCGCCTGCCTGAACGAGTCCTTCCCCGCCCTGCCCGGCCTGGAGCGCAAGGAATTCTGGAAAACCAGCACCGTCTGCGCTGGCTACGCCCAGTGGCTGGCCAGCGACCTGGGCATCGACAGCCAATTGGCCTGGCTGACCGGCCTGATGCTGCGTCTGGGGGAGCTTCTGATTGGCCAGGTGAACCCCAAAATGCTGGAAGAGATTGAAAAATTGCCCCACCCGCCGGGCACCCGTTGGGAGCGGGAAAAACGCCTGGTGGGATTCAGCGAAGGACAAATCACCGCCGAATTGGCCAGGCGCTGGAACTTTCCCATGCAGATGGTGCAAGCACTGGAGCGCTCTTGCGATCCGCTGACCGAGCAGGCATTTTCCCGACTGGGTGCCATCATGCATCTGGCGGGCTTGCTGGCCGACACCCCGGCCGCAGGGCCCGAAGCACTGGACACATTGCCGCAGGATGTGATTGCGGCCCTGATGCTGGATGGACCATGGATGCATGCGAACTTCCCTTCGGCTGACACCTTTGTGGACACCAACGCGCTGTGACCCCCGCTCAAATCGAGATTTTTTTCGCCACCCTGAAGGCGGCCAACCCCCACCCGCAAACCGAGCTGGAATACGCTTCGGTTTTTGAATTGCTGGTGGCCGTGCTGCTGTCGGCCCAGGCCACCGATGTGGGCGTCAACAAAGCCACGCGCAAGCTGTTTGCCGTGGCCAATACACCGCAAAAAATGCTGGCGCTCGGGCTGGAAGGCGTGGAGAGCTACATCAAGACCATCGGCCTGTACCGCAGCAAGGCCCGCCATCTGATGCAAACCTGCCAGATACTGGTCGACCAGCATGGGGGCCAAGTGCCGCGAACCCGCGAGGCCTTGCAGGCGCTGCCAGGGGTGGGCCGCAAAACCGCCAACGTGGTGCTCAACGTGGCTTTTGGGGAACCCACCATGGCGGTGGACACCCACCTCTTCCGTGTCGCCAACCGCACCGGACTGGCTCCGGGGAAGACGCCGCTGGAAGTCGAACTCAAGTTGCTCAAGCGCATTCCAGCGGCCTATCTGGTGGACGCACACCATTGGCTGATACTGCACGGACGCTATGTCTGTAAAGCCCGCCTGCCTATTTGCTGGAAATGCAGCGTGCAGGGGGTCTGTGGCTATAAACTCAAGACACCCGGACCCAAATAACTGCAATCCACCGTTGCCACACCAACACGCGCGCCATGGCACACATTGCTTCTTTCCTGCTGACCACCAAATTGCCGATCATGCCGGAGGTGGCCAAATCGCTGATCAGCACCCTCAACGACCCCGATGCAGGCCGCGCTGCGGTGTGTACCATCATCGCCAAAGACCCGGCGCTCACGGCCACGCTGGTGCGTATGGCCAACAGCGCCATCTTCGGCCTGTCGCGCAGCGTCACCTCCCTGGACAGTGCCGTCAGTGTTGTAGGCATGTCGCAAATCAGGGCGCGTGCCCTGTCGATTTGCATGGGTGGTGTGTTTGAAATGCCCTTAGGGTTGAACCGACTGGACTATTGGCACCACAGCATGGTCTGTGCGGGCTACTCCAAATGGCTGGCCGGCTCCATCGGCGCGGACGAAAACCAGGCTTGGCTCACAGGCATGATGCTGCGCCTGGGCGAGATCATCATTGGCAACAGAAAGCCCGCCATGATCGGCCACATAGAAATGAAACCCTGCGCACCCGGTGAGCGCTGGGCCCGTGAAAAAGCGCTCACAGGATTTGATGAAGGCCAAATCATGGCCGAGATCGCCCGCCGCTGGGATTTCCCCGACTCCATTGTGGAGGCGCTGAGTGCCAGTGCAGCCCCCTTGTCCACGGCGACCTTCTCCCCCCTTGGAGCCATTGTCCATTTGGCCGCATTGTTATCGGACCAGATTGCCTATACCGAAAAAGTGCTGCAAACCCTGCCGCCCGAGGTGGTGCAAAAGCTTCAGCTCAATCTTCCCAAGCTGCAAGCTCAACTGCCGGACCCCGAGTCCTTCAGCGACATTTCCATGATGCAAACCTGAGCACCGTCGGCCAACGCTCACCCCCCGCCAAGCTGACACCACTGACCATAGGCCGGAGCGTGGTGGGGCCATTGCGCTGCATCGTCCACCCGTAAAACCCCCTGCGCCACCAAACTGGCGGCGCGAATGACGCCCGCATGGGTGATCCAGACGGCATGCCCCCCGTGCGGGCGGCTTGACGCCAGGGAATCTGACCAGGCGCTGGCGACCCGCTGCAGCACCCTATTGGCGCTTTCCTGGCCGCCGAAGCGGCAGTTTCCGAAGTCGGCCATCCAGGCATCCACGGCGGCACGGGGCACATTGGCCCAGGCCACGCCCTCCCAGACACCAAAATTCATCTCGGCCAGCCGCCCATCGGTTTTAAAGAACAAATCGGGCCTCAGCCCGCGTAGAACCTGCGCAAGCTGCTCACATCTTTGTAGCGGAGACACACGCACAGGCAGTGCTTGGGGCAGCACTTCGGCGAGTGCTTCGGCAGCGCACCGGGTCGCGGACACCTCTGCAGGCATATCCAAAGCGCCGTAACACACCCCGGACGCGATGCAGGGTTGGGCATGGCGTGCCAGCCAGAGCTTCACAGCGCCAGACTCAAACCCAGATAGAACGCCAGCTCACACACCTGCTGGGTGGCACCCAGGCAGTCCCCGGTGAAACCCTGCAAGCGGCGCTTGAACCAGCGCCCCATCAGCCCAAAAGCCACCGCCGAAGCCAGCAGCGCCGCACCCCATGGCCGCCACAGCGCCGATGAAGCCACAGGCTCTGCTATGAAATCAGTAGCTGATTGCGCATATCCCACAAGGGCTAGAGCCATAAAACACCATGAAAATGCGGTGAAAAGGCTGCCCCAGCTGATTTGGTCCGCCAGCGGCTTGGACTTGGAACCCGCCGCATCCCCCACGTGGGGCAAAAGCCGGATCAACAACAGGGGCCAAGTGCGCGACACCACATGGGCCAAAAAGAGCGCGGTGCAGACCAGGGCGATGCCCTGCGCACCCAGCAAGGCCAAAAGCGACACCTTGGCCAGCAAGGCCAGCACCACGGCAATGGCGCCAAACGCCCCGACCCGCGAGTCCTTCATGATGAGCAGCGCCCGCTCCCGGTCCTGACTGCCCCCCAGGCCATCGGCCACGTCGGCCAGCCCGTCTTCATGGAAGGCTCCGGTCGCCCATACGCTGGCGCAGGTGCACAGCACCGCGGCCACCAGCGGCGCAAAGGGATTGCTTGGCAGGTAGGCCAGGAGCAATGCCGTGATGAGCGCAGCCCCCCCGCCGACCAGCCAACCGACCCCGGGAAAATGCGCTGCACTGGCGCGCAGCATGGCGGGGCTGTAGCCCACCCATGCTGCGACGCGCCCGGTGACAGGAACCCGTGTGAAAAACTGCAGCGCCAACAGGTAGTGGCGAAGGAAGCGCGCCATCAAGAACCCGTTCAAACGGTGCTGGTGGCCGTTTCAGATTTCTCCGACACACCGGCCGCTTCAAAACTGGCCATCTCCCGCAAAATGGCGCAGCCCGACACCAGGAGCGGCCAGGCCAGCGCGGCACCCGAACCCTCGCCCAAACGCAGCCCCAGGTCCAGCAGCGCCTGCACCCCCAGGTGCTGCAGCATGAATTCATGGCCACGTTCGCCCGAGCGGTGTGCAAACACGCAACGCTGCAGCACCAGAGGCTGCAGGGCATGCGCCACCAGCACGGCGGAGGTGGCGATAAATCCGTCCACCACCACCACGCGGCGCTCGTGGGCCGCTTGCAGCACGGCGCCCACCATGGTGGCAATCTCAAAGCCGCCAAATGCCGCCAATGCGTCCAGCGGCGCCGTGGCATCGGCGTGCAAGGCCAGCACCTCGCGCAGCACGGCCGTTTTGCGCTGCACCGCGGGGGCATCCAGCCCCGTACCGGCACCGGTGCAGACTTCAATGTCCAGCCCGGCCAGACGCGCCAACAGCATGGAGGCGGCCGAGGTGTTGCCAATGCCCATCTCTCCCAGCAACAGCGCATTGCCGGGCAGGCCCTTGACAATGTCCTGGCCATTGCCCAGCGCCTGTTGGCATTGCTCGGCCGTCATGGCCATTTGTTTGGAAGCATCGGCTGTGCCGTTGGCCACCTTGCGCACCAGCAGGCCCGCACGCTGGGTGCCCTCAGGAAGGCCTGCCAAAAAGTCGTGGTTGACGCCGCAATCCACCACCGTCAGGCTGATATTGTTCTGGCGCGCCAGCACACTCACGGCAGCACCTCCGGCCAGAAAGTTTTCCACCATCTGCCAGCTCACATCGCTGGGGAAGGCTGAAATGCCGCGCGCGGTGAGCCCGTGGTCGCCCGCAAACACCACCATCTGGGGATCGACCAATACAGGTGACTCGCTACCCAGGATTTCACCCAGCTGCAAGGCGGCGGATTCGATGCGTCCCAGCGAACCCAGAGGTTTGGTTTTGTAATCAATCTTGTGCTGCAACAACTGGGTGAAGGCAGGATTGCGGATATCGGCGAGGGTAGGCAAAGAGGTGTTCATGGTGTCCTGAAAAAAATGAGAATTTGTACCGGCCTATCTTAGCCCGCCAAATACCCGAACCAAGGTAGTTAGTTTTAGCCCATCAGGGTATTCATGGTGAGGTGTTCGTTCGATACGCTTTAGAGACCTGACCGGTTCAGGAAATTTCCAAAAGACCACGGAGATCAACATGACCACGTCAACCAATTTACAGCAACTTTCGCCCTATTCCAGCGGCACGCTACCTGGCACGATGGCGCCTCACCGCTATGACACCCGCAGCTGCGACCTGGGTGCCTTAACCCCCGCCATTTCGAACTCCACCAGCGCGTCGGAGCAAGCCGGTGCACGCGCCAAATCATTCTGGCGCGAGTCCCTGGCCTTGATGGAACAGCACCTGCCGTTTGGCAGACGCAAGGTGCAAAACGAAGACCAGATTTACCAATGCGGCCAGGTCTTTGACACCTTGTACCTGATCAGTTCGGGTCTGTTCAAAATTGTGAACCTGAGCGCCGATGGGCGCGAGCAACCGGCCGGCCTGTATTTCAAGGGAGATTGGCTGGGTTTTGACGGCATCCCTTCCGGGCGCTACGGCTGCTCCGCGATTGCACTGGACAGTGGTGAAGTGTGGTCCATACGCTATGACACCCTGCTCCAGGTCAGCGCCAAAGAACCCTTGATCATGCGCCTGGTGCTGGCGGCCATCAGCGCCCAATTGGCACGCAACCGGGATGCGGCCTTGTCCATGGGCACCTTGCCAGCGGACGCACGGGTGGCCGACTTTTTGCTGCAATGGGCCCATTGTCTGGCCGAGCGCGGCATGCGAACCGACCAGATCAATGTGCACATGTCCAGGGCGGACATGGGCGACTACCTGGGCTTGAGGCTGGAGTCAGTGAGCCGCGCATTGTCCCGATTGGCCCGCTGCGGCGTCATTCTGTTCAACGAAAAGGGGCGCCGCGACATCACCATCCCGAATCTTGCGGCCTTGAGTGATTTCATCCAGCACCGCGCCGACCCCACAGGCAGCGAATTGCATTGACATTTCGCAACCCTGTCCTGCTCCGAATGACTAAGCTGAGCAAGGGTGCGTGATCAGACCATGCCAACACACGCGTGAAAATTTCTCCCCCATTTTTTGCCATCATTTAACTTGACGAGGTACCTATCATGAACAGTCTGCGTCTATTTGAGCCGAACATTTTTGAACCCCGTTTATTTGATTCCCGGTTTTTTGATCCGACCCTGAGCGACACCTTTGACACCATGATGCGGCGCCTTTTGACGCCCATGCGCATTGACTTTGACGCTGGCGCCATGGACATGCGCCTGGATGTCACCGAGGTGGAAGGTTTCTACAAAGTCCGCGCCGATTTACCAGGCGTCAAAAAAGAAGACATCAATGTACGCATTGACGGCAACACCGTTCAAATTGACGCCGAAGCCAAGCAGGAAAAAGAGGTACAGGAGAGCGAAGGCAAGATTTTGCGCAGCGAGCGCTGGCATGGCTCGATCTCACGCTCATTCACGCTGTCGCAAGAGGTAGACGAATCCAGAGCAAGCGCCAAGTTTACCGATGGCGTGCTCACGCTGGAATTGCCGAAAAAGGCGATTGCTGCCTCTAAACGGCTTGCAATTGAATAAACATCAACTCCGCCGCAAGACCCGCCGGTTACCATACCACCCATAGTTAGTACAGGGAGCGTATATGGTAAGCAACGGTCTTTCCGCGGAGGCGGCGACGCCTGTTCCTGCGGACGAAAGCACCGGGCTGGAGGTGCACCCCAAGAACATTCGCGTGTTGTTGGTCGATGACCACACCATGTTTCGTGAAACACTGCGTTTGATGCTGGACAACGAGTCCGACATCGACGTCGTCGGCGAATTAGGCGATGGAGCCCAGATTCAGGAAACCGTGGCGCGCTTGATGCCAGACGTCATTGTCATGGATGTCAACATGCCCAACGTCAATGGAATCCAGGCCACCAGCAGCCTGCTGAACCGTTTTCCGCAAGTGCGGGTGGTTGCGTTGTCGGGTTATGGCCACCGACAGTTCGTGATGGAGATGCTGGACGCCGGTGCAACCGCTTACGTGGTCAAGTCTTCTGCCAGCAAACAACTGGTGCACGCCATCTGCAGTGCCGCACAGGGAAGAATTTACCTGTGCCCCGAGGCTGCCAGCACCTTGGTCGAAGTCAGCCGCCGTGGCAGTGCGACCAGCCTTGGCGAGCATGGCAAGCAAAAACGCCTGGGTCGCCGGGAGACCGAAGTATTGCGCCTCCTGGCGCAAGGAAGAAGTTCACCTCAGATTGGTGAAGCCCTGCATATTTCTCCGAGCACCGTGGATGTGCACCGCCGCAACATCATGAACAAACTTGAACTGCGCACAGTGGCTGAATTGACCAAATACGCCATCCGCTCCGGCCTCACCGATATGTAGGTCGGCAGCATGCGTTTGGAATTTTTGAATGCCTGAATCCACTTTGCTGCCGGACCTGCTGGCCATGACGGCCCAGCGTAGCCCACAGTCCATTGCGCTGTCCTATGGCGGTTTGTCGATGAACTATGGCGACCTGAGCACCCAGGTCACCCAGTTTGCCTGCGGCGTGCTGGGCTTGGAAATTGACCGCGGCGATCGCATCGCCATTTATCTGGAAAAGCGTTTTGAAACCGTCATCGCCAGTCTGGGCGCCACGGCGGCCGGAGCGGTTTTTGTGCCGGTGAACCCGCTGCTCAAGCCGGACCAGCTGGCCTTCATTTTGCGTGACTGCAATGTCCGTGTGCTGGTGACATCGCCCGAGCGTCTGGCCCTGATCCAAGACGTGCTCCCCCTCTGCCATGACCTGCGCCATGTGGTGCTCACTGCGCCATCGGCAGGCGCCGGTCAGCTGCATACGCAGGTGGCGGGCTCCCTGGGTGTCAGCCTCTGGAGCGACTTGGCACAATGCCCCTCCCTGCCCGCACACCGGGTGATTGATGTGGACATGGCCGCCATTCTTTACACCTCGGGAAGCACCGGCACGCCCAAAGGCGTTGTGCTTTCGCACCGCAATATGGTGGCGGGCGCCCGGAGTGTGGCCTCCTACCTGGAAAACAGGCCCCAGGACACCCTGCTGGCGGTCCTGCCTTTGTCCTTTGACGCAGGATTCAGCCAGCTCACCACCGCCTTCTCGGCAGGCGCACGGGTGGTCTTGCTCAATTACCTGATGCCGCGTGACGTGCTGAAAACCATGGCGCAGGAGGGCGTGACCGGTTTGACGGCGGTACCGCCCCTGTACATCCAGTTGGCACAACTGGAATGGCCTCCAGCCATCAACAACACGCTGCGCTACTTCGCCAATACCGGCGGACGCATGCCGCGCGACACGCTGAATACCCTGCGCCAGCGGGTGCCCCAAGCCAAACCCTTTCTGATGTATGGACTGACGGAGGCCTTTCGCTCCACCTACTTGCCCCCCGAGGAAGTGGACCATCGGCCCGACTCGATCGGCAAGGCCATTCCCAACGCCGAGATTTTGGTACTGCGCGAGGACGGCTCGGTCTGCGGCCCCAACGAGCCGGGTGAACTGGTGCACCGCGGTGCCCTGGTCGGAATGGGCTACTGGAACGATGCCGAAAGAACCGCCGAACGCTACAAACCCCTGGCCCTCGGTACCCCCGGCAGGGCAACCGGATTGCCCTTGCAGGAATACGCGGTTTTTTCGGGTGACACGGTGCGTATGGATGCGCAGGGCTATCTGTATTTCATAGGGCGCACCGATGAAATGATGAAAACATCCGGCTACCGGGTAAGCCCCACCGAAGTGGAAGAAATTTTGTACGCCACGGGGCTGGTCGGCGAGTGTGTGGCCTTTGGCGTGGAGCATCCCACGCTTGGCCATGCTATACATGTGATAGCTACTCGCGCACAGGACACGGGGGCTAGTGGCCTAAATGACCTTATAAATGCGTGCCGGATACGGATGCCCGCCTATATGGTGCCAGCCAGCATTGAGATGGTTGCGGCGCCACTGCCGCGTAACCCAAACGGCAAGATCGACCGAAAGCTGCTGTCCACCCAATGGAAAGAACGCCATGCCGCCTGAGCGTCTGACCGCCGTCCACGCGCCCATGCCGCAGTTTCCGGTACAGGACGGGGAATTGATGGTCGGTAACGAGCGCCTGACTTTGCTGGCCGCCCGCGTCGGGCACACCCCTTTTTACGCCTACGACCGCGCGCTGGTGCGCACCAGGGTGGCTGCACTGCGCAGCGTGCTGCCGCCAGGCATCCAACTGCACTACGCCATGAAAGCCAATCCGCTGCCAGCGCTGGTCGGGCTGATGGCGCGCCTGGTGGACGGCATTGACGTGGCTTCCGCCGGGGAGTTGAAGGTGGCGCTGGACGCGGGCGCCAACCCGGCCGAAGTGAGCTTCGCCGGCCCAGGCAAGCGGGATGCTGAATTGCGGCAGGCGGTGGCATCCCGTGTGTTGGTCAATATTGAGTCCTTTCGCGAGGTCGCGGCCCTGGAAGCCATTTCCAACGAATTGGGACTGCCCGCCCGCGTGGCGGTGCGTGTCAACCCCGACTTTGAACTCAAAGGTTCGGGCATGAAAATGGGCGGTGGACCCAAGCAGTTTGGCGTGGACGTGGAGCAGGTGCCCGCCTTGTTGGCCCGCATCGGCCACGCGGGTCTGGCTTTTGAGGGGTTTCATCTGTTTGCCGGTTCGCAGAATTTGCGCGCGGAATCGATTTGCGAGGCGCAGCAGAAGTCCTACGCACTTGCCGTGCGCCTGGCGCAGGACGCACCACAACCCGTGCGCTTTCTGAATTTGGGCGGCGGCTTTGGCATCCCCTACTTTCCCGGCGAACAAAGGCTGGATCTGGCGCCCATTGGTGACAACCTGGCCCGGCTCGCCCAACAGGCCCAGGTGGAGCTGCCCCAAGCCGCCTTGGTGATTGAATTGGGGCGTTATTTGGTCGGTGAGGCCGGCGTGTACGTGGCGCGCATCGTGGATCGCAAAACCTCACGCGGGCAGGTGTACCTGGTAACGGACGGCGGATTGCACCAGCACCTGGCGGCTTCGGGGAATTTTGGACAGGTGGTTCGCAAGAACTACCCCGTCACGATTGGCAACCGGGCAGACTCACTGCATACGGAAATTGCCTCGGTGGTGGGCCCCCTGTGCACGCCCCTGGACCTGCTGGCCGACCGCATGGCTTTGCCCGTGGCGCAGATCGGAGACTTGGCGGTCGTCTTTCAATCGGGGGCCTACGGCGCAAGCGCCAGCCCCCAAGGTTTTTTGGGGCACCCGGCATGTGTTGAGGTACTGGTTTAGGCCTGCACCGCTGGACCGGCCCTGTGCGCTGCTGTTGAGCCTGTGCAGCCTGGTGGGCGGAGTCGCGCTGGCCTGGCACCACCCTTTGTGGCCGATTCAGGCGCTGGTGCTGTTTGCGCTGTGGAGCCTGGTGGTGGCATGGCGTCCGGGCCTCTGGCTCATGGTGGTGCCGACCTGCGTGGGCTTTTTGAATTTTTCGCCCTGGACCGGGTGGATTGTCTTTGACGAATACGACCTGCTGCTGCTGGCGACGCTGAGCGGGGGGTATGCGCGTTGGGCGCTATCCCCGCAGGCAGGCCCTCTGGCCCCGGCGCCCAGGGCCATGTTGCTTTTCACCGCCCTGCTCGGCGGCTTCGGGCTATGGGCCTTGTTCCGTGGCTTTGAAGATGCCGGTGGCATGGCCTGGGACTGGTTTGCCGGGTATACCGACGCCATGAACAGCGTGCGCGTTTTCAAGAGCCTGGGCTTTGCACTGCTTTTTGTCCCCTTGCTGGAGCAAGAACTGGCCCGTTCCGCCACACAAGCCAACCAACGCCTGGCCAGCGGCATGGCGGCGGGCTTGGCAGTGGTCACGCTGGCCGTGGTGTGGGAGCGTGCCGCCTTCCCGGGCCTCCTGAACTTCACCAGCAACTACCGCACGAGCGCCCTTTTTTGGGAGATGCATGTGGGTGGCGCCGCCCTCGACGGCTATCTGGCGCTTTCGGCACCTTTTGCCGTGTGGGCGGTGCTCTCGGCGCGTCGGCCTGTCGTCTGGGCTGGAGCCGCTATGTTGGCCTTGCTGGCAGCCTATGCCGTTTTGACGGGCTTTGCCCGAGGGGTGTATTTTGCGATTGCAGCTGCCTTGCTGATATTGGGTGTACTCCTTCAGGCCCAAGCATCCAGCGTCTCCCCACAGGACCTGACGGCGTCCCGCTGGCGGGCTTGCCGCGCGGGAGATTGGCGTACCAAGGCCAGCCTGGTTCTGGTGTTGGCATTGGTGACGGAGGTGGTGGCCGTACTGGGCACAGGCTCATTCATGTCCGAGCGCCTGGCCAGCACCCACCGGGACTTGGCCAGCCGCCTGGAGCATTGGCAACGTGGCCTGGCGATGCTGGACAGCCCTGACGACTGGTGGCTGGGCAAAGGCCTGGGCCGCCTCCCCTCCAACTATGCAAAGCTTGGCCCAAGGAGTGAGTTCCCAGGGAGTGCACGGCTGGGAGAAGAGCAGGCGTCGGGTGGAACACCCCCGTATTTTTTGACTGTTTTGGGCCCTCCTACCGTGAAAGCCTTGGGTGGCCAATACGCCATGACACAGCATGTCAGCCATGTCTTCAAGCAGCAGCACCAGATTCATGTCGACATACGCGTTCAAAAAGCCACCCAGGTACGCATCCATCTCTGCGAGAGGCATTTGCTTTACGAAGGGGCTTGCCAGACCGCCTCCCGATGGGTCGCGCCCAATGGCTCCGGCTGGCAATCTTTGGTACTGCCGCTCCAGGGCCCCGCCTTGAATAGAGGTCCTTGGTATGCACCCCGCCTGGCCATGTTGTCCCTGTCGGTGTTGAACGCAGGTGGCGCCGCCGACTTCGATAACCTGCGTTTGCTCGGGCCATCGCATCACAACCTCCTCCGAAACGGCAACTTTTCCCATGGCCTGGCACATTGGTTCCCTGCCGCGCAGTCGTACTTTTTGCCTTGGCACCTGGACAACCTGTATCTGGAAATACGGGTCGAGCGCGGAATGGTTGGCTTGCTTCTTTGGCTTGCGTTGCTGGGGTATGCGTTGTGGCAGCTTGCAAGCAAACCCGCAAGACTGCGCCCACTGTCTCCCTACCTCGCAGCGTCCCTGTGCGCCGCCCTGTGCGTAGGGCTTGTCAGCAGTTTGATGGACGTGCCCAGAATTGCTTTTTTATTCACTTTTCTGACCTTTTTTTCCATTCAAACCTCCGCAAAAGAAGGCCGCACGCCAGCGGCCACCGGGCAGGGCTTGCCTGCGCGTGAGAAAAGTCAAACAGCCCGGAGTCCTTCAGCGCAGACTTAAATCCAACTGGAAATGTGGGGTTTGAACGTGATAAAGATATTCAGCCATTACTTTCACAAACGTACGCTTTTTCACATATTTTTTGACCTGGGGTTGGTGGTCGTCACGGTCGTGGCATCGTTCCTGTCTCAAGTGGCCGATCCGGCCAACGCATCATCCATCGTCATCACGATTTCACTGCTGGTGGCCATCGGTATTCTGCTCATCAATGCAGGGCTGGGGTTTTATCAACGTGTCCACAACCTGACTCTGCGCCAGGTACGCATCCGTGCCCTGTTGTCTTTGTGCCTTTCACTGCCGCTGGCCTACGGAATTTTCCGTATGTCTCCTTTGCGGCAGGAAGATGAAAGGGCTTTTGTCCTGGCACTGCTGACCGCCATGGCCTTGATGATGATGCATCGAATCTATGTGGCCCGCACCACCCCGAAGGCGTTGATGCACCAGCGTGTATTGGTCTATGGCTCTGGCCACAGCGCCCGACTGGTGGGGAGCATGTTGAAACATTCGGACCCCAACGTGGACCTGGTCGGGTACTACGCCAGCCCCAACGAGACGCAGACTGGAACCTTTGAAATGGGGCTTTTGTCAACGAACCAATCGCTGACCGATGTGGTGCAAAAGGAGCGGGTCGATGAGATCGTGGTTGCCTTGAGCGAGCGCCGCGGTGGAAGCATGCCCTTGCGTGAACTGCTGGATTGCAAACTGCACGGCGTGCGGGTGGTGGATATAGCCACCCATTTTGAAAAAACATTGGGGCAGATCCGAAACGACTCCGTTTCAGCGGGGTGGCTTATTTTCGGTGAAGGCTTTGAGCAAGGACCGATTCGCACCATGGTCAAACGTCTGTTTGACATCGTGTGTGCGTCCGTGCTGATTTTGCTGGCCTTGCCCGTCATGTTGCTGGCCAGCATCCTGATTGTGCTGGAAAGCCCTGGCCCCATTTTGTACTTTCAGGAACGCGTGGGCCTCTACGGGCGATTGTTCCACGTTGTCAAATTCAGAAGCATGCACACCGACGCGGAAAAGGACGGAAAACCCCGCTGGGCCAGCGCCACAGACCATCGGGTCACACGGGTTGGCAAGGTGATACGCAAACTGCGCATTGACGAATTGCCGCAGTTGTTTGGTGTGCTCAGCGGCGACATGAGTTTGGTAGGCCCACGCCCGGAGCGCCCCTACTTTGTGGACAAGCTGACGAAGGATCTGCCGTATTACGCCGTTCGCCACAGCGTCAAGCCCGGCGTCACGGGCTGGGCGCAGGTGCGGTACCACTATGGCGCATCGGTTGAGGATTCTGCTGAAAAGCTCCAGTACGACCTCTACTACGTGAAAAACCACACACTGTTTCTTGACATGCTGATTCTCCTGGAAACCGTTGCGGTCGTTCTGATGGGAAAAGGTGCACAGTAGTATGGCCTTGACCACGTGGAGTTATGGTTTGGTGGGTGTGGCCTATTCGGCCTTTGCACTGCGGTTGCACAGGCTCGGCTATGCGCGTTCAACACACCAATGGACCCAAACCACTGCATTTGCGGCCGTGGCGTGCAGTGCCTTGTGGGGCTGGTCTGGCCTGGCCTCGTCTTTGACCAGCGCCCCACCGGCCGCGCTTCTTGGCACCTGGTTTGACATAGCACGCTACGCAGGCTGGTTTGCCTTTCTGCTGATTCTGCTGCGGCCCAGGCACCCGCAAGATCCACTCCACACCATCGGCTGGATGCCTCCGGTTGCACTGGCACTGGTTCTGTTTTCCCTGTTGGCGCGGTCACTTTTTACGCTGCCCGCCAGCCCATGGGGTGAGTATTCCCGGCTGGCTCTGTACGGGGCGATGTTCCTGCCCGTGTTTGCCCTCGTTTTGCTGGAACAGGTTTTTAGAAATGTGACAGAAGATTCCCTTTGGAGCATCAAACCCCTGTGTCTTGGTCTGGCGGGGGCGTTCTTGTTCGATCTGTATCTGTTTTCACAAGCCGTCTTGTTCAACCGCCCCGATGCCGATGCCCTGAGTATCCGTGGCCTGGTGCATACCCTGGTGGTGCCACTGCTGGTGTTGTCCATGTCGCGGCGCAGCGATTGGGTGTCCCACATTCAGCTCTCGCCCAAGGCGGCCTTTCACTCCGCCACACTGTTGATGGCCGGCGCCTATTTGCTGTTTATCTCCAGTGTGGGCTATTACGTCCGCTATTTCGGTGGCGAGTGGGGACGTGCGCTGCAGCTGGCGCTGGTGTTTGTGGCACTCATTGTGCTGGTCGTACTGGCACTTTCAGGCGCCATTCGCGCCAAGCTGCGGGTATTTTTAGGCAAGCATTTTTTCCACTACCGCTTTGACTACCGCGAGGAGTGGCTCAAATTTACACGTGCCCTGTCAACCCAAAACTCCCCACAGGAAATGGGGCAGCAGGTTGTGCGTGGCCTGGCCGACATGCTGGAGAGTCCCGCGGGCGGTCTTTGGATGAAAGCGCGGGGAGAACAGGCCTTTACCCAATCTGCGCGCTGGAACCTGGCGCAAACACTGGAAAAAGAAGATGCCAACTCCCCCATGTGCCAGTTCATCACGGCCAGCGGCTGGGTGGTCAACCTGGAGGAATACCGCTCGTATTCCCACCGCTATGGACAGCTGAAGCTTCCCCACTGGTTGCTGGAGATGGCACAAGCATGGTTGGTGGTACCGCTTTTGGTGGGGAGTGAGCTCATCGGATTTTGTGTTCTCGCCAGTGCGCGCACACGTGTGGACGTGAACTGGGAGGTGAATGATTTGCTGAAAACCGCCGGTCAGCAGGCCGCCAGCTATTTGGCACAAATGCAGGCCACGGAAGCGCTGCTGGAGTCACGCAAGTTTGATTCTTTCAATCGCATGTCGGCCTTTGTCGTGCACGACCTGAAAAATATTGTGACGCAACTCTCACTCATGATGAAAAACGCCAAACGGCTCGGCGACAACCCGGAGTTTCAGCGCGACATGGTCATGACGGTGGAGAATTCGCTGGAGCGCATGCGCCAGCTCATGCTCCAGTTGCATGAAGGGGCGGTACCACCCGGTCCGGCAATGGGTGTGAATCTGGTCGGCATCATTCACCGCATTGCATCCGTCGCGCAAGGACGCGGTCGAACCCTCGACTTGAGGCTGCATGAGCCGGTGGTAACGCGTGGCCACGAAGAACGACTAGAGCGGATCCTTGGGCATATCGTGCAAAACGCTTTGGATGCCACGGACCCTGCGGGCCAGGTCTGGGTCAAGCTGGAACGCAGCCATGGTCATGCCCGAATTGTGGTCGGTGACTCTGGGCACGGCATGTCTCAGCACTTCATCCAGAACCGTTTGTTCAAGCCTTTTCAGACCACCAAGCCAGCGGGTATGGGCATCGGCGCCTATGAAAGCTACCAATATGTACAAGAACTCGGCGGACAGATGGAGGTCGAGAGCGAACTGGGCCATGGCACCACGGTGAGCTTGCTTTTGCCTCTGTTTGAGTCGGCCAAGGAGCTGTCCCCTCCCGTACTGGAATTCGCATGAGCCCCGAAAAAGCACCGTCGCTTCTGATTGTGGAAGACGACTTGGCCTTGCAAAAGCAAATCAAGTGGTCGCTGGACCGTTTTGACTCGGCCACCGCCCATGACCGGGAAAGTGCCATGCTGCAATTGCGCAAACACGCACCCGCCGTCATCACGATGGATTTGGGGCTTCCGCCCGATGCCGATTCGGTATCCGAGGGGTTTCGCCTGCTTCAACAGATCCTCAACTTTGACCCTGACATCAAGGTCATTGTGCTGACCGGACAGAATGACCAAACCAATGCCTTGCGCGCAGTGGGCATGGGGGCCTATGATTTTTTTGCGAAACCTTTCGCCACCGAACTCCTCAACCTGACCATTGAGCGGGCGCTGCGGCTGTACGAACTGCAAAAAGAAAACCGCCGCCTGCAGACGATGCACCAACCCGATGTATTGGCCGGTTTGATGACCCGCGATTCGGAAATGCTGCGCATTTGCCGAACCATTGAAAAGGTGGCCAGCAGCAACGCAACCGTCATGCTGCTGGGAGAAAGTGGTACCGGCAAAGAGTTGTTGGCGCGCGGACTGCACCAGGCCTCACCACGGCGTGCAGGACGGTTTGTGGCCATCAACTGCGCAGCCATTCCAGAGAATCTTCTGGAAAGTGAACTTTTCGGCTTCGAAAGAGGGGCATTCACGGGCGCTGCAAAAACGACGCTCGGGAAGATTGAAACCGCCAGTGGTGGCACCTTGATGCTGGATGAAATTGGCGATCTGCCTTTTTCCTTGCAGGCCAAACTGCTGCGCTTCTTGCAGGAAAGAACCATCGAACGTGTCGGTGGAAGACAGGAAATACCGGTGGATGTCCGCATCGTGTGTGCCACCCACCAGGATCTGAACGCTCTGAGTAAAAGCGGTCGATTTCGCGAGGACCTGTACTACCGCCTGGCAGAAATTGTCATCCATATTCCCCCACTGCGTGAGCGTGTGGGGGATGCCGCCTTGTTGGCGCATGCGTTCGTACGCCGCTTCGCACAGGAACACAAGCGCGCAACCATGACACTCAGCGAAGAGGCGATCCAGGCGCTTGAATGCCACCCCTGGCCCGGCAATATCCGCGAACTGGAGAACTGCATCAAGCGCGCCACCATCATGGCCGACGGAAGCCAGATTTCCTGCAGCGATGTGGGCCTCAGTACCTCCACATTTGATGCAGTAGACCATTCACTCGATCTGCGTTTGATTCGAGAACACGCCGAGAAACGCGCTGTGGTGACGGCCTTGGGCCGAGTCAACGGAAATATCGTCAAAGCAGCTGATTTGCTGGGTGTGAGCCGTCCCACACTGTACGACCTGATGTATCGCCTCTGTTTGAAATAGCCCCTTATGCCCTACAACCTCACTTCGGGAATCAACATGACCTCTCATCGCTCCAAGTCTCTTTTGGCCCTTTCGACCGTATTGGGCTCCTTGCTTCTCACGGCTTGTGGCGAAAAGCCCGAGGCTTTACTGGCGTCGGCAAAAAGCTATTTAGACAAGAATGAAAGCAAGGCTGCCATCATTCAGGTGAAAAACGCATTGCAGGTCAACCCGGACATGCCTGAAGCCCGCTTTCTCCTGGGCAAAGCGATGCTGGAAAGCGGCGATTTTTCGGGAGCAGAGGCAGAGTTGCGCAAGGCCTTGCATCTGAAATACCCTCTGGATTCCGTGGCGCCTCCGTTGGCGAAAGCACTTCTGGCGAAGGGGCAAGCCAAAATGCTCATTGATGAATTTGGAAAAACCGAGCTAACCCAGGGCCCCGCCCAAGCCAATCTCCTCACATCTCTGGTCACAGCCTATGCCATGCAAGGCAATATGGAGCAGTCCAAGGCATCCCTGAATGCGGCACTTGCGGCACAGCCCGGCTACCCACCGGCTTTGATGCAACAGGCACGGGAAAAAGCCAGCCAACATGACTTTGATGGGGCCTTGGATTTGATTGACGAAGTGATCTCCAAGTCGCCCGAGAGTCACGAAGCCTGGAAGCTCAAAGGCGACATTCATTTGTATGCAAAAGGAGAAATCAGTGAGGCCCTGACTGCCTACCAGAAAACCATTCAAATCAAGCACAATTTTTTAGCCGGCCGCAGCGCCATCATTACGATTCTTTTGCTGCAAGGCAAGCAAGTGGAAGCGGAAGAGCAAATAGCGCAACTCAAAAAAATTGCGCCTAACCATCCCCGGACCCTATACCATGAAGCGCAATTGGCGTTCAGGAAAAAAGACTTTGAATTGGCCAAAACACTGGCGCAGCAGGTATTAAGCACATCACCCGCCGACATCCCTGCGCTGCAGTTGGCTGGCACCATTGCCTTGCAGCTGAATTCTTTGCCTCAAGCCCAGGACTACCTGAACAGAGCCCTGAAGGCCGTGCCCACATTGACCGTGGCCCGTCGGCTGCTGGTGGTTACCTATTTGCGCTCCGGGCAAACGGCTAAAGCCATGGAAGCGCTGCTCCCTGGACTCAGGATGAAACCCATCGACCCGCACCTGCTGCCCGTAGCCGGTGAGGTCTATCTCCAAAGTGGAGATCCCAAAAAAGCAGAAGAGTATTTCACCCAGGCAAGTCAACAAACACCCGGCAACGCCAAGAATAGAACCTCTCTGGCGCTCGTCCAGATGTTGAACGGATCTCCTGACTCTGCGTTTGAAGAACTGCACGATATCGCCATGTCTGACACGGGTACAACAGCCGATATGGCGCTGATCAGCGTCCACCTGAGTCGCCGAGAGTTCGACAAGGCACTTCAGGCCATTGACGCTCTGGAGAAAAAACAGCCAGGCAAGCCTTTGGCTCCCCAACTGCGTGCCCAAACCCTATTGGCAAAGAAAGATGTCGCAGGTGCAAGAAAGAGCTTTGAGCACGCTTTGGCCGCAGATCCAAATTACTTTCCGGCAGTCGCGGGTCTGGCAGGTCTGGATCTGGCTGACAAGAATCCAGAAAAAGCCAGGATGCGAATCAATGCGGTGTTGGCCAATGACCCGAAGAATAGCCAGGCTTTGCTGGCCCTTGCGGAAATCGCGGTCCAATCTGGCGCCTCCGATGGAGAGGTTGCCAAACTCATTGGGAACGCGGTGGCCACCAACCCCACGAACGTGAAACTCCATGTGCTGCTGATCGACTTTTATATGCGCCACAAGGACACCAAAGGCGCCACGTCTGCTGCGCAAAATGCGGTGGCTGCGATGCCAGACAATCCACAACTGCTGGATGCACTGGGCCGCACGCAGCAGCTTTCCGGTGATTTACTTCAGGCTATGGCCACCTATACCAAATTGGCCAACCTGCAACCCCAGTCGCCCCTTCCCCTGATGCGCCTGGCTGGCGTCCATATTGCCGCCAAAGACATGCAAGCCGCCTACGCCAGCTTGCGCAAGGCGCTGGTTATACAACCTGACCTGCTGGATGTGCAACGTGCCGTGATCTCGCTGGATCTTGGGGCCAAGAGGTTCCAGGATGCGATGGCAACCGCCCGCACAGTACAAAAGCAACGGGCCACCGAGGCTGTTGGCTACCTGCTGGAAGGGGATATCCACGCCTACGAAAAACATTGGGAGCGTGCTGCAGAAGCCTACCGGGCCGGACTCAAACAGGTCAATTCAACGGAACTGGCGCTCAAGTTGCACACCGTCCTGGTGGCTGGAGGCAAAGGCACCGAGGCCGACAAATTTTCTGCCCTGTGGCAAAAGGCCAACCCCAAAGACGCGGCTTTTCTGCTGTATCTGGGTGACGCGGCAATTGCACACAACGACTACAGCACAGCAGAAAACAAATACGCAACCGTGGTCCAATTGCAACCCAATAGCGCCATTGCTTACAACAATCTGGCGTGGGTCAGTGGGAAACTCAAAAAAGAAAGTGCTATTGCTTATGCGGAAAAAGCCGTGTCATTGGCCCCGCAGCAAGCTGCTTTTATGGATACCCTGGCCTTCCTTCTATCGGACAAGGGGGACTACGTCAAAGCCCTTGATCTGCAAAACAAGGCGGTGGCGATGCAACCCACCAACGCACTGTTCAGGCTCAACCTGGCAAAAATTCACCTCAGAGGCGGAAACAAGGAATTGGCCAGGAAAGAGCTGGATGCGCTCAGCAAATTGGGCGACAAATTTTCCGCCCAGCCAGAAGTGATTTCCTTGCTCAAGACCCTGTAATTCCATTTCCATATCAATGCGATATGTCGTTGCCTCTTCTTGTCGTGCTAAAGCACTGCCTGCGTCGGGGCGCCTAATCTCCCATTGATTTGGAAACGGAATAAAACGCCAGCCAGAACCGTTTATTCCGGCAAGAACCGACTCGCATTTTCCAGATCTTCGTGGGTGGCGCCAGCCTTGAGCACCCCAACCAGCTTACGCCAGGGCAAGTCGGGTTCGGCCACCCGAAAGCCATAAAACCCGAAAGTACCTTTGTGCTTTCCGCGTACCACCGAAGCCTTGATGACCGATGTCTCTTCGCTTCCCAGCCGAATACGTGCTTCACCCCATACGTTGGCGGACAATGGATTTTTTGAATTCGCCAAGAAGCCATCATCCGAAAACTCCACCACCTGGATGGCATGAACCTCGGTTTTATCCGGGTGTGTGATGGAAAAACTGCCGGGACACTTCAGCGAATACCGTTCGTGTGCGCGGTGGTGGCGCCGAAAATCCGACTCGGAAAAAACCGTCGGCAACACCGCCGTATATTTCGGAAGATCATAAATCGAGTGCAGCAAGCCTCTTTCCCTGTCCGCCAAGCCTTGAAAGGTCTGGGTGCATTGGTTGAAAAAATAGTCAAGCAAATCCGGTGTCATGACCGGGTCATTGGTGCTGAAGTACCGCCGACTCGGCATCACAATATTGGGCAATTCGGTACGCAAAAAATAGATGTACAGGTTCTTGCGTACCGGTTTTCCCCGGTACAAACGTTTCATCAAGCCTGGAGCGACGTGCAAATCCACCGAAGCACCTACCGCCGGTGCACCGTTGGCAAAATCATATTTTTCCACCTGATTTTCTGTCAGCCGCTCAAAAAGCAAAAGAGACTCGTACAGTTCAATCCGGTTCGGATTGACAGCAATCACCAGATGGCGCGTATCAAAGAACGTGGTGCAATATTCATACATGAACTTCATGAGCGGAAACAGGATGGATCCCCCCGTGTTTCTGAATCTCGGATGCACCGCAAGCGCGGACACCTCGGCGAGCCGTCCCTTGGTTTCCCGAATTTCATGCAAATCAAAAATGGACTGCAAGGGAAACCCGAAAACACTTTCGCGGATCAGGGATATGGTTCCCACCACCTCCCCGTCGAATTTGGCACACAGTGTGGTCGTCGTGGGCAACGCGTGGTAAATCGTGATGCGCATACCAGAAGGATGGGGCTGCATGAAACCACTTCCCACGTAAGCATCATGCAAAAGCCTGAAACAGGCTTCCAGCTCTTCCCTGGATTCGGCAATCTTGAGGACCACGCGTTTGTCAGGTGTGGGGTCGCAATCTACAAAAGACCGGTACACGGCAAACCGAAGCGGACGCGGAAAGAAGGAAAATGCTCTCCGAAGTGTGTGGTGCCAAATTCTTTTGGCACCTGATGCACGTGAATTGGTCATTGAACTGCTTGCGGTTTTGCCACTTTGCACTTTCGTTCAAAACAACGAATGGTGTTTTCTGCCCATCTTCTGTTGTAGCCCAGCGCATCACATTGATTTTTGACAAGGCAAACCAGCGTTCAAAACCTATTGCGGTGCAACCTCCAGACGATCCCGGCCCCCATTCTTGGCCCGATAAAGTGCGGTATCCGCCACACCCAGCAAGCCGGAAAAGGATGTCTCCGAAGACAGACACCCAGCACCGACACTCACCGTATAGGCAATGCATTCCCCGGCCACGTCCACCGGATTGGCGCGAACACGTTCAATGATCCGCTGTGCCAATGCTCGCCCCCCTTCCAGACTGGTGTTGGGTAGCAGCACGGCAAACTCTTCCCCGCCAATGCGCCCTATGAGGTCAGATTCCCGCAAAACGTCCTTCACGGTCTTAACAAACGACACAAGAACTGCGTCGCCCGCTGCATGCCCATAGTGGTCATTGATGCGCTTGAAATGGTCCAGATCCAGCATCAGCACCATCAGCGGCAACTCATAGCGCGTTGACCGCGCCAACTCTTGTTCAGCAAGATTCAAAAAATTGCGCCGACTCAAGGCGCCTGTCAGTACGTCGGTGTTGGCAAGTGTCTGGCTGGCCAATTCGGCCGCCTTGAGTTCAGTAACATCCTCCAGGCTGACCACAACGCGCTCCGAAATATCATGCACGGGCATCACCCGCATCATGAACCAGCGTGCATCCAGGGGCGTAAAAAAAGGCTGCACGAACTGAAAACTGGAGGCGCCGCCGGTCACAACCGAAGCAATGCCTGCAGACGCAGCCTGCGTTGTCTTCTGATCGTGTCCGGTCATGCGATCCAGTATTTCCAGAAAGTTGCCCCCAAAGAAGTAAGGAGATTCCGCCAAACCGTTGTCCAACGCATATTTACGCCAAACTGCATTCGTTTGAATGACTGTGCCGTGGCGGTCCAACACTGCAATTTGGGCAGCCAGCGAGTCAAACACAGCCTGCTGAAACCGGGCTGCGGCAAGCAACTCTTCTTCCGCCTGCTTTTTGCCCGTGATATCAACATGCGTACCAATCATGCGCAATGGTTTCGCGTCTTCGGTACGGCTGACAACTGCACCGCGGGAAAGAACCCATTTCCAGCTTCCATTCTTGCACTGCCCCCGGTATTCGCTGGCAAAGTTGGCTGCTACACCACTCAAATGGGCCTGCATATCCGCCAACACACGGGCCTTATCGTCTGGATGAATGCGGGAACTCCAATTCTCAATGTGATGGCCATACTCCTGTTCGGAAAATCCGAAGAGCTCCCCGAAACGTTTGGAAAACAATACTTCACCCGTTTGCACAGACCAGTCCCAAACACCGTCCCCCGCAGCCTCCAACGCCAATTTCCAGCGCTCCTCGCTTATCCGCAGTTTTTCCTCGGCGTCTCGGCGTTCTGTCGTGTTCACCAGAACAAGCTGCCAGCCCGAAGCGCCGGGCAGAGCCGAAACACTGACCTGCACATGGGTGGCGGTTTGCCCATTTCTTTCCAGCGCGACCTCACCCGTCTGCACCTCGCCGGGTGGCTTGGCGCGCTCCAATATCTGATTGAATGCAGGACGGTCTGGGGCAGCCACGTACAAACCCAATTTGCTGCCCAACAGCCGAACACGCTCCCCACCCAGCAAACTGGCACCCGCCAGATTCAATTTCGTAATAGATCCGGCAGAATCTAGCGACACAATGCCTACAGGCGCAAAGTCATACAACTCACTGCTTTCGCTGAGCGCAGTTTCCAATTGAGCCCTGGCATGATTCAAATGTTCGTTTTGAAGCTCCAACTCAATCTGGTGAATTTCCAGCTCTTCAAATAGGTGCTGTGCTTCTGGCAAAGTCAAAGCAGTGTTGATATCAGTGACCCGACGCAAAAACCGTTCCCGGGCCAGCCGCCGCAATTCTTCCAGGCCGAGCGGGTTTTTACGATAGCCCATATGTAAAAGCGGGCGGTTTTGAGCCTTCCGCCTGGACCTGAGGTTTGCTCTGGCTGGCGCGCAATTCAACTTCCAATTTTTTACTCACGGTAATATCCGAAAACGTAATGACCAAACCATCAATATGGTTATCCTGCGTACGGTAGGGCATGATTCGTACCTTGAACCATCGCCCGTCTACTGTGGGAGCATCCACCTCCTTGAACAGCAGCGTGCGCAATACATCCCTGGCATGTTGCAGCATGTCGGGGTAGACCAAATCGTTCACAATGTCGGCAATCGGCCGACCGGCATCTCCCGGTATCAGTTTGATAATGCGGGTGGTCTGGGGCGTGAAACGCCGAACGTTGAGCGATTCATCCAGGAACAGGGTCGCAATTTCTGTGCTGTCGAGCAGGTTTTTCATGTCGTTGTTGGCCCGCGATAACTCGTTTACTTTCGCCTGCAGCTCATGGTTAATGGTCTGCAACTCCTCGTTCATCGACTGAATTTCCTCCTTGGACGTAGTCAGTTCCTCATTGGTGGACTGCAGCTCTTCATTGGTGGACTGCAACTCTTCATTGGTGGATTTCAATTCCTCTTGTGTGGTCTGCATTTCCTCTCGCGTGGATCTGGCCTCCTCACGGGCATGCTCCAGATCTTGCTCCAAAGCTTCTACCTGTGCGGACTCTTCTTTCGCAACCACCATTGGGTTATATGATTTTTTGCGGCGAGGTGCCTGCACATCGTAGAAAACCACCAAAAGCATTCCCGCCAAAGCAGCCGGTTCACCCAAGGGCTGCACGAGAATATCGACGTACTGCCTGCATCCATTCCAGACTACTTTGATTTTCTTGAGCGTCTTCATGGTTTTTTCTCGGACAGCCCGATAAAAAATTTCACTCAATCCCTGCTTGAGTCCATCGCGGGCCATGGCGATCAAATCCCAATTGGGCTGGCCTGCGGGTGGCTCCAGGTATTTGCCGGTATTGCCACAAAAATAGCGTGTTTCACCCTGCTCGCTCACCAGAACTGCAGCAGGTGCATAGCGTTGCAATACCAATTTTTCCACCATGGGCCCCAAGTTGGGTGGGCCAGACAATTCGTCCGCGTGCATCCATACAGCACGCCCTTGCTGGGAAGGCGCGCGCACAAAAGCCGCCGGAAAATCAACCGGCAACAAGCGCGTTGAAGTTTCTAATCGCCAAAATATCCTTAAATCCTCGTCCAAAGGAGAAAACAGCTTGCCAACCGAACCCATGGATTCAGCACTCCCCAACACCAAATATCCACCAGGATTAAGGCTGTAATGGAACAGCTGCAACAGCTTTTCCTGCAACGCCGGTTCAAAGTAGATCAGCAGATTGCGGCAACTCAGGATATCTATTTTGATAAAAGGCGGGGCAACAATGATGTTCTGTTCGGCAAAGACCACCGTTTCACGAATTTCGTCACAGACCCGGTACCCCCCTGGGTCTACTACAAAAAATCGGTTCAATCGCTGCTCCGAAACGTCATGTGCAACGCTTTGGGGATAAACACCAGCACGGCCGACGGCGACGGATTCCTTGTCCAAATCAGAGGCGAATATCTGCAAGGAAAATTTCCGGGTTAAAGCGGTTTCCTCCATGGCTTCCCTGAAAACAATAGCCAAAGAAAAGGCTTCTTCTCCAGTTGAGCAACCTGGCACCCAAGCGCGCAGGTCGGCACCCTCGGGATGACTGGTCAACAACGCAGGAATTACCTTGGATTTGAGTTGTTCCCACACCATGGCATCTCGAAAGAAGCGGGTGACACCAATCAGCAATTCACTGAACAGAACCTCAGACTCATTAGGGCTTTCACGCAAATAACGCAGGTAGTCGTTCGCTCTGGACAACTGGTGCAGGCCCATGCGCCGCTCAACACGCCGTGCAATGGTGCTTTTTCTGTACGGCGAGAAATCATGACCGGATTGGGCTCGCATCAGAAGAATAACCTTGTCCAGAAACCCGGGGTCTGTGGGATCAGATTCAGTCTTGATTTCACCGGGGAGACCGTGTGGAAGCCGGTTGACATAATCCAGAATGATCCGCGGCAACGCATTCGCGGGGGCGATGACATCGGCTAAACCGGCGTCAATGGCGCTACGCGGCATATTGTCAAATTGAGCGTCATCGGGTTTCTGCACAAAACATGCACCAGCGGCAAGCCGAATGGCTCGCAACCCTTGGGTTCCATCGGAACCCATGCCAGACAAAATCACACCAATGCTTTTTTGTTGCGCGTCATCGGCCAGCGATTTGAAGAAAAAATCAATCGGCAGCCGCAAACCGTGTGGCTCAGCTGTTTCCAGCAGATGCAATACGCCATGCAATATGGAAAGATCGCGACCTGGTGGAATCACATAGACGTGGTCGGATTCGGCCTGCATTTGATCTTTTACCTCAACGGTCGGCATGGTCGTGCGACGTTGTAGCAATTCAACCAGCATGCCCTTGCGATGGGCTGCAGCATGTTGCACGATGACGTAGGCCATACCACTGCCCGCAGGTACGTTCGATAAAAATTGTTCCAACGCCGCCAAGCCGCCAGCCGACGCGCCTATGCCCACCACAGCAAATGGCGCATGCGCAGACCCCGCTTTTTTGTAACTCAATCAACCCCCTATACACCGCCCAACCGGGCAATATTTATTGGCTCTGACTGTCGTTAGTGTTCCCTCTTGCATCGTGACAGATCGCAAAAGAACCATCCAGGTGCTGACTCATCATGGTTCAATCGCACTGCGGTGCATCAACTCCTCCGCCTGCGATATTTCATCGGGTGTGCAACGGTCCACCAACACGGGCATGTGCGCCAGCGTCAATGTCTTGAAAGCGGTGTTGCCAAGAAAAATTCTGGACAACCCGCTACGGCCGTGTGACCCCATAAAAATCAAACTACAGCCTTCGCGTTTTGCCATCTCCACAATGGCTTGTGCCGGATTTCCATTGAACTCCATTCGTTTGACCACCGTCACACCCTGTGCAGCGGCGGCATCTGCAATCAAGCTCAAATAGCGATCGGCAACGCTTTTACACTGCGTTTCATACTCGGCCTCAGAGGGGTATTCATAAGGCATTCCCCCTACGTACACAGGGTACTGGTACGCAGGTATTGAGTGATAAACAACCATACGAGCATCCACCCGCTTGGCGAACACTACGGCCTTAAGCGCAGCAGCAATGGACAAGGCCGATCCGTCTGTAGGAACCAAAATGCTGTCAAACAGGGAATCGTTCTTTTGAAAGAGCCGCACATTGCTGGAGGCCATGCCGCCTAGCTTTCGAAATTGCGCAGTGCGTCCAGCGACAAAATCCTGATTTCACGCCGTTCAACGGCAATAATTCCCAGGTTGTCCAATGCAGAAAAGGCGCGACTGACCGTTTCCAGTGTCACATTGAGATGGTTACCGATATCTCGCCGGGTCATCGGCAAGGTAAACCGATTGGGTGAATAACCCATGGCAGTGAAACGCTCCGACTGAATTCTCAGGAATCGCGCGACCCGCGCCTCGGATTTTGTGGAATGGAAAGCGGCATAGGTCGCTTGCTCACGAACAATTTCCCGACTGATGGCCCAGTAGGCCATGCGCTCGATGTCGTTACAGCCCCGGCCTGGCGAAAACAATTCCGCTGCTGGTATTTTGATCAAATCGCAATCTGTCAATGCCACCACATCGCTCGCATATTTGTTTTTGCAGACCCCATCAAAACCCAGCAGATCCCCTCGCATGGGAAATGCAAGCACATGTTCAGATCCATCCACATGGGTCATCGAAGTCTTGAGTGAACCCAACCGAACCACGTAGAGTCCATCAAACGGCTGGGTCATGGTGAGTGCCGACTGACCCGCTTTCAGGCGGCGGCGCCTGAACTGGTAATCGTTGTTCAAGCCATGCACTTGGCCATCAAACCGCAATAAATTCAATACTTCCTGGAAATCCGACCAACGTTCATCGCGTTCCAGCTTCAAAGTAGGCTGATGGACAGGAGGCCGCCAGCGGGCTGCACTCGATACTGCTTGGACGTTCATCATGGTGTTGCTCTCTTGACGGAAGCCGCGCCCGGTGGGCGTCAAAGCCAATCCCTGAGACCAACTTTATGCGCTGCCTGACTTTGCGTCTGTAGGGAGATCTTGACGCAACGTGCGGGCAGCCATGGACAAATCCATCAAAGATCACCAAAACGGTTGTTCATTTCCCGTTGATCGTCGGAATCTATCAATTTGCAACGAATAGCCAGGCGTACCAGACCCGGAACGTCATCTACACCCAACTTGGCCATCAAACGGCTACGGTAAGTAGCAACCGTTTTGGGGGACAAATGCAGTTCCAGCCCAATTTGGGCGCTGGACTGGCCATTGACCACCATGGTAATAATTTGCCGCTCACGCGGTGACAGTGTGCTCAAAGGATCATCATTGCCTTCAGGCTGCGTAAAGATCTGAAGCGCCAGATCCGCCACTTCAGCACCCAAATGCTTTTTCCCCTGCATCACGACATGGATGGCGTCCATGAGGTCACTGCCCGCAGACCCTTTCAGCACATAGGCGCATGCCCCCATGCGCATGGCTTCGGCCACATGGCGCGGTTGGGCTGACATGGTCAATACGATGCACCGGGTGCTCAAGCGCCGACGCTGCAACTCTGCCAGCAGCTCAAACCCGGAACGTCCGCCCAAATGGAGATCCAGCAGCAAGACATCGGGATGCAAGCGCATCAAGTCAGCCAATGCCTGGGTCGGGTCAGCAGACTCCCCTACGACCCTATGCCCACGTGCCTCCAGCAAAGCCCGCAAGCCCTCTCGCATCAGCGAATGGTCGTCCACCAGGTACACGCGGGTCATGGCGCCGCCCTCCAATTAAAGCGTACGCGCGTTCCAGAGGGACTATGGGGGCCCACCGAAACCGAGGCGGCCACAGCGTTAGCCCGTTCGCGCATATCGAAAAGACCAATGTGGCCACTGCGCTGGATCGCTCCATCCTGGATGCCTGTCCCGTTATCTGTTACATCCAGTCTCAAAGACTTGCCCGAGCCCACCAAATCGATCCATACCGCTGACGCTCCCGAATGCCGCAAAGCATTTTCAAGTGCTTCGCGAGCCACCATAAATGCAGCGTATTCCACCTCCGGTGGCCAACGCAGAGCGGCTGTTTCCGGCGTAATGTGAATGGAAATATCAAGCTGGGGGTGGGTGACCGACCGGTTTCGCAACTCGTTGTCCAGGGCAGCAGCAAGGCCCTGTTCTTCCAGCAATGGTGGACGCAGGTCCACCAGCACCTGGCGAACCTGGCGAACCGCCTGATTGACGAGCATGCCCATCTGTGCCTGAAGACGCACGACCGGGGCAGGTGCAGTGCTGCCCAACAAAGTGCCAATGGTTTCATGCGCCATGCGAATGGCCGCAACCGTCTGTCCCAATTGGTCATGCAAAACCTGCGCCAGGCGCTTGACAAGTGTCTTCTCCTGCACCATCAGCCGTTGGGTCAACTCCAACAGCTGCGCCCGCGATTGCTCCACTTCAGCACTTACCCGCAGGCGTTCGCTGACGTTCTTCAAATTGGTAATGAGCAACTGCTTGCGGTGCACGCGTACTTGGGAAATCGTGCCTTCCAAATCGATTTCCTGGCCATCCGCGCGAAGTCCCTTCACCAGCCCCAAGCCCATGGAACGGTTGCCCCCCCGAGCTTCGGCAAAGCGCTGTCTATGTTGTGAGTGCATGGATCGGAAGCGTTCTGGTAAAAGCATCTCTATCATTTTGCCTTGCACTTCCGAGAACGTGCGATGAAAAATGTGTTCTGCTCCTTTGTTGAACATTTGGATCCGGCCCTCGAAATCCGTGGCGATGATGGCATCGGTGGTCGAGTTGACGACGGCAAAAAGAATTTCCCGCTCCTCTTGCAAACGCTGCTCAGGCACGCGCGGCTCGGTGAGATCGCGAAAATACAC
Source organism: Burkholderiales bacterium RIFCSPLOWO2_12_FULL_61_40 (assembly GCA_001770935.1). GTDB lineage: Bacteria > Pseudomonadota > Gammaproteobacteria > Burkholderiales > Burkholderiaceae_C > Allorhodoferax. Next base: position 54,525 of record MESI01000033.1, on the reverse strand, counting down.
GGCCAGCCCCTGATCCGACGGAACAAGATGTAATTTGCGCACCACTGCTGACGGCCCGTAATAGGCCTCAAAGCTCACGGGCTCGCCTGCCTCCATTGCTCGCGTAAATTCCGCCTGGAAAGTGCCTCCCAGTACATCTGGAAGCTTTTCCGACATACGACATCCAAGCAACTGGTCGCGTGAGTAGCCTAAAAGCTCTTCAGCGCGAGCATTGACGTAGGTAAACCGCCAATCACGGTCCAGTGAAAAAAAAGCTTCGGCAATGCTTTCAAGTGTGCTTGAGAGCTGTAATGTCAGTGTACGCACCGCCTGCTCCGCATGGCGTAGCGCACTCCTGTCTTTGACCACTGCCATGCGGGCTGGTCCTCCCACACACTCAAGGTCCACAGTTGCAATTTCGGCTTGCGGGTCTTGGGCCTGCCCTATCAACGCCTCCGTGTTAGGTCCAAATTGCGCCAACGCCGCATCATTCACCGCCAGCACTTTGCGTGTTTTGATGTCATAGACCCAGATTGGCAGTGGATTTCGCTCAAACAGAAGTCGAAAATTGACCTCTGGTTGGCGGGGCGCGTCTTTAGAAATGGACTCCATGCAAAATAATTTTAGTGTGCGCCAGTGGGTGGGGAGACAAGCTCGCGTTTTCAGTCCAGGACAAGAAACGAAAATCTTAACTGAGACCGGAGGTGCCGTAGACGAATAATCAAGCGCGCCTCCGGCATAACTTCTCACGGATTGCGAGATGTCAAGTCCGTAGGCAGCCCGCGCCAAACCATGTCTCTTTCATAGGTACGGCCCCGGGTTCCGAGGGCCTTGATCTGCATGAACCGCTATCGATTTAATAGCTGATTGCGCATACTCCACGCCACGAATTGATAAATCGCACAAGTATGGCAAGTATTAAACACCCTTCGGAGCACTTCACTCCTAAAATATTTTGGTTAGGCATATCACCCCACGGGAGAGTTTCAAATGAATACATCACAGGAAGTGCTTCGCATCCTTGACGAGGTCTTGAGTTTGAAAGGCCGCTCGCTGTCATTCCAGCGTAGCACACCCCTGTTGGGAGCCATTCCCGAACTGGATTCAATGGCGGTCATTTCCCTTATTGGCGCATTTGAAGAGCAATTTGGCATGGTGATTGACGATGACGACATTGATGGCGCCACTTTTGCCACGATCGGATCGCTGTCTGACTTTGTCAGCAGCAAATTGCCGACTTGACTGAACTGCGCAGTGCAGCCCAAGGCTTTCTTTCTACCGGTGGAAAACGGTCAGCGATTTTGTGTGTTGCACCCCGCGCATGGCAAAACCACGCGTGGCCTGGTGTTGTACATCCATCCTTTTGCCGAAGAAATGAACAAGGCACGCCGTATGGCCGCATTGCAATCACGTGCATTGGCACAAGCAGACTACGCAGTGCTTCAGATGGACCTGTTGGGTTGTGGTGACAGCTCTGGCGAATTTGGCGACGCCAGTTGGCAAGACTGGATAGCAGATGTTGTCCACGCGTGCCATTGGCTGCGCTGCCATGCCCGCTCCGCCAGAGCGGAAATGGAAGATGCACCACTGTGGTTATGGGGGCTTCGTGCTGGGTGCCTGCTGAGCGTATCCGCAGCCAAGCAGTTGGACGCAAGCTGCAACTTTCTGTTTTGGCAGCCGCCACCCTCCGGCAGGGTGCTTTTGCAGCAGTTCCTGCGCCTGAAAGTCGCTGGTGACATGCTGAATGGCAAGGGCAAGGAAGAACCAGAGGCTCTACGCCGAAAGATATCCAATGGTACGCCGGTGGAAATCGCCGGGTACATGCTGTCGGCAGAGCTGTCCATGGGGCTTGACCAAGCGGAGCTTGCGCCGCCCCCCATCAAAGGACGCCCGCCAAGACTCGAATGGTTAGAAATAACTTCACAGGAAAACGCCAGTACAAGCGCCATTGGCACCCAAAAAATTCGTCAGTGGCAGCAGTCGGGCTACGGTGTGAATAGTCATGTCGTACGCGGCCCTGCATTTTGGCAATGCAGTGAATCGGTAGTCGCTCCAGCACTCATAGCTGCGACCACTGCCGCCCTTGCACAACCCGTGGTATGAAGTACACAGAAGAAGCTGTACTTTTTTCCTGCCATGGCGACACACTGCTCGGTATTGTGGCCAAACCGGAGGTGACGGCAGAAACAGGGGTCATTGTGGTCGTGGGTGGTCCCCAGTACCGCGCAGGAAGCCACCGCCAGTTTGTACTCTTGTCGCGCGTACTGGCAACCGCAGGATATCCCGTGCTGCGCTTTGATTACCGCGGCATGGGGGACAGCGAGGGTCAGCAACGTGGCTTTCGGTCGGTCAGTTCTGATATTGCGGCGGCTATAGACACATTGCAGCGGTGCGTGCCCTCCGTTCGGCATGTGGCTTTATGGGGCTTGTGTGACGGAGCATCTGCCGCCCTGCTCTACCGCTTTGACACCCAGGACCCGCGTGTGAGCACTCTGTGCCTGCTGAACCCATGGATTCGGTCGGAGACAAGCTTTGCACGCACACAGATCAAGCATTACTACACGCAGCGCCTTGTCGAAAAAGAGTTTTGGACCAAGCTATTCAAAGGCAAAGTCGGTCACAAAGCCATAAGCGAATTGTTGCGCAGTGTCCAGCTAGCGGTCGCGGGTCGCATGCACTCGGCACCCAGAGCTTGCGCGCCAGATTGGACCACAGCAACGCCATTGCCATATCAACAGCGAATGGCACAGGCATGGGACAACTTCACTGGCAATATCTTGTTGCTGCTTAGTGGCGACGATTACACCGCCAAAGAATTCTCGGAATACACCAGAAATAATCCTGCCTGGAAAAAGTCCATGAAACATCCCAGTCTGACCCGCTGTGAACTGCCAGGCGCCGATCACACGTTCTCCAGTGCCACATACCGGGCACAGGTGGAAGATCTGACGCTTCGACTGGGCTTGCCTCGCTCCGGTCAAAGCCACTGAAGACTCAAGCCTTTGTTGGCATCAATGGCCCTATACACAGCCTAGGTCGACCACCAAATGCCACAAAAGGGTGTTGATTGGACATCATCCATTGAAGCGATCCCAGGCACAAGAACAAGGCCCATCCGCATTCTTCCGCTCCCAGACTCCGATGTGAAGCCTTTGAGCGCTGGTTAAACGCATTAATTCTGCTGATGGTGTAACGCACGCCTTGCGGCTTGAGCAAGGCATCAAATGCATCCCACTGCTTGGCAAAGAGAAACCCCAGTCGCTCCGATGGAGCAACAAACACATCAAAATCCCAAACACAGGCACCACCCTTCGGCAAGACGTAGTCCACACGCACTTCATCTTCAATATAGGTATGGCGAACAAACCATATGCAACCTGCAAGCACATCACCCCTGGTCGTCATCAAACATTGCGCCCCTTGGGAAAACCGCTGGGAAATAACTGCCAATGGACGCCCCAGATCGTTTAATGCGGGATCTGGAGTCTGAATAAGCTGAAAGGAATATGCCCGGCCCCTGGCTGGCGGAAGCCTCGGTCGATCATGCACCGGTTGAGCCCAAAATTGGTAGAAAAAGAAACCGCACCGGTGGCTAAGTCGACGCAATGCGCGGTCTAACAGGTACAAAAGTGCGGTCATTGAACCTAATTCACGGACCAACGTAATTAATCGTTGCCAAGTGGAAGTCATCATGGTGTTGCACGGTTGAATGTATTTTTACCCCGTGTTCCACTTTTGCGCTTTCTCAATCTGAGACAGGCGACCTCTGAATTTAATGGCTGACCATAAAAAGTGGGAAGAGCCTTCTGACACCCCATCAAACTTCCCGTCAAACCCGGATGACGCCGGTGTTATTCCATTTCCATATCAATGCGATATGTCGTTGCCCCTCCTTGTCGTGCTAAAGCACTGCCTGCGTCGAGGCGCCTAATCTCTCATTGATCTGAAAACGGAATTAGCGGCAGTCTTCAGAAATAAGGGGCATGCTTGAGAGCCGCCAGCATCGTATCCAGGCTTTTGGCAAACGCAGAGTGAACTCCAAAGACAACGGAAAATAGTTGTTGGACATGAGAGGCATATTCTTCTGTTGGGAGTTGAAACGCTTCAGATTGCAGCGTCGCCCATTCCTGCGCATCTTTGGCGCTTAACATACTTTGAGCGCGCCTACAAACCTCCGCAAACGAAGACTTCGATACAGCCAGATTCAACCAGACCACGTCTTCAAAACCACCATATACGTTTGTCGCCAGGTCCTCCAGCATCTGAATGTTGGCCATGTTGGCGGCGGTAATTCTCTCTGAAATGCCGTTCATTTCAAACTCCTCATTCAATCAATAGGTCAATTCGAGCCCCCCTATTGCCAAGATGCGCACTAAACAAGGCGACGACTGATTGAAACCAAAAAGCATCGCCATGGTGTGCGTTTGCGCAAACAAAATACCCCCCTTGTGAAACGTCGCAACAACGCACCCATTTGCTTGGGGATGTCGGCCCAGGTTGATGAATATCAATCCATCGAGAAGCACGCCTCCTAAAGTGTCTGTGGCCTGTCGCCACACGTTGGCGGCTGATCAAGCGGACCAGGAAGCCCAATGACCCAACAGAAACACCCCACATACCGCTGCGCTGCATGGTGCTTGTTGACGATTGTCACGCTTGCCGCCAGCGTCCCAGCATGGGCACAAAGCAACTCATGGGCATGCGGAGACCTGAAAAGCCACTATGGGCCATTTGACTACCGTACCAGTCGGGGCGAAAGGCTTGATACGGTGGAGCGCTACCACTTCACCCCGGAGGTTGAGGCACTGATACGGGGGAAGTCAAGCATTCACATTGGACAAGACCTGGGTTACACCTTGGGGACCTTCCCCAATCACCATCGGGCGTTGATGAGCACGATGCTGTATGGGCGCAAGCTCAAGAGCCCACAACCACCTGATCTGAAATACAGTGTCGAGTGTTTTTTTCAACGGGCTCTTCGCTTTCGCCCGGACGACACCACGGCGCGCATGATTTACGCCATGTTTCTTACTGCCAACGACCGTGCGCCCGAGGCCATGCGCGAACTGGAGCGAGTCGAAAAGGAAGCCGCAGACAACCCATTCACCAGCTACAACTTGGGATTGATTTACCTGGATTTGCGGGAGTATAACAAGGCCTTGCAACTGGCGCACAAGGCCATGGCACAAGGATTTGTCCAGACTGGGCTTCGCGACCGGCTGCAGTTGGCTGGAAAATGGCAAGACCCCGAGGAGCGTCCAACAGCGGTGAAATGAGCGGCCATTTTTGACGCAGCATGCCTCCGCCACCACGTCTTCGCAATCGGGTTCAGCAGGCATTTCGCCCGACGGCTGACCATTTGGCACGCCGGGTGGTGCATGGCGCAGCCTTCACATTTCTTGGCATCGCATTACGCACCGGCGTCACCGTGGCATCCATGGCGGTACTGGCCCGTCTGCTCAGGCCTGCCGATTTTGGCCATCTGGCCATGGCAACGGTTGTGACGGAGTTGGCTGCCGTGTTTTCGAATTTCGGTTTTGGCTCCATTTTGATTCAGCGACCACGGGTTTCCCGGATCCAGATCGACACCATGCACTGGAGTGCGGCAGGACTTGGATTGACTTTGACCACTCTGGTGTTTGTGCTGTCCTATCTGTCGGGTCATTTCTTCCAAAACGCCATGGTCGGCCCCCTGCTGCGGGTGCTCTGCCTCTGTTTCATTCTTGAAGAGCTGACGATGGTGCCACGCAGCCTGCTGGCCCGGCGCATGCAATTCAAACTTGATTTCCTGATCCAGGCCGCCACCCAACTGAGTCGGGTGGCCACGGCCATCGTCATGGCCCTCCAGGGGATGGGGGTCTGGAGTCTGGTCGCTGGCGCGCTGGCCGGTTCGGTGGTGCAAGCCTGTGCCTACTGGGCGCTCAGCGGCTATTGGCCCAGACCGCGATTCAGCCGGTCGTTTCTAAGGTCGACCTGGCGCACCAATGGCGGCCACTTTGGCAACGGCATTTTGTTCTTCATCAACTCCAATCTGGACCTGTTCCTGGTTGGGCGCAGACTGGGGGCAGCATTGCTAGGCCAGTACCAAAATGCCCGTTCCCTGACCGACGAAATCCGGTCACGTATGGTGCAGCCATTGCAACGCGTGCTGTTCCCGGCCTTCTCAGCAATTCAGAACGATACAGACCGATTTAGGGAAGGAATTCTGCGCAGCGGTCGCCTATTGGCATTGGCATTCATCCCTATGGGCTTGGGCGTTGCGGCGGTTGCTCCAGAACTGGTTCGCGTGCTTTACGGGGATCAATGGTTGCCGATGATTCCGATCCTGCAAGTCATTGCCATTGCAACCGGTCTCAGTGCACCCTATTCCATCAGTTCTCCTATCTTCAATGCCACCAATCGGGTTGGTCTGTCATTCAGGCTGTTCCTGGCCAGCACGCTCATCACCATTGCGCTCATGCTCTATGGCAGTCAGTGGGGGCTGATGGGGGTGGCCTGGTCCAGACTGGCGCTGGCAGGCGTAGGTCTGGTGTTCTTTCGAATCTCCTTGGGTCTGGTTGGAATGCGTACACGGCACATCTGGCAAATCATGGGGCCGCCTTCGATTGCAGCAGGCGCCATGTGGTGGCTCATTGGCCTGCTACGTGACTGGGTTCAAAGCCAGGTAACCAGTAATGCGTCCGCGCAACTGGGATGCCTGATTGGCCTTGGCGCGGCAGCCTACCTCTCGGCCTCGCTGGTCTTGTCTGCACAGCATATGCGTGATGCCAGAGTGGCCGTATCCAAACTGCGCGGCGAAAGCAAATGAACTACTTGAACATCCCTACCCCTTTGACACCACATCCCCTGAACCACCTGGACCCGATCCCGGGCCTGCGCGTATCGGTGCTGGTCCCCACCTTCAATCGGGCGACCTATCTGGCGCAATGCCTGGACAGCCTGCTGGCGCAGACCATGCCCGCATTGGAAATCATTGTGATTGACGACGGATCTGAAGACGGCACGGCCGAGTTGCTCAAGCTCTACAGACCGCCCGTGCGAGCCATCCGCAAGGAAAATGGCGGCAAGCCCGCTGCGGTGAATCTTGGCTTGTCGCTGGCCCAAGGCAATTTAATATGGATTTTTGACGACGATGACGTAGCACTGCCCGATGCCATAGCCTCACGGGTTGAGGTGCTTCGCTGTAGGCCGGATGCGGGCTTTGTCTACAGCCCCCATTTCTACGGAACGGATGGTGCCGATGGAACCATACAACAGGGGCGCCTGCACGGCCTACCTAACCATGCAGCCGACAGTTTCTTGTTCGAACTCATGAAGGGTTGCTACTTCCACCTCAACACCGTCCTGGCCCGCACCGATGCCTACCGCACCCTGGGCGGATTTGACGCGCAGCTGCTCAGCTCCGAAGACTACGACATGCAACTGCGCCTGGCACGCGCCTACCCTGCTGCCTATTGTCCGCAGCCCAGCTTCATTTTTCGGCAACACGGCGGCTTGCGGGGTGCCAAAGCTATTCGCTACAGCGTAGACCAGCGTGCCAAAGTCTTCCGCAGCTTTGATCAACGGGTTGGGCACAAAATCAGGGCCAACTTTGCGCTGGGCGACTATCTGGTACCGCGGCGGGTTCACGTTACGGACTTGGCTGCGCAGCGACAGGCCCTGTTGTCGCGCATGACCGTGATGGCCAGCAAAGGCTGCCTGCTAGAAATGATGGACGACTTGCGCAGTGTGATGGCTTTGTTGCCATCCGACCGACCACCACCAGAGGCCGCGCGCAAAGCTGTCAGCCAAGCCATCTGCACCGGCTATGCGGCAAACGCAATTGAGGAGCATTGGGATGACTTTTTGTCGATGCTTCAAGCCCTACCTTCGTCACGGGCCGGGCGCTCCCTGGCTTGGTCGATCGCGGCAGGTCTGCTCCGGCTTGCCAGGGTCTATCCCGGCCCCGCTTCCTTGCGCTGGTTGCGCGCAAGGCGCGTGGTGCGGGTCGCCATGCTGGGCATGCTCCCAAACAGGGCAACTCCATAACCCACCGCGACGGTGGAAACTGTGTCTAAACCCTATGAAAATCTATTACTACAAACACCCTCTTGGCAATGTAGGTGATGACTTGAATGCGTGGCTGTGGCCACGGCTGCTGCCGGACTCATTTCATGGCTACACCTACCACGGAGCCGAGGCTGCCAAGGCAGATGATGCGGAGCCCCTGTTTATCGGCATCGGCACCCTGCTCAATGAACTGGTGCCGGGTCGATGCAACAAAGCGGTTTTTGGCACCGGCACCGGATACGGCGAGCCGATCCGCCACCTCAACGCCAAGTACTACGCGGTAAGGGGCCCACTGACTGCCATGAAATTGGGTTTGGACCCCAAAGTGGCGGTGACGGACGGTGCGGCCCTGATTGCCACGCTCGCCAGGCCGTCCTTGCCCACAAAACACAAAGTCAGCATCATCCCGCACCACGGCAGCAGCGAAGAAACCAGGCGATGGGAAACCATTGCAGCACGAATGGGCCTCAACTTCATCAATCCCTCCAGGCCACCGAAGGAAGTGATCGACGCCATCTTGGCTTCGGAACTCGTCGTGACCGAGGCCATGCATGGCGCCATATTGGCAGATACCCTCAGGGTGCCTTGGATCCCCTACCTGACGACAACAGGGCGCCATGAATTCAAGTGGCACGACTGGTGCGCGAGTCTGGCGCTGTCCTATGACCCATTCCGGCTTCACCCGCTGTATCGAAAAGCGAGTCTGCGAACGGAATTCAATCAATTCATCAAGCAGGAGCTCAATTGTCAGAAATTGGCGCATGCAATTCAGCGGAAGAAGCCGGTTTTGAGTAGCAATGTGGTCTTTGAGAGTCGGCTCAGAACGCTGCAAGAAAAGCTTGCCGAGTTCCAGCATGACGCAGCAACCGGCTACTTTGAACCATCCTGAGGAGCGGCAATTGACGCCGGTCTCACTCACGGACCGTGGCTATCCGCTGGTATCCGTCGTGATGCCCGCCTATAACGCACGGCCTTTCATTGAGGAATCCATCGCCAGTGTATTGAGTCAGGACTACCCCAGCATCGAATTGATCGTCGTCGACGATGGCTCAAGCGACGGAACCACTGAAGCCGTCGCGCGATGGGGGGATCGGGTCAAGGTGATCCGCCAGACCAATGCCGGGCCGGCTGCGGCCAGAAACCGAGGCATCGCGCAAGCGCAAGGCGAATTTTTGGCTTTTTTGGACGCCGATGACGTGTGGCTTCCCGGTAAGATTTCGCTGCAGGTTCAATACCTGCAGGACCACCCGGAAGTCGGTGTCGTCTTTGGTGACTTTTTGCATTGGCACGCGCAAACGGACGGCTCTTTTTTGCGCCCACCGACGCCCCCCGAACCGAATCCACATTGCGCCATCGAACCGGCACAGTCGGGGTGGATCTATACGGACCTGCTGTTGGACAGCACAATTTGCATCATCACGGCCATGGTTCGACGATCAGTCGTGCAGACGGTCGGTGGCATGGACGAGGCGCTAGCCACGGGCGAAGACTACGACTTCTGGCTCCGGGTCTCTCGCCAGTTTCGGGTTCATCGCTCCCATTGTCCTTTGGCCTGCTACCGCCTGCACGCTGGCGGCACCACCAAGGTTCCGCGCCGGGAAGACAATGAATACAAGGTCTTGTTGAGAGCTTTGTCCGCCTACGGTCCGGTGGGGCCAGACCATGTGGCCGTGCCTGCAGGTGCGCTGCGTGCACGCTTGTACAAGCTGTGCTTTAACCATGGCTACTTTCACTTCAGGAAGGGCGACCCCCGTGTGGCGCAGTCGGCATTCAGCAAGGCACTCCATCACGCGCCACTCAGCCCCAAAGCCTGGGTCTACTGGGGATTGGCCGTGACGCGTGGTCGGCTGCCTCAGCATGGGCCGATGACCTGAGTGTCGCTCCTTGACTTTTCTCATCGCCCGCTTGCCGATGTCTGTATCCAATCTTCAATTAGCAAGAATACTTTCGGGGTTGGTTCAACCTGCCCCCATTCGCCGGAAGGGCACACCAGATGCTTGATGTTTTTTTTACCGTGGACGTCGAAATCTGGTGCGATGGCTGGACCAATATCGATGAGAAGTTTCCAAGCGCCTTTCGCAAGTACATCTATGGGCCGACTGCGCGCGGCAATTTCGGTCTCCCGTACCAACTCGCAGTCTTAAATGACCATGGCCTTACCGGCGTCTTCTTTATCGAGCCGCTATTTTCAACGCACTTCGGTGAACAGCCTTTGGCTGAGATCGTCGGGCTGGTTCGGGAAGGTGGGCAAGAGATGCAGCTGCATTTGCACACCGAATGGGTGGACGAGTCAACGCAGTCGTTGCTGGAAGGCACGCGCGTCAAGCGTCAGCATCTTCGATACTTTTCCCTGCAGGAGCAGACGGTCCTGATTGCCCTGGGGCTCAGATTGTTGCGGCAGGCCGGTGCACCCTCTATTGACGCTTTCCGGGCGGGCAGTTTCGCCTTCGACGCCAATACCCTTCGCGCATTGGCCGCCAGCGGGGTCACTTTTGACAGTAGCTATAACGCCAGCATGTTTGGGCCCGATAGCGGCGTGATGCCGGGTGTAACCGTAGTTGAGCCCATCGCGTGCGCAGGTGTTTACGAGTACCCAATGACTGTATTCAATGACGGCACGAACGCTCTGCGTCATACCCAACTGACGGCCTGCTCATACCTCGAGATGGAGGCCTTGCTATGGCAGGCCCTGGACAGCGGGCGCAGCGCATTCACGATCCTTTGTCACAATTTTGAACTCCTGAATCAGGCCCTGGATCGGTCTGATGCAGTGGTTGTCAAACGCCTTGAGAAGCTGTGCCGATTCCTCGACCGCAACCGTGATTCGTTTCGGGTGCGCGGGTATCAGGGGCTCAAGCCACAGGCCACGCAGGTTCAGCCAACACCACTGACTTCTCCGCTCTGGCGCACGGGAGCACGGGCGCTGCAGCAGGCCTATCGCAGGACGTACGGATGAATCACTGGCAGTTCCGACCGGTTCCGTTCAAGTTTCAACTGAGTGACTGGACGCTCTTTAGTGCGTCCGTTGTGCTGCAGGTTCGAGCCGAGAACGCTCTGGACGAGACGCGTCCAACAGCGCCCCCATCCCCCGCCGACGCCGAATTGATGGAAGGCAGCCAGGGATTTCTGATTCGTGGCCAACCGATTGCGCAAAGGTTGCCCATCATCAGCCATGTGGGAGGCTTTTTCCGCTACGTTCCTTTGCAGTATCAACACTGTTACATTGACCTTCAGCAGTCATTTGACAGCTACCGAAGCAAGTTTTCATCCAAAACAAGGTCTACGCTTACCCGCAAGCTCAGGAAGTATTCCCAGCACTGCGGGGGAGGCATTCCCTGGAAAACATACCAGACGCCCGCTCAGATGCGAGACTTCTTCCGGGCTGCGTCAGCGGTATCGAAACTGAGCTATCAAGAACGACTGCTTGATGTCGGCATTCCCAACTCGGAAGCGTTCATTGTGCAGGCGGAGTCGCTAGCTGCAGAACAAAAGGTACGAGCATACGTGCTATTTGATGGTGCACGTCCGGTATCCTATTTGTATTGCCCGGCCCAGGGCGACACGCTCAGCTATTCCTATCTGGGATACGACCCGCAATATATGCAACTGTCGGTTGGCACTGTGATTCAGTGGCTCGCGGTCGAGCAACTATTTAGGGAAGCCCGCTTTCGATACTTTGACTTCACCGAGGGGCAATCCGAACACAAGCGCCTATTTTCAACCCACCAACGCTTGTGCGCAAACGTGTTCCTGCTGAAGAAAACGTTTCGAAACCGAATGATCATTTACAGCCACTTGGGGATGGGACAACTGTCTCAGTGGCTTGGAGAGTTCACGCAACGCGTTGGCATCAAAACCAGGATAAAGAAAATTTTACGTTTCGCAATATGACTTTCAAAAACCCCTATCGAGACTCCAAGGGCCGGGTATTGCTGATCGCCGCGCAACTACCATTTGCCGCCGTCATTGGTATCAAGTTTTCTCCAGAGCCATGTGCCACGGCTGCTAACAATATAGGCAAGCTGGCACTTGGCAAACGGTTGGCTCAGCGAATTGAGTGCCATTGCGATGATGCGGCCCGCTACCCACTGCCACCGTCAAGTTGCAGGAGGGTCCGCAGTGAAATCGACAGTTAAGCGCATATTGGGCATTGTGTTGAATGACTACCAGTTCAACCATATCTATTGGACTGGCCTGTCGCCCTCTGACGCAACCATGGCCGAGCCGATGGCAGGCGCGGGCACCATCAGACCAGTGACCACCCAAGAACAGTTTGCCGAGGCACCTGACCAGCGAATTCGCGAGCATGCCTGGTATCTTGACGATTGCGCCCATGTTTACGGCGTCTATGTCGCAGGCGAACTGGTTTGTGTGTGTTCATTCTGGGGCGCGGGCCATCCCGGCATACCTGGGAGGCTCCCCCCTCTGCAGCGTGATGAAGCAGTGATGGTGGACCTGCTGACTGCGGCTGAGTCCAGAGGAAAAGGCTACGCCCTGGCCGTCTCACAGTTTGCAAAACGAGACCTCCTGCTCAAGGGCTATACCAAGTTGTGGGCGTGGGTCTGGCACAACAATGCGTCATCCATGCGAGTCTTTGACAAGGCTGGCTGGAACCGGTCCCATCTCCTGCTGGAATTTCAACTGCACGGCATGAAGGACTACCTGCGCATGCAAGTCCCAGCGTGGGGAAACCAACGCGTGGCCCGCGGTTAATTAAATACCTCCGTTATGTCCGCAACTGCTGCATCCTTAACTCTTGGTCTTCCCCTTTTCCTCGATGCTGGCTTGAGCGCATTGGCCAATGCCAGTGGCCCATCCGAGGCTTGGCGGGAGTGTGTTGAAAGAGACACGGCCAAAGCGGCTGCCGGTGTAACCGGCGCATTTGCCGTGGGGCTACGCGAACCCGATGGCCGTACCTTTCTCGCGGTGGATCGCTTTGCAATTCAGACTCTGTGCTATCGGGTGGTAAACGGGCAATTGCGGTTTGCGGCGCGTGCCGATGAACTGGCCGATCCGGGTACCGAAATAGACCCGCAAGCCATATTTGACTATCTCTATTTTCATGTCATCCCGTCGCCCCGCACGATCTACAAAGGCATTTACAGGCTACCGCCGGCAAACTATGCCTTGTTCAAGGATGGCCAGCTCACGGTGGCGCCATACTGGCACCCGAGCTTTGAGGAGCCACGGGGCGTTTCCTTTGAAGGATTGCAGCGGGAATTCAAAGAACTGCTGCTGGATGCGGTAACCAAGCAGCTTGATGGTAACCAGGCAGCCTGTTTCTTGAGCGGCGGCACGGACAGTTCAACCATCGCCGGAATGGCATCTTTGGCCAGTGGCAACACAGTGGCGACCTACTCCATCGGGTTTGACGCGCAGGGCTATGACGAGATGGAGTTTGCCCGCCTCGCCGCTAAGCACTTCAAGACAGACCACCACGAGTACTACGTCACGCCTGACGATCTGGTACGGAGCATTCCCGCGGTGGCGGCCCACTTCGATCAGCCGTTTGGAAACTCATCGGCCCTTCCCGCCTATTACTGCGCGAAGATGGCGCGAGACAACGGCGTCAGCAAGCTGCTCGCGGGTGACGGGGGCGATGAACTCTTTGGCGGCAACTCCCGCTACGCCAAACAACGCGTGTTCAGCTGGTATGACCATGTGCCGGGCATTTTGAAAAGCGGTCTGATGAGTCCGTTGCTTGGTACGCGCACTGCAGCCGCCTTTGCCCTGACCCGAAAGGTTGGCAGCTACGTGGAGCAGGCTCGCGTGCCGATGCCCGACCGGCTGCAGATGAACAACCTGCTTGTGCGCCTGGGTGTGACCCAGGTTCTGACACCCCGGCTACTGGACCAGATCGACACCAACGCCCCACTGGGGCTACAACGCCAGGTCTGGCAGGCTGCCAAGGGATGCAGCCATTTGAATCGGGAACTGGCGTACGACTGGCGGTTTACGCTCGCAGAAAGTGATCTGCCCAAGGTGCTTGGCGCGGCCAGCCTTGCCAGCGTGGGCGTCGCATTTCCGATGCTGGACGACCGGCTGTTCGCCTTTTCTCAAAGACTTCCCACCGGCTACAAACTCAAGGGGCTGAAACTGCGCTGGTTCTTCAAAGAGGCGTTGCGTGGTTTCTTGCCAGAAGAAATCATCCACAAGAAGAAACAGGGCTTCGGTCTGCCGTTTGGGGTTTGGGTTACCGCCAATTCCCAACTTAAAGCCCTGGCAAGGGACTCGCTGACCAGCCTGGCCGGGCGCGGCGTCGTACGGGTTGATTTTATTGAGACCTTGCTGACACAGCGCCTAGCTGAGCACCCGGCCTACTTTGGTGAGATGGTCTGGGTCCTGATGATGCTGGAGCAGTGGCTGCGACAACGCGCGCCCTCCTACCAACTGACCTAGCCAGGGCGCATCCCTCTTGCTCAAATACCCACGGGGCGGTAGGCTATTATTTCGGACGAACTGCGCGCCATCCAGACGAACGACTTGACTGCAGCCGAGTAGCTCCATCGCTTGCCAGCAACGTAAGCACGGGGTATCGAGACGCCGACAACCGGACGGCGCGTCACTCTCCACGGGTACGTCAGTTCCTGTGATGGAACGATGTCATAGACTGCGGATGTGTCGGCCCCGGATAGCAAAACAAATTTATCTGTCTCCGCGACAAAATCAAATGGATGCGATGCGCCAGGCACTGCGGGAATGCCCGCAGACAACCGCGCCACAACCCAGCCGCGCTCGGGAGATTCACACCGAAGAAAGGCCAGCACCAGTTTTGCATCCACAGTGCAGGTCAGAACCAAAGTATCACGTACTGGATCGTAGCGCATGGTCGCGCTATCCGGGTTTGCGGCAGGAGCGACGCGTGCCCCGCCCGTAAAGCGAATCTCCTGTTGCTTTTGCGTGCTGACTTCGAGGTAGCGCACCATCGGTGGCGCGGACGACAACCCGGAGATCCACCAGAACCGCTTACGCAGTGGATCGTAGGCAGAGCACGCCCCTGGCATCACGCCGCTGGTCGGTCCGTTTACCGACCAGCGATGCCACTTGCCATCACGCATTGCCGTGGAATGGAAATCAAATCGATGGGCAAACCCCGTATTGCGCGACATGTTGACGTGGACTGCGTAGCTGGAGACCCGTATCAATGAGCCGAATGGTGCGCCCCCGTCTGCTGGTGGCAATATGGCCAGAGTGTCGTAGGTGTGTGCGGCGCCCGGTTGCCCATCTCCATACTCACAGTACGTCAGATTAAAGGCAGGATCGGCCTGATGCCTGTTTCCCGTGGTGGCGATCCAGTTTGCACCATTGCCACCAGGTGTCGGGTTCGATAGGCGCTTGAATGTGCGGTCGTTCAAATCAAGAATCACAACACTATTGTCAAAGGTCGCCGAGTGCCCACCGCCATGGAACACCATGGCACCAAAAGGACCCCAATACGGGTTGTAGACGCCGCCCGAATAATCGTCGATGATCTTGCCGAAGGCGTACTCCCAACCAGCGAGTTTCCCATTCTGCGACTGAAAAGAATTGGTAGTGGCTACCGATTTGGTGTCCCCACCCCGTACTGGCACCCAATTCGGGACGACTGATTCAGCGGATGGGCTGGACTGAGCGGCGCACGCCACGTCAACCCAGGGTAGGGCCAAACCAAACCCGGCCACGGCCAATCTCAGGCACTCTCTCCGATCAACGGGATGCTGCATGTCTCGCCTTCCTGGTCGGTCCTTCTCAGTATTGACCGGACACTCTATTTGCACCGTCGGCACCGCCCGTTGCGCTTTCTCAATTGACAGCCCAGCCGCTCTGAATCTAATGGTCGCCATGGACCACTTTTCTTGACGAGTTCACATGATCTCCAGGACTTCAAATGGATAGGCGTAACTTTGTCGCCCGGACAGTTGCCGGAGCCGGGGCCTTCACCTTCGCCACCTGCGGAGGCGGTACGGGCGATGATCCGGTGCTTGCAGTTGCAACGAGCCAACCATCCTCACCCGCTATTGCACAATTTCTGACTTGGGACGGCGGCAGCGGCCCCAGCCGCAACCACTGGAGCGAAAAGCTGGCCCTACCCTGGGTCCATCGCGGACGTGGCGACTGGCTTGATGCACAGCAGGAACCACAAGGGAGCAGACCGCATGCCCTTGGTACCGTATTGGTCGGCCCACTAGCACTGGACGTTACTGCGTTGGTGAATCGGTGGCTTGCCTCCGGCCTCAACCGCGGGTTTTATCTGCGATCAACCCAGGATTGGGCATTCACTTTTGCGGGACGCACCAGCCCAGACCTTGCTGCGCGCCCGACCCTGACAATCATCACCAACGATGCCACGGACGTGTTGCCATGCACATGCAACGCGATGTGGTCGCCCAGCTCGTTCAAGGCCAGAGACAGTCGAGAGTCCTTTCTGGTGGCCAAGGGAAACCACTTCGCAGCATTGCAGTTTGATCTTTCGAAAGCCACCGGGCCGGTTAAGAAAGCCATACTCAACTTGACGTGCCGATCGCTCAAGTATCCGGGCACACTGGAGGTCTTTGAGTTGAATCCACCCGAGTTTCGCAGTGACCAAGGCGCACACAAACAGCGCACCGGCATTGCGGACGGGTTTGCCTTTGATCGCGGCCTGGCTGCCCATCCGAGCGTGCTATTTGCCGGCGACTTCTCTGACCTGTCAAAGAGGCGCTGGCAAGCCGGCGGCTCGGCCCCTACCACCAGCCAGGTGAGAAACCCAAAGACCGGCACGACATACCTGCGTGGCCTGATACCCAAGGCGGAGCTTTGGGGCTGCGACCTGGAGCGGGTCGTCGTTGGTGGAACCCGTGAGGGATTGCCCGCCTCCACCGAAACTGAGCTGTATGGACGCTACTACGTTTTTCTGGAGCAGGACTGGGGATCAGAGCTTGACGGAAACAAAATGCCGGGTTGGGATGGTCGGTTTGGATGGTGGAACTCTATGGGCTACTGGCAAAACACCACCGGCAATGGAGGAGCACGTCCAACTGGCCTGAAAGTCAGAAATGAAAAGGCCAAACGGTGGGAGTATGAAGGTGCGTCCATGAGAGGGCATGGCGGACCCCGCTCCAATGATGGAAACCCCTATGACGACTTGTTTTGGCTCGGCGGCTATATCTACCATCTGGATCAAATCGGCGCCTTTGGAGAGCCCGTCAAGTGGCAAGGGGTTGTCATGGCCAAGGGCCAATGGTATTGCATCGAACACTACATCAAGATGAACTCCATCGCGGCCCCGTTCGATGCATTGGGCAATGGAGTCGCGCTCAACGATGGTGAATACAAAGTCTGGGTGGACGGAGTGCAGGCCTATGAACGGACTAATTTCCGCTGGCGCAGGCACCCCGAAATGGGGATTCAGGGTTTCTGGCTCAACTGGTACCACGGTGGCACAAGCCCCGCGCCACGGACCATGCACTTCAGGATGGACTCGGTGGTCATTGCGCGGTCATATATTGGGCCCCGCAACGAACACCTGTGACGACACCATTCAACCAGCCGGGTTCGACACTGCCTGCGCGCTTGGGATGCGCATATTGGCCAGCAGGCGCGCGCCGTACCTGGTGCGGGTTCGGTCCCAAGGGCTGAATCGCGGCAGCTGGTGCACATCACTGGACAGCATGGCGACCCCCGGAGCGGTGGAAACCGCACCCACATATCCTGCTTGCCGCACCATGACCGTGTGCTTGGCTGAGAAGTCAACGCCAGGTTTTCCATTCGGATAGGCAAACAGTGACACCGGCTCACCCAGCAGAGATTCAAGAGCGGTCTTGCTATTCCTGATCTCTGACCGCGCTTGTTCATCAGGAAGGCGTTCCAGTATCGGGTGCGAACAGGTGTGTGCCCCAATTTGCATGCCGGAATTTCGCAACCCAATAACCTGCTCCGATCGCATCATCAGGTTATTGGGGAGCCGCGCGCCCACCTGATCGGCGACAGCATGCACAGCCTCGTCGCGTTGCTGCGGTGCGAGGTACTTCAAACACCCCAAAATGGCCTCGACTGCTACGCGTCGCTGCTCCAACGATTCGACCGCATAGGTGCCAAGCCCAGCGTCTCGCAGGTCCAACTTGGTTCCACGAAAGGCGCGAACCGATTCGATGATGGTGTCATTCCACATGCGCCCTCCGTCCAAAAATGAGGTCGCAACGAAAAAGGTTGCCGCCATTCCATGGCGCTGCAAGAGCGGCAAGGCATGGGTTGCATTGTCGGCATAACCATCATCAAACGTGATCGCCGCGGCACGCGTTGGCAAGGTGCCGTTTCCAAGGCGGGACACGGCTTGGTCAAGAGGGATAACTTGCAGCCATCGCGCTACCCATGACAACACCTGGTCGAATCGGCCAGCGTCCGGCTCATCAGGAAACAGCGGGTCTTTCTGTGAAGGTACACGGTGAAAAATCAGAATCGACAAACGGGCCCGCTCCCCTGCTGGGGACAGCACACTGGCTATGCTTTTCAAGATCATGTCTGCAGGCTTCGACCCACCACGGGCATGCGGCGCAATGGCTTGGATGGAGTCGAGGCGCCGGGTGCTTCTGCTTCCCACCTTCTTTCTTGGAGCCAGCGCAGTGACACCACCAACACCACCAAAATATTGTAAGGCAGGTCAAAATAAGAAAGACTCAAAAAGGCACCTCCAACGGCATATCCAACCAATGCAACCTGGCACATGCCGCCCAAATGATGCAGCCATAGAGTCTCCGGACGCCTTGGCACATCCCGGCGAATCGACCCAGCGGTTTTGAACGCCAACAGCCAGAGCAACAGAAATAGAGCTAAACCAATGTATCCGTGCTCACCCAGCACCTGGAAATAGATACTGTGCGCCGCATGCAAGTCTTCCGGGACCGGAGCGTAGCGAGAGAATATCTCTGGCGTGTAGACCTCAAAACCACCACCGAAAAAGCGGTCGTTAGCGAGGTTGAACGCCATCCGCCAGGCATTGATTCGCCCCATCGCCGAGCTATCCTGCTCGTAGTTCTCGATGGACCGCATCCTGGTCTCCCATGTTGAAGGCATGAAAGACAGCAAGGTGACCGCCACGACACTGATCACGACAGCGGAAGTGAATTTTTTGTTAGACCGAGTCCAAAGAACCATGCCCATGGCAGAAATGGCAAGAAAGGCCCCTCGCGACTGGGTTCCCAAGGCCGCAATCGCCGACAGCACCATCATGGCCAGTAACCCAACACGAATCCAGCGATAAGAGCTAACCACGCGAAGGTAGTTCATCAACGGAATGGCCATGATCAGTGCAAGACCTATCTCATTGTTTCCTTCGATAAAGCCGCCCGGGGGGCCCCAGACCCTTTGCGAACCACCACTGGTAATGGTAAAAATCCCACCTTTCAGACCATAAAACCCAATCGACAGCACGTTGACCCAGAGGAACCACTCAATGTGTTTGCGCTCACGCAAAGCGATCATCGCAATGAGTGTCATGAGCTGAATCTTCAAAATCTTGCTGAGCTGGGTCCACGATGGCCCAGGGTTGATGGCAAAAATTGTCGTGATGCACATCCAGATCACAAACAAAGTCAAAGCGACGACAGCCGGGGACTGTGGAAATTTGAAGCGATCACGGTTGGCAACCAAGGACACCAAGGCGGCAATCGCGGCAATGGCTGCAAACGGTGCCGACTGCGCAAATCCAAAAGCGAGTTTGTGCGGATTCATGACGCTCACCCAGGTCCACAGCAAGACCGCGACCCAAGTGTGGCGAATGGCAAACGGCAAAATCGTCAGAACAATGGACAACACCAAGATGTCACGCATCGTTAGCCCCCCAACTGGCGTCAACAAAGGCCTTCACGCGGCTGGATACATAGCGGTACTTCCCTGAGGGTTCCGCAGGAATTTCACCCACCCGTTCGACCTGAACGGCAACGGTTTCGCCCAGGCGCTTCTTGAAGTCATGCACGATCCGCGCCTCTGCAATCGGATCAAACGCAAAGCTTGCAACCACTTTGACAACAATTTGATCCAAAGACAGTTGCTCAATCCGAAAGCCCTCCACGCCCGGCAGGTCACGCACGGCATAAATCAGGGCCAGGCCGTGCATCACGGTTCCATCCTTGGCCACCACAAAATCTGTCGTTCGGCCTTGCACCTCACGCAACACCGGCAAGCCACGGCCACAAGAACAGCTGGCCGTGTCCAGCACACCCCTATCACCCGTCCGGTAGCGAACAAACGGGAAATCTGCGGTCGCCATATGCGTCACCACAATCTCACCAGCCTCCCCTAGCTGCGCGGGCTGCCCATTGGGCCGCACGGTCTCCACAATGATGTCCTCGGCACTGATATGCAGGCTTCCATTCGGGCACTGGTGTGCGATAAAGCCGGCATCGCGTGCCCCGTACCCGTTGGCGACAGGGCATCCGAAGACTTCGCTGATGACTTGGCGTTGTTCGTCGTAAAGCCTCTCGGATGTCACGAAAACAACCCGTATTCCCAGGTCATCCAGTGCTATGTTTTTTTGGCGTGCATGTGCCGCAATGAGTGAGAGACTGGAGGGGTACCCAAAAAGCATTTTGGGTTTTTGGGCTTGTATGACGGCGACAAACCGATCCAGGTTGCGCAAGGACATTTCAAAAGCCGGAAGCAACTGGCTGCGAAATAACGCGTCGCGCAGGCGGCGCAGCCGGTCTTGCGCGCCCAGCTCAATCGGGCTCCCCCATACCACCAGTTCCGGGTCGCCAATGTCCACGCCCCACCACCGGGTGGCGCGCCACTTGGCCGCCACATCATGGCTTTTGCGCGCTTTACCGATGTAAAAAACCAGCGGCTCGCCGGACGAACCTCCGGTGTTGTAAGGTGCCAAGGGACCATGGCCGTCCGCCTTGAACTGATCACCGTGGGTCCGAATGTCCTGCTTGGTAAGACAGGGGAGCTGACTCAATGCGGCGGTAGACCGCACCTGGTGGGGGACAAACCCCTGCTTTTTAAAAAGTTGGCGGTAGTAAGGGACACGCTCTCCGATATCCATCAAAAACGCACGCAAGCGCGCCGCGCGCAGGGCTTCGAGTTGGTCTACCGGCCACCATTGGCTCACCTCCAGTTGTTGGCGCAGGGCATGGGAGGTGTGCCCCTTCAAGCGCTCATGCAAGGGAAAAATGAGCCCCGAACTGACGCGCGTGTAAAGACTCATTCTTTCATCTCCATGGCCAGGGCCCTGGGATAGACGTTCAGCCATTGCGACTTCACGGTGGTCCAGCTGTATTTTTCAGCCTCAGCCAGACCTGCCTTTCTGAGCAGGTTTGCCAATGACGGGTCATGCAAAATTTGAAGTACTTTTTGTGCGATCTGCACGTCATCACCTACGGGCGCCAGCAAACCCGACACGCCATCCTCCAGCATGTCCGGAATGCCCCCGGCGTTGGTGCTGACCACGGGAACTCCGCTTGCAAACGCTTCAAGGATGGAATTGGGCAGGTTGTCCACCGCACTGGGGTTGATTGCGCAGTCGGCAGACGCATACAAGGCCGCCATACTGGCATTGTCAATGCGGCCTGGAAAATGCACCGACGCCTCCAACTGAAGTTTTGCCACCAGCGCCCGAAGGTTGGCTAGCTCGGGGCCGCTGCCAGCGATGGTCATTCTTGCGCCCGCAAAGGCTTTTTTAACCACCGAAAACACACGGATTGCAGTGGGGATGTCGTAAATGGCTTCCAGGTTTCTGGTGACAATCAAGTGGGGTGAATCACCAAAGGATCGGGCCGGAGCGGGTACAAAGCGCGTCAGGTCGATCCCGTTGGGAATCACTTCAGTGCACAAACCGTGCTTGGCGAAGACTCTTTGCAGAAACACGGAAGGCGTCACGAGAATGGCGGCCTGGGTCAACAACTTCAAAACGTAGCCAGGAGCTTGTGCAAAAAATGCTTCTGCGCCACCTCCGTGGTAACTAATGATGAATGGCACAGCGCGAACCCGCGCAATGAGCACCGCAGGTGTGACGAACAAATGCCATGCCCAACCGGAGTTGGCTTTCACATGCATGACGTGAACCCGCCCTGACGCCGACCATAAATGAAGCACATAGGGGATGAGCCGAAAACCGGCGCGCAACCAGGGGATACCCGCCACCCAAGACGGCTGATAGGGCGCATTGGTACGCACCAATTCGACATCCACACCTTCTGCGGTGAGCCATCCGATAA
Source organism: Burkholderiales bacterium RIFCSPLOWO2_12_FULL_61_40 (assembly GCA_001770935.1). Lineage (GTDB taxonomy): Bacteria > Pseudomonadota > Gammaproteobacteria > Burkholderiales > Burkholderiaceae_C > Allorhodoferax. The sequence goes on along the minus strand of MESI01000033.1, from coordinate 32,326 downwards.
ATTGTTCGGTTTGATTCGCCATACCTCCAGAGGGAGGTGGTAGGGACCCAACCAGGCCTACACGTGGAAAGGTGCTGGACGCCAACCTTTTCTGATCGTGTTGGGAGTCAGCTTCCATGGTGCACTCAAGCTTGGGACACCGCTGGTTTCTGAATACTCCGCGCCCACATCCACATTGCCAAACACAGCGCTGCTCCGAGTACCGACAAAAATCCGAGCCACCCCACAAGCAGCAAGTGCATACGAACACGCCACAAGGCTTGGGCCTTGTCGAGATTGCCCTCATCCACCATCAAACTCACATGGGGATATACGCCTATCGCAATAGCTTCCAGTTGCTCCATGGAGCGTGAGAAATGCCCCAAATTCCGGGCCCTTAACGCCAGGTCATAGGAAAAAACATTGTTACCCCAAATCATGTACCACTCAGGAAGGCCTTGTCGGTACCAGGCCCAAAGTTTGTCCTCGTGTTCGTAGCCAGGCCTGGCGCCTGGGCTGAGCAGCGCTGCGCGGATCGACTGCGGCGCGGCGAGCATGGCATGGCGAAAATCAGCAGCCGAGATGGGAGTTCCATCCTGGCCATGAAAGTAGAAATTGTTAAAAATGTCGACCAACTGCCAGCGCTGGAGTTGTCGATTCCAGATTTCTGGCCAGATGTGCCCATGCCCTCCAAAACCATCCAAAGAAAACGCCCAAGCGCGCACCGGAATGCCCGCCGCGATGGCAAATGCCATAAAGACCCGCGTGAAGTCGCCACAATATCCGGTGCCATCCTTGAGGATGTGTTGGTAGGTATCGCGAAGATTGGACTGAATAGGCGATCCCACCAGCTGCGGATTGCTCAGCAAATGCTGACTGATCGTGATCACCTTGTCCCAATCGGAATGCTTTGAAGCAAGCCCAAGACGCTCAGCAGCGTCTACAAACATGGGATCGACGGCCCCCCGTTCCTGCATGAAATCTTCCGGAACGGTGCTGGGGGTCCAATCAAAACGGTGACTTTCTGCATCGACCAGAAGCAACGCATTGCGCATGCGGACGAGTTCGGTAGAACTGCGCATATAAGGTCCAAGTGACAACAGACAAAGAACAAACACAGCCAGGCAGCCCCAAAGGCCGTTTCGCCAGCGTTGGGCTGCGCTCTTGGTGCTTTTATCCGCTACCAGCATAAGCCTTCCACCTTGGCCCGTATCGAAGCACGGTTGGGTAGGTTGACCAGGTCCAGCAGGATCTGATCTGAGCGGCTGCGGCTGGAAAGACGATCCAGTACCGTTTGTCCGGCCAGACCAACGACCAGCACGTCTGACGTATCAATCACGCTATCCACATCGGCTTGCAACATTTTCCCAATGTGCGGGAGATGCTTCTCAATAAAGCTGCGATTGGAGCCCAGCAACTGGGCCAAATGCACCTCGGGGTCGTAGATGGACAACCACTTGCCTTTACCGATCAGCTGCTCGGCCAGCGTGACCAACGGACTCTCACGCAGGTCATCGGTCCCGGTCTTGAACGACAGCCCAATAAAGCCAATCTTGCGCATGCCAGTTTCCAGCAGCTTGTGCATTGCAAGATCCAGGTGGTTGCGGTTGGAGGGCATGATGCCGGCCAGCATCGGAATCTCCACGTCATGCATTTTGGCCAGGTAGGTGGTTGCCCTCAGGTCCTTGGGCAAACACGAACCGCCAAACGCAAAACCGGGTTTGAGATAGGCGCGGGAGATGTTGAGTTGCGTGTCGTGGCACAACAGGTCCATCACCTCAAAAGCATCCACTCCGAGCGCATCACAAAGACGCGCTGTTTCATTGGCAAAGGTAATCTTGAGCGCGTGAAAATTATTGCAGCTGTATTTCATCATCTCGGCAGAACGCACCGAGGTTTCAACAAACCTGCACGGCAATTGCCCAAAGAGTGCGCGCAGACGCTCAACGGGATAGGCGTGGTTCGCACCGACCACGGTGAGCGGTGGCTTGTCGTAGTCCCGAATGGAAGTGCCCTCACGCAAAAATTCAGGCTGAAAGCAAAGAAAGAAATCTTTGCCATCTTTCTTGCCAGATTTCGCCTCAATGATGGGCCGCAAGACCTCTTCCACCGTTCCAGGAACCAGTGTTGATCGAAAAACGACCACATGCGGCTCACGTTTTTCACCCAGTGCCATACCAATTTCCTCGGCAAGCCTAAGGATTGCGCCTTGGTCCTGACTGCCATTGGCTGCAGACGGTGTGCCGACACATATTATTGAAATTTCACTGGCAAGCACCGCACTCTGCGCATGGGTGCTCACTGTTACCTTGCCATTGACGGCAACGTATGCCATCAGATCCACCATGCCTTCTTCGACCACGGGCGTTTTGCCGGCCTTGATCAATTCCAGTTTCGTGCGATCAATGTCTACGCCAATGACCTCATGCCCATCACGCGCCAAACAGGCCAACGACACGGCTCCGACATAGCCCAGTCCGAAAATACTGATTTTCATACCGGCACGCCCCTAATTCTTTGTGAAAAACTCCGGATACCGCGGTCGATGATTTCTTCCATGCGCACCATGGAGCGCCGCCAGGTATGGTGGCTCAGCATGCGCCCTCGTCCAGCTGCAGCCAGGCGCGCGCGTTCGGCCGGTCTTTCGACAATATCCAGAATGGCCTGCGCATAGGCTTGCGGTGTATCGGCAACTGCAAAATGCACCATCGGCTCGGCATCCACACCTCCGGCGGCCAGGGTGCTGGTCACGACAGGAACCCCCATGGCCATGGCCTCCAGAATCTTGTTTTGCGTACCTCGGGCAATGGCGAGCGGTGCCACCATCAAAGCCGATTGCCGAATGAAGGGGCGAACATCCGCCACGGAGCCGGTGACGGTCACCCCCTCCAGTGCACCCAGTTTGCGCACAGCGGCAGTTGGATTGGCCCCCACAATCATCAGCGTCAAGCTCGGGCGACGAGCCTTCAGCAAAGGCCACACCTGTGTGCAAAATCGGGCCATACATTCCTGATTGGGGTAGTAATCCATCCGCCCAACAAAGCTGATGGTATCTGCGTCATACGGTGCATCTATGGGGCAGAAAAACTCTGCATCCACCCCGTTGGGGAACCAATCTGTGTCAGCACCGACCCCATATCCATTCAGGGTCTCCCATTCGGCTCGGGTGGTCGCAGTGCACAAGTCAAAACGCTTTGCCAGGCGCTTTTCCGCTGCAAGCAGCTTGCGCCCTTCTAGCAGGTACCCCAGGGACACGGGAAATGGCTTGTAGTTGGCGTATTCAAACCATTTGTGGGAATCCATGTCACCAAAGTCGAGGATTTTCGGAATATTCTGCACATGCTCTACGTATTGGGCCACGGAGGAACAATGCACAAAAATAAGATCCCACGTTTTTGAAAGCAGCAAATCCTGTACCCGTTGGGCCAGTTCTGGAGAGTAGAAGAACCCCATGGATGAAGGGGTCTGTACCGGAAGCCGGACGATCATCCGTGCGACCTGAACCCACTCTTTGACATGGCCCATCTCGTGGCTTGCACAGTACGGTGCAATGCCCCGTCCCTCCTGTGCCTCTTGCGCAGATCGCGCCAACGAGCCAACCGTTACGTGATGCCCGATGGACGACAGGTGCCGAATCATGTTGAAGGGGCGAATTTTTCCTCCGCGTTTGGGCGGAAAAGGGAAGCGGTGGCAAAGGTAGAGGATGTTCATACAAGGTAGCTCTTCAGCTCTCCTGCGACATCCCCTGGATCCCGACGGTCCAGATAAATCCGACTCCAGACTTCCAAGTTGACCATGGCCAGTAATGGGTCTGTTCCGTCGATGCGATTGGCATCATGGTCCGCCACCAGTTTGTCAATCGCAGTCTGTCTGAACAATCCTCTGCGCTGAACGGTCTCAGGCGCAAGCAAGTGGCGCAGCAATGGAGCTAGCTCCTTCTTCAACCAAGCGCCCATAGGGGTTCCGAATCCCCTCTTCTTTCTGTTCAGAATGTCTTGGGGAAGCAAGTCACGAAGAGACTCCTTCAAAACATGCTTCAGGCGGCCTTGGCGAACTTTGATAGCAGAAGGTATGGATGCGGCCATTTCAACCAAACGGTGGTCCAGCAGCGGGACGCGACATTCAAGCGAGGCCGCCATACTCATTTTGTCAGTCAACATCAGCAAATCGTCGGGTAGCTGTGTTTGCGCATCCACGGCAAACATGCGATTCATGGCGTCTGGACTTTGGGCACGCGCAAACGCCAGACCTATCGGATCCGTCGGCGATGTTTCAGGGCTCATCAATAGGTCAGCCACTGCTTCCCGATCCAGTACCTGAAGGTAACTGCGATACCGATCATCCGCAGCCATTTCGACCGTCGTGAGAAAACCTTTGGCCAAACGCAAGGTGTTGAGAAGCCCCGCGTGGCGGTCGCTCGGAAGATACCCGCTGATAGATGCCGTAGAACGCCTCAGCCACTGCGGAAGACGGTGGTACTGCTGAACATAGTGATCCCCAAGGTAGCGGCGATAACCTCCAAAGAGCTCGTCACCCCCCACACCAGAGAGAATGACCTTGACGTCCTGTCGGGCAAATTCCGACACCAGGAATGTGGTGATGAAAGCGGTGTCAGAAAGGGGCTCATCCATGTGCCACAACAGCTTCGGCAGCAGTGAAATGACATCCGGTTGAACCACAATCTCCCGATGCTGTGTACCAAAGAGCGCTGCCACACGACGTGCGTACGGCAACTCGTTGTATAGCGCCTCCGCTGCGCTACCAGAAAACCCAATGGCGTAAGTTCGGATGGGCTCGTGTGAATGCTTGGCCATGAAGCCCACCACGGCACTTGAATCCACGCCACCAGAAAGGAAAGCGCCAATGGGGACATCACTGACCATCTGCATGCGCACAGACTCTTCCATTTGCACACGAACACGTTCAATCCACTCACGTTCGGATGTGCCCCTGTCGACCAGGATGGGAAGGTGCCAATAACGCCACTCACGCACGATGTTGTCCTCCACCGAGAGAAGCGTAGCCGGAGGTAACTTGCGTATACCTTCGAAGATACATTCTGGTGCCGCGACATACCCCAAGTGCATATAACTTGCCACCGCAGTGTGGTTGAGTTGGGCGCTCACACCGGGCAATTCCAGCAGTGCTTTGGCCTCGGTTGCAAACGCCAGGCGTTCTTGATTCTGCATCAAGTACAGAGGTTTCACCCCAAGGCGATCACGCCCGATCAGCAATCTGCACCGACGTTCGTCCCACAACGCAAAGTCAAACATACCATTGAGACGAAGTACAAAATCATCGCCTTCGGCGTCATAGAGATGCAACAGCACTTCACTGTCAGAACCCGTGGTGAATTGATAACCCCTGGACTGCAGTTCAGCGCGCAACTCCCGGTAGTTGTAAATTTCTCCATTGCAAACGACCCAACGCGTCTTCTCACTATTGGACAAGGGCTGATGACCACCCTCCAGATCTATGATGGACAGCCGTCGCATGGCGATTCCACAGGGGCCGCTGATATGCATCCCCTCGTCGTCCGGGCCGCGATGACGGGTGATGTGCCCCATGGCGGACAACTCCTCAGGAGCGACTGCCTGCCCGTCAAAACGATAAATTCCATGAATGCCGCACACGATAGGACAAGACCTCAAATTTGTATAAACCGAGTGTGCTGGTACCGGTGCAATGCACGTTGATAAACGTCACGGTATTTCGCTACGCTGGTGGCCCAGGTACGTTCCAGCTCTACAAATCGACGGGCCTGTGCACGGATCAGTGGCCACGCACTGCGCTGGGAAAGTAACTGGTCAATCGCGTTTCCAAGTGCGGTTGCATCACCTGCGGGAAATAGAAAACCGGTTTCTCCGTGGCGAATTAATTCACGGTGTCCCCCCACATCGGATGCCACGAACATACGCCCTTGCGCCATGGCCTCCAGCGGCTTCAACGGCGTGACCAGCTCTGTCAGTCGTATCGGCAATCGGGGATATGCCAATACATCAATGAGTCCATAGTAGCGATGCACATCTCCATGGGCGATCCGTCCCGCAAAAACAACCCGTTCTTCCAATCCCATGGCCACGGCTTGCGCCTTGAGATTGGCCTCTTTCGGCCCTTCTCCGACCAAAAGCACATGCAAATTCGGATGCCGTGGAAGCAGGCACCGCACGGCGTCCAAAAGAAGATGCAGACCCTCGTAGCCATAAAACGATCCCACAAACCCGACTACCGTTGCGCCTGCAAGTCCAAGCTGCTGGCGCAGGCTCCAGTCCGCCTCTACGCCGAACTTGAAAACGGTAACGTCAACCGCATTCGGGACCACCGTGATTCGGTCATTCGGAATACCCCGTAGATGAATATCGCTTCGAAGTCCCTCACAAATTGTTGTGACTTGGTCTGCCTGGCGAAGTGCGAAACTCTCCATTGCCCTGGACAAACGGTAGCGCAGACTCCCCTCCACCGTAGTGCCATGATCGACAGCAGCATCTTCCCAAGAGGCGCGCATTTCATACACAACCGGTATTCGGTACCGCCTACCGACCCACAGACTTGGCAATGCATTAAGTACCGGTGAATGCGCATGTATGACATCCGGTTTAGTCAAATCAACAACCTCGGCAAGCCTGTGTTGCGTGAGGCGCATCTGAGCCAATAAACCCGTATACCGAGCGCTCGGGGTGCGATAGAACGTCATTCCATTGACATCTTCTTGCAAAGCAGACGTAGGGCCTTGTTTGGGGGTTGTCAGATGGTAGGTCTTCCACCCGAGCTTGCGCTGCTCGTGCAGTATGGACAGGGTTCGAAAGGTATACCCGCTGTGCAACGGAATCGAGTGGTCCAGCACGTGAAGAATGCGCAGACTCATGCGTTCACCCTCGTTTGATCCCCATCATGGCGATCCACCATTTGCCGCAAAAATGACTCAAACATCATGAGCGTCCAAAGTGGTGCGCTGTAATCGCGAGCACCGGACTGGTGTGCATCCATCAAATGGCGAAGATACGTTGGGTCAAACCAGCCGGTGGACACCAACCGATCGCCCAGGACCGCATCACGCAACCGTTGTTTTAAAGGACCACGAAACCAACGCGCCAGCGGCACGGAAAAGCCCATCTTTGGCCTGTACAGCACGTCATAAGGCAAGTAGGACTCCATGGACTTTTTCAGCAGGTACTTTCCTTCCTGCCCACGAACTTTGAAGCTGGATGGAAGCGTAGCCAGCCACTCCACCAATTCGTGGTCCATCAGTGGCTCCCGGACTTCCAATGAATGCGCCATGCTGGCGCGATCCACTTTGGTGTTGATATCACCCACCAGATAGGTTTTGAGGTCCAGGTATTGAATCAGGGCCAGCGGGTCATCAGTGGCGGCTTGATTCGCGTGTCGAATGAATACCTCCTGGGCGTTGTACCCTGCAAGCTCATTTTTAAAGCGCTGGCTGAACAGTGCTTGCCGCATGGGGCTGCGCAGAATGGACACCGACTCGAAATAGGACTCCACCGAATTGCGGGCTAAACCCTCCAGCGTAGTCTTGGCGCGAAATACGCGCGGCGCCCAATCGGCTTTGGGGTAGATTCGGCCCAGCAATCCAAAAACAGGCCTGCGCACCGCCATCGGCAAGGCTGACCGCATCCGCTCCTCCATCAAATGAACACGGTAGCGACGGTAGCCACCAAAAGATTCGTCGCCACCATCGCCCGAGAGTGCAACGGTCACATGGTTGCGCGCAAGCTGGCAGACCCGGTAGGTGGGTATGGCAGAACTGTCGGCAAATGGTTCATCGTACAAACGCGCCAGTGTGTCAATGAGGTCAAAGTCATCACTTCTGACGACCTCAAGATTGTGTTTAGTACGGTAACGGTCCGCCACCTTTTGCGCAAATGCAGATTCATTGAACACGGGGTCATCAAATCCAATTGCGCAAGTATTGACTGGCTCTGGCGACAAACCAGCCATAAGGGCAACCACCGCACTACTATCAACGCCACCGGAGAGGAAGGCGCCCAAGGGAACCTCCGAGACCATGCGCAAACGGACGGATTCGCGCAAGCGCTGCACAAGTTCAACGTGAGCGTCGGCCTCCGAAATTGAATTTTTCAAACTGAAGCAAATATCCCAATACGCCACGGGCTCAGCCAAAGCGTGTCCCCGGTAGACGGTAAGGGTATGGGCAGGCTGCAACTTTCTGGCCTGTTTGAAAATTGTCCTCGGTTCCGCCACATACCCCAGTGCGAAATACTGTTCGACCGCCTTCGGGTCCATCTCCCGGCGTAGACCACCATGCGCCAAAAGGGACTTGAGTTCAGATCCGAAAAGCAGGGTGTGTTCCCCCACAAGTGCGTAGTAGAGAGGCTTAACACCCAGTCTGTCCCGCGCCAAAAATAATGCTTGCTGATTGCGGTCCCACAACGCAAAAGCAAACATGCCCCGAAAATGCTTGACACAATCAGCGCCCCAGGATTCCCATGCATGAACGATCACTTCAGTGTCACTCTTGGTGTGGAAAATGTGGCCCAGCGCCTGCAGTTCTCTGATGAGTTGAGGGTAGTTATAGATTTCACCGTTAAAGACCACAACCACTGAACCATCTTCATTGAACAAGGGTTGCTGCCCGGTGGCTACGTCAATAATGGACAGACGTCGATGACCAAGGCCCAGTCCGGGCTCCCTATGCAAGCTGCCTTCGTCCGGGCCACGGTGCAGTTGCGCATCGTTCATGCGTTGCAACTGACGTTCATCGATTGCACGCGTTCCGTTCATCTCAAAAATTCCGGTGATTCCGCACATGGCCGTCCTAAAGAGTGAGGTAAATCTTTTGGTAAGCCGCCACCATGGTTTGCAGACTGAAGTGGCGTACCACACGCTGGCGAGCGGCCGCCCCGTGCTCGGAACACAGTGCAGGGCTGGCCACGTAGCGCGCCATCACTTCGGCCAGTTTGTGAATATCCCCTGGATCAAAGGTGTCCCCCGTCACGCCGGCCTCAAGCAGTTCAACATTCCCCCCCACAGCGGTCGCAAGCACAGGAAGGCCTGTAGACATGGCTTCGAGAAGCGTGTTCGATATGCCCTCATTCAAAGAGGGCAATACAAACAAATCCATGGCCTGCAAAAGATCGGCAATGTCATTACGAGCGCCAGTGAACCAGACAAGCTCCTCAATGCCCAAGCTAATCGCCATATTCTTCAGCTTGCCAAGCAAGGGGCCATCACCCACCACCACCAGGCGCAAGCGAAGGCGCCACCCCGGACACCGGCGCACAAGCGCGGCCGTTGCGTGCAACAGCGTTGCTTGATCCTTGATCGGCTGCACCCGCCCCACTGTGCCTATAACGAATGCATTTTCACCAAGGAATGCCGCTGGCATAAGATCATCGCGACGCGATGGAGGTGGCACGAACCGGACGGTATCCACCCCGTTGCAAATATGTGTCACCTTGCTTGGCGCGACGCCAAACTCTTGGATGTAGAACGCACGCAGCTGTTGGGAAACTGTTACATAGTGGTTGACAAATGGCTTATGCAAGCGACGCAACAGCGCCGGTATTTTGGCCTTCCCATCCAGGTTGTCCACGTCAAAACCATGCTCACTATGCAACGTGGTAATACCAATGAGCCGGGCCGGAAGCAAGACGTCCAGCCCGGACAAATTTCGACTGTGAACCAGATCAGGCCGAAGTCCACGCAGGAGCCAAAACAGACGCCACCGCAGTTGCATCGTCCCGATTTCGGACCGATGCAACGAATAGACCGCGACATTGGGGTCGTGTATGCGATTACGAAAGTCAGAAAAATCCTCGATGCATACAACCGCGTGCCTAAAACGGTCTCTTGGCAGTCGGTTGATCAAATTTACCAGCCCGTTCTCAAGCCCCCCGATCGCCAGTTGATGGATCACATGCACAACAAAGATCCGATGGGAGTGGTCCATGCCAGTCAGAGTCGCCACACACGGTACCCAGCGTCCTCAAGAACCTTCGCATCAAAGCGGGCCTTGACATCAATGAACGCACCACCGCGGACCAGCTTTCTGCCAAAGTCTTCGACCGTCATCATGGCGTACTCTTCGTGTGCAACTGCAGCAACGATCGCATCGGCCCGCGGCAACTCCGCCCAGGACAGTAAGGGAACGCCATATTCATGCATTGCCTCAATCGACTCCGCACGTGGATCAGACACAAACACGTCTACACCATAGGCCTTAAGCTCGTTGATAATATCAACGACTTTGGAGTTTCTCAGATCACTGCAATTCTCTTTGAAAGTAAGGCCCAACACATTCACCTTGGCGCCCTTGATGTAGCTACCGGACGCAATCATGTATTTGATAGTTTGTTCCGCAATAAATTTTCCCATGCCGTCATTGATACGACGTCCCGCCAATATGACTTGCGGGTTGTATCCCAGCATTTCGGCTTTGTGTGTCAGGTAATAAGGGTCTACACCTATACAGTGACCGCCCACTAAACCCGGTTTGAAATCAAGAAAATTCCACTTGGTTCCGGCGGCTTCCAACACCTCGGTCGTGTCAATTCCTATCTTGTCAAAAATAATGGATAACTCGTTCATCAAGGAAATGTTCAAATCGCGTTGGGTGTTTTCAATTACCTTGGCAGCCTCTGCGGCTTTGATACTTGAGGCGCGATGCACACCAGGAAGAATAATGGCGCTATAGAGTTGAGCGACTTTATCCAGCGTAGAGGAAGTATCACCTGACACTATTTTCACAATTTTTGTGAGCGTATGGTCCTTATCACCGGGGTTAATGCGTTCAGGCGAATAACCCACAAAGAAATCCTGCTTCCACATCAAACCCGACTCGCGTTCCAGGACGGGGATACAAACTTCTTCGGTTGCCCCCGGATAAACTGTGGATTCATAAACCACAATCGCACCCCGTTTCATATGGCACCCTACGCTGGTGCTGGCACCAATGAGCGGACGAAAGTCAGGAATATGTGCGTTGTCTACAGGCGTTGGAACCGCCACAATGATGACATCGGCCTCTGTTAATAATTCAGGGTCTGAAGTAAATATGGCATGTGGAGAGGCACGCATTTCATCATCTGATAATTCACGCGAAGGATCAACGCCTCGAACACACGACGCGACTTTGGACAAAGCAATGTCAAATCCAATGGTTCGAAAATGTTTTCCAAATTCAACAACCAGTGGCAACCCCACATAACCCAAGCCAATCACTGCAACTACCGTCATAACAAATCCTCCTTGGCATATGCATTTTCAGGAGCGCTCAAGTCAATTGCGATCACTTGCTTTCAACAAAAATTCATTGATGGTTACGTAACCATCCGAAAAAAACGACTCCAGGTTTACATCACCCTCTCCGTCTTTTCCCTTGGGGGTGTACACAACAATGACCGCCGAATCATCTCCGCGCCCCATCAGCCGGTAAATTGCACCGTAAACCTTGGCGAGATAATCACTGGCAGTGAGAGTTCCATTAATCCAATAGACTTTCCAAACCAACAAATTCGCCTTCAAATCCGACTCCGTGAGAGATGCGCCGCGCAATTCGTTGGCATGCACAGCATGAAGGTCATTCTCAAAGGCGATGACTTTTTCGCCACTGGATATCAACGCCCATCGAGGGTCATTTCTGGCCACCAATACATTGTCTGAAGCCACCAATTTGTGCTGGTAATCCTGCCTTCTATAAACCCCGATGTAGAGGCCCACAGTCCGTCCTTGATAGACATAACTTGCATGAATTTTTTCAGATGTGTTTTGATATGCGGGTGTGAAATTAAATGCCGTTGGACGCGTCAATTGCCAGTGGGACCCTATTGTTGGTGGCTCCATGAATGAGACCACGGCAGTGCTGGGACCTCGCTCAAGGAACCACAATGCCATATGAGGCAAGGCAACCAACACTGCAAGAATTGCCGTCACACCCCAAAGCCTGGCCACTGTTGCCGCCTTTTTCACCTTCAAAATCTCCGGAGCCATGGAGGTTGCCACCTGTTCAGGTTCTGTCCAGTGTGAACCCACGGCAAGCATCAAAACAATGACCACACCAAAAAATATCCACCCGTAGATCAGATGATCAACTCCAACCGCAAGTTTGTTGCCCGATAGGTGCCCCAACATGACGATCATGTAGGCACGAACCCAATTAGCAACCAAGGGAACAAGTGCCGAAACCAACACAAACATGGCGCGGCGCTTTCTGGACCGGTAATTCAAATAGGCAAAGATGCTTCCGACAGTGAGTGAAGCGATAAGGTAACGCACTCCACTGCACGCTTCAACTACAGACCAATGACCCGATGGAATAACGAAATTGAGCCCCTCGCGGTAAACTGGAACACCACTCAATCGCAGTCCAAAGACTGTAAAGTCCGCTGTCCATTCCATTAGTGTCGGCAAAAGAAACTCCCCCAATGGAACGGAAAAGAACATAAACCCCAGCGGAAATGCGATTATTCGAGCGACAGAACTTCCCAATACGCAAGGTACTGCAAGCACAAGTAGTGCAACAAAAGCCAGCTGAGTCAATGAGTTGGTAAATGCCAACTCACCCATTGCCCAAGTCAGCCCGAAAAATGCAACCATTGGCAAGGCCGGAATCATCGGATCAGGCCTGTGGGCAGCAATGGACAGACGCTTTCGCCACACAAGCCAGAACACTATGGGAATTACCAAGAATCCATGCATGAAGGTCTCAGACCGAGCCCAGATCATTACCATTGAAGTAGCCGCATCACGGTACAAAATAGCAATCCACGCCAACGAAAGCGACAGTGCAATCAGCGCATGTCGCCAACGATGCGCCAAAGCAGACGGTACAGGTAAAACAACCGTGGTGGCACTCATCCAAGATTTCTCACAATGAAAGGCCCCAACCAGTTTGCCAGGCCAAGAGGCAGGCGCCGCCATGTTGAAATCAGCAGCTTGTATTTGGAATTGGATGGGTTGTTTTGCGGAATGGCGTTGCGTTTGTACAAGCAATATTCATAATGCAGTGGTGTCGGCTCAAAACCCCAATTTCTTTTGAATGCATAGGAACCACTGCCCAACTTGCTTCTGCCAAAATCAAATACTTTGACGCCACGTTCGCTTGCACGGCGCATCAACTCCCAGTATTTGAAGTCGTTGGCGGCCATTTCGCGTGCGGACTCAATATCACCCGCGTAGTAGGGCAAAATTTCATCACGAAAATAAAAGCTCAACACGCCACTAAGCGCGAGGCCATCAGAAGTGGTCACGGTAAAAATTTCACAATCAGCGCCGAACTCAGCCATCAAAGCCTCGAAGTAGCGCTTAGGCAAGGCGGGGGTCCCGTGCCGATGAACATTGTCAGCGTAGAGCACAAAAAACCGTTCAACGTCTTGGTCGATCTGGCCCTTTAGACCATTTCTTATACCCTTGCGTACCATAGCCCTCTGTTTGCGAGGAATGGCCAACATGATGGCCTCATCATTGGACAATAGATTTTTTCGGAAGGTGTAGTACAAACTCTGAACAGGCCAGTCCGCGTGGCGCGGATTTATATTTCGCCATTCAACGTGTTCAACATCCAGGTGTTTTGCAATGCGGTATGCCTCCATTTCCAGGAGTTTTTCAACATGCTGCCCATTGGAAACCACTCCGCCATACACTGCGAATGGAAGGCCAACCAAAGAGCTTCCAAACAACCAGCTATTGATATGCCCTAAAGGCAATACGCCCTGAATGCAACCATTCAGTTCGGCATACAAAAAATAAGTGTCATGCTGAAATATGCCGCGCACAATTCTTTGCCACCCTGCGCGATGAAAAAATGTTGCCGCGGGATGTGACATAACGAATTCATCCCAACGCACAGCGGTGGCCATGTCATTGGGTTGCAATCGCCGGATGGTTAAATCTGAATGTTCAAACGACTGAAGCATATTGATTTGGCCTATTTAAAAAGACTTCGTCCATGCGGCCCCACTTAAAATCAAGCAAAAGCTGGTTCAAACGCTCCTGCATGCGGTCAATATTCAAATAATGGCGAAATCGTGTCTTTCTGCTGATACCTCCGATGCGAGGCTGTTCAACATCAAGTTCCCAAGGATGGAAATAGAAAACGCCGGACTCGCCATCGGTCGAATTCACTTGTTTGAGCATCCAGCGAAATACTGCATAGGGAAGCAATCGAAAGTAACCGCCTCCACCGGAAGGGAAATTTCGATTCAAAAACCGCAATGTCGTCATCGGAATTTCGATCAGACCAGGACGCACCTCGTGGACAAACCTGGGCGCACTCGGCATACCATAGTGGTCGTGGCGAATGGGATAAATACTGGAGCTGTAGCGGTAGCCGGCACGTGCCATGCAATCAAAGGCCCAAAGAGTACCTTCTCCAATAGAAAAGCTGGGAGCCCTGTATCCATGCACTTCATTGCCCGTTAAATCTTCCAGCAGAAATTTTGCCAACTGAATGTCCGCAAAAAATGCATCCGCCGTCTGATCACTCACACGTTCGTGACCATAACCATGACTGGCCAACTCGTGCCCCTCTTTGGAAATATTTCTTACCACTTGCGGGTAACGTTCCGCAATCCATCCAAGAGTGAAAAAGGTCGCTTTAGTATTTCTTCCGGCAAGCATTTCAAGTATGCGATCCACATTGCGTTCGATGCGGCAGGTTCGCGTATTCCATTCAGATCTTGGTATATGCGGGGCAAATGCAGAGACTTGAAAATAGTCTTCAACATCAATCGTTAGTGCGTTGACAATGTTTGAAGCGGTCATGTAGGTTTTCTAATGACTGGCTGTTTTTGGAGCCATCGCAGCCACCTTCGTATGCAACCATTGGTACAGATCCGCCACAATTCGTTCGGCAGCATGTCCATCCCACAATTCAGGAATCCGGCCGCGCTTGCCATTGCCCGTCAAGATTTCATTGACTGCGCCACAAATGGCGTCCCGATTGCGCCCCACTAAAGTGTTGGTGCCCTGCTCAACGGTGATGGGGCGTTCGGTGCTGTCGCGCAGCGTCAGACAAGGCACTCCAAGTGCGGTGGTTTCTTCCTGTAGACCACCAGAATCGGTCAGAACCAGTGATGCGCCAGCCAAAAACCCCAGCATTTCAAGATATCCCTGGGCGGGCAACATCACGATACGCATAGGATCTATCAGAGGCATCAAACCAGAGCGTTCAATAACTCCGCGTGTACGGGGATGTACCGCAAACACCAGAGGAATGCTGGCGGACACCTCAAGCAGTACATCCAGCAGTGCACGCAAAGTCTCTGGATGATCCACGTTGGATGGACGATGCAATGTAACAACACCGTAACCGAATGGGCCGTTTACCAACGCCGGGTCAATATTGAATGTATGTAGTGTGTCCTCTGCACCTCGGGCATCGGCTATGCCATGCATTACGGAATCAATCATGACATTGCCGACAAAACATACCCGGTCCAAAGGTATGCCTTCTTGGCGCAGGTTCTCTTGCGCCATGCGCTCCGTAATATAAAGCCGATCAGAAATTTGATCCGTCAACACACGGTTTACCTCTTCTGGCATGGACCGGTCATAGCTGCGCAGGCCAGCTTCAATATGCACCGATGGGACATTTTTTTTGACAGCAACCAAAGTACAAGCCAATGTCGAATTCACGTCCCCCACAACTACAACGCATGAGGGCTTGTGTGCATCAAGAACCGGTTCGAACTTGCACATAATATTTGCTGTTTGAACAGCATGCGTACTAGATCCAACCTCAAGATTGATATCCGGCTGAGGAAGGTGAAGCGCCTCGAACAAGCCATCACACATATCTTTGTCGTAATGTTGCCCTGTATGCACCAGTACCGCTGGCAATGGAGGAACATGCGCCGACATGGCCCTGAGAACAGGGGCCATTTTCATGAAATTTGGCCGAGCCCCCACCACGCACATGATGGGGCTTGTCTCAACACAAGGCACACCTCCACACACCCGCATTTTCATTAGAGTTTCTCCTGACCAGGTCTACTCGCAGCTGAAATAATTTTTTGCAGCATGACCAAAATTTCGAGGCTGATTCTTTCCAGGCGCAAAACGCTGCCTTCCAAACGCCTCAGGCGTCCGTCGTATTGTTCTGCGCCCAATCCGTCAATATGCCGGGTTATCGCGTTCGCCAAGTCAGGTGCAACTTGAAGCTTGGAGTGATTGAGATAAGCGGCTTGCGCACCGCCCCCCTCTTGCAAGCCTGAACTCTGCCACTCAGATTTGTCATCCGCTGATGGCGCGACGGATTCTGCTGACTCCGCGCGGATTTCACCAACTACCTCATTGACGTCAGCAAGACCAATGGCTTCTTTGTTACCCAAAAAACCCATCAGCAGAAGTCGATCACAAATCAGGTTCACACGACGGGGAATGCCCCCTGATGCAAGGAAAATAGGCTCAAATGCCGTGGAATCGAAGGCGGAGCGTCCTGACGCACCAGCACAATGCAATCGGTGCTCTATATAGCCCTGCGTTTCTTGCGCGTCCAAGGGCCCAATATGACAAGTTGCAGTCACCCTTTGCCTAAGCTGCTGCATAGTAGGGCTTTGCAAGATAGCGCGAAATTCTGGCTGCCCGACCAGAAATGTCTGCAACAAAGCTTGCTGTCCGTGCTGAAAGTTGGATAGCATGCGCAGCTCCTCTACGGCCCTAGGTGTGAGATTCTGGGCTTCGTCGACAATCAGAAGGCAGCGTTTGCCCTGACTTGTCTGGCTTAAAAGATATGCCTCCAAAGACATAAGGACATCAGATTTCGAGACATCCTTAACCCGCACTCCGAAGGCTGCCCCAACCAATCTCAAGGTATCTTCGGCATCCAATTGCGTGGTGACCAAATGGGCAGATACCACCTTATTGGGATCAAGACTAGCCAATAATCCGCGCACTATGGTGGTCTTGCCTGCACCGACCTCCCCTGTAATAACAATGAATCCTTCATTTCGCTGAACGCCGTATTCCAGGTAGGCCTTCGCCCGACGGTGCTGCTTGCTTCCGAAATAGAAACTGGGATCTGGATTGAGCTGAAATGGCTTGCTGCTCAATCCGTAATAAGCTTCATACATAGATTAAAACTGCATGGTCAAATTGCAAAAAATGGCGGATTCGTCGTAAGACGTAACGCTGTTGAATACTGAGCGCCGGGCGCCCACTGATGCAGTCGTATATCGACCGACCGTGCCTGTTAGTTTGATATTTACAAGATACAAAGTAGCATCTTGGAGCCCCAGAAGATCGAATGTTCTTTGTTGGGAACCAAATAATTCCAGTGAATAATCTGGTGTCAAACGGTGCAAATAGTCAACACTAAATCCCAATTGGCGAACCATGGATGTACTTAAATCATCGATACCCGAAGAAATTGTGTCCAGCCTGCGATTTTCGCTTCCCCCTGCAACAAAAGTGACTGTATCCCGTATCCCCAATAACGTAAGTGACAAGTCTTGTCTATGTTGCTGAGATACTGCAGACGACAAAAATCCACTGATCACCGGTGCGCCTGGATTGGTGTCATTGGCCAAAATACCAGTCTGACTTGGCGCTGCAGAGATGTCTTGTGTATCGGTGATTTTCCACACTGTGAGTGCAGTTCGGTGTTCAAACATCAAACTGTGCGTTTCCCCAAATGAGCGGCGTGCCTGCGATACCGAAAAGCGGGTCCTCTCGGTGAGAAACCAGCTTGCACCAAAACTGTGGGTGTTATAGAACTGTTTGTCGAAACTCGTGTAATTGCTGGATTCACGCCCCGCATTGGCAAACACAATGAACTGTGGCGTCACAGAATAGGACAAACCAGCGTCAACGCTGTCAGCCTCGGTTGAACGACCGGCGCTGTAGTCAATCACCTGACGGTTGACGTTGCTAGACCAGTTTAGACTTCTAAATGCAGTGTCACCACGTAAATAAACGGCACTATCTGATGTCGCGACACCGGACGCTTCGCTTGCATTGCTGTGCGTCAAGGTTCGGCTGTAACGCGCCTCGTAGTTAACCATGCTGCCCAAACGGCCTCGAAAATAGGGCGACACTCTGTAGCTGGCGACCTCTGTTTTATTTGGATTGATGAGTTTCTCGTCACTGGACTGCGTCCCAAAGGCGGAAATAGACTGTTGCGATATCGCTCCACTGAAATCGAGATACAACCATTGGTCAAGCGCTTCAATGCTGCCAAACGTGTTGAGTGCGTTTTGTGAACGATTCGGTGACGAATTTTGTGCATAAGCAACACCGCTCAATGCATAGTCCAGATACGCCTTGACTCGACTTCCGTCACTGGTAATCCGAACTCCAGGACTGATTTCCGTAATTTGCTCTGCCTGCCTGCCTGAATTCACCAAAGCGACGTTGTCAGTAAACGTTTCCGCAATGGTTACACGAGGCACAATCGACCACCCTCGCATCACATCGCTGGAGTCTGCTTCCTGCCCATAGGCACTCGCAGATACCCAAGCTAATACTCCTGCAACCGAAAGACGGACAATGCACATTTGAATCGGCTTTTTTGGCAAATAACTACACATGCTGATCAACAAGACGATGAATGCGATCAAGCCTGCTGGACTTCAAATCCATATTCATATCCGTATACATGCCCATAACCATATTCATAGCCTCCCTTTGATACTGTTCTTGCTTGATTCAAAAGCATTAATTTGACGGGGCAAGCATCAATGGTCGAGAGAGCCAGAACAACATCGCTTTGCAAGGTCCTTTCGGCCTGAACCACCATCACAATTTGCCCCATATGGGAGGCCAACACCCGCGCTTCGGTGGCAAGAAGTAGGGGTGGCGAATCAAAAATGATGATGCGGTCTGTGTAGCGCCTGGCCATATCATTCAACAAATTAATCATCGCGTCGCTGGCCAGAAGTTCGGTGGCACGTGGATGCGGCGTTCCACTTGGCAACAAAGTGAGCTTGTCAACATTTGTTTTTAGCAACATGCTGGACAAATCCATGGACTCATCCAATACAAGATCAAGCAAGCCTGCACCTGCAGGCAACCCTAACACCGTCATCACAGATGGGCGTGCCACATCCGCATCCACCAGCATCACCGTGTAATCCAACTCCGTAGCCATACTCATAGCCAAATTGATGGCTGTGAAGGTCTTACCTTCCCCTGGCAGGGAACTAGTCACCATGATCAGATTTCCGTTAATGATCGGTGAGGCACCCTTGCCCATGGCGTTGCCAATCAGTGGTCGTTTGACCACTCGAAATTGGTCCGCAATTGCGGACCGAGGCGCATTGGGACTAACAATACCGGCCTTTGAAAGCGCCTCCAAATCAATTTCAACCCGTCGAGACAAAGAATTGCTCTGAGCCCCACTTGGCGCATTCAGCGCTTCTTTATTTGCTTGTGCGATGGGTACGCCATCGGGAATATCTGCCCCCGCTGTGCGAAGTTGTTCTAGGCGTTGCGCTGCTTGCTCAATCAGACTACTCATAGTATTCATCCCGCCCGACCGGACATTTGTGACAAAACAACCATTCCTGCAACAAAAAAACCAAGCAACGCACCTGACGCGCCCAGAAATTTTTTCAAATTTGACTTCTCTTGCATCGCTGCCCCGGAATCCATAACCAAGGTAACCACGCCCAGTAGTGGCAAACCAACCACATCGCGAAGGGAGCGCGCATCAAAAAAAACAGCATGCATACGGCTGGCAAGAAGTGCGGCAAAAAACCCAGCTCCAAGCGCCACCAGCAGCGCTAAAGGCATCAGCAAAAGACGATTAGGGGCAACTGGCTTGGGTGAGGCCCGAGGTGGATCAATCAACCGAAAATCGGCGACGCCAGCGGCACTCTCCAGATCACCAGACAGTGCAGCAGATTCACGCCGGGCTACAAGGTCGTTGTAATTTTTTTTATTGATGTCGTAATCACGATTCATCTGTGCGAATTCAGCTTCAATTTGCGGAGCCGTTTTCATCAGCTCTCGGGCTCGATTGAAACGCGCCGCATATTCACCCACCCTCGCTCGCAACGAGGCCACTTGAACCTCTGATGTAGCCAGCATGCGATTCAGCTCCTGGTAAGCCAGACTGTTATTGAATACCGTCGGTGGATTGGCCATCGCCGTTTTTCGCAACGCCTGAAGTTCTTTGCGCTTAAGAACCTCCAACTCTTCAATTAAGCGCTTTGTACTTGCTACGTCGGGATGCTCTTCGGTGAAGCGCTGCAATAGCATATCGAGGTTGCGTTTTTGCACCTCAATACGTCCATCAATTTCAGGAGTTGATATCATCACCGCAGATTCCTGCAAGAGACTGCGTGAGGTGGCGTCCGTGCTTTGTGATTTTTCTGCATCCAGCTGACGTTTGGCTGCGTCACGCGCATTTTCCGCCTCACGCAAATCGAGTCGCGCTTGGTTCAGCTGACTGCTAATGACACTAAGCTGTCCAGCCATGTCTATGCCTTCGGCATTTTGAATTTCAATATTTCTGACTTTAAATTCTTTCAAGCGTGCTTCTGCTTCCTCAAGCTTTCCGACATAGGTTTTAATCTGCTCATCAATAAATTTTCTGGCCATATTGGAATCATTTCGAGTGTCTCCTAGACTGGATTCAACAAAAATGGATACCAAAGACTGAACCACCTTCTTCGCCTTTTCCGGACTCGTATCCCGGAATGACAAAACATACAGGTTATCGCGCCCCACATTCTTGATTTCCAAGGTTTTCATTAGCTCGTCAACCAGCGCTTCCTGCGCAGCCCTGGATTGGCTCTTCAAGTCCAGGTCAGCCATACGAATCAACTTCTCGACATTGGGGCGACTGATGAGCGTTCGACTCAGCATTACCACCTGCTGATTCACGTTGGGCTGCACTGCCAAGCCAGACATCAGGGGTTTTAAGATGGACTGGGTATCTACAAAAATCCGGGCTGATGCTTCGTATTTGTCAGGCACTAAAAGCACGACAGCGACCCCGAGCACCATAACCAACCAAGCAATCAACATGCCTAGCCAGCGATGCTTCCACATGCCTCTCGCAGCTGTGGATATTTGTCCAATCAATTCGTCCATTGCTACAGTCTCTGGGTTTGTTTTCGAGCACTATCACGCCAACACAGGCAAAAGAAATGGATACCAAATGAAAAGGGGTCAGAACCAACCCTGTGGAATAATGAGAATGTCGCCGGGCTTCATCTCTACATTCGCAGATATATCGCCTCGTTTTATAAGATCTTTCAAACGCACCGAATAGCGGCTATCCCCTTCAGATACGCGGGTGATGGATGCACTGTTACCATCCGCAAAATCGGTCAACCCACCAACCGCTATCATGACGTCCAATACCGTCATCTTTTGTTTGTAGGGAAGAGACTGTGGTTTGGCTGCCTCGCCAATAACGCGAATTTGTTCGGCGTAAGGACCGACGAAGCTGGTCACGATAATCGTTACAACGGGGTCGCGAACCAATTTACTCAGGGCTTTTTCAACGTCGCGGGCGATTTCCACTGAAGTCTTTCCTTGTGCTTCTAGCTCATCGACCAGTGGCGTTGAAACTTTTCCGTCGGGGCGTACCGGGACAATCATAGAAAGTTCAGGATTTCGCCACACAATGATATTAAGCGTATCCCCTGCACCGACTATGTAGTCATGCCCCGGCGTTGTAGCTACCACGGGGGCCAAAGGGTAGGAATTGGAATAACCGGCGCATGCGACAAGGAAGCCCACAGCAAAAACAACTGTTGCCAAACGCAAAGCCATCTTCATCATGCCATTGAAATTTTTCAAAATGGTCTCCCATGCAAGTTAACTGAATTCGCCTGTAAATATGTCAAAATTTCGTCGTACATTTCTTCGACAACCAAGCACAAATCACAGTCTGAAGTCTCTTCCTGACGGCATTTTTCATCTTGACATTTCGCACGAATTCAACCTTATGCAAGCCTCACGAAAACATGCGTCAACGGTACAAGCGATGACAAAGCAACTCGCGCGTTAAGCTGTCGATTTTTTAAGCTCCAATTTTGTAGTAGTCGCAGTACCACGCTACAAAGCGGTGGATGCCATGGTCAATGGGGGTACACGGAACAAAGTCAACCCACTGATTTAATGCATCTGTATTGGCGTAAGTGATAGGCACATCCCCATCTTGCAATGGAAAAAAATTGATATCCGCCTTTTTTCCTAAGGAATTTTCTATGCATGCGATAAAGTCAAGCAAGGCAACAGGATTGTTATTTCCGATGTTGAACACTCTGTAGGGGACATTGCTTGTTGCAGGGTCAGCATGGTCTGAGTTGAAGGCAGGATTACTCGCTGCGGTGCAGTCCAATACCCTAAGTACGCCTTCGACAATATCATCCACAAAGGTGAAGTCCCGTTGCATTTGTCCGTTATTGAATACATCTATTGGACGTCCTTCCAGAATGGCTTTTGTAAACAGAAACAATGCCATATCAGGCCGTCCCCAGGGACCATACACCGTGAAAAATCGTAACCCAGTTGTGGGTAACCCATACAAGTGGCTGTAGGTGTGCGCCATCAACTCATTGGCCTTTTTGGTTGCTGCATACATGCTTACGGGATGGTCTACGCCGTCGTGCTCGGAAAAAGGCATCTTGGTATTTCCACCATAAACACTGGAACTTGACGCGTATACGAGATGCTGGACTTTTGCGTATCGGCAACCTTCAAGAATATTGACAAATCCCACGATGTTGCTGTCAATATAGGCATGGGGGTTTTTCAGGGAATAGCGCACGCCTGCTTGGGCGGCAAGATGCACAACGCGATCGAATTTTTCTGCCGAAAATAGACCAGCTATACCAACTCGATCCACAACGTCCATTTTTACGAAACGGAAACCCGCATACGACATAAGTCGCTGCAAACGACTTTCTTTAAGAGTAACGTCGTAGTAGTCATTCAGATTGTCCAGCCCAACTACCTCATCTCCGCGTTCCAACAAACGTTGAGCTGTGCTCATTCCAATGAAGCCGGCAGCTCCGGTCAATAGTATTTTCATAGACATAACCATCTGATGCAGAAAGCACTAATGTGTGCGGACCTTGGGTCCAAAAACTTGATAAAGCACAAAAGCAGTTTCGACGTTTTCCATATTCTTCAAAAGGGGCCAGCTAAGCGAAGGAGTGCGCAATGGATCTCTCCGCCGCCATCCATCAATGGCAGATGCTTTTGGGGAGATCAAGAGTGCTTCTCGGAGAAGCTGCTGCCGTTGCCTACGGCAGCGATACAAGTGCTTCACATCGGCATATTGCGGCCGGTCTTCTGATTGAAAACCGTGCACAGTTGCAAGAGGTCATGCGTATTGCCAGCCAGCATCGGGTGCCGGTTTACCCGATCAGCACAGGGCACAATTGGGGATATGGAACTGCCCTTCCTGTGCGCGACAACTGCACCATCATCGATTTATCAGCCCTCGTAGAAATTATCGATTTTGACGCGGAAATGGGCGTTGTCACTCTGGAGCCCGGCGTAACGCAAGGCATGCTGGCCAACTTTCTGGACGCCGGAAAGCATCCCTACTTGGTGCCCGTAACTGGTGCCGGCCCGAACTGCAGCCTTATTGGAAATGCACTAGAGCGCGGCTATGGCATTACGCCCCATGCGGACCACTTTGGTGCAGTGACGGATTTGGAGGCGGTTTTGCCCGACGGCAGCCTATACCGCACCGCGTTAAGAGAAGCTGGCGGTGACAACTTGGCTCGCCTATTCAAATGGGGCATTGGCCCGTATTCAGCAGGGCTGTTCACACAAGGTGGATTCGGCATAGTCACCCGCATGTCCATCGTATTATTCCGGCGCCCCGAATGTGTCAAGGCCTGTTTTTTTGGTCTGAAAGAGGATGCATTGCTGGCCCCTGCTGTCCAGGCCATTCGCACTCTTCTCATCAAACTACCCGGCACAATAGGGGCCATTAATCTGATGAATCAACATCGTGTTTTAAGCATGTCAGCGCCATTTCCAGCCGACAATATTGGGGCTGATGGCTTGATTCCACGCGCAGTAATTCAACAGTTAGGGCGGCAATACCATGTCATGCCGTGGACCGGACTTGCCACTTTATACGGAACCCATCGCATAGTGGCTGCAGCACAAAAAGAAATGAAAATGGCGCTATCAAGCTCATGCAGTCGAATGTTGTTTTTAACACCTGGTCGCACGAAATCGCTGGTTCGAATCGCACATTGGATTCCTGGAGCTCCAGGCAGGCATTTGACAGCCTTGGCGGAAACACTGGCGCGCTCCTTTGAGTTAGTTGCGGGTCGCCCCAACGAAACCGCATTGCCGCTGGCCTACTGGCGCAATCCGATCGCCCAAAAGGGAGGATTCAAGGATCCATCGCGCGATGGCTGTGGTCTCATTTGGTACGCTCCGCTGGTCCCCATGCGCCCCACCGATGTGCGCGCCTATCTTGACATGGTAATACGGGTAACGCAAAAGCATGGCATAGAGCCTCTGATTACGCTGACCTCAATCAACGACCGTTTGTTTGACAGCACCACACCTTTGCTGTTCGATCTAAGTGCCAAAAGTGCTGAGACCGCTGCTCAGGCCTGCTACCACGAACTACTGGCCACAGGCCGGACCAATGGGTGGTTTCCGTACCGCATTGGAGTGGATGCCATGGGGACTCTGGCAGCATGGCAAACGGATTCCAAAGTATTCCAAAGCCGCTTACGCAAGGACCTTGACCCCTATGACCTGATGGCCCCCGGCCGTTACCGGTGATGTGTGTCCAATTTCATTCACTCCTCTCGCTGTGTCCCGTTCGCCTGGAAATTTTCTCCCCGGAGTGCGTCCATGCTGGGGGCACCAAAAAAAAGAGCCGGGCTACCGGCTCTTTCCGCACCATGTGCCTCTCGGACGCGCTCAAATGCGCTTTGCGTGCATTGCGAACCAGAGCCCAGGAAGCTATCAGGTGCGGCGCGCTTTGCGGCGATAGAACGCCAGCCCCCCCAGGCCGAGACCAATAAGGGCCAGTGAACTCGGCTCCGGGACTGCGGTGGCACCACGAAGATCTGCCGTACCCGCAAAGCAAAAGTCACCCACTTCTTGAGCGCTTCGGCAGCTATCACCCTCTGGACCTGCAAGATCGAATGGATTGAGCACTACATCATTTGATGAGGTTGTGAACGCAATATCTGCATTTGGATTTCCACCAAATGCGGCTATGGAGTTTGTGTTTAGGTAGGCCTCAACCGAGGCATCACCAATACCATCTGCGGCGTTGACGGACACCAAGCCTGTACCAGTGGCACTAAGGGATTGGCCAGTCAAAATGCCGGTGGCGTTTTGGTCCGCACCAGTGTCGGTTAAGTCAACACCTGCGGCACCCAAGAACGTCGCCCACGGAGTCAGTCCCGAAATGAGCGCCAAATTGGAAGTGGAATTTTGGTTTAGCAGATTGCTAGCAGCACTTGCCGAATAGTAAACATCGATCGTCGTACCGCCCAACGAGGCGTAGCTCAGTCCACCACCAAGTGGCGTAAAAGTGCGCGTCGTTGAATGCGTTATATAGTACAGCGAACAGTTTGCTGAACCGTCCGCGCAATACGAAAGATCGCCATTGACACTCGTGATCAGGCCATAAGCTGTAGCGGCCTGACCCACCCCATCAATGTACGTCTGAGCGAGCGTTGCGGTTTCCAGGTGGGTATTGGTTGGATTCGCGCCAAGAATACCAAAATCTATACCCCCAACAATGATGGCCGATGCCGG
Source organism: Burkholderiales bacterium RIFCSPLOWO2_12_FULL_61_40 (assembly GCA_001770935.1). Classification (GTDB taxonomy): domain Bacteria; phylum Pseudomonadota; class Gammaproteobacteria; order Burkholderiales; family Burkholderiaceae_C; genus Allorhodoferax. Next base: position 6,667 of record MESI01000033.1, on the reverse strand, counting down.
TGCGGCCATCCCCACCAGAGTTACTGCTGCCGCGACGCCTGCAAGTTTCTTCAAAAGTCTCATGATTTACTCCTAGTTAGGTTCGAGATGAACCGCTAGCCCACGTAGGCAAAGTATGTGCCAGCTGCAACTACTTCTGCATTAAAAAAGAAAAAAACCTTTAAAAATCAAATACTTGCAAATGCAATTCGGGACACAAAACCATTTGAGCATCGACACCAAATTCAATCGCTGTCAAATAACTCGACAGCACGGACCCTGGTTTTTTCGCCAGTGGGATTCACCCATTTCGTTATATACAAGCCCCCCCCCCTGCGCCTTTTGTAGCTCGCGGGAGAATCTGTGCCGCGATGCCCACGAAACCTAGCGGGTACGCATGCATCACCAGCGGACTGGAGCGTTTGATCGTACCGAACTCACTTTGAGAACTTGGTTATTGGCTGTGATTTTTATCAAGATGAAAAGTAGGGGCCTCTTTAGCATCAAGAATACTTTTTAACACCATGGAGATTCACTATGAATGACATGACCGAAGTCAATAAAAGCAAACTATTGAACGACCTGCGGGTGGTTATTGAAGATGCGGAGGAGTTGTTGCGTGTTACCTCCAATCAGGCAAGTGATGGAGCTGCAAATATCCGCAGCCGGGTGCAGACCCAAATGAGTCAGGCGAAAGCTGATCTGGCGCGCCTTCAGCAAACAGCTGTTGCCAAGGTTAAGGCCACGAGCCATGCAACGGATGAGTATGTCCATGAAAACCCTTGGAAAGCCATAGGCGTTGCCGCAGGCGCAGGACTGTTTATGGGGCTGCTAGTCAGTCGGCGTTAAACCAAACTGCTTTTTAAATTGGGGAGTGCTTGCCAGATTTACCGGTGGTATAGCTGGCATGTTTAACGGTTAGCAGGAGTCTTCACGTTGCCTTCCTTGGAAGGCCAATCAAGTAAGTCACACCGATTGGCAATACCCCAATCCACTCCACGCCAGCCTGCCATTCATAATCTTCGTAGCCAGCAATCCCATGCACCATTTTCATTAACTCCTCGGGGGTGTAAGTTCGCAAGCAGGAAACGAAACCGTCAAAAGCAACTACCAGCGGGATTACAGGAAGCACGTAGGTCCAAAATAGTCTGGACCAGCGAAATGGTTTCTGAAACGGGGATGCGAACAACACCAAGAAAGGTGTGAAAAACATGTACACCAATAGCAGTGCGTGTCTTTGAGTTAACTCGGCAATGGCGATGCCTCGCTTCTTCGCCACCGCGTCTTGCAGTATGCGCGTGGCATCACGCTCATTGAAATGGTGGAAAGATGAAAAAAGTGTCCGAAATCCTGCCATAGAGGACGGCACATCCAATGCTGATATAGCATCCTTTGAATAAGTGAAGCAGATCGGGACTGTACGCGCGAGTTCAGACAATGCTGGAAGATTGGGATAATAATCAGTCAAATGTACTTTTATTCTGCCACTATTGACATCTGGAATATGTTTCAACAATGATTTCATAGGACCGCCCGCCCCGGAGCAGAGGTCAATAATTTGTGTATCACCGCTTCTATCTAGAGCCTTGGAAAGCCGATTGGCGAAACCCTTATATAAATCACCGTATTCAACAGAAAACTGTAAAAAATCGGTAATTCCATTCCTGATAGAAGCAGGTAACCAGTGTTGATCCTCAAATTCAAAGAACTGGATGCGACGCATGGAGATTCATAATTTGCAGCGTTTGAACAAACTCAATGTAGCAGAATCATAAATGTTGCAATAGCCTACCGGTACTTGGCGGTGCCGCGTGTTGCCAGTCGATGCCAGACATCAAATCACTCCCACTCGATGGTGGCAGGTGGTTTGCTGCTCACGTCATAGGTAACCCGGTTGATGCCGCGCACTTCGTTGATGATGCGGCTGGACACTTTTTTGAGCAGGGCGTAGGGCAGTTCGGCCCAGTCGGCGGTCATGAAGTCGCTGGTTTGTACCGCGCGTAGCGCCACCACGTAGTCGTAGGTACGGCCGTCGCCCATGACACCCACACTTTTCACCGGCAAAAACACCGTGAAGGCCTGGCTGGTCAGGTCGTACCAGCTCTTGCCGCTCTCGGCGTCGATAAAGTTGCGCAACTCTTCGATGAAAATGGCATCGGCGCGGCGCAGCAAATCGGCGTATTCCTTTTTGACTTCGCCCAAAATCCGCACGCCCAAGCCGGGGCCTGGGAAGGGATGGCGGTACACCATGTGGTAGGGCAAGCCCAGAGCCACGCCAAGTTCACGCACTTCGTCCTTGAACAGCTCACGCAATGGCTCCAGCAATTTCAGGCCCAACTGCTCGGGCAAGCCGCCCACATTGTGGTGGCTCTTGATGGTGACGGCCTTCTTGGTCTTGGCACCGCCAGACTCGATCACGTCGGGGTAAATCGTGCCCTGCGCCAGCCAGGCCACATGGCGCGACTGGTCATTCTTGAGCTTGGCCGCCTCGGCCTTGAACACCTCTACAAATTCGCGGCCAATGATCTTGCGCTTGGCTTCCGGTTCACTCACCCCGGCCAGGTGGCCCAGGAACTGGTCTGCCGCGTCCACCCGCACAACCTTGGCGTGCAGCTTGCCGACAAACATGTCCATCACCATGTCGCCTTCGTTCAGACGCAACAAACCATGGTCCACAAACACGCAGGTGAGCTGGTCGCCAATGGCGCGGTGAATCAGGGCTGCTGCTACCGAGGAATCCACCCCGCCGGACAGGCCCAAAATGACCTCTTCCTTGCCCACCTGGGCACGGATATGCTCCACCGCTTCTGCGATGTAGTCGCCCATGATCCAGTCGGCGCGTGTGCCACAGATCTCCAGCACAAAACGCTCCAGAATGGCCGCGCCCCGCTTGGTGTGGGTCACTTCGGGGTGGAACTGCACGGCATAAAAGCGGCGTGCTTCGTCGGCCATGCCGGCAATCGGGCAACTGGTAGTGCTGGCCATCAGCTTGAAGCCAGGCGGCAGTTCGGTGACCTTGTCGCCGTGGCTCATCCAGACCTGCAACATGCCGTGGCCTTCGTCCGTGGCGTAGTCCTGGATACCCTGGAGCAACTCGGTGTGGCCGTGGGCACGCACGTCGGCATGGCCGAACTCACGGTGGCTGCTGGCGGCAACCTGGCCACCCAACTGGACCGCCATGGTGAACATGCCGTAGCAGATGCCCAGCACCGGAATGCCCAGCTCGTACACCACGGAGGGCGCCCGCAGGTCGTGCTCTTCGTAGGTGCTGGCATGGCTGCCGGACAGGATGATGCCCTTGAGATTGCCGTCACGCGCGTATTCGCGGACCCATTCATTGCTCACATCGCAGGGATGCACTTCGCAAAAAACATGCGCTTCACGGATGCGCCGGGCAATGAGCTGGGTGACCTGGGAGCCGAAGTCGAGGATGAGGATTTTTTGGTGCATGGCAGAAGAGGTGTATTCAGTTTGCGTGCCTTATTCCAGGAACACCGCAGATCTGGCTTCGCCAGTCTGCTGGTGTTGCCCCCTGCAAGGGGGGTGGCGCAGCGACACGAAGTGCGCGCAGCCTGGGGGTGTGCCTAGTCAGCCCTGTAGTTAGGGGCTTCTTTGGTGATTTGCACGTCGTGCACATGGCTTTCGCGGATGCCGGCGGTGGTGATCTCCACAAATTCCGCATTGTTTTGCATGTCTTCGATGGTGGCGGCACCGCAATAGCCCATGCTGGCGCGCACACCGCCCGCCATCTGGAACACGATGGCAACCATGGAGCCTTTGTAAGGCACCCGGCCTTCAATGCCTTCGGGCACCAGCTTGTCCGCATTGGGGTTGCCGGTGGTGGATTCCTGGAAGTAGCGGTCCGCACTGCCCTGCTGCATGGCGCCAATGCTGCCCATGCCGCGGTAGCTTTTGTAGCTGCGACCCTGGTACAAAATGACTTCGCCGGGTGCCTCTTCGGTCCCCGCAAACATGCCACCCATCATCACGGTGCTGGCACCGGCGGCAATGGCCTTGGAGATATCGCCGCTGTAGCGGATGCCGCCGTCGGCGATCAAGGGAACACCGGTGCCCCTGAGGGCGGTTGCCACACTGTCGATGGCCATGATCTGGGGCACGCCCACGCCCGCCACGATGCGTGTGGTGCAGATGGAACCGGGGCCGATGCCGACCTTGACCGCGTCCGCACCGGCTTCCACCAGCGCCAACGCCGCCGCGCCGGTGGCGATGTTGCCGCCGACCACATCAATGTGCGGGTAGTTTTGCTTGACCCAGCGCACGCGGTCGATCACGCCTTTGCTATGGCCATGGGCGGTGTCCACCACGATGGCGTCCACTCCGGCGCGGGCCAGGGCCTCTACGCGCTCTTCGGTGCCCTCACCCACGCCCACCGCCGCACCCACACGCAATTTGCCTTGCGCATCGCGCGCGGCGTTGGGGAAACTGGTTTGTTTGGTGATGTCCTTGACGGTGATCAGGCCCTTGAGTTCAAAGGCGTCGTTGACCACCAACAGGCGCTCGATCTTGTACTGGTTCAACAGCACTTTGGCCTGGGCCAGGGTGGTGCCATCGGGCACCGTGACCAGCTTGTCGCGCTGGGTCATGATGTGGCTCACCGGCAGGTCATACCGGGTCTCAAAGCGCAGATCGCGGCCGGTGACGATACCCACCACCTTGCCGCCGTCGCAGACCGGGAAACCGGACACGCCCAGCTGGTCCGACAATTCCATGACCTGGCGCACGGTGTGCAGCGGGGTTATCACCACCGGATCACGCAACACGCCGGACTCATACCGCTTGACCTTGGCCACCTGCGCCGCCTGCTCCTGCGCCGACATGTTCTTGTGGACGATGCCGATACCCCCCTCCTGCGCAATGGCTATAGCCAGGCGCGCTTCGGTGACCGTGTCCATGGCGGCAGACACCAGGGGCAGGTTCAAAGCGATGTTGCGGGAGAAACGGGTGGCGAGGGATGTGTCCTTGGGAAGGACTTGGGAGAACGCTGGCACCAACAAGACGTCGTCGAAGGTGAGCGCTTTGCCGATCAGGCGCATGTTCTTAGCTCCAAATGACGGATTGTACCCGTGCGGCGCGGTTGGCTTTTTTACACCCTATGCGCCCGTGGCGGCTACACTTCGCCCATGAAACTGTTTCAAGCATTTTTGGCGGCTGTCTTGACCCTGACCTGCGTAGCCGCCTCTGCCCAGTGGCAATGGGTTGACAAGGATGGGCGCAGAGTTTTCAGTGACCGCGCACCTCCCGCTGATATATTGGACAAGAATATTGTGAAGCGCCCTCAGGGACGGGGCCCCAATACAAAGCCAGCCGAGACGGCAAGCACCGACGCCGAATCAACGCCAGGCGCAACCGCCCCCGCCTTGGCACCGGCAGCGCCTGCTGTCCCCAAGGGAGCCGGTGTCGAAAAAGAGCTGGAAGCCAAAAAGAAGCAAGCCGCAGACGCAGAGACCGCCAAGCGCAAGGCGGAAGAAGAGCGCATCACCAAAGCCAAAGTCGAGAACTGTGCCCGGGCCAAACAAGCCAAGGCAACGTATGACTCCGGAATACGCGTCGCACGCACCAATGCCGCAGGTGAACGGGAAATCATGGATGACGCAGCGCGCGCCACCGAAATCAAACGCATCCAAGGCGTGATCAACGCCGACTGCAGATAGGCCCGGTAGAAATGGCGGGGTCAATACCCGGCTTTGGCGCCCGCGCGTCGCTTGGCAAACAAACCCGCCGATTTGGCGCCCTGGCGTACAAAACGCTCCCGCCGCGCCACCTTGGGGTCCACGGTGAGAGGTCTGCTGAGTTCGACCCGGTCATACTCCCGCAAGACATGCTGGGTGGGTATTTTTCGGCCCCAGACGCCCAATTCAAGGGCATTCACCTGGGCTTGCGACATCTCCTGAAGTAAGCCGCTGGTATGCACAGCCTGCGCAGCCGTACACCCCTGCTCCACCGTCAAGGCCACCTCACGGACTTCACGGGCGCAAGGAGAGTAGACCAGCGTGACGGAAATCCGCATTTCAATCCCCATACACCTGCTGCGCACGTTTGACAAACGCATCGACCAGATTGGCCGCAATCTTGTCAAACACCGGCCCCACGAGCTTGCCCAGTGTGGCATTGTCAAAACCGTAGTTCAGGGAGAGCTCCACTTTGCAGGCCCGTTGTGAGCCATCGCCTAGCGGATGGAAGTTCCACTCGCCGTCCAGCCGCGAAAAAGGTCCCTTGACCAATTGCAAACCCACCCGATGGGGCGGTGTATGGGCGTTGCGGGTCGTGAAGGTCTGGCGGACACCGCCAAAGGAAATGCCCACTTCCGCGGTCATTCCGCCCTTGTCCTGGTCAAGCACTTTCGCGTGGTCACACCACGGCAAGAACTGCGGATACTGCGCTACATCGGTCACCAGCACATACATCTCTGCCGGGCTGTACCAGATCAAAACGGACTTTGTTACGATTTTCATAGAATGGAGGTCTGCGCGGGATTGTAGACAAGCCCACAAGCACCTCTTTCTTTCCCGTCTGTCACCCCCATTTGAGTCCCATGGCCAAAAAACCTGATACCGCTACCCGCATCGCCGACAACAAGAAGGCCGCCTACAACTATTTCTTCGAAGAACGCTTTGAGGCCGGGCTGGTGCTGGAGGGCTGGGAGGTCAAATCCTTGCGCGAAGGCAAA
>MESI01000032.1 GCA_001770935.1 Burkholderiales bacterium RIFCSPLOWO2_12_FULL_61_40 | reverse complement strand
AAAAACAGAAAGGGGCCGATCGGCCCCTTTGCTTTCGTGCGTCACCAGTTTCAAACTCCGCCAGATTTACGCGCATTTACACAGCCGCTAACAATGCGTAAAAGAGAAAGTCTGAATTGAGTTTTCTCTCGTCCTTAATCGGAAAGGCTGCAATTGCTTCATTTGTGAACAGATCACATCCCGCAAAAGCCATTTTTCCAATGGTTAACTTGAAGCTAAAAAGCAGGGTGCCCTTTCGGACTATCTTGCATCGAGCGTTTTTGACACCGAGATCCGTTATCTGCTCTTTTGTTTCAATGATGACTTTTGAGTCAAGGTCCCGAATGGAAACCCATCTATGACCTTTTCCCCAATAAGCGGGCGTGCTTCTTGATGGCGTCCGACCAATTGAAATATCCAACAGATCAGAGAGCTTCACCTGCTTCATCGGATTAGCTCCTTCAACGCCAGGAGCTCGCGCACGATGCCGCTCTGCACCTTGGCGAGCTCCGCGTCATCCACATCCCCCACCTCGGCCTGAATCAGTCGATCCAGAATCAGCGCCGGGGCGTCGTAGTGAACCTCCTCGAACACATCGGTTTTGTAGCGGGAGAACGAGAGGTCGTAGTTGTTCTTTTCATCTGCGATCTCGGTGCGTGGCACCATGAAACATTTCGCCGTGCGGTCGGTATCGGTGGCCGGGTTACGGGCGTGGTACTTGGCAACGATGTCTTGCAGATCGCCATTGCCATCCTTCTTGCTGCGCTTGTCGTCCAGTGAATAGCCGTCGGCCGCCATCTCGTAGAACCAGACGTGTTCGGTGGCGGGCTGGGTGACTTTGTCTTTTGGCCCCCAGACCTTGGTGAACAACAAAATTGCAGTGCTGACCCCGGCATAGGGCTTGAACACACCGCTGGGTAGGGTGATGACGGCTTTCAGGTCGCAACGCTCCACCAGCAACTGGCGCAGTGTCTTAAAGGCGCCGCCGGAGCCAAACAGCACACCTTGCGGCACGATCACGCAGGCGGTGCCGCCTTTTTTGAGCAGGCGGTAAATGTTCTCGACAAACAGCAGTTCGGTTTTGGTGGTGCCCAGTTGCAGGTTTTCGTTGATGTCACCCTTGTCGATGCTGCCGGTAAAAGGCGGGTTGGCCATCACGATGTCGTATTCGGATTCCTCGACAAAACTCTTGCTGAGTGTGTCTTTGTAGTCGATGTGCGGCTCGTCGATGCCGTGCATCATCAGGTTCATCAGCCCCAGGCGGACCATGGTGGCGTCGATGTCGTAGCCCCAGAGCGAACTGGAAAGAATGGCCTGGGCCTTTTCGGTGAGTGCGGCGGCGACCGAGGTGCGCACGAAGCCGTCTTCGTCCTCCGTGATGGTGAACTTTGTCTTGTTCCTCTTTGCTTCGGCAACCGCCAGTTGCGTCACGATGTACTGGTAGGCGCCGAGCAAAAAGCCGCCAGACCCGCAGGCCGGATCTGCAATCTTGTGGCCCAGTTGCGGTTGCACCAGATCGGCCATCAGCTTGATGATGTGGCGCGGGGTGCGGAACTGGCCGTTCTTGCCGGCGGTGGCAATCTCGGAAAGAAGCATTTCATACACATCGCCCTGGATGTCCTGGAAAGCCTGGCCGTTTTCCCGCGAGTCGCGCTCCATCACCTCGAAGATTTCGTCGATGGTCTTCACCGCTTCCACCAGCAGCGCCGGCTTGGGGATGATAAACACCGCGTTTTTCATGTGGTGGGTGAAGTTCGATTCGGCACCGTTCAGATCCTTGAGGAACGGGAACACCTTGCCCTGCACATGCTGCAGCATGTCTTCGGCCTGCATGCGCTTGAATTCGCTCCAGCGCAGTGTGCGCTTGTCGATTTCGTACATCTTGGCGTCGGCGTGGCGTTTGTCAGTTTCTTTCTGGGTGTCGTCTTCCCTTGCTTTGGCGCGGTACTCGGACGGAATCCATTTGCCTTCAAACTTGGACGTGTACTTTTCGCCTGTGAATTCGGCATCGGCCTGCTTCTTCTGATCCAGCTCGTCGAGCCGCTTCATGAATAGCAGGTAGGTGATCTGCTCGATGGCGGTAAGCGGGTTGCTGATGCCACCGCTCCAGAATTTGTTCCAGAGCTGGTCGATCTTGCTTTTGAGTTCGGGGTTGTTTTGCAGCATGGTGATGGTCTTTAGCTCGCGGCTTATTCTTCGTTTTTCGGGGCAGGCAGTGTTCCCGACTGTTGGACAAGCTTCTTTTCCTCGGCTTTGACTCGCCGCTCCAGCTTCTTGATGTCTTCTTCCGGTGGGAGTTGTTCGGGCTTGATGCCGCGCTGGCCCAGCATGTCGCGCACGCTTTCGTTGTTTTGCACGTGCTCGCGGGTGATGGCCTGATCTCCCCGCAGCTCATCCTGGCTGACGTTGTGATTGGTGATTTCTGTTGCCAGGTTCTTTGCGGCAATGGTCAGGGTCGGTAGAAAGTCGGCCAGAGGGCGGGTCTTGGTAATGCCAAAACGGTCTTTCATCGCCTGGGTGGTATGGCCACCGAAGAGCGCGGCATCTCCCCTGGAGCGGATACGTCCGAATCCGGCATCGTCGACGCCGCGTTCGTAAATATTCTGTGAAAGCGTTTTTTCCGACTCGCGCAGGCGCTCGCGGGCGTCCAGCCGGGCCTGCAGGCGCATGCGATCCTCGATCAGTTCCTGCTTGCGCGTCTGGATGGCAAAGTAGCTTTGGGCAAAGGCGATGGGTTCCTTGCGCGGGTCGCCGTTCTGGGCGATGAGGTAACAGGCATAGCGGGTGAGCATGAAATCGTCTACGGGCCGCTGCCCCCCCTTGCCGATCTCGATCATTTTCGTGACGCCACGAAAATGATCCCCCGCCGCATATCCCGTTGTTTCGCATGATTCGATAGCCCGTTTGATGGCGGTCTGGAAGTTTTCCCAGCGGGCATAGCCAAGCGGCTCCATCAGATCGCGGGCAAACCAGAATTCGACGCCTTCCTCCGGGCTGGTATGGCTCAAGGCATCGAAATGGCTTTTCATCAGTTCTATGGCTTTTGATTCCATGGTGTTCTCTTGTCTTTTCTGTTCCGTTATTACGCGGCCAAGCGTTCGGTGAGTTGCAGGATTTCGTTGATTTCGGCCGGGCTGAAAACACCGCGTATGCCCTGCGGGTGGATGACCGTAAAGGGCGTGTTGATGAGGTCCCGCTTTTCCACCTTTTCGCGCTCAACGATGAAATTTTTCAGCAAGCCGAGAAACTCCAACTGGCGGCCGTTAAGGGTGGTGTGCGCGCGGATGAATCGATCAAAGGCGGCGCTGACGGTATCGGGAAAGCTTTGCAGAACCTCGATGCCGAGAATGTGGCGAATGAACTGGATGAAGTGCGCTTTGCGGTTTTTGTAGACCTGGCGCAGCAGGGCCTCAGTGATGTGGGGGTGCTCTTCATGCAGCAACTCGGCCAGTTCGTTGGCTTCGTCGGGCGTGACCGATTCCCCGCCCTTGATTTTCTGCAGCACGGTGTTGTGCTCGGTCAGCTCTACGATCAACGCCTCGACCATTTCACGGTAACGGCTGACGCTAACAGCCTCGTGCTGCGGGCCGAATTCCACCCATTCCTTCTTGTGAAGTTCATCCGCCAGATCAAGATGCATTTGGTCTTGGCCGGTGGTTGGTTCGCGAAACTTCATCAGCGGGCCAAGTTTTACCGTGAGCTCGTCGAAGGCGTCTTCGTCAGCCTTGGCCCAATAGTGCGTGGTTTGCGCCGCTCGGATCAGGGTTTCTTCCTGCTTCACAAAACTGACTGAGAGTGGCAGCTCGCTGATTTGCTCCACGATACCTTCCTTGAGGGTGTCGGCTTGTTCTTTGTCTTCATTGAGCAGGGCGAGAGAGTATTCCAGCAGGTCGCGCTCAAAGCACATCGCTTTAAAATCAGCCTCTGACACGGTGCGAAACAGCGGCTTGATCTCGGCGCGTAGGAATTCAATTTTCGGGTGCGTGAGGCTGATCCAGAAGTTTTCTTCTTCAAGGCGCACTAGTGCTGTTGCGGCCTCTTTGATCACCACGGACTCCTTGGGCAGCGTGGCAATCTGCAGGCGGAGCTTGGCGATTTCACGCGCGGCGATGTCGGCAAGGCCGCTGTCGTTGGCCTTCTCAATCTTGTCCAGGCGCAGGCCAACCAGCCGCACGGGTAGCGGCAACTGGGGTTTGAGCTCTTTGCCCTTGGGGTTGAGCTTGAAGTAATCGAAGTTGTCCCAGCAATCGAGAATCAGGAACACGTCCTTGTCGGTACACCAGGGCTTAGGTTTGCTGGTTTCTAGCAAGCGCGTGCCGCGTCCGACCATTTGCCAGAACTTGGTGTAGGAATACACCGGCTTGGCGAACACGAGGTTGACAATCTCGCGCACGTCGATGCCGGTATCGAGCATGTCCACACTGATGGCAATGCGCGGCATATCGTTGTTGGTGAATTGATCTAGCAAGCCGCCCTTGCCATACACGCGCGGATCGTCGGATACAAGGACCTTGGCCAACTCGCCTTTGTGTTGCGGGTAGAGCTTGTCAAAAATTTCTTCCAGCCGCCGGGCGTGCGCCTTGGTGGCGCAGAAGAAGATGGTCTTGCCGGGCAGCACGCCGTTGGCGTCCTTGATGGATTCCTCCATGAACTCCCGGACGATCAAGGTGTTGGTGCCCTTGTTGATCACCTGCTTTTCGAGCTGCGAGCCTTCGAAGTTGATTTCTTCAACCTCCTTGCCTTGCAGGATCAGCTTTTTTTGATCGTCCAATGAAATGGTCCGCTTGCTGATGCCTTCCATCTGGAACTTGGTCTGAATTTTCATGACTTGAAAATTGCAGAGGTAAGGCGGCACGTTGTTCACGGCCTCTTCATAGGTGTAGGCAAAGGTCGGCAGGCCATCTTCGCAATGGAAGAGCTGGAAGGTGTTGTGATCGATGATGTCGGTAGGTGTTGCCGTCAAACCCAACGTGATGGTTTTGAAATAGTCCAGCACCTCGCCGTAGGTGTTGTAGATGGAGCGATGGCTTTCATCGACCACGATGAAATCAAAAAAATGTGGCGAGAGGGTTTGAGACTCGTCACGAATAATGTTGAGCATCGTCGGGTAGGTGGCGACATAGATGCGACGGTCTTTGGCAATCAGTTTTTCACCAACATTGGGCCAGCGCGGTTCGTTGGGCAGATGCTCCTTGAAGGCGGCCAGCGCCTGCTCGCGCAGTGCGATACGGTCCACGAGGAACAGGATTTTTTCGGCATGGCCAGCGCGCATCAGTGCATCCGCCATGGCAATACAAGTGCGGGTTTTTCCAGTGCCGGTGGCCATGACCAGCAAAAAATCGCGCTTTTGTTGTTCGATGCCTTCCAGTACCGCACGAATAGCGCGAATCTGGTAGTCGCGTCCGGCAATCGACGTGTTGATGAATTCTTGGGTGAGCGGCTTGCGGTTGCGGCGGATGTAGGCGAAGCGCTCCAAATCATCTCTGGTCGGGAAACCAACGACTTTGCGCGGTGGGTAGCTCCCCAGGTCCCAGAAATGCGTTTCGAGTCCGTTGGTGTAAAAGCAGAATGGCAACTCTCCGCCGAGTTGAGTCTGAATGTTGTAGCAATATTGTTTGGCCTGCTCGCGGCCAATGGCGGCGTCCTTGCTGGACTTTTTGGCCTCAACAACGGCGAGGGGTTTGCGATCCTTGCCCAGCAACACGTAGTCACTGAATTGGTGGCCTTCGTAGGGTGTGCGGGGCTCCGCAACACCTAGTGGCAATGCGGTCAGAATGTCGAATTCTTCTATGACCTGAGTGGGGTCTTTGACATTCCAGCCGGACTGCGCGAGATGCTGGTCAATGAGCTCAGAACGGGTTTGCGCCTCGGTTTTTCTCATGCTTTATCTGCCTCTGGCTCAGCTGCGTGATCCAGGCTTTTGCGTTCAGAATCTTCATCCGCGCCACCCACACGCACCCACTCATCAACCTCGGACAACTGGAATTTCCACAACCGCCCGATCTTGTGTGCAGGCAGGCCCTTGCGCTCGCGCCAGCGGTAGACGGTGTCTTTCACCACGCCCAAGTGTTGGGAAACTTGCTCGGCAGTGACCCACGGTTCGGTGTTCATGGCATTGTGACTCGGGCGATGACCTTCATAGTCGTCTTAAATCGTTCAAAGTCTAACAGGGTAATGGGTGAAAGCTATGTATGAATAGCGAATGCCCATTGTCTGTAACTGATATCTCAAGCGAATGACTGCTCTATCTCGCAGCGGCTGGCCGCTTGACCCCAACCAGCCATTCACTCTCTGATCGCAGCGTGCACAACCGCAAAGAACTGAGTGATAAAAAAAGCTGTTTGAAACCCGAACCCACCACGCCCAAGCCCGGCAACCACCGAACTCAGGCGCTTTTTTTCACAAAGACACCAGTTAAACCCAAGCACACTCACAAGTGAAATGCCGCAGGTACTGCGGCTGTTTGGTGATCTTCACACCCCGGATGCTGGCGGCTTTTTGCTTCACTTCGTCGATCACTTCCGCCGCGTAGTCAAAGTGGCTTTGGGTGTACATACGCCGTGGGAAGGCCAGGCGCACCAGTTCCATGCTGTGGTAAGTCTCGGTGCCGTCGGCCAGGCGTTTGCCAAACATGACTGAGCCGATTTCCACCCCACGGATGCCGCCTTCCAGGTACAGGGCATTGCACAAGGCCCAGGCCGGGTAGTGTTCCACGGGCATGTTTGGCAACACCGTTTTGGCGTCGATGTAGACCGCGTGGCCGCCCGTGGGTTTGACAAAGCCGATACCCGAGGCCTCCAGCCGTTCGCCCAGGTATTCGGCGGTGCGCAGGCGGTAGCGCAGGTAGTCTTCGTCCATGCCTTCCACCAGGCCCACGGCCAGCGCTTCCAGGTCGCGCCCGGCCAGGCCGCCGTAGGTGGGGAAGCCTTCGGTCATGATCAGCACATTGCGCACCGCGTCCATCCACTCTTCGCTGCGCAAGACGATGAAGCCGCCGATGTTGACCATGCCGTCTTTCTTGGCGCTCATGGTGCAGCCGTCGCAGTAGGAGAACATTTCCTTGACGATGTCCTTGATGGAGGTGTTCTCGTAGCCGGGTTCGCGCATCTTGATGAACATGGCGTTTTCGGCAAAGCGGCACACGTCCAGAATGAAGGGCTTGCCAAATTTCTTCAGCAGCGCCGCGTAGCCGCGGATATTGGCCATGGACACCGGTTGTCCGCCCCCGGTGTTGTTGGTCACCGTGAGCATGCCAAAGGGGATACGGTCGCCCTGCTCCTTCAGCAAAGCCTCAACCCGCGCCAGATCGATATTGCCCTTGAAGGGATAGATCAGCGCGGGCTGCAGGCCTTCGGCAATGACCAGGTCCAGCGCCTCAATGCCCAGGTACTCCAGGTTGGCGCGGGTGGTGTCGAAGTGGCAGTTGTTGGGCACCACATCGCCTTTTTTGCACACGGCGGTGAACAGCACTTTTTCCGCGGCACGGCCTTGGTGCGTGGGCACAAAATACTGCATGCCGGTGATGTCTTGAATGACGGCTTCCAGGCGGTAGAAGCTGCGCGCTCCGGCGTAGCTCTCGTCGCCTTCCATGATGGCGCCCCATTGCTTGGAGGACATGGCGCCGGTGCCGGAGTCGGTCAGCCAGTCGATCAGCACGTCTTCTGCGCGCAGTTTGAAAACGTTGAGTTTGGCGGTCTCCAGCAGTTGCACGCGCTCTTCGCGCGAGGTCATGCGGATGGGTTCGATGCTCTTGATGCGGAAGGGTTCAATCAGGGTTTTTGGCATGGTGTCTCAGTGGTAGTTGCTTGAAGGGATGGAAGTTATCACCGGACAAAATACCGTGGTGTCGGTTATTTCCAACACCGGCTAAAAAGTCGTCGAATCGTCCTCTTCGGGTTGCAACGCTGCCTTTCAGGGTGCGTGGTGGTGCCAGTAGCGCAGCCCCAGTTCCCGCTGGCATTGCACCGCCTCGGGCTGGCTGGATTGCCATGTCGCCGCTCCACAATGGGGCGAATCGACCACGCGAATACCACGCTCGGTATAACGCGCCAAAACAGCCGACACCGGATGGCCAAAGCGGTTGCGGTAACCCGACTGCACCAGTGCAATCTGTGGCTGTACCGCATCTAAAAACGCAGCGCTGCTGGAGGTTTTGCTGCCATGGTGCGGCACCAGCAGCACGTCCGCCCGGATAGCCGCCCCATCCGCCACCAGGCGTGCCTCCTGCTCCTTTTCGATATCACCTGCCAGCAAAGCGGTCTGGGTGCCGTTGGAAATGCGCACAGTACAACTCAGGGCGTTCGGTTTGGACTTACTGGCGTAGTCCTTCTCCATCGGGTGCAGCACGTCAAAGGCCACACCATCCCAATCCCAGTGCTGCCCGGCCACACAGCGCTGCGCCGGGCGCAGGGCTTGCAGCGCATGCTCCGCCTCGATGGAGCTGAACACATCAGCCTGCGGCTGCATGGCCAGCACGGCGGGTGCACCGCCCACATGGTCAGTATCGCGGTGGCTCAAAACCACCCGGTCCAGCCGGGTGTGCAGGGCCTGCAGCAGGGGCACCAGCACCCGGTGCCCGGCATCACTTTCCAGGCTGTAGCGCGGCCCGGCGTCAAACAGCAGGGCGTGGTGGGCGGTGCGCACCAGCACGGCATTGCCTTGGCCGATGTCGGCCGCCAGCAACTCAAACTGCCCCGGCGGCGGGCTGGGCGCCTGCCACAGCAAGACCGGCAGCAGCAAAGGTACCCCCAGAATGCGCATGCGCCAGGACCAGGGAAACACCAGCACCACCCCACCCAAGGCGCCTGCCATGCCAGCCCACAGCGGTGGCATGGCCACCGAGACCGATGCCCAGGGAAATGAGGCCAGCCACTGCAGCCACACCAGCAGCAGCCCAATGGCCCCGGCCGCCCCATCCCACACCACAGGCAGCAACACGCCCAGCATGGCCAGCGGCGTGATCACCAGGGTCACCCAGGGAATGGCCAGCGCGTTGGCCACCAGGCCGACGACCGAGACCTGCCCGAACAGCAGCAATGTCAAAGGCGTAAGCGCCACGGTAATCACCCACTGCTCCCGGAACATAGCCCCCACGCTGGTCGCTGCGCGTGCTACGCTGCCCCCCAGGGGGGCCCTCGCGCCATGGGGCGGCCCGGCGGCGCTCATGAAAGTAGCCCCCACGTTTGTCACTTCGTGTACTGCACTGCCCCCCAGGGGGGCCCTCGCGCCTTGGGGCGGCCCGGCGGCGCGCAAGGTGTGCTCTCGGACCGAGCCCAAATCGGTAGCAAACAACACCCCCACCGCGACAAAACTCAACCAGAACCCCGGCTGCAGCAAGGCCCACGGGTCAAAGGCCACCACCACCGCACAGGCCAGCATCCACACCTGCGGCCAGGGCCAGCGCACACCCGCCAGGCGCAAGAGCGCCACGGTCGCCAGCATCACACAGGTGCGCTGCGCGGGCACGCCCCAACCGGAAAACAGGGCGTAGGCCGCCGCCAGCGCCACGCCGCCCACCAGCGCCGCAGTGGGCGCGGGCAGCGCCAGGCACAGGCGCATGGAGCGCCGCCACAGCCAGCCCACCAGCAGCGCCGCACCCCAGGCGAACATGGTGATGTGCAAACCTGAAATGCTGACCAGGTGCGCCACGCCGGTGGCACGGAACACCTCCCAGTCCGCACGCTCAATGGCGCCTTGGTCGCCCACCACCAGTGCGGCGATCATGCCCGCCAGTTGCCGGTCTTTCACCCGGGTGTAGATGCGTTCCCGCACCGTCTGGCGGGCCAGCGCCACCGGGTGCCGCCAGGTTTGCGCCAGACGCTGGGGCGTTGGGTCGTGCGGGCCGACGCGCACATAGGCGCTGGCCTGCACGCCCTGCTCCCACATCCACAACTCGTAATCAAAACCATGGGGGTTGCTGTTGCCGTGGGGTGCTTTCAGGCGCAAGGTCATTTGCCAACGCTCACCGGCCTGGACTTCGCCGGGCTGGCGTTGCAGGCCGGCCAACTCGGTCCCTGTCGGGTAAACGCCACCGTACCACCCCACATCCATGCGGGGCGGCACGATGGCAACTTGGCCGTCCAGGGTGGCGGCCTCCACTGCCATGCGAAACCGCAAGCCTGCAGCGCTGCGTTGTGGCATATCGGTGACGACACCCGTGACCAGTACATCGCGCCCTTCCAGCGCCGGGTTCAGTGCGTGCGCCGCAAACAAGGCAGCGCGCAGCCCTGTGGCGCCAAAGCCCAGCAGGGCCGTGCACAGCACCACGCCCGCGACCGGCCACACTTTTGCTATATTTTTAGTAGCTGCTTGCGCATATCCTACAAGGGCTAGAAGCACAAATGATGCATAAAATACTCCCTGCCAAAGCGCTTCTTGCTGCAGCTGCAAAGCCGCACCCAGCACCGTGCCGAGCAAGGCAACGAAGCCGGTTCGGGCCAGACCAACAGGGAGCTTGAACACCGTGTACATGGCCCCATGCTACCCGGCCCCCAAGGCATGCCATGCGGAGGTGCGGCACTCGGCCCCCGCATCTCCCAACTATGGCCATAATCAACGCACGCCTCGATTTACAAGCGTGATGTCTGTGTTGCAAAAACTGCCTTTTTATTGCGCCCATCCCGCCCGTGTGGTGCTCGTCTGTGGGGTGCTGACCGTCAACGCGGGGACAACATGGGCTGCGCTAGGACAAAAACCGTCCCTGCCGACCGCCTCGTCGGCGCCCTCCTCTTCGCCAAACGCAAAGCAGTTGGCCACCGCGCCCACGGTGCAGTCCAGCCTGTACACGCGCCATGAAATCCAGCTGGACAGCGGCACCACGGTCTGGGAATTTGCAACACCCGCCGGTGTGGTTTTTGCGGTCCAATGGCGTGGCCCGGTGTTGCCCGACCTGGGCCATCTGCTGGGCGACTATTTCAAGGTCTTTCACCAGGAAACAGCACAGGCTCGGACCTTGGGCCGGCATGGCTCGCCGGTGAACATTGAGCGCCAAGACCTGGTCATCCGCTCCAATGGCCGCATGCGCAATTTTTTTGGGCACGCCTACGCCCCGGAACTGGTCCCGGCCGGGGTGGTGATTGCCGATGTACTGCAGTAAGCGCATCCGCCGCGCCCTGGCGCTGGCCTGGTTGACGGTGGTGGTGGCCGCCTGTGGTGGCGGTGGTGGTGGCGCAGCGCCAACGTCCAAGCAGCCCACTGCGGACAACGTGCTGAGCGTCACCGTGGAGTCCGGCCCCAATGGCAATGCCGTCAATACGCTGTACGCCGCAGTCACCATCTGCCAACCCGGCAGTACCACCAACTGCCAAACCATTGACCATGTGCTGGTCGACACCGGCTCCACGGGCCTGAGGTTGCTGTCCAGCGTTGTGGCGCCGGGTTTGAATCTGAGCCGGACCACCACCAGCAGCGGCGGCACCCTGCTCAATTGCGCACAATTTCTGGACAACAGCTTTGCCTGGGGCCCGGTGGTCACCGTAGATATGGCACTGGGCGGCAAAAAAGCCGCCGCTGTACCCATCCAGCTGATCGCAGACCCCGTGTCCAATCACCTCGCCGCAAGCTGCTCCTCGGGGGTGGCACTCAGCAGCGTAAGCACATTGGGGGCGAAAGGCATACTGGGGATAGGCTTGTTCAAGGAAGACTGTGGGTCCCCCTGCGCATCCAATGCCGCCAATGGGGTGTATTACAGCTGCTCCGACGGAGCGTGTTCGGCCACACTCGCCAGTGCCGCAAGCACCAGCCAGCAACTTAAAAACCCCGTTCCCCTGTTTGCGTCCGACAACAACGGCCTGTTGATTGACCTGCCGGCGGTGGCTTCCAGTGGCGCCGCCAGCCTGAACGGCTCTGTCGTGTTCGGCATCGCAACCCAATCGAATAACCAGTTCACGTCCGGCACCGTTTTAAAAACCAGCACGGGCAACTTTACCGCCCTGTTCGCAGGTCGAAGTTTGAACCGAAGTTTTCTGGATACGGGGTCCAATGCGCTGTTTTTTGATTCAAGTGCGATACCGCCCTGCGGCGTGGGAGCCTCCGGCTTTTATTGTCCCAGTACACGGACCCAGCTTTCCGCCACACTGTTGGACAACAACTTAGCGAGTACCGGCGTCACTTTTTCCATTGACAATGCCTTAACACTCTTCTCCGGCGGTAATTCGGTACTCCCCACCCTGTCCGGTCCCGTGGGGGATGCGCAGACCTTTGACTGGGGTTTGCCGTTTTTTTACGGGCGGCGCGTCTTCATCGGCATTGAGCAACAGTCATCCTCGGCAGGAACCGGCCCTTTCTACGCTTTTTGACCCCGCGGAGTCACCTGCGTGACAAATACGCCTGGGCCTTGGACATCATTAGGCAAAGCTCCTAAATTTCCCGCCTCCATTCCCTTTTACACTGAGTTACATGCCACAACAACGGAAAGCTCAACACATTGGCACGCCGTTGTGCTATGCACTGAGCGCCGTTGAGCATCACAGGAGCCCGTCATATGCATCGCCCCAAACCCGTTGTCCGCCATGCCCATGTGGGCTCGCCCCATCCGCTGAGTTCACTCCTGGAAGCCCGCGCGTTTCTGGAGATGGCCTTGTTGCCCGCTTCCTTGCCTCTGCTGATGAACGCACCGCGGGGCGACGGGCATCCCGTGCTGCTGGTGCCCGGCTTCCTGGCAGGCGAATCCACCCTGATCGCCCTCAAACTGTTCCTGCAAAACAAAGGCTATGACGTGCACACCTGGGGGCTGGGGCGCAACGTGGGCTTTCGCAGCAAACATGCCAACGCCTTGCCGCAAAAAATTCGCTATCTGCACCACGTCACCGGGCGCAAAGTGAGTCTGGTGGGCTGGAGTCTGGGTGGCGTATTCTCGTTTTACGGCGCCGAAAGCACGCAGGAATGCGTGCGCTCCATCATTACGCTGGGCAGTCCGGTGAGCGTTGACACCTCTGGAAGCCAGTCTCCTTCCACCATGAAGGCGCTGTACCGCCTGGTGTCCCACCGCTTGGGCGCTTCGGCGCACATGATGCAACCCCGCGCCAAAGCCATGCGGGAACGTCGCCGCCTGGCAATTCCCACCAGTTGCCTGTACTCGCTGACCGATGGCGTGGTGCCTCCGCAAGAAGCCACCATCGATGGCGACCCGGCCCTGCATGAAAACATCCAGGTGGCCGGAAGCCACATTGGGCTGGGCTTTAACGGCATCGTGCTCTCCATCGTGGCCAACCGGCTGGCGCAGCCCGAACAGGACTGGCAACCCTTTGAACCCGAAGGTTTGCTGGGGCGTGTTTGGCGCCTGACATCCGGCGCACCGCCAAAAAACACGCCGCCTGCTGCGGCTTGAATCTCCCCAAGAAAGAAAAATCATGCGACAACTGAGTGAACACGACGCGGCCTTTATCTATTCAGACAGTGCCCACGCCAACTCAAACGTCACCCTGCTGCATATCTACGACCAGTCCACCGCGCCCGGCGGCATGGTCCGGTTCAAGCAGATACTGGCCCACGTCGAAAGCCGTCTGGGCCAGTTGCCGAATTTCCGTGAAAAGATTTTGCGCGTCCCCCTGGACCTGGATTACCCCTATTGGGTCGCGGACGAGAACTTCAATATCGAATACCACGTTCGCCATATCGCCCTGCCCAAACCGGGCGACTGGCGCCAGTTTTGCATCCAGGCCTCGCGCATCCACGCCCGTCCGCTGGACCTGCAACGGCCTTTGTGGGAGATGTATGTCATCGAAGGCCTGGACAGTTTTCTCGATTTGCCGGTCGGCAGCTTCGCCGTGCTCATGAAGGTGCACCATGCCGTGATCGATGTCGCGCACGGCAGTGAGATCACCACCTTGCTGCACGATCTCACCGCCGTTTCACCTGCGCCTGTGCCGCCTGCGCCCTGGTTTCCCGAATCCGCCCCCGGAAACCTGGTGTTGCTGCTGATGGCCAGCCTCAACCTGGCCACCTTTCCACTGCGCATTGCGCAGCCGCTGGGCAGCGGTTGGAGCGCACTCAAATCCACCGTCAAAACCTTTGTGGGCGAATTTATCGGGCGGCCACACCCCTTCCCCATGACACGCTTCAACTCCGAAGTGTCGCCACACCGCGTATTTGAAACACGCCGTTTTGCGTTGGAAGACTTCAAGGCCATTCGCGGCTTGGCCCCCGAGGCCACCGTGAACGACGCGGTGTTGGCGGTCTGCGCGGGTGGTTTGCGCCGCTACCTGGATCTGCAGGGTGAATTGCCCGACGACAGTCTGGTCGCCGCAGCCCCCATTGCCATCCACGGCGAGCCCGATTCTGATCAGCAATCCAATTTTTCCTGGGTGCGCGTCGCGCTGGGCACCGATATTGCCGACCCGGTGCAGCGCCTGGTGGCCATTCAGACCGCCAGTTCATCGTCTGCCGTGATGGCCCAGGCCATCAGTGCCCGTGAATTGACCAACCTGGCCCAATACGCGCCGTCGGTGGCCATAGCCGCCACCAGCAAAATGCTGCGCTCGGCCTCGGCGCTGCTGGGCGACTGGGCTCCGCTGGCCAACTGCGCCATCACCAATGTGCCGGGATCGCAGGTTCCGCTGTACCTGCAAGGCGCCCGTCTGACCTACCTGTCGGCCATCATGCCCATTTCCGATGGCATGGGACTGGTGTTTTCGGTAACCGGCTACAACGGCACCATTGTGGTTTCGTTCACCGCTTGTTATGAGCAACTGCCGGACCCCGAAGTATTTGCCCAATGCCTGCGCGACAGTTTTCAGGAATACCTGGCTTTGGCGCGCCCCGTCGTCCGCCGAAAAACCCGTCCCACGGCGGCAAACTGGGCGCATCCCAAAACCATCGCCAGCAAGCGTGTCGCGCCAAAACGCAAAGCTGTGCCCCCCGTAGAAACCGTCAACTAAGGAGTACGGCGCAGGGCCACGCTGGCATACTCTTGGCCAGTGAAAGACTCCGCCGACTCCCTCCCCTTTGCGCAGGCTGCCCCGCCCTCCGCGCTGCTGACCGTCGCCAGGGCGTGCTGCGCCAGCCCTGGCCACTTTGACGAGCTGCGTGGACACAGCGCCACCAACGCCGCTTCGGACGCAGCGTTCACCGAAGCCTGGGCGCAATTTTTTGCCCCTATCCAGGCCCAAAGCGGCGCTGATCTGGACCAGCGCGCCCACAGTCTGCAGCGGCAAATCCATGACAACGGGGTGACCTACAACGTCTACACCGATTCCGAGGGCCCGCAGCGCCCCTGGTCCCTGGATCTGTTTCCCCTGATCATTGACGCACCCGGTTGGTCGCACATTGAAGCCGGTATACAACAGCGCATGCGCCTGCTCGAAGCGGTGATGGCCGATGTGTATGGGCCGCAAGCCTTTTTAACCCAGGGGCTGCTGCCGCCCGCCCTGGTGCAGGGCCACCCCGGCTACCTGCGCCCCATGCACGGAATCCGACCCGTGGGGGGCATGCATTTGCATGTCGTCGCGTTCGATCTGGCCCATGGGCCCGATGGCAACTGGTGGCTGCTAAGCCAACGCTGCCAGGCCCCTTCGGGCCTGGGGTATCTGCTGGAAAACCGGCTGGCCGTATCACGGCAGTTTCCGCAGGCATTTCAGGCCTTGCGGGTACAGGGTCTGGCGGGCACCTACCAGGCGCTGGTGGACAGCCTCAAGACTGCAAGCCCGGCGGGTCCCGACGCCCATATTGCCTTGTTGACCCCCGGCCCGTACAACGAAACCTATTTCGAACACGCCTACCTTGCCCGCTACCTGGGCCTGAGTCTGGTAGAGGGCTGCGACCTGACCGTGCGTGACGAGCGCCTCTTCCTCAAGACCCTGCGCGGCCTGGTGCCCGTGCATGGCTTGCTCAAGCGCGTAGACGACCAGTACCTAGACCCCTTGGAGCTGCGCCCGGATTCCACCTTGGGTGTACCGGGCTTGCTCCAGGCGATCCGGGCGGGCAATGTGCTGGTGGCCAACGCCCCCGGCTCCGCATTTCTGGAGTCGCCCGCGCTTTTGGGATTTTTGCCCGCCTTGGCACGGCAGGTTTTGCACGAAGAATTGCTGTTGCCCGCCGCCCCCACCTGGTGGTGCGGTGAGCGCAGCGCCCTGGAGCAAGCCTTAACACACCTGGGCCAACACACCATCAAGCCGACCTACCCCGGTTCAGCGTTGCATGGAAGTTTTGATGCCGTGCTGTGCCCCACATTGGCGCCCAGCGCTTTGGACGCCTGGCGGCAACGCATCCAGGACCAGAGCGGTGAGTACACCGTACAAGCGTATGTACCCCTGTCGCAATTGCCAATCTGGCAACAAGCAGATTCATCCAATGCGCAGGCGCGGGCCGGTGAAATGGTCGCCCGCTCCAGTTTATTGCGCGTATTTGCCGTATCGGACATGGCGTCAGGGTCCCACCGTTGGCGCGTGCTGCCCGGTGGTTTGGTGCGCGTGGCCAACGCCAGCACCGATGTAGCCTCCATGCAGCGCGGCGGCAGCAGTGCCGATGTGTGGGCCCTGACCCAGGGCGAGGTCGATACGACCACCTTGCTGCCAGCCGCACTCACCCCGGCCGTGCTCGCCCAGCGCAAACGCCTGGTCACCAGCCGCGCCGCAGAAAACCTGTATTGGCTGGGCCGCTACACCGAGCGCGCGGAAAACTCGGTCCGCCTGGCGCAGTTGACCCTGGACGCCCTGAACGGCGAAGAACAGCATTCGCCCCCGCTATTGCACTGGCTCACCACCATGGCACTGGCCCATACGCTGGTGCTGCCAGGCACGCCATCGGCCCTGCAGGTTGGCCGGGGTTTTGAGCACTCTTTGGTGTCCAGCCTGGGTGCGTCCGACGGCGCTACCAGCGTGGGCTACAACCTGCGCGCCCTCAAGATGGCGGCCGCCACCGTGCGTGAACGCCTGTCACCAGAGCACTGGAGCGTGATTGTGGGCGCTGAAAAGGAATTTTTTGCGCGCTGCACCCAACACACAGCCAGGGGTGACTACACCTCGCTCTCGGCCTTGCGTGTGCTCCAATCCGCCAGCGGCCAGTTGGCCGCCATTACCGGTGCGCAGACCGACTGCATGACCCGCGATGACGGCTGGCGCCTGCTGGGCATCGGCCGCCATGTTGAACGCCTGCAGTTCCTGGCGGGCTCTCTGGCGCGTGGTTTTGAAACCGGGGCCGCGACCTGCGCAGTGCACAGCAATGGCGGGTTTGAAGCCATGCTGGCGCTGTTTGACAGTGCCATTGCCTTCCACGCCCAATACCAGCAAAGCCGCAACGTGGCGGCCCTGGTGGAGTTGCTGGTGCTGGACCGCGACAACCCCCGTTCACTGGCATGGGTGGCCCGCACCCTGCGGGAAAGTTTGGACAAGCTGGCGGGCCTGGCCAGCGGTGTGCCCAGCTCGCTGGCCTTGCGCGTGCCCGCCCCTGACACATGGGACCTCGCCACCTTGTGCGCGACGCCTTTGGAAAATGCAGCGCCTCCTGCTTTGATGGGTTTGCTGCGGTCCCTTGGCAGCGCGGCCTACGCCGTGTCGGAAGACATCAGCGCCACCTACTTCACCCACGCCGGGCCAACCAAGCAAAGCATGGGGACCTGATGCGGCTGCAAGTCATCCACGAAACCCGCTACCACTACCAACCGGTGGTCGAAACCGCGCAGCACATGGCCTACCTGCGCCCCCGCACCCATGCCGCGCAACACCTGCTCAGCCACACGCTCAGCGTCCACCCGCAGCCCGCCCAACTGCGTGAGGTGCCCGATGTGTACGGCAATGTGCGTTGCTACTTTTCCTTGCAGGCGCCCCATGAAGACCTCTCCGTAGTGGCGCGCAGTCTGGTCAGCACCCAAGCACATGGCACCCCCACCAGCACGCTGCCATGGGAGCAGGTGCAGGAGCGCATGCGCTACCGTGCCCATGGGACATTCGACGCCGCCACCGAATTTGTATTTGCTTCGCCGTTTGTGCCGCACCATGCCGACTTTGCCGCCTATGCCCGGCCCAGTTTGGGCTCGGGCGCCTCTGTGCTGGATGTGGCCCTCCATCTGATGCAGCGCATCCACTCGGACTTTGTCTATGAAAGCCAGAGCACCCAGATCAACACCCCCGCCCTGCAGGCGCTGGCGCAACGCAAAGGCGTGTGCCAGGATTTTGCCCACATCATGCTGGCCTGCCTGCGCACCATGGGACTGCCCGCACGCTACGTCAGCGGCTACCTGCTGACAGCTCCCGCTCCCGGCACCGCCAAGCTGGTAGGCAGCGACGCCTCACACGCGTGGGTCAGTGTGTATGTGGCCGATTTGCCCGCAGGCGCGCGCTGGTGCGACTTTGACCCCACCAACAACCGTTGGGGTTGGCATGCTCCGGGCGAGGACTATGTGACGGTGGCCGTGGGGCGTGATTTTGGCGACGTCTCCCCTTTGCGGGGTGTCATCCACGGGGGCGCCCGCCACACCTTGCAGGTTGGTGTCACGGTGGAGGCTGCGGGCGGCGACAATACGGGACCCCAATTGCAGCCATCGCAAGCGTCAACTCCAGGCTCTGGCATCCATCCATTCCAGGACCACGGCCAGTCTCAGAGGTGATTTGCTATTGTTTTGATAGCTGCTTGCGCTTATTGCATGCGGGCTAGAGGCCAATTTTATTTAAAATAATTCCTGAAGGACACACCATGAGCGTTTACGACAAACTCACAGAACTTTCCATCTCCCTGCCCCCTGTGGCCATTCCTGCCGCCGCCTACGTCCCCTTTGTCCAAACCGGAAATTTGGTTTTTTTGAGCGGCCACATCGCCAAAAAAGACGGCAAACCCTGGGTCGGTCAGCTCGGTAAAACCATGAGCACCGAAGAAGGCAAAGCCGCTGCCCGCGCCATTGCCATCGACCTGATGGGTACCTTGCACGCCGCCGTGGGCGACCTCAACCGCGTCACCCGTATTGTCAAACTCATGTCGCTGGTGAACTCCACCGGTGAATTCACCGAGCAGCACCTGGTCACCAATGGGGCCAGTGAGCTGATTGGCGAAGTTTTCGGGGCCAAGGGTGCACATGCCCGCAGCGCCTTTGGCGTGGCACAAATTCCCATGGGCGCCTGCGTCGAAATTGAACTGATTGCCGAACTGGCCTAAGGCCACGGGGTGAAACAACGGTCAGCCGGTGGTTTTTAAATGCGGCTGACCGTCAGTGTCCGTCTCCGATCAACCAATCCGGCTGTTCCGTTTCCAAAAAATCGAGCAACGCATCCACCACCTCGGGATCGAACTGTTTACCGCTTCGATCCTTCAGATAGGCAATGACGGCGGGCAAAGCCCAAGGCGCTTTGTAAGGGCGGCGGTGCAGCAGGGCATCAAACACATCGACCACGGCGACAATGCGCGCACTCAAGGGAATCTCGGTGCCTTTCAGGCGATTCGGGTATCCATTGCCATCAAAATGCTCGTGGTGACCGCCAGCGATCTGCGCACCAAAGGTCAGGTAGCTGACGCCATCCACCCGCTGCGCCGCACGCCGCAAAACCAGTTCCCCGGTCGCCACATGCAGGTCCATGATGACGCGCTCTTGCGCTGTGAGCAAGCCCGGCTTGAGCAGCACCGCATCCGGCGTTGCCACCTTGCCCACATCATGGAGCATGCTGGCCAGGCCGACGTGCGTGAGAAAGTGGGGCACAAATTCGTCGGGATACTTGCCACCCGCGTGCAGGCGCAATGCAATCGCGTCCGTCAGTTTGGCGACCCGGTGGATATGGCCTCCCGTTTCAATATCGCGTGATTCGACCAGATCTGCCAGCGCCGATACGGTGGCTTCCTGGGCTTTTTGCACCTGGTCGTACATTTGCAGGTTGTCAAAGGCTGCCGCTATGCGCTCGCAAAACACACCCAGCAAGTTGCGCTGCAACTCGCCCAAAGGCCAAGGCGGGGTCAGGACAATGACAAACTCACGCCCCTGCGAGGCGCTGATGTACAGGGCATCCACCGTCGCCTTGAACATGCTTTGTTTGTCACGTAACACCTGAGAAATCATGGCGGACCAAGCATGGTCCGGTGGCAGCACTTTCTGCTCTGCCAGCACTGCATACGGCCCCGTTCCAGCCAGCACGGCAGGGCCGTCCGGTTCATCCACACGGTCATTTTGCAAAACGCACAGTTCACCATGCGAGCCCATATCCAGAATGGCATTGACCTGGTTCAGCACACCAGAAGCGAACTCCTGTAACGACCGCAGCTGGTACAAATTGCTGGCTCCGCGCAGGATTTTGCTCAGGCCCACGCGGTTGCGCTCTATGGTCACCAGCCCTTCATAAGCCCGCAAAGACGCAATGACGGTGGTGAACAGCTTTTGCTTGGTCAGCTCGGTTTTGGACTTGTAATCGTTAATGTCAAAATCAACAATGACCCGCTCTTCCGGGGCCTGACCGGGCTGTCCGGTGCGCAGAACAATGCGGACCAATGAGTTATTCAACTCACCACGAATCCGCTGGGCCAGCTTGAGGCCGGCATCGTCCGACTCCATCACCACATCCAGCAAAACCAAGGCAATGTCGGGCTCCTTGGCCAGCACCTGAAAGCCTTCGGCACCGCTGTAAGCAGACAAGAGCTCCACAGAGCGCCCCTTGAAGGTCACCCCGCCCAAAACCAGCCGTGTCACCGCATGGATATCGGCCTCGTCGTCGACGATCAAAATCCGCCAAGGCAGCGTGTCGGGCGTCACCGCGGCTGGCGGCATGCCGTCATCGTCAATGATCCAATCGTCCTCAGTGGAGGAAGGGCCGTTTTCCATACATAGTCTCCCGTTGCAATTCAGTCCCGTTCATTTTTGTGCGGTCACCGGGCTAATGCGCGGAAACTGCAAAACAAAGCAGCTGCCTTTTCCTAACGCACTGTTGACGGTGATTGTTCCGCCAAACTGCTTGACCATGATGTTAAAGACGATATTGAGCCCCAGCCCTGTCCCCCCCAATCCGCGGCGCGTGGTGAAAAATGGATCGAAAACCTTGCCAAGGTGCTCCGGTGCAATGCCGCAGCCGTCATCGCAAAAACGCATGCAGACCGTCTCGCCCTCCAGCTCCGCCAGAATTTCAATCTTTCCGCCCGCTTCGTCCTTGAACGCATGGGTCAGGGCGTTCATCGTCAAATTGGTCAGCACCTGCGCCATGGCACCTGGATAACCATCCAGAAAAATGGTGGACGGGCACGTAATCGTGACCTGGGCCCGCGCCTTTCGCAGCACAGGGTGTAGGCTGGACATGACCTCGTCCAGGTAAGACTTCAAAGCATACTGGCGCCGCTGCTCACTGGTCTGGTCGACCGCGACCTGTTTGAAGCTTTGGATCAAGTGGGCGGCACGCTCGGCGTTGCTGACGATCAGTTGCACACTCTCTGTAGCCAACTCGGTATAAGCAACAATCTCGGATTTTCGAATGACACCGCTTGCCAGCGTATTTTGCAGCTTCTGCGTCGATTCGAGAAGCACCGAGGCGCTGGTCAGGGTAATGCCTACCGGGGTATTGATTTCGTGCGCCACACCCGCCACCAGGGAGCCCAAACTGGCGAGCTTTTCAGACTGCAGCAATGACTGCTGCGCAGACTGCAGTTCCGCGTAGGCTTGCTCTGTCTTGGCGGCTGCCGTGCGGGCCGCTTCTTCGGCCTGCGAATGCCTGAGCATGACCTGTTTGAGCTTGCGCTGGGTTTGGTTAAAGCCCTGGATCACTTCGCCAAATTCGGTGCGTTCGGTTTCTGGAAGCTCCTGGACTTCGTCTCCGCCTTGGCGTGCCAGATCAAACAAGGCATCGCGCAATCGCCGCAAGGGCTTGAACACCATGCCCAGGCTCAGTGTCAAGGCCAACACCAGCACCGTATCAATGACCAGCGCCTCGGAAATCCAGCGCACGGCATCCGCATGCAATGCCTCGTCAATGTGATCGCGTGAAAAATAGACCACCACATGCCCCAAGGGCTTGCGTTGGGTTCCGGCAGGCAGTGCGGAAACCGCATCCCGGCCGCCACGGAACAACTCCGTTTCCACGGATACACCCTGGCTTGAACCGAGTGCGGAACCCGCAACAATATGGCCCTGACTGTCCCGCGCAGCACTGACGAAGGGGCGCATTTGGGAATCAAACACCTGGATGGCATTCACCTCCGATTGCAGCATCTCAGCTTCCAGGATGCTGAAAATGCCACTGGCATCGAAATTCCACATGGGCTCCGATACGCTGATTTCCAGCCGCGTCAATGTGGCATGGGTCAGTTGCGAGAAGCGATTTTCCAGCGTGCGAGACAGCTGAAAACGCGCATACATGCCAAACACAGTCAGCGTCGTTGCCGTCACGACGATGAACAGGACAATCAGCCTAATTCGGATGGAATTCATTTGGTACCCCTACAGCCCAAAGCATCCCGCACAACACCCCTGGCCCGGGTGAAACATACCCCAGTTACTTGGTATACGCAATAGCCTGCGCTCTATGGCCCGATGGGTTCCCCCGATCGACCTGGTGGTAACTGTCTGCCACCTTAAACACCGCCACGGCCTGCTTCATGCGGTCGGCCTGCTCACGCAGACTTTCCGCTGCGGCGGCGCTTTGCTCCACCAGAGCGGCGTTTTGCTGCGTCATCTGGTCCAGGTTTCCAATGGACTGGTTGACACCCGCAATGCCAGAACTCTGCTCCGAGGCAGCGGCCGTGATTTCGGAGACAACGTCCGCCACGCGGCGAACCGACTGCACAATTTCATCCATGGTGGTACCGGCGTCGGTTACCAGTTTGGTGCCGGACTGCACTTTGGCCACCGAGGTGCCGATCAGACCTTTGATCTCCTTGGCGGCATCGGCACTGCGCTGGGCCAAGCTGCGCACTTCGCTGGCCACCACCGCAAAACCGCGCCCCTGCTCACCCGCGCGGGCGGCTTCGACTGCGGCGTTCAAAGCCAGAATATTGGTCTGGAAGGCAATGCCATCAATGACCCCAATGATGTCCGAGATCTTTTTGCTGCTGGCATCGATTTCCTGCATGGTGGCCACCACCTGCGTCACCACTGCGCCACCCCGCTGGGCCACCGAGGACGCACTGGCCGCCAATGTACTGGCCTGGCGGGCATTGTCCGCACTGTGCTGCACCATGGAGGTCAGCGCATCCATGCTGGATGCGGTGGATTGCAGGTTGCTCGACGTTTGCTCGGTGCGTTGGGCCAGGTCGTTGTTGCCGCTGGCGATCTCGGCACTGGCGGTGGCGATGCTGTCGGTGCTACCACGCACCTCCGACACCATGCGACCCAGCGAACGGTTCATGGCGCCCAGTGAGCGCATCAAATCGCCGAATTCATCCGCCCGTGACTCGTCCACATGGGCACTCAGATCGCCCTGGGCGATCCGGGAGGCCAATGCATTGGCGTGCAGCAAGGGCTGTTTGATGGAACGGATCAAAAAGGCCGCCCCCACCAAAATACAAGCCATCATCACCGTGACCGCCACACCGGCCGACAGCACCAGGCGCTGCCCCCGCCCCTCGTAGGCGAGGCGCATGCTTTCGTAGGACGCATCTTGCATGGCCACGAACTCCTTGAAAGCACCTTGTACTGCCAGTACTGAAGGGCGGTACTGTGTCTCGATCAGCGCAGGCAGGTCGTCGGGCTTGGTGACCTTCAGCAAGGCGGTCTGGCCGCTGATTTCCAGCACCTTTTTACGGAATTCAGTGATTTTTGCAATTTGCGCAGTGTCTTGCGCCGACAAGTTCATCGCCTCAATTGATTTCTGGAGCTCGTCAATTTTGCCATTGGATTCCTGAATTTCCCCTTTGAAAGCGGTGGCAACGCCAGGGTCCACGGACACCACGACCGCATAGGAGCGCGTGGCATTGACGTCTGCCAAGGCAGCCCACTGGTTTGCAGCCTTGATACGCATCAGCATGGCCGCATTGGCAGCGGCGTAATCCGCACGCGATTTGCCGGAAGCCACAGCGGCATAACCAACAATCATTGCCAAAACTACAATCATGGCGCCCATCGAGAGCCACAGCTTGGTTGCCAGTCGAAGTCTGTCCAATTGCATGTCCAAGTCCTTTAATTATTTTGTAATCATTACCCGCATAGCATTGCGCAGAACAGGCAAAGTTTCAGCTAGGGCAAACCCTTGGAATACGCGGCTTTCCCGCTGAGGTGCAAGGGGTCGGCTTCAGCTGACGATGCGATGCACGGTTTGGCCCTGAACCTGTGCAAGCGCGGTCGCACCAACGATTTCCGGTGCAATTTCTACCAATGGCAACAGCACAAAGGCACGCTCCCACATGCGGGGATGGGGAACGGTCAAGGTGGCACTCTGGATGACGGAATCTCCAAACAGCAAGAGATCGAGGTCCAGGGTGCGCGGCGCATTGCGGTAGGGACGTTCGCGGCCCGCCTTGGATTCGATGGCCTGAAGTTGCGCCAACAATTCCAGAGCCGTCAGGCTAGTCTTGAGTTCCACGACGGCATTCACGTAGTCTGGGCCGCTGGACTCGATGGGCGTACTGGCATACAGGGAGGACCGGCGAACAGCCGCCACACCATCGAGACCGGCCATTTCTTGCACCGCATTCAGAACAGCGGCACAGGGCTCCCCCAAATTGGCCCCGATACCGACAAAGACGGTCACCCACTCGCGCACAACAGGCCTTAAGCGCCGTTCTCCGCGCCACCGCCAGAGCCATTGCCTGGGGCGCCGGAATCTTTGGCGGCACCTGAGCGGCGACGGCGACGGCGCTTGCGGGGCGCCCCACCATCGCCCATGTCGTCTTGCGTTTCGGAGGGTTTCAACGCGGGCGCGTCAGAGGCCGCCGGGGGCTGTAACCCGGATTCGGCCTGCGTCTGCGGTCGGGGTGCGCGGTGCACCCGTGGCGCCCGCTGGCGTTGGTGTTGCTCTTCACGCACCTGGTCCACCATGTCCTGGCGCAGCGTATCGCTGGCCATGCTGAACTCTTGCCACCAGTCGGCCAGCACTTCATCAATTTCACCGGCTTCAGCACGCAATCGCATAAAGTCAAACGCCGCCCGAAACCGGGCTTGTTCGGCCAGGCCAAACGGTGTACTGCCCACCCGCTTTTCAAAACGGGGCTGCATCATCCAGATCTCGCGCATGTCGCCGGCCAGTTTTCCACGCCCGGAGACATCACCGATACGCGCGTTGAACACATCGTCAATGGCATCCTGGAGCGCGGGGTGCGCGTGCTGGCGCTCATTGATGCGCTTGGCCCAGCCTTCGCGCACATCGGCCCACAGCACACAGGCCAACAGGAAGCTGGGTGCCACGGGCTTGCCTTCGGCAATACGACGGTCCGTGTCCCGCAACGCGGCATTCACAAAAACCTGCTCGGCACGTTCCACCACCACATCCAGCAGCGGGTAGATGCCCGTTGCCATCCCCAGGAGCTTGAGCTGCGCAATGGAGGCCAGGGAGTGCCCGGTCTGCAGCAGCTTGAGCATTTCATCAAACAGGCGGCTTTGCGGCACGTCGGCCAGCAATTGCTGCGACTTCACCAGGGGAGCCGCCGTTTTGGCTTCTAACTTGAAGCCCAAAGGACTCAGTTTGGCGGCAAAACGCACGGCCCGGATGATGCGCACCGGGTCTTCGCGGTAACGGGTGGCCGGGTCCCCAATCATGCGCAGGGTCAGATTTTTGGCGTCTTTGAGGCCGCCGTGGTAATCCACCACAATCTGGGTTTCGGGGTCGTAGTACATCGCGTTGACCGTAAAGTCACGCCGCACCGCGTCCTCTTCCTGGGGCCCCCAGACGTTGTCGCGCAAGACACGCCCGGTGGAGTCCACCGCGTGCTTCATGCCGGCCAGTTCGCTCTTGCTGGTTTTCTCGTTGCCCGCCACCTGTTCGGCGGCAGCATTGTTCAGGTAGGCGCGGAAGGTGGACACTTCAATCACTTCGTGTTCACGGCCCCGGCCATACACCACATGAACGATGCGAAAACGCCGCCCAATGATGAAGGCACGCCGAAACAGGCTTTTCACCTGCTCCGGTGTGGCATTGGTGGCCACATCAAAATCTTTGGGGCCCAAACCCACCAGCAGATCACGCACCGCACCGCCCACGATATAGGCTTCAAAACCCGCCTGTTTGAGGGTATGCACCACGTTATTGGCACGGTCGTCCACCAAGGAGGGATCAATACCATGGATTTGCACGGGTACTTCGACCCGTTTGCCGAACCGCGGCTTTTTGCCGCGCCCCAATGCAGTGGCTGACTTGTCGATGAGTTTATCGATGAATTTTTTAATCATTATTTTTGAAAATTATGGGACAAGCCGCAGCTCAGGTAAACAGGTTGAGTATGCGCCATTGCCGCTCCTGGGCAATCGCACGCAGGCGGTCATCCGGATTGGTGGCCACCGGCACCGTGGCCTTCTCCATCAGGGGCAGATCGTTGATGGAATCAGAATAAAACGTCGTGTGCACCGCACCCCAATCCAACCCATGGGTGTGCAACCACTGCGTCACCCGGGTCACCTTGCCCTCGCGAAAAGAGGGTACCCCCTGTATGGCACCGGTGAACCAGCCCGTTCCGCCAGGGCTGGTATCGCGCTCCAGCTCCACGGCAATCAGCTCATCCACGCCGAACGCCTGGGCAATCGGACGCGTAACAAATTCATTGGTGGCAGTCACGATGATCACCGTATCCCCCGCCCGCTGGTGCTGGCGCACCAGCTCCAGCGCTTGGGGTTGTATGGCCATTTGAATCACGGTCCGCATGAAATCAGCGTGGGCAGCTATTGAATTGATAGCACCCTGGCGAACCACCGCTGCGGTTGCAAAGCGTACATAGGCCGCGACATCCAGTGTTCCGGCTTGGTACTGCGCGTAAAACGCGTCATTTTGGCGCTTGAAGCCAATCGAATCGGTCCAACCGCGTGCGGTGCTGAACTCGCCCCAGGCGTGGTCCGAATCGAGGGGAATCAGCGTATGGTCAAGGTCAAAAAGCGCCAGTTTGCGAAGCGTCATACGTTTTCCATCATAGATTTGATCAGGGGGATGGTGATCGCCCGTTTGGTTTGCAAAGCGTATCCATCCAGCAATTCCAATAATTCCATCAGGCTACCGAGGTCGCGGCTGAAGCGTGTCAGCATGAAGTCCATGACCTCGTCGCTCAAAAACACACCACGCTCGTCCGCCGCCTGGCGCAGCACGGACCGGCGTTCAGGCTCGCCCAGCAGTTGCATTCCAAAAATGTGGCCCCACCCCAGGCGGGTACGAAGATCGTCCCGCAATTTAAGCTCCACCGGCGGAAATTCACCGGCCGCCAGCACGGGGCGTTGGTAGGTCTGCGCGTGGACAAACCAATTGAACGCGGTCTGCTGCTGCTCGGCCGTGTACAGGTGCACATCGTCCAGCACCACGGCGGCCCAGGACTCACTGAATTCGGGTGCATCCTGCACCGAGGCATCCAGCCAGCCCACCCGTGCGCCTTGCTCTCGCAGCGCCTCGCGGGCGGCCTTGAGCAAATGGCTTTTACCGCTTCCACCGGGCCCCCAAAAATAGGTGGGAACCGGCGATCGGCTGTGTGCACTGGCTTTGGCCCCCACCCACAACTGCAGGTGTTGAAGGGCTGCCTCATTCGGTCCGGCACAAAAATTTGCCAATGTGGGGCCTGCAAACAAACCAATGTCCAACGCAATCTGTTTCATAAATCTGTCTATCAGCTGTTGTTGGCGCCCTGGTACAGGCGGCTGGCCAAGTACCCTGCTTTTAGCCGGCGTATCGCCACCAGCAGCACGGCGCTGACAGGCAGCGCAATCAGCACACCCACAAACCCGAGCAACTGACCAAAGGCCAACAAGGCAAAAATGACCGCCAGGGGATGCAAGCCAATGCGCTCGCCAACCAGACGTGGCGTCAAGAAAAGGCTCTCCACCACCTGCCCCACACCATACACAACGCCGACCATCGCCACGGTGTAGCCCACGCCAGAATTGGCAGAAAATTCCAACAAACCGGCAAAAATTGCCAGAATCAGACCCAAGCCGAACCCAAGATAGGGAACAAAAATGGCCAACCCGGTAAATATTCCAATCGGCAGGGCCAGGTCCAGCCCGAACAGGGCCAAGCCCACGCTGTAATACACCGCCAGAATGCCCATGACCAGCAACTGCCCCCGCAGGTACTGGCCCAACACGGCATCCGCCTCCTGCATAAAGCTGTCATTGGCGGCCCGCAGGCGCGGGGGTACCAACTCACGAACCTGCCCCACAAACAGATCCCATTCCATCAACAGGTAAAACAAGGACACCGGGATCAAAATGGCATTGCCAATCAGGGCAAAGGCCACACTGCCACCCAGTTTGAGCGATGCAATCACGGACCCAAAGGCATCTTCAAAGTTGGCGTTGAGGTATTTGAGAACAAACGCCTTGATATTGCCCACATCCAGGGAAAAGGGAATACCCCACTGCTTGAGCAGCGGCGCCAACGCAGTATTCGCACTGTCCAGCAACACCGGCAACTGCTCGCGCATCAAAGGCATTTCCTTGGCCAGAATGGGAACAATCAAAAGCAGCACCCCCAAGAACAGCACGACGAACACCACTTCCACAATCAGCACCGCCAACAGGCGGGGAATGCGGCCACGCCCCAAGTCGTCCAGCCAATTCACCAAGGGCGTCAACGCGTAAGCCAATACCGCCGCGACAACGAAGGGCGCCAGCACCGGGGCCAACAGCCACAACACACCGGCCAGGAGCGCGGCAATCAGGCTCCAGGCGGTAAAACTTTTTTGAGTGGACGTAAATTGCATACAGAAACGATTGGGGAACCCTTAAAATCTGGGCAAATTCTATAGGGCTCTGCCGGTGCAGCAGCCACAAGCCAATTCAAATGACCCAAACAGCTTCCCCCTCCCCTCTGTCCTACAAAGATGCCGGTGTTGATATCGACGCCGGCGATGCCCTGGTGGAGCGCATTAAACCGCTGGCAAAGAAAACCATGCGCGAAGGCGTATTGGCCGGCATTGGCGGATTCGGTGCTTTGTTCGAAGTGCCCAAGCGTTACAAAGAACCCGTTTTGGTGAGCGGCACCGATGGTGTGGGCACCAAGCTCAAGCTGGCGTTTGAATGGAATATGCATGACACCGTGGGCATTGATCTGGTCGCCATGAGTGTCAACGATGTGCTGGTGCAAGGCGCCGAACCCCTGTTTTTTCTGGACTATTTTGCCTGTGGCAAGCTCGATGTGGACACCGCCGCAGCGGTGGTGGGCGGTATTGCCAAAGGCTGTGAACTGTCAGGCTGTGCGCTGATCGGCGGCGAAACCGCCGAAATGCCCGGCATGTACCCGGCCGGTGAATACGACCTGGCTGGTTTTGCGGTGGGTGCGGTTGAAAAATCAAAAATCTTGACAGGCGCCGATGTCCAACCGGGCGACGTCGTGTTGGGCCTGGCCAGCAGCGGCGTGCATTCCAACGGATTCAGCCTGGTGCGCAAATGCATCGAACGCGCTGGCAACGAACTCCCCGCCACGCTGGATGGCAAGCCCTTCAAACAGGCTGTCATGGAGCCGACCCGTCTGTACGTTAAAAACGTGCTGGCCGCCCTGGCCGCACATCCGATCAAGGCGCTGGCCCACATCACTGGTGGTGGCTTGCTGGAAAATATTCCACGGGTGCTGCCCGACGGCACTGCGGCCCATCTGCAAAAAGGCAGCTGGCCGCAAACCGAACTCTTTGCCTGGCTGCAAGCCACGGCGGGTATCGATGACTTTGAAATGAACCGCACCTTCAACAACGGTATAGGCATGGTGGTGGTGATTGCCGCCGCAGAGGCACAAGCCTGCGCCCAAACCTTGCGCTCCGCAGGTGAAATGGTCTACCAAATTGGCACCATCGCCGCCCGCGGTGAGGACGCCGCCGTGATCGTCGCCTGACACTGCCATGCATCCGGGTCCACTCACCCGGACTCGTCTGCCTGCAGGCGTGTGGCCTTCAGCCGTGCTGGCCTCGCAAGGCATCTACCCGTTCGGCAATCGCATCGCTGTCCACTACGTCGTCGGCGTGCACCAGGTAACACTCCAGATCCGCCACGGCCTGCGCCGTATTTCCCAAAGCAGCATGGGTTAACCCGCGGTCACGGTACTCCGGCCACGATTCGGGAAGCAGCACAATCAGCCGTTCCTGAACTGCCAGCAGGCGCGGCCAATCATCCTGGGATTGGTGAATTTCCTTGAGGTTGTGCAGCATGCGGGCAATGATGTCTCTTGGCGTCAAGGCCCGCAGGTACATCTCCAGCGGAGCCTCGAATTCGCCCCCCTGCCCATCAGGTCTGTGGTAAGGCGCCAGCAACTCAAGCAAAGCCTCCCGACTCAGCGACTTGCCACTGAGCGGATCCATGACGGCTTGCCCCATGGGCAGATTGGCCTTGACCATGAAATGCCCCGGAAAGCCAATGCCCCATACGGTAAGGCCAAGCCCCTGTGCCAGTTCCATCCATAAAACCCCCAGGGAAATTGGGATGCCACGTCGCGTGCGTAAAAGCACATTGACGAAACTGTTGTCCGGGTCGTAGTAGTTGTTGACGTTACCGCCAAATTTCAGATCGACGAAAAAGAATTGGTTGAGAATTTGGAGCTTTTGCAACGCGCCCGCATCCGCAGGGATGCGACGCCGAATCCGTGCCAGCAACTGGTCCACTTCCGACAGAATAGACTGCACATCGACTTCTGGATAGTCATCCTGCGCCAAACTGACAGCTGCTTCAAACAGGGAAAAATCAGCGTCACTGTCCACCAGCATCGCGAAGTGGTCCAGCGGTGTGGGAACGGCAAAAGACAGGTTCATACCGGACCTCGCAAAGTATCAGCGCCGTAAAAATTGTCGCGGATTCAAGCCAGCGGCCCACACCGCCCCCAAATAGACCACACCGGCACCGACCATGACCATCGCCAGCAGACCGATACGTTTAAGACTTTCGCTACGCAACTCAATCCAGGCAAATGCACTGGACGCCCACAACAAATAAATCGCCAACAAGGCACTGCCGGCCAGCACTTGCAACATAAACAATCCCCACCCTGACTCGGGAACGTAGCTTTTTCGCCTGAGCAAGCCGAACAACAGCCACGAAGCATTGATCACGGCACCCAGCCCAATGGACAGGGCCAAACCTGCATGTTTGAACAAGGGCACCAATGCCACATTGAGCAATTGCGTCAGGACCAACACCACCACCGCAATACGTACAGGGGTCTTGATATCCTGACTGGCATAGTAGCCTGGTGCGAGCACCTTGATGGCCACAATACCCACCAAACCCGCACCCCACCCCATCAAAGCCAATGTGGTTTGTTGCACATCCAGCTCAGTAAATGCACCATAGTGGTACAGCACCGCAACCAGGGGCTTGGCAAAAATCAACAGGCCAATTGCACACGGAACCGACATCAACACCACAATGCGCAGTCCCCAATCCAGCAAAGTGGAATATCGGTTCGCATCACCCGCTGCACGGGCAGCGGCCAGCTGCGGCATCAAAACAACCCCCAGTGCCACACCCAGCATGGCGGTCGGAAACTCCATCAGGCGGTCTGCATAGGTCAGCCAGCTCACACTGCCTGCAGGCAAATACGATGCAATTTGCGTGTTGATCAGCAAAGAAATCTGGGCCACGCTGACACCCAACAAGGCCGGAACCATGAGCCTGGAGATGCGTTGTGTGTCAGGGTCCGCCCACGCCCCCTTTACATCTTGCCAACGCAAAGCGATCCGGGGCAGCAAACCCATGCGCTTGAGCACGGGCACCTGCAAGCCCAACTGCAATACGCCGCCCAGCATGACGCCCGCGCCCATGGCGTATATGGGCTCCACCCCCTGCGACTTGAGCCATGGCGCCAGCAGCCATGCTGCCGAAATCATCGCCACATTCAGCAGCACCGGAGTGGCTGCAGGCACGGCGAAACGCTTCCAGGTATTGAGGACACCCGACGCCAGTGCGACCATGGACATGAAGCCAATATAGGGAAACATATACCGTGTCATGACAATCGCCGCGTTGTAACCACGCGGGTCCTTTTGCAGCCCGCTGGCCATCGCCCACACCAACCAAGGCGCCACCATCACTCCGGCCACGCAGGTCAGCACCAGCGCCCAAGCCAGCAGCGTTGCCACCTTGTCTATCAGTTGCTTGGTCGCCTGCTCACCGTGTTGTGCTTTGCTGGTCGCAAGAACGGGCACAAAAGCCTGGCTGAAGGCGCCTTCGGCAAAAAGCCGCCGGAACAGGTTGGGAATACGAAACGCCACGTTGAAAGCGTCGGTCATGGCGCTGGCGCCAAAGGTGGACGCCACCAGCAACTCACGCGCCAAGCCAGTGATGCGGGAAGCCAGGGTCCACAAGGATACGGTAGAAGCGGATTTAATAAGACTCACCACCACAGTGTAGCCCGACCGGGACACCTCTTTTCCGGGCTGGTACAATCGCGGGCTTTGCTGGCAACATCCACAGACACAAGGAACTATTACTATGGCATCTGGAAAACCCAAGAAAAAGAACCCGCGCCTGGCGTCGGGCCGTAAACGCGTTCGTCAGGACGTCAAAATCAACGCAGCGAACACTTCCCTGCGTTCCAAATACCGCACCGCGGTGAAGAATGTGGAAAAAGCAGTCGTGGCTGGTGACAAGACCAAAGCCGCTGAACTGTTTGCCAAAATGCAAGCCGTGGTGGACACCGTGGCTGACAAAGGCATTTTCCACAAAAACAAAGCAGCACGCGACAAGAGCCGTTTGGCTACCAAGGTGAAAGCCTTGGCTCTCGCAGCCTAATTTTAGGCAACACGCACGAATCTTTGGATGCGTTGAGGACAGAGCTTGCGGCCTTGCCGCTACGGTCTATCCCGCAAAATCCCAAGATTCGCCGTTTGTAACGGGTGCGCTACCAGCAAAGCAAAAAAGCCGTCGCAAGACGGCTTTTTTGTTGCCGGAACATTTTTGCGTCGGCCCATCGTTGTTTATCTGCCTGTACTATTTCCCACTTTCTTCAAACAAGGACAAACCATGAGCACAGGGTTGCACCGATGGCGTTTTTTCCGGGCTGGCGGCTTTGACCAGGTCAGACTTGACACGGCAGCCGAACTGCTGGCCATTGATGAACTGGACCAGAAACTATGGGTTGCCCTGTCCTGCCCGGTCAACGGCATTGAGTTCGACCCACGCACCCTGGAATTCATTGACAACGATGCCGATGGGCACATCCGTGCCGCCGAGTTGATCAGCGCCGTGCATTGGGCCAAGACCCGCTTGCTCGACCCGGATGTGCTGGCACAAAAGCTGGACGGCATCCCGATTGGTGCCATTCGTACAGACGACGAAGAAGGGCAACGCATCAAAACCGCCGCGCTCACACTGGCTGCAGACCTGGGAAAGACCGAGACTGACATTCTCACAGTAGCGGAAACCAGCACGGCGCAGGCCAGTTTTGCCAGCCGTGCACTCAGCGCCTGGGAAGTTGCCGGAGCAAATGCCAAGCCCATGGGCGAGGCGACTCAAGCCGCCTACGAAGCCCTCACCGCGATAGCCGACAAAGTGGAGGACTATTTCGTTCGCTGCCAGCTGGCCGCCTTTGACACGCGGGCCGGTGACGCCCTCAACGCCTCCGAAGATGCATTCAAAGCACTGGCCCCCGGTGCATTGCAGTCTGGCACCGAGGCGATTGCCCAACTGCCGCTTGCGCGCATC
The DNA here is from genome assembly GCA_001770935.1 of Burkholderiales bacterium RIFCSPLOWO2_12_FULL_61_40. Classification (GTDB taxonomy): domain Bacteria; phylum Pseudomonadota; class Gammaproteobacteria; order Burkholderiales; family Burkholderiaceae_C; genus Allorhodoferax. The sequence continues at coordinate 32,995 of MESI01000032.1, read as the reverse complement.
ACGCCAGAGGCGACACTGCCCTTGTCTTCCGCAGGCAATCCGGCCTGGGCCACCCGCATCGCCGCTTTGAGGAACCTGGTGGTCGCGCCGCTCTTGGGCCAACAGGACGCGTTAACGGCCACGCAGTGGCAAGCACTCAAAGACCAATTCGCCCCCTACAGCAGTTGGCTGGTTTCCAAACCCGATCCCAAACTGGAAAGCAGCGGGGTACGCGAGCTGGAAAAAATCTCGCGCTATGTGCGTGACCTGTTGGTATTGGCCAACAATTTTGTGGCTTTCAAGGACTTTTACACCCGCCAGGGCAAGGCGACTTTTCAGGTGGGAACACTTTACCTCGACGGACGGTCCTGTGACTTCTGTGTCGCCGTGAACGATGCAGGAAAGCATGCTGCCCTTGCCACCTTGGCGCGTATGTGTTTGGTCTACTGTGAATGCGTACGGGGCACTCAAAGAATGACTATCGCCGCAGCCTTCACCGCAGGCGACTCGGACCAACTCATGGTTGGCAGAAACGGGGTGTTTTACGACCGCCGTGGCCGCGATTGGGATGCCACGATTATCAAGATCGTGGACCACCCGATCAGCCTGCGCCAGGCATTTTGGTCGCCCTACAAACAACTCTCGCGCATGGTGGCAACGCAATTGCAAAAAGTCGCCGCCAGCAAAGCGCAGGAGTCGGAAAGCAAGCTGTCGGCGTCGGTACTTGAATCCGTAAAAAAAGGAGGGCCATTGCCACCTCCCACCAAGCCCGCTGCACCGCCCCCCTTCGACGTAGGCAAATTCGCTGGTATTTTTGCAGCCATTGGCTTGGCCGTGGGAGCGATTGGAACCGCCATCGCTTCTGCCGTTACGGGCCTTTTTACTCTGGCATGGTGGCAAATTCCGCTGGTTTTTGCCGGACTGCTGCTGGCCATCTCCGGGCCTGCCGTGGTGTTGGCATGGTTCAAATTGCGCAGCCGCAATTTGGGGCCCATTCTGGACGCCAATGGCTGGGCCATCAACGCGCGGGCGCGCATCAATATTCCGTTTGGCACCTCACTCACAGAACTGGCACAGCTGCCGACGAACGCGGAACGCTCCCTTTCAGACCCCTACGCTGAAAAGTCCTCCCGCTGGCCGTTGGTTGCCATGGTATTGGGCTTGGCTGTGGCGGCCGTGACCGTCTGGTACCTGCGCAACGGCGGGTAATGTCTTCCCCCTGGGCCGAACACCGGCTCAGGGTTTGTGCGAACCGGTATCCACCAACGGCAGGCTGTCACTCACCTGCAGATCGTTGTCTTTTGCAAAGCTCATGCAAAAGTCCCATGCCATCACCTCATGGTCACGCAAATCACTGTGCACGATCACACACTTGACCGCCCCCACAGAGGTGGGAATACACCAGGGCGAATAGGCCAAGTGGCTGCCGGGCTGTGGTCCGCCTGGACGAAACTGGCTCATGACCCCTGCCAAACGCTCAGCCCAATCGCTAGGACGGAACGTTTTGCCTTGCCGGGTCAATCCCAGGATGTAAAGTTTTTTGGAGGAAGAGGAATCCATCGGGTGGGAGCTAATCGCGGCAGCATGTTTGCGACATGCCGTGATGCTGTTAAACCGCGCCGGAATTTTAACCTGTCACCTTTCATGTAAATGACAAAGCTTGCACATCTGCATGCATTGCTGTGATGCCAAATGGTCACGAAACGCCGTAGGCGATGCGCCTAAAATAAAACCTCAACGGCCCAGCCTCGCTTGGGTCGATTTGTTTTTGAGCCAAACCCGGAGCTTTTACATGACCGCCGCCAAGCCACCCGCTACACCGTCTTCACCCCATGTGATGAACACCTATGGCCGACTGCCGATTGCCTTGTCGCACGGCCAGGGCTGCCGCGTGTGGGATGTGAACGGCCGCGAGTACCTCGATGCATTAGGTGGCATTGCCGTCAACACACTGGGGCACAACCACCCCAAACTGGTGCCTGCCCTGCAAGACCAGCTCACCAAGCTGATCCACACTTCCAACTACTACCACATCCCCCACCAGGAGACGCTGGCCGCCATGCTGGTGGAGCGCTCGGGCATGCGCAATGTTTTCTTTTGCTCCACGGGCCTGGAAGCCAATGAAGCGGCACTCAAATTGGCGCGCAAATTCGGCCACGACAAAGGCATAGAACGCCCTGAAGTGGTGGTTTATGAAAAAGCCTTCCATGGCCGCAGCATTGCCACCCTGAGCGCCACCGGCAATCCCAAGGTGCAGGCCGGCTTTGGCCCTTTGGTCGATGGATTCATTCGGGTGCCTGCCAACAATATTGCCGCCCTGAAAGCGGCAACCGTTGGCAATCCCAATGTGGTCGCGGTCTTCATGGAAGCCATTCAAGGCGAAGGCGGCGTCAATACCATGCACATGGAATACCTGCGCGAAGTGCGCGCCTTGTGTGACGCCAGCGACTGGCTCTTGATGATTGACGAGGTGCAATGCGGCATGGGCCGCACCGGCAAGTGGTTTGCCCACCAATGGGCGGGCATCCAGCCAGACGTGATGCCATTGGCCAAAGGACTGGGCTCTGGCGTGCCGGTTGGCGCCGTGGTGGCAGGCCCCAAAGCAGCCCACATTTTCGCACCCGGCAACCACGGAAGCACCTTTGGCGGCAATCCGCTGGCCATGCGCGCCGGCATTGAAACCATCCGCATCATGGAAGAAGAAAACTTGCTGGCCAATGCCGCCACCGTCGGCGCACACCTCAAGAATGCGCTGCACACCGCACTGGCAGAACACGTGGAAAACGGTGGTGTGAAGGAAATTCGCGGTCAGGGTCTGATGCTGGGCATTGACCTGGCCAAGCCTTGCGGAGCACTGGTGCAGCAGGCCGCCGACCAGGGTTTGCTGATCAGCGTGACGGCAGATACCGTTGTGCGCCTGGTGCCGCCGCTGATCTTGAGCCAAGCCGAAGCAGACCAAGTGGTCGCCATCTTGGCCCCCCTGATTTCCACCCTATTGAAGGAAACCGCATGAGCACCGCACCCCAAGGCATCGCCACCACCGTCCCCCAGGGTGCGCCGCCCGTTCGGCACTACCTGCAGTTTGCCGATTTCAGCACCGAGGAATACCACTACCTGCTGGAGCGCGCCGCATTTATCAAAAACAAATTCAAAACCTATGTGCGCCACCACCCGCTGGTGGACCGCACCCTGGCCATGATTTTTGAGAAAGCGTCCACCCGCACCCGGGTGAGTTTTGAGGCGGGCATGTACCAGCTGGGTGGCAGTGTGGTGCACCTCACCACGGGCGACAGCCAATTGGGCCGATCCGAGCCGATTGAAGACAGTGCCAAGGTCATCAGCCGCATGACGGACATCGTGATGATCCGCACCTTTGAGCAGACCAAGCTGGAGCGCTTTGCCGCCAACTCCCGCGTGCCCGTCATCAACGGCCTGACCAATGAATTTCACCCCTGCCAGATACTGGCAGACATCTTTACCTACATCGAGCACCGTGGCCCCATTGCCGGCAAAACAGTGGCCTGGGTGGGCGACGGCAACAACATGGCCAACACCTGGCTGCAAGCTGCGGCCTTGCTGGGTTTTCACCTGCGCGTGAGCACCCCCAGCGGCTATGAAGTCAATGAAAAAACAGCCGCCGCCCCTTTAGGAACGGGCGCAAGCAGCTATCAAACTTATAGCAACCCTCTGGATGCCTGCCGCGGCGCGGACCTCGTCACCACCGACGTATGGACCAGCATGGGGTATGAGGCCGAGAACGAAGCCCGCCGCACCGCCTTTGCCGCCTGGTGCGTCAACCGCGACATGATGGCCGTCGCCGCGCCGGACGCCCTGTTCATGCACTGCCTGCCCGCCCACCGCGGCGAAGAAGTGGAAGCCGAAGTCATTGATGGCCCGCAATCCGTGGTGTGGGAAGAGGCCGAGAACCGCATGCATGTGCAAAAGGCACTCATGGAATACCTGCTGCTGGGCCGCCAGAGCTGAGCACGCCAGCCCCATGAATGCCTGCCCCCGCTGCGGAGCCTGCTGCGCCAGCTACTCCGTGGACTTTTCGGTTTGCGAGCTGGAGGACATGGGTGGACAGGTACCGTCGGGGCTGGCGGTGGAAGTCAACCACAGCACCTGCCGCATGCGGGGCACCGACCATTTGCCGGTGCGCTGCGCAGCGCTGACAGGCAAGATCGGTGACACCGTCGGCTGCGGCATCTACGAATGGCGCCCCTCCCCTTGCCGGGAGTTTGCAGAAGGCAGCGATGCCTGCCAGCGCGCCCGCACGCGGCACAAGCTGCCGTACCTGGATTGACCGCACTGCAAGATCGACAGCATTTGCACTGATCGTTGGAAATAACCGACACCACGGCAAATTGACCGGTGTTAACTTTGCGGTTCATTGAACAAAAGAGCCCCACCATGATCACTTTGCAAGACTGCCGACAACGCGACGTTGCGGACCCGCTCCAAAGCCTGCGCGACTTGTTTTCGATTCCCCCCGATGTCATTTACCTCGATGGCAATTCATTGGGCGCCATGCCCAAGGCCGCTGCCACACGGGCCGCTGAGGTCATCACCCAGGAGTGGGGGCAAGGCCTGATCCGATCCTGGAACACCGCTGGCTGGTTCAGCCTGCCACAGCGCCTGGGCAACAGGATTGCGCCGCTCATTGGCGCAGGACAAAACCAGGTCGTCACCACCGACAGCACCTCTGTCAACCTGTACAAGGTGCTCTCTGCGGCCCTGTCCATGGCGGCCCAGGACGCGCCGCAGCGCCGCATCATCGTCAGTGAGCGCAGCAACTTTCCTACCGACCTCTATATTGCGGAGGGTCTGTGCAAGGAGCGTGGCTACACCCTGAAACTGGTGGAGCCCATGGAGATTGCAGCGTCCCTGACCGCTGAAGTAGCCATTTTGATGCTCACCCATGTGAACTACCGCACCGGCGCCATGCACGACATGCCAGCCGTCACGGCCGCCGCCCATGCGGCCGGGGCCTTGGTGGTGTGGGATCTGGCCCACAGTGCCGGCGCAGTGCCGGTGGACCTGATCGCTGCGCAGGCCGATTTCTCCATTGGCTGCGGCTACAAATACCTGAACGGAGGGCCCGGCGCACCAGCGTTTGTCTGGGTCAACCCCCGACACGCCGAGCGCTTCTGGCAACCCCTGTCCGGCTGGTGGGGCCATGCCACGCCGTTTGAGTTCACCCCCGACTACCAGCCTGCCGTCGGCATCACCCGCTACCTGTGCGGTACCCAGCCCATTGTGAGCATGTCCCTGCTGGAATGTGGACTGGAGGGCTTCGAGGCTGCCCAGCCCCTGGGCGGCATGGCAGCCTTGCGCAGCAAGTCATTGGCATTGACGGACCTGTTCATCGCACTGGTCGAGCAGCGCTGTGCAGGCCACGGCCTGGGCCTGGCAACCCCCAGGGAGCATGGCCAACGGGGCTCGCAGGTTTGCCTGACCCGTGCATCGGGCGCCTTTGCCATTGTGCAGGCGCTGATTGCACGCGGCGTGATTGGCGACTACCGCGCCGGGGACGGCCAAGGCCACCAGGACATCCTGCGCTTTGGCTTCACGCCGCTGTACATCGGTTTTGAAGACGTGTGGAACGCGGTGGAGCAGTTGCACCAGGTACTGGAGACTGGCGAATGGCAGCAAGCCCAGTTCCACCAAAAAGACGCGGTGACCTGAACACCATACGCAAGGCCCGTCCGTCAGTATTGCCTCCGGAGTGGTTTTTGTGCATCATGGCCCATGACGCTGCCTTGCAGTCCACGGAGTTTATGCATGCCCCCTTGCTTCGATACGGATAAGGAACACGAGCTACTGGAATACCAAGCCATCTTTGACAACGCAGCCGTTGCCATTATGTATACCCGTAACCGCGTGTTCTACCGCTGCAACCGCCGCAGTTTGGAACTACTGGGCTATGGTCCAGGTGAACTGGAGGGCTTGCCCGGTATCACCATCTACCCCTCACAAGAGAGCTACGACGAGGTGGGACGCCAAGCGAGCCCCTTGCTCTCTGCGGGGCAGGCATTTGAAACCGACTGGCAATACAAACGCCGAGACGGCCAGTTGATTTGGTGCCATGTCTATGGGCGTGCGGTAGATCCGCAACACACAGACCAGGGAACCGTATGGATTCTGGAAGACGTGACGCAGGCACGCCAGACTGCGCTGGAACATGGGCAAGCGCTGGCAGAGATGCAGGCCATCATGGACAACGCATCAGTGGCTATTTTGTTTACCCAAAACCGCCAAGTCACACGCTGCAATCCCAAGTTCGCCGAGTTGTTTGGCTACGCAAGGGACGGCATCATCGGGCAGCCGGCCCGTATTCTGTACCACAGCGACGAAGATTACGCCGAAATTGGCCGCCAGGCCTTTCCGCTTTTGTCGCAGGGAAAACCATTCAAAGGCGAACTGTTTATGCGCCGCGCCGATGGCAGCAGTTTGTGGGCTAACCTCATTGGTTATTTGATCGACCCCAGGGAACCGGCCAAAGGCACCATCTGGCTGGCCGAAGACCGTAGCGCCTTCAAGCAAGCCGAGGACGCTCTGCAAGAGAACCTGCTGCAGCTCAAGGAAACCAACCGGCGCCTGGAGGATGCGCAAAACCAACTGTTGCAGTCCGAAAAGTTGGCGTCTATTGGTCAACTGGCAGCCGGTGTGGCGCACGAGATCAACAACCCGATTGGTTTCGTCAGCTCCAACATGCGTACCTTGTCCACGTACACCGACGATTTGCTGCGCCTGATTGATGCCTACGCCGCGGCAGTCGCCCGGGTGCATTTGCCGACCGACGCAGCGGCAGCGCTGCAATCGACACTGCAAGCGGTGGAAATTGACTACCTGCGCCAGGATCTGAAGGAGTTGCTGCACGAGTCGGGTGACGGACTGAACCGGGTACGCCAAATTGTTCAGGACTTGAAGGACTTCTCCCATGTGGACACGGGCCAATGGATGGCAGTTAACCTCAACGCCTGCATCAAAAGCACGCTCAATGTGGTCTGGAACGAAATCAAGTTCAAGGCAAAAGTGGAGTTCGCGTGGGGCGAGCTGCCTGAGGTTTTGTGCAATGCCGCCCAAATCAACCAGGTGGTTTTGAATTTGCTGGTCAATGCGGGCCACGCGATTGACACCCAAGGCCTCATCACGATCCGCACGGGCCATGACGAAACCATGGCGTGGTTCGAAATAGAAGACACGGGCTGCGGCATGAGCGAACAAGTGCAAAAGCGCATTTTTGAACCCTTCTTCACCACCAAACCCATTGGCCAGGGTACGGGCCTGGGCCTCTCGGTGTCTTACGGCATCATCAGCAAACACGGTGGACGCATTGAAGTATTCAGCACGCCCGGCGTGGGCACCCGCTTTCGGGTCTGGCTACCCATCCAGGGCACGCCGGATACGCTGACAGAGTTGCCCCAATAGCGAGGCGCAAGCTTTGCATCCGTATTTGAAAACGCTAAGATGTTTTCGAAATACCAAGGGCAACACATGAAAGTCAAATTTTGGGGTGTACGGGGTTCCATTGCATCCCCCGGCCCGAACACGGTGCGTTATGGTGGAAACACCACCTGCATTGAGATCCGTACCGACAACAATGAGTTGCTCATCATCGATGCAGGCACCGGCATTTTTCCTCTGTCCCAAACCCTGTTGACCGAACTTCCATTGACCGCCAATGTGCTCATGACCCATTCACACTGGGACCACATCCAGGGCTTGCCATTTTTCATTCCCAATTTCATACCAGGCAATCTTCTGCGGCTGCATGGTGCCTTTGATCCGGTAACCGGCAAAGGGGTCGAACAGGTGATGTCGGTGCAATTGCAATACAGCTACTTCCCCGTGCGCGAGGCCGAGATGAAGGCACGCATTGAATATGTCACCCTGGCACCAGAACAGAGCATTCAGATTGGCTCTGCCACGGTCACCCCTTACCTCATGAACCATCCGGTCATCGACTTTGGCTACCGGATTGAAGCCAACGGAAAATCGGTTTTTTTCACGGGTGACCATGAACCTCCGCTGAACATTTACGAACCCGGCGAGGAGGGCTACGCCGAGTACCAGACCTTTGTGGATGAAAAGGCCCAGAGCATTTTGCAGGCCATGCGCGGTGTGGACGTGCTGATTGCGGACTGCTCCTACACCGCACAGGAATACCCCGCCAAAAAGGGCTGGGGCCACGGCACCTTCGACCATGGCATGCGCTACGCCCAAGACGCCGGTGCCAAGGTCCTTTTTTGCACCCACCACGAACCCACCCGCAGCGACGATGCATTGGAAGCCGTCTTCCAGCAGGCCCTGGCCGCCAACCCGCCCCACGCCGGTGGCCCCGAATACCGATTGGCCCGCGAAGGCGAAGCCTACGAGTTTTAAAACCCATGCACCCCGTTGACTTTCGTGTGCGCCAGGCTTTGCACGGCGTAGCCGCGACGCGCAGCATTGAACAGGCGGTGCAAGCGATCCTGCCCCCCCATACCCTGATGCAACGTGCCGGACTGGCTGTGGCGCAACTGTCCCTCGCCATCGCCCCCCACGCCCGAACTGTCTGGATTGCCTGTGGACCGGGCAACAACGGCGGAGATGGCCTGGAAGCTGCCCTGCACCTGCAGCGTTGGGGCAAGGCACCCGTGGTGACCTGGCTGGGCAAGCCCGACACAGCGCCTCCCGACGCCGTAGCGTCGTACCAGCGTGCAGTGGACGCGGGAGTCTGTTTCGCCGAAACACCCCCCAATCACTGCGATTTATGTATTGACGCCCTCCTTGGTGTGGGCGCCCATTCCCGCGCTCCCGAAGGCCGCATGGCCGCATGGATCACCCAACTCAATGCGGGATTGGCACCCGTGCTGGCCGTCGACTTGCCGACCGGCTTGCACGCGGACACCGGCCATGCGACGCTGCACAGCGTGAAAGCCAGCCATACCCTGAGCCTGCTCACCCTGAAACCCGGACTGTTCACCGCCCACGGACGGGATGCTGCAGGCCTGGTGTGGTTCCATGATCTGGATACCACCGGTGAAGCAGGTGCCTGCCAGCCAACCACCGGACCCAGCGCGTGGCTGGCGGGTTGGCCTTCCATTCCGCCACGCCCCCATGCCTCCCACAAAGGACGTTTTGGCGACGTGGCCGTGGTTGGCGGTGGGCCGGGAATGACAGGGGCCGCACTGCTGGCCGCGTCAGCAGCCCTGCACGCGGGCGCAGGCCGGGTCTTTGTGGGATTGCTCGATGGAGGCTCCTTGAGCGCAGACCCCCAGCGGCCTGAGCTGATGTTCAGACCGGTTCAGACTTTGGATTTTTCCGCCATGGCGGTGGTTTGCGGCTGTGGCGGCGGTGAAGTGATGAGCGGGTATTTGGCGCCGATTTTGTCAGTATCGGCCCGTGCCGTCCTGGATGCAGACGCCCTCAACGCCATTGCAAGCAACACACCGCTCCAAGTCTTGCTCACGGCCCGTTGCCAACGCCAGGCGGACACGGTGCTGACTCCCCATCCGCTGGAAGCAGCACGGTTGTTAGGCGTCACCACTGCACAGGTACAGCAAGATCGCTTGGCTGCCGCCCAGGAACTGGCCAGCCGTTTTGCCTGCACCGTGGTGCTCAAAGGCTCTGGCACGGTCATCGCCGCACCGGGGCAAACGCCGGTGATCAACCCGACCGGCGACGCCCGCTTGGCCACGGCTGGCACCGGCGATGTGCTGGCGGGCATGGTGGGTGCTCGCCTGGCGGGCGGATTGGAGGCCTTTGAAGCCGCTTGCCAGGCGGTCTATCACCATGGGCTGGCTGCTGACCGGTGGCCCGCTGGGCCGACGCTGGTAGCGGGCGCACTGGCACGCCATATTCAGCCCCATTGATACCTTGCCAAGGCTTTACGCGCCCTGGTAAAGCCAGGGCACATCCAGTATCCGCTGGCCCAATACCTTCAAAGCCATGTCGCGGCCCAGGCGGACAATGCCTTTGGCGTGGAAGATGTCCCCATTGCGAATGGACCGTGCCTGCACCCGCGCATTGCGCTGCCAACGCCTGGCGGCGTAGTTCCGCAGTGCCACAGGAACCGGCAGGTCAGGCACCGACAACGCTTGTGCCAACTCCGCCGCATCCTCAATGGCCATTCCAGCACCTTGCGCCAAATAGGGCCGCATGGGGTGTGCCGCGTCGCCCAACAAGGCAATACGTCCATTCGCATGCTCGGCGGCACTGCGCATGGGCGGGCGGTCACACAGCGCCCACAGGCGCCAGTCGGGAATGGCATGGACCAGATCCAGCAGCGGTGCGCCCGCGCCCTCCAAAAGAATCCGCAAATCAGCGGCATTGCCGCTGTGGTCCCAATGGGTCAGATCATCCGGCACTTCGCCATGCACAATGGCCACCACATTGAGCCAGTCACCACCGCGCACCGGGTATTGGACGACATGGAAATCGGGCCCCATCCACGCTCTCACCACCTGGCTGCGCAACGGCGATGGCAGGTCACGTTGCGGCAGCATGGCGCGGTAGGCCAGATGACCGGTCACGCGGGGCCCGCCGCCGTGCAACACCTGCGCGCGGACACGGCTCCATAGACCATCGGCACCCACCAGCGCATCGGCGCGCAACACGTCGTCTTGCACCGACGGGCGCGCTATTTGCACCTGTACCGCATGCTCATCCTGGGTCACAGCCGTCACATCCGAACCCAGCATCAAGTGCGCCAGTCCGCCTTGGCACACCGCAGTTAACAAGAGGTGGTGCAGGTCTGTTCGGGCAATGGATGCATAGGCCGCGCCGTAGCGCTGCACCATCTGCGCCCCCAGTGGCAAGGTCCCCAACAGTTTGGAACTCAAGGCATTGCGCACTTCCAGCTGCGAGGGAAAGGCAGCCACCGCTTTGAGCTGCGCTGCCAAGCCCCAGCTTTCCAACACCCGGACCACATTGGGTCCCAGTTGAATGCCTGCACCCACCTCCGAAAACACCGGGCTTTGCTCCAGCAGATGCACCGGGGTGCCTCGCTGCGTGCAGGCCAGCGCCGCCGCCAGACCACCAATGCCGCCCCCCACAATCAAAAGATTTTTCACCATGGGTAGCATTGTCCCCGCAAAGTCAACGCCAGAATCCGATGGCTAGCGCTCTCATATGAAACCACCCGCACGCAAGGCATCCAGCGCCGCACGGGCCTCGGGCGCAGGGCTACGCATCAAAAACAAGACCATGGCATACCGCGATGCAAACGCCTGCGGTTCTCTGGACTTCAGCAGGGCCGCATAGTCCATGCCAAACTCCCAACGTCCCCAATTGCCCAGATCCGACGCCACGAAACCCGCCCGCGCCTTGTTGTGTTGAATCAGAACCGCATACGCCTGAACCACACGATCTTTGCCCACCCGCACGCCACCACCGTTGCCATGCACGCTCAGGGCCAAAATGGCGGCCTGTATCTCCAACTCGCTACGCCTGCTGTCGGCCAGGTAATGGCGCTCCAGCCACCCGACCCCATCAGCCCCTCGCAGTTCCAGGTAAGCCGCAAACAAGCCCGACAGTTCGGCCGTGGTCTGCCATTGCGATCCGGCAAGAAGCCTTGTTTCCAATGCGTCTGCCGTGCCCTGGCCGCCCGCTATACCCAGCAACAAAGCATACAAGGGGCGCCGCGCCGCCAAGGAAGGTATGTCCAGCCAACGTACCAGTTTGTGCGCATCCAGGTGGGGCTGGAGCGGACGCATGGCCGCATAAGGTGCGAGAGAAATTTCCTCATACGCGGTTTGCGCCACCAGCGGCTCCGAACTCTCCAGGTCAGCGACCAGAAAACTCAGGCGAGGCAACCAGGCTGCGGTCACCGCGCTGGCATTCAGCGCAGATACCGGCCCCAAAGCCAACAGACGCTTCACCCAATCGGCGCGCCCTGTCTTCAATGCGCCCACGGTGCGCCAGGTCTGCGAGCCCGCGCTGTAAAGCAAGAGTTCACTCCCCTTGGAGGGCGCAGTTGGTGGCGCAATAACCGTCTCATGCAACCGGATTACGCCCTTGGGAAGTTCTCCTTTGATGGCCTCCTCTGCACGGTAGCCAACCCCATCCAGGGTGGGCGTGGCGAGTACCACAACATCGGCCGCAAACAGGCGTTGGGACAAGGTGTTTTCCAGATCCGAAGGCGCGCATATGGCACACGCGGCCACATGCGTAGCCCACCCCCAGCAAACCACCAGCACCAGCCACCGCAACAGCAGTTTTTTCATACCAAAGCATCCTTGTCGTCTTCTACGGCGTGTGCCATGTCTACCCCGGATATGTCCACCTCGCATGGCCATCCGGCAATTTTAGGGTGGCCAGGCCTTAACCCGTGCCGCTGCGGGATAGTCGCATAATCTATCTACTTTCAGCCGACCATCGCACTGTCGCTTGCGACTTGGAATCTACCGATGGGTCACCTCTCAAAAAACACTGGAGACAACTGCGTGAAGCGTTTTTCATCTGCCCTGACTTTGGCCCTTGTTTTTACCGCACCCCAAGTATTTGCCTGGAGCAACCACAGTTTTGCAACCTACCGGGCTCTGGAACAAATGCCCGAACTGGCCAACGCAGCACCGGTCACGGTGGAGCCGCTGGAGGCTTTTTTGAAGGCGGAAGAAAAAACGATTGAAGCCCTTTTGGCCAGCCAGGAAGCGTGGGCAGCCGCCAATCTGGAAAAATTTCCCGCACGCCCTGCCGCTCTGGCTTTTGTTGCCAACGCGGATCGCTCCGACGATGCCCGCCGCCTCGCCTTCCTGATGGCCTTGCGGGTGGCGCCTAACAGCAAGTTTGCGCTGTTTATTCAGCCCGACCCGCAACTCCCAGACATCACCGGAACCCGCATTGCGTACGCAGCCGTCAACACCCTGCCCGAACCCCAAAATTCGGGCTACAAATTCATCGGGCTCAAGCCTGGCGACCAAATCGCACCACTGGCGGTGATTGCAAGCGCCTCCGATGAACCCGACTATGGCCTGGACATCAACCTCTGGGAGGACAGCCCCTCGGACTGGGGCAAGGTCTACGGTTTTGGCCCGCTGCCATTTGGAAATCCTGCGCTCAACTACTCGACCCAGGCCCCGTTCCATATGGGCTTCTACCATGAAGACAGCATTCTTTACATGGCCGCGCCCTTCATCAAGCGGACGTTCCCTTTGCTGCGCTCCTACCAATATGGATCGCTGGCAGCACTGGCATTTCGCACCGGCCACGCCTACTGGGGCTGGCGCTTTGCGGGGCTTTCATTGCATTACCTGCAGGACCTCACCCAGCCCTACCACGCCAGCCTGGCCCCCGGCAACTCCACCCTCCAACTGCTGGGCGCCAATATACTGGCCATGGCAGGCATGAGTGGCAAGAAAGATGACATGGTGGTGTTGCTCTCCAACCGCCATTTGGCGGTAGAAAAGTACCAAAAAGAGCTGCTGCAAAACGCAGCAAGCAGCAAGCAGGACACCGCCATTGAAAAGGCTTTGCACAACACCGAAAAAGACCGCAGCTACCCCGATTGGAGTGACCGCTACGTGCGTGACGTGGTCAGCGCACAGTCGGCAGCCTATGCCCCCCGCCTGGCACAAACCCTGGTAGCCACCGTACCTGAACTGTTTGTTTCTGACCCTTCGTTTGACTTTGGCGTCAAAGAAGCGGGCATCAGCATGGTCAGTGAATTGTCCAGGCGCGATGCGGCTGGCCGAGCCCAGCTCGACAGTGCCGTTGCGCAACTGCTGGGCAACCTTGGTGCACACTCCCGCAACGCCGTACGAAGCATCCTGAAAGCCAGCAATCAGCAATAGGACCGCAAAACTGTTATATTGCACTGCAACATTTTTTCAAAAGCGAGGCTTCCATGCTTTACCAACTCTACGAAACTCAGCGCTCCCTCATGGAGCCGTTCACCGACTTGGCCCAGGCTGCGGCCAAGGCGTACGGCAATCCCCTGTCCATCGCCGGAAAAAATCCGTTCGCCCAACGGATTTCCGCAGGCTACGACCTGATGCACCGCTTGGGAAAAGACTACGAAAAACCAGAGTTTGGTCTGCGCACCATTGATGTGGACGGTGTCGACGTTGCCATCCACGAACGGGTAGAAATCAGCAAGCCATTTTGCGAATTGTTGCGCTTCAAGCGCTTTACCGACGATACCGTCACACTGGAAAAAATCAAAAACCAGCCTGCGGTTCTCATCGTGGCACCCCTCTCAGGCCACTACGCCACGCTTTTGCGTGACACGGTCAAGACCATGCTCAAGGACCACAAGGTCTACATCACCGACTGGAAGAATGCACGACTGGTTCCGCTGTCCGAGGGAGAGTTCCACTTGGACGACTACGTCAACTACGTACAGGAGTTCATCCGCCACGTTCAGGGCAAATACGGCAACTGCCACGTGATGAGCGTGTGCCAGCCTACGGTTCCCGTGCTGGCGGCGGTGTCCCTCATGGCCAGCCGGGGCGAAACCACCCCCTTGTCCATGACCATGATGGGTGGCCCCATTGACGCCCGCAAATCCCCCACGGCAGTGAACAATCTGGCCATGAACAAGAGCCACAGCTGGTTTGAAAACAACGTGATCTACCGCGTGCCCAGCAACTTTGCAGGGGCCGGACGCCGTGTCTACCCCGGATTTTTGCAGCACACCGGGTTTGTTGCCATGAACCCCAGCAACCACGCGAAAAGCCATTACGACTATTTCAAGGACCTGATCAAGGGCGACGACGCCAGCACCGAGGCCCACCGCAAGTTCTACGACGAATACAACGCCGTATTGGACATGGATGCGGATTACTACCTGGAAACCATCAAAGTGGTCTTCCAGGAATTCAATCTGGTCAACGGCACCTGGGATGTCAAGGGCGTCAATGGCAAGCTGGAACGTGTTCGCCCCGAAGACATCCAAACCACCGCGCTGATGTCCGTAGAAGGTGAGTTGGACGACATTTCCGGCTCAGGACAGACCCAAGCGGTGCACGACATTTGTTCCGGTGTGCCCAAGACGATGCAAAAACACTTTGAGGCCAAGGGTGCAGGCCACTACGGCATCTTCTCTGGCCGTCGCTGGCGCGAGCTGGTGTACCCGGAGGTCAAGGCTTTTATCAAGGCCTGCCACACGGCAGCTGTAGAAAAAGCGGTTGTCCCAAGCCCGGTTGCACCCAGCCAGGCCGTGCCCGCCAATCTGAAGCCCGTTGCAGAGGAAGTGACCACCATAGCGGCCCCAGTCCAGGTGCCAGTGGCGGCCATCGAACCTGCTGCAGTCGCCATTTTAGAGGCAACTGCGCCAGAAAAACAGCCAAAAACGGCTGCAGCCCGCAAGAACAGTGCGCGAACAGCTACAAAAACAGTAGCAACCAAGCGTATTTCCGGCAAAAAGTGACCCACGGGGCAACCCAGGGCGGCGGGCTTGCCGCCCGTCTGCTGGATGCCCTGCCACAAACCCAGTGCACCCGCTGCGCTTACCCGGATTGTGCGGGCTATGCGCACGCCATGGCGGAAGGCACGGCGGACACCAACCAATGCCCCCCTGGTGGAGAAGAAGGCGCTGCCCGGCTGGCCCAGATCCTGGGACAGCCTGCCAAGCCTTTGGACCCGGCATACGGACAAGAGGGCTCGCGCACCGTGGCCTTCATCGACGAAGACTGGTGCATCGGTTGCACCCTGTGCATCAAAGCCTGCCCGACCGACGCCATCGTGGGCAGCAACAAACGTATGCACACGGTCATTGAAACCTATTGCACCGGGTGCGAACTCTGCCTTCCGGTGTGCCCGGTGGACTGCATCTTGCTGGAAAACGTCAGCGGGGAGGCGACGGGGTGGAATGCCTGGTCACCCGTCCTGGCCAGACAAGCCCGCAATCGCTATGAATTTAGTAGCTACCGGCGCAATAGGGACAAGGGCGAGAGCGCGAAAAGGCTTGAAGAAAAGGCCCTAACCAAGCTCGCAGACCTGCCCGCACACTCCCAACACACCGACCCGGCCATTCTGGACAAAAAGAGGGCCGTCATCGAAGCTGCTCTGGCCCGTGCACGGGCCAAACGCACGCCTGACAACGGTGGCTCCTAACGGAGGCCACCCAAGTTATTCCATTTTCATATCAATGCGATAGGTCGTTGCCCCTCCTTGTCGTGCTAAGGCACTGCCTGCGTCGGGGCGCCTACTCTCCCATCGATCTGAAATTGGAATTAACCCACCATCAAGTTCTTGTAAACCCCACAGCCAACCACAAAACCTGGGTCATCGCTCTGGCGAACATACGACATTTTGCTCTGAACACGCCCAGTGGTCGGGTTGGCGATGTCGTACTCCACCCAGCCGGGCTCCATACTGGCTTGTCTGAAGATGTCAATCATCAGCCCTTCACCGTCAATGCCTGGAATATCCTGTACGCGTGTACCCACCTTGGCCGGGTTGCCACCGAAGGCCACATAAGTACCTCTTTCGTGATCGAGCACAAAGACATACATATCGCGGTCATAAAACCCTTGCGTGGGGTCCGTCACATCGCGCAAAAATGCCTCCTGCGAAGGGCAACGCCGACGATGCGCCACAGCACGCTCCACCAGGGCAATGGCTTCCTCCGCAGAACCCTGCTGCAACTTGAAGACGGCCACAGCGTCCACCAAGGTCGACGCCCTCCCCTCCAAGTTGCTCGCCTGCGTCACCGCATGCTCGACCATCAGGGCGTTACGCTGCGTAATTTCATCCAGCTGACGCACGGCTGCGGTAATTTCAGTCAAGCTGGAACTTTGTTCGGCACTGGATGTCGAGATAAGCGACATATTGGCCGCCACATCGCGTATGCCCGACACAATCTGGGTGATACTGTCGCCTGCGGTGCGAATTTTTTGGACACTGGTTAAGACCTGTGCCGATGAAGCGCCTATAAGTTGCCGGATTTCCTTGGCCGAATCGGCCGAGCGTTTGGCCAGCGACCGGACCTCACTGGCAACCACTGCAAACCCGCGGCCGGACTCACCCGCCCGGGCGGCCTCCACTGCGGCATTGAGTGCAAGGATATTGGTTTGAAAAGCCAGACCGTCAATCACTGCCACGATTTCGTCCATTCGCTTCGCACTGCTCTGAATGGCTTCCACCGACGCAACCGCCTCGGCCATAGTGGCCGCACCCTGGTCGGCCACATCACGCACACTGGCTGCCTGGGCATTGGCACGACTGGCCGTTTGCGCATTCTCTTGCACGGTAGACGACAACTCCTCCACACTGGCAGCCGTTTGCTCAAGGTTGGCAGCCTGCTGCTCGGTGCGGTCGGACAACTCGCGATTTCCCTGCGCCAGACTCTTGCCCGAGTACGCCACAAAGGCGGCGTTGCTGCGCACATTAGCCACCATGGCTGACACCGTAGACCCGATCCTGTGGGTGGCCGAAGTCAGCCCCCCCAATTCATCCTGACCACGAGTCACCAAAGTTTGACGCATATCCCCCTGAACCATTTTGTCCATGGCCTGTGTGACTTGCTCCAGATCCTGGGAAAAACTTTGGTGAAAAGCCAGCAAAAGGTAAATGGCCAGCACCATGCACAGGCCACTCAATGCGGCCACCGCGCTGGCGCCCGATCCCGCTTGCTCGGCCAGAAAGTACTGCAACAGCACGCCTCCCGATGGTGCCAGCAAAACGGCCGCCAACAGCACAAGTTTGTTGATAAACCGGAGATGCCGCATCAGCCACAGTCCGGGAGCGAGTAACTTGCCAAACATAGGGAACCTGTCCTTCTTGTAGTTGTGACCAACGTCTTTCGTCGCGAACGCACCCCAGGAAATATTCGACCCTATTGTGAACCCGAAATCTCGTGGTTTCCAGTCAATTGGGCGAAAGCTTTTACCACTTCTGGAGGCGCTTGTACAAGCTCAATCAGCACCCCCTCCCCCGCAATCGGAAATTCATCGTTCGATTTCGGGTGCAAAAAGCAGATGTCAAAACCCGCAGCCCCTTTGCGGATACCGCCGGGTGCGAAACGAACACCCTGTGCGGAGAGCCACTGCACGGCCGTTGGCAGGTCGTCAATCCACAAACCGACGTGGTTCAGCGGTGTGGTGTGCACCGCGGGCTTTTTGTCGGGGTCCAGCGGCTGCATCAGATCCACCTCGACCTTGAAAGGTCCCTGCCCCATGGCGCAAATGTCTTCATCCACGTTTTCACGCTCGCTCCTGAAGGTGCCGGTCACCTCCAGGCCGAGCATGTCCACCCACAGCTTTTGAAGTTTGGTTTTATCGGGGCCGCCAATGGCGATTTGCTGAACGCCCAGTACCTGAAATGGCCGCTGCATCAAACAAACTCCACAATCGGCTGGTCCACCGTCAGGCTCTCACCCTTGGCCGCCAGCACCTTGCCGACCACACCATCGGCTGCCGCAAACAGCACGTTTTCCATCTTCATGGCTTCAATGACGGCCACCCGTTCACCGGCCTGCACCTTCTGGCCGGGCACCACCGCCACGTCCACCAGCAATCCCGGCATGGGGGACAGCACATAACGGCTCATGTCGGGCGCGGCCTTGAAGGGCATCAGCGCATGCAGCTCGGCCATGCGGGGCGACACCACCAGCGCATCGATGCGGGTGCCGTTGTGCTGCAAGCGCAGCGCCAGCGGGTTCTTGGGCGTGCCACGCTCCACCTGCGCGGTGAAGGGCTGGCCGTTCACGGTGCCGTGGATGCAGATGTCGTTCAAGCGCGAGTTGCTACGAATTTCATAGCTGCTTGCGCCCATCCGTACGCGCGCAGAGCCGGTTTCGCCTACAAATTCGTCGACATGCACCGGGGTGTAGCTGTTGCTGCCATCGGCCCCCAGCGACACCACCACATAGTCCTTGCCCGCATTCACCGCGTAGCCGGGCAGCTGTCCACTGATGCCGGCAGCGCGTTCACGCGACTTGCGCCGCACAAACGCGGCCAGCGCCAGCAGGAAGGAGGGGTCTTCGTGCGGTACGTCTTCGGCCGAAAAGCCCTTGGCATAGTTCTCGGCAATGAAACCGGTGTTGAAGTCCCCTGACACAAACTTGGGATGCGCCAGCAGCGCGGCCTGGAACGGGATGTTGCTGCTAATGCCGCGAATGACAAAACCATTGAGCGCCTCGCGCATCTTGGCAATCGCGTCATTGCGGTCAGTGCCGTGCACGATGAGCTTGGCGATCATCGAGTCGTAGTACATCGGAATCTCGCCACCGTCCTGCACGCCGGTGTCCACGCGCACACCCAGCCAGTCCTGGGTATTGGCCTGGAACATGGTCTGCTCGGGTGGTGCAAAGCGCACCAAGCGTCCGGTCGAAGGCAGGAAGTTCCGGAACGGGTCCTCGGCGTTGATGCGGCACTCCATGGCCCAGCCATTGCGTTTGACATCAGCTTGCGTCAGCGGCAGCTTTTCACCGGCGGCGACGCGAATCATCAGCTCCACCAAATCGAGTCCGGTAATACATTCGGTCACCGGGTGCTCCACCTGCAGGCGGGTGTTCATTTCCAGGAAGTAGAAGCTCTGGTCCTTGCCGACCACAAACTCCACGGTGCCGGCGCTTTGGTATTTCACCGCCTTGGCCAGCTGCACCGCCTGCTCACCCATGGCTTTGCGGGTCGCGTCGGTGATGAAGGGGCTGGGCGCTTCTTCAATGACTTTTTGGTGGCGCCGCTGGATCGAGCATTCGCGCTCGTTCAGGTAGACCACATTGCCAAAACTGTCGCCAATCAGCTGGATTTCGATGTGGCGGGGTTCTTCCACAAACTTTTCCACAAACACGCGGTCGTCGCCAAAGCTGTTGCGGGCTTCGTTGGTGCAGCTGGTAAAACCTTCAAATGCTTCCTTGTCGTTGTAGGCCACGCGCAGGCCTTTGCCACCACCACCGGCGCTGGCCTTGATCATGACGGGGTAGCCAATGTCCTTGGCAATTTCCACGGCTTTTTCGGCGGACTCGATGGCGCTGTTGACACCGGGGATGCAGTTCACACCGGCGCTGCCCGCGAGTTTTTTAGACTCGATCTTGTCGCCCATGGCCGCCATGGAATAGTGCTTGGGGCCGATGAAGACGATGCCTTCTTCTTCCACCCGCTTGGCAAATTCGGCGTTTTCGCTCAAAAAGCCGTAGCCGGGGTGCAGGGCTTGCGCGCCGGTTTGTTTGCACGCGGCGATGATTTTTTCGCCCACCAGGTAACTCTCCCGGCTGGGGGGCGCACCAATGTGGACGGCCTCGTCGGCCAGCAGCACAAAGCGTGCATCCTTGTCAGCGTCCGAATACACCGCCACGGTTTTGATGCCCATTTTTTTGGCGGTGGTGATGACGCGGCAGGCGATTTCGCCACGGTTGGCGATCAGTATTTTTGTGAACATAGGTTTCCTAACTTTGTGAAGTCGGCAAGATTTGAATTCAGTACAGAACTAAGTTTTTGGCTGTAGGGCTGACGAGGGACAAGGGGCGCATTTTTTGCTGAGCCCGCAGCAGGGTGGGGGTACCCGCCGCCGTTCGTGTCCCCCGGCCTGCGGCCTCCTCCTTTACCTCACTTTGGCGGGTACCCCCACCCTGCCGCTGCGAAGCGCTGCCTGTGTAATTCGCGCAGGAATACCAATTGGCCGGGATCGGGCTGTCCGGGTGTTCTGCGTAGGTAAAGGAGGAGCGCGCAGCGCGGGGGACACGAAGCAGAGCACCCGGACAGCCCGATCCAGCGCGAACCAAACACCATCGCGCACAGAACAAGCCAACACAGAAGCCCAGCATCCCCGTCAATCCTCAGAGCGGGATGTTCCCGTGCTTGCGCCACGGGTTTTCCAGCTTTTTGTCTTTCAGCATCACCAGCGAACGGCAGATGCGCTTGCGGGTTTCATGCGGCAGGATCACGTCGTCGATAAAGCCACGGGCACCAGCGACGAACGGGTTGGCAAAGCGGGCCTTGTATTCGGCTTCCTTGGCCGCCAGCTTGGCCGGGTCACCCTTGTCCTCGCGGAAGATGATTTCCACCGCGCCCTTGGCGCCCATCACAGCAATCTCGGCATTGGGCCAGGCCAGGTTAACGTCACCGCGCAGGTGCTTGGAGGCCATCACGTCGTAGGCACCGCCGTAGGCTTTGCGCGTGATGACGGTGATCTTCGGCACCGTGCACTCGGCATACGCATACAGCAGCTTGGCGCCGTGTTTGATGATGCCGCCGTACTCTTGAGAAGTGCCAGGCATGAAGCCGGGCACGTCGACAAAGGTGATGACGGGAATGTTGAACGCATCGCAGAAACGCACAAAACGCGCCGCCTTGATGGAACTCTTGATATCCAGGCAACCGGCCAGCACCAGCGGCTGGTTGGCCACGATGCCCACCGTCTGACCGTCCATGCGGGCAAAGCCGATCAGGATGTTTTTGGCGTATTCGGGCTGCAGCTCAAAGAAATCGCCATCGTCCACGGTTTTGACGATCAGCTCCTTCATGTCGTAGGGCTTGTTGGCGTTGTCGGGCACCAGGGTGTCCAGGCTCTTGTCCATGCGGTCAATCGGGTCGCCGCTCTGGCGCACCGGCGCTTTTTCGCGGTTGCTCAGGGGCAGGTAGTTGTAGAGGCGGCGCAGCATCAGCAGCGCTTCCACATCGTTCTCAAACGCCAGGTCGGCCACGCCGCTCTTGGTGGTGTGGGTGACGGCGCCGCCCAGTTCTTCGGCGGTCACCTCCTCGTGCGTCACGGTTTTCACGACTTCGGGGCCGGTGACGAACATGTAGGAGCTGTCTTTCACCATGAAAATGAAGTCGGTCATGGCGGGTGAATACACCGCGCCACCGGCCGACGGGCCCATGATCATGCTGATCTGGGGGATGACGCCGCTGGCCATCACATTGCGCTGGAACACGTCGGCGTAGCCACCCAGGGAGGCCACACCTTCCTGGATGCGCGCACCGCCCGAGTCATTCAGGCCGATCACCGGAGCTCCCACCTTCATGGCCTGGTCCATCACCTTGCAGATTTTTTCGGCATGGGCTTCGGACAAGGCGCCGCCAAACACGGTGAAATCCTGGCTGAACACAAACACCAGGCGGCCGTTGATCATGCCGTAGCCGGTGACCACGCCGTCGCCGGGAATCTTCTGGTCCGCCATGCCGAAATCGACGCAGCGGTGCTCGACGAACATGTCCCACTCTTCAAACGTGCCCTCATCCAGCAGCAGCTCCAGGCGTTCGCGGGCGGTAAGTTTGCCTTTTTTGTGCTGGGCGGCAATGCGTTTTTCGCCGCCGCCCTGGCGCGCGAGTTCGCGCTTGGCTTCGAGTTGTTCAAGGATGTCGTGCATGGTTGCCTTCTTTCAGTCACTAAAGAGATGGTTGTACTTTTGCTATTGATTTGGTAGCTGCTTGCGCTTATCCGTCAAGGGCTGCAAGCAGATTTCGTGCTGCAGTGGAGGCCGCTATCTGACCTGACTGCACGGCGGCTGTCAATACGGGAAGACGCTCACGCACGTAGGGGTTGCGCTTGAAGGCCTGCTTGAGTCCCGCGTCAATACGCTCCCACATCCAGGTCAGTGCCTGGCCTTGGCGGCGGCTGGCCCACTGGCCATTGGAAGTCTGCAGGGTTTTGAATTGGGTCACCGCGTCCCAGAAGGTATCCACGCCTTGGGCCTGCAAGGCACTGAGGCGAATGACCTGCGGGCGCCAATACGCCTGGCTGTGGGGATCGTGCGGGTTGCCGTTCAGCCCCAGGAGCCGCAGGCTGGAGGTGATTTGGGCCTGGGCCCGCAAGGCGGCGTCGGCATCAATATCGGCCTTGTTGATGACCACCAGATCGGCCAGTTCCATGACCCCTTTTTTGATCGCCTGCAGGTCGTCGCCCGCATTGGGCAACTGCAGCAGCACAAACATATCGGTCATATTGGCCACGGCGGTCTCAGACTGGCCCACCCCCACGGTTTCCACAATCACCACGTCGTATCCGGCAGCCTCGCAGACCAGCATGGCCTCGCGGGTCTTTTCGGCCACGCCGCCCAAGGTGCCGCTGCTGGGGCTGGGGCGGATATAGGCTTCTTCCCGCACCGAGAGCTTTTCCATGCGGGTCTTGTCGCCCAGAATGGAGCCGCCCGACACCGTGCTGGAGGGGTCGATGGTCAACACCGCCACGCGGTGGCCTTGGGTTATCAGGTACACACCCAGCGCCTCGATAAACGTACTTTTTCCCACCCCCGGCACACCGCTGATGCCTAAACGAAACGACTGGCCGGTGTGCGGCAGCAAGGCCGTGAGCAGTTCATCCGCCTGCGCGCGATGGTCTGCGCGGGTGGACTCCAGCAGCGTGATGGCTTTGGCAATGGCGCGGCGCTGCCTGGCCGAATGCTCACCGCAGATTTCCAACAAAGAATCTTGAAGATTGAACAATTTCAGCCCTTACCCAGCCATGGAGAACGGAGAAAATTCTTGAAAATTACGCAACCCAGTTCTCCAGTTTCAGCCCGTCGATACGTTCGAATTCCCGCGTGTTGTTGGTTACAAAGATGGCATCTAGTGCCAGGGCCTGGCAACCCAGCAACAAGTCGATTTCGCCAATCCTGGTTCCGGCTTTTTTCAAGCGTGTTTTGTGCACGCCGTAGTGCCACATGGCATCCTCATTCCAGGGAAGAATTTGCATCATTCCTAAAAAAAGTTCCAGGCATTTGCGGTTGGATTCGATGCGGCTGCTGTTTTCCACGCCATAGGCCAACTCCCCTGCCGTGATGGCAGACACAAATAAGTCCTGCGGGTCATGTTCCCGGAACTTGCTCTCGACCGAGGGGTACTTGCGCGTCATGAAATACGCACAGATGTTGGTATCCAGCAAATACATGGCCGCCCTCAGTCGAAGCTGACCGGGTCGCTCAGGCCCGAACGGTCGCGGTCAATTTCATCGGGCATACCTTCAAAGCTGTCCAGAATTTTTTCCATCTCTGCCCACCACTGGTCTTTGTCCAGTTTGGGGCGCAGGATGACGGTGTTGCCTTTGCGTTCGATATACACCTCTTGGGTGCTAAACCGAAACTCTTTCGGCAGCCGAACGGCTTGGCTGCGGCCCGTTGTAAACACCTTGGCGATGCTGGGTGTTAAAGCAGTCATGGTGTGCCCCTTGTCAATTGATACATACCAATAATATATACCAACCACCTCTACACTGCCACCGCCTTGTTGATCTGCGCCAGCACGTCTTTGGCGCTTGCCGGAATCGGCGTGCCGGGGCCGTAAATGCCCTTGACCCCCGCCGCGTACAAAAAGTCGTAGTCCTGGCGTGGCACGACACCACCCACGAAGACGATGATGTCGTCGGCGCCCTGCTTCTTGAGTTCGGCAATGATGGCGGGCACCAGGGTTTTGTGGCCGGCCGCCAGCGTGCTGATGCCCACGGCGTGCACATCATTCTCAATCGCCTGGCGAGCGCATTCTTCGGGGGTTTGGAACAGCGGGCCCATGTCCACGTCAAAACCCAGATCGGCAAAGGCGGTGGCCACCACTTTGGCGCCCCGGTCGTGGCCGTCTTGACCCAGCTTGGACACCATCACGCGGGGGCGGCGGCCCTGCTTTTCGGCGAAATCAGCAATCTCGGCTTTGAGCGCATTCCAGTATTCCATGCTGTCCCCGCTGGTGGTGTCGGTATCGTAGGCCGCGGCGTAGACGCCTGTCACCTTTTGCGTGTCGGCGCGGTGGCGGCCAAAGGCTTTCTCCAGCGCATCACTCACCTCGCCTACCGTGGCGCGCAGGCGGATGGCCTGGATGGACAGGTCCAGCAGGTTGCCTGTGCCACTTTCTGCTGCCAAAGTGATAGCTGCCAGCGCAGCATCCACGCGGGCTGCATCCCGATTTGCCTTGATATTCTGGAGCCGGGTGATCTGGCCTTCACGCACCGCCAGGTTGTCGATGTCGCGGGCTTCGATGGCGTCCTCGGCCTTGAGTTTGTATTTGTTGACACCCACAATCACGTCTTTGCCGCTGTCGATGCGGGCTTGTTTTTCGGCCGCCGCTGCTTCGATCTTGAGCTTGGCCCAGCCGCTGTCCACGGCGCGGGTCATGCCGCCCATGGCCTCGACTTCTTCGATGATGGTCCACGCGGCGTCCGCCATGTCTTGCGTGAGTTTTTCCATCATGTAGCTGCCGGCCCAGGGGTCCACCACATTGGTGATGTGGGTCTCTTCCTGGATGATGAGCTGGGTGTTGCGCGCAATGCGGCTGGAAAACTCGGTGGGCAACGCAATGGCCTCGTCCAGCGCATTGGTGTGCAGGCTTTGGGTGCCGCCAAACACCGCCGCCATCGCTTCGATGGTGGTGCGCACCACGTTGTTGTAGGGGTCTTGCTCGGTGAGCGACCAGCCCGACGTCTGGCAGTGGGTGCGCAGCATGAGGCTTTTGGGGTTTTTGGCGTCAAAACCTTTCATGATGCGGCACCAGAGCAGGCGCGCCGCACGCATCTTGGCCACTTCCAGGTAGAAGTTCATACCAATGGCCCAGAAAAAACTCAGGCGCCCGGCAAACTCGTCCACATCCAGCCCGGAGGCGATGGCGGTCTTTACATACTCCTTGCCATCGGCCAGGGTGAAGGCGAGTTCCAGCGCCTGGTTGGCCCCGGCCTCCTGCATGTGGTAACCCGAGATGGAAATCGAGTTGAACTTGGGCATGTTTTTGGCGGTATAGCCAATGATGTCGCCAATGATGCGCATGCTGGGCGCGGGCGGGTAGATGTAGGTGTTGCGCACCATGAACTCTTTCAGAATGTCGTTCTGAATGGTTCCGCTCAGCTTGTCCTGAGACACGCCCTGCTCTTCCGCCGCCACCACATAACCGGCCAGCACGGGCAGCACCGCGCCGTTCATGGTCATGGAGACCGACACCTTGTCCAGCGGAATCTGGTCAAACAGGATCTTCATGTCCTCCACGCTGTCGATCGCCACACCGGCCTTGCCCACATCGCCGGTCACCCGCGGGTGGTCCGAATCGTAGCCCCGGTGCGTGGCCAGGTCGAACGCCACACTCACGCCCTGCCCGCCCGCCGCCAGGGCCTTACGGTAAAAAGCGTTGGACTCTTCGGCGGTGGAAAAACCCGCGTACTGGCGGATGGTCCAGGGGCGCACCGCGTACATGGTGGCCTGCGGGCCGCGCAGGTAAGGCTCAAAACCAGGGAGCGTGTCGGCATATTGCAGGTCGGCGGTGTCAGCAGCGGTGTACAGCGGCTTGACCGTGATGCCATCGGGCGTGATCCAGTTCAGCGCGTCCACATTGCCGCCAGGGGCGGACTTGGCGGCAGCCTTGGTCCAGGCGTCCAGGGTGGCAGATTTGAATTCAGGGTGCTTGTCAGTCATGGCTATGTCCGGTAGGCCTCGTAAGTCACAGTCACGCCTTGAATGGTGCGCTGCATCTGCGGTGAGTTTACATTATTTATAATTATTGATTCAAAATATTCACTGCAGCTTACAATTCTGGGAATGAACGCAATTTCTTCACCACCCCGCGTCAGCAAATCGCTGTCTCCCCGCCCGCTTTACGAAGAAGTGGCTGAGTTGCTGCGTCAGCGCATCTTCAAACGTGAGCTGGAACCCGGTACCTGGATCGACGAGCTGAAAATCGCCCAGGACTACGGCATCAGCCGTACCCCCTTGCGCGAAGCACTCAAGGTATTGGCCGCCGAAGGCCTGGTGACCATGAAAGTGCGCCGTGGCGCCTATGTGACCGAAATGTCGACCACGGATCTGGCCGATGTGTACCACCTGCTCAGCTTGCTGGAAAGCGATGCCGCAGGCGTGGTGGCCGTCAAGGCCAGCAATGTCGAATTACGCGAATTGGAACTGTTGCACCGCGAGCTGGAAGCAGCCGCGCTGCCCGGCAAGGAAAACGCGGACCAGTTCTTTGCCATCAACGAACGTTTTCACATGCGGCTGCTGGAGATTGCCAACAACCGCTGGCGCGACCAGATGGTGGCCGACCTGCGCAAGGTCATGAAACTCAACCGCCACAACTCCCTCCTCAAGAACGGGCGCATTGCCGAGTCCGTGCAAGAGCACCGCGCCATCATCGAAGCCCTGAATGCACGCGACCCCATTGCGAGCACCCAACGCATGCAGGAACATTTCACCCGGGGACTGGAAGCGGCTGGCTGAGCGGCCACCCGCCAGAGGCTGCGAAATACCATTGAAACGCGCCAATAAGCGAGAAAACGCAGAACAAATGCACCGTGCATTTGAGAATTCACAAGCTGTGACCGTATCGCTCCCGGCACAGTGACACACAAGTTGCCTGTCTTGCTGCAGGCCATGCCGATACTCAAGAATGCAAAAGGTGATTTTCACAGTTCTGATAGGAGCCCGACACCATGACCATCCAGTCCACCAGGGGCAGTCCGAGCCCCATTGCGCAGCAACAAGCCATTGAAAATGCCTTGTCCATGGCGCTTTACCACGTCCGCAATGGCGACACCGACGACGCCATTCGCCATGCAACAGCCAAGGCGGTAAGGGCCATGTCCATGCTGAAACAGGCCTGCTCCGAGTTCGATGCCATCAGCACACTGAATGACAGCAACCTCGGACGCAGGCGCACCGACATCCCATTGCAGCTTGTCGGCAAAACCAGCACGGTGAGAAAACTCGGGCGGCACTCCCGAAAGAGAAAAAAAGCTTAGGATTCTGAGGTGGGTGCCTGGTCTGGATTCATATACGCTGGCACCGGCTTCGATCTGCGGCAGCTTGATCATTGCGTCACAGACCAAGCTCCACAGCCTCAGGGGCAATGTCTGGGCCTTATTTCAATGCTTCTTCAAACTCAGCTAACTCTTTGCCAATGGAAGCGTATTTTTTGGACTTTGCTCTGTTGTCAATCCAGGTGAGTACGGCTGCATCCAGGTCTTCTTTAAAGTGCGCGAGTGCCGATTCCTTGACGGTTTGGGTTGCCGCACTTGACCAGAGATCAATCAATTCTGACAGGCCGTTGTCAAAATCATCAAACGTTTCAAGATGAATCCATTGGCCGCTTTTATCAAACATTTTTTCTTTCTGTAAATTAAACGAGATCAGTATGGCGCGGGGGCATTGTCGGGCCATGGAGCATTTGACCATCGGCACCTCGACCGGCTCACGCTGATGACAGTGAATTGATGGTTAGCAATTGCAGCGTAAGCTATCGATTCCCCAATGGAAAAGGCCTCTAGGTATCGCTACTTAGAGGCCTTTGTCTTATCTAATGGTCGGTGTGAAAGGATTCGAACCTTCGACCCCTTGCACCCCATGCAAGTGCGCTACCAGGCTGCGCCACACACCGATCTAGCCTCAAATTATAACCTGAGCTGAGGGCTTTTCGCATTAGTCAGTGGTGAGCAGCTCCCTAATTTCACATAATTCTCGCCTTAATTGCTCAAATTGGGCTAAAGCAGGTTCAGGTACGTCGGCAGGAAGGCTGTCTTCAAACTCTTCCATATCAGCATCGTCCACTTCCAGAACATCCAGACCTTCAAGCATGGCCTCGTCATTGCGCTTCTTGTCACGCTCACCCTGGAGCAACTCCTGCATCTTGTTGCGGGCGCCGCTGATCGTGAAGCCTTGGTCGTAAAGCAAATCACGAATGCGACGGATCATCAACACCTCATGGTGCTGGTAGTAGCGGCGGTTGCCACGGCGTTTCATCGGGCGCAGTTGTGTGAACTCCTGCTCCCAGTAACGTAGCACATGGGGTTTGACACCACAAAGATCACCAACCTCACCGATGGTGAAGTAGCGCTTTGCGGGAATGGGGGGGAGAGTATTCTCCATGTAAATCAATGCTGTACGAGGCAAAGCGTAGAGGTTACTCTAAGTTTTGGCGCAGTGCAAAGGCTGTTTGTCCTGCCATTTAAAAAAATCAAATGGTGTTGCTTTAACAACGGCAGCAGCTTAAGTCTCGTCCTGAATTTGCTCTTTCAGCTTGTGGCT
Source organism: Burkholderiales bacterium RIFCSPLOWO2_12_FULL_61_40 (assembly GCA_001770935.1). Taxonomy (GTDB): domain Bacteria; phylum Pseudomonadota; class Gammaproteobacteria; order Burkholderiales; family Burkholderiaceae_C; genus Allorhodoferax. Next base: position 4,164 of record MESI01000032.1, on the reverse strand, counting down.
GGCATGGAACGTGACCACCCGGCGCGCCTGGATGGGAATTGCCTCCCCCGTGCGCGGGTTGCGCCCAGGCCGCGGTGCTTTGGTGCGAATTTGAAAATTGCCAAAACCAGAAATTTTGACGTCGGTTCCATCCACCAAACTGGCGGAAATCAAGTCAAAGAATGCGTCAATCATGTCTTTGGACTCGCGTTTGTTGAGTCCAATTTGATCAAAGAGAAGATCCGCCAATTGCGCTTTGGTCAAAGCAGGGGTCTCAAGGCTTTCGACAGAAAAATCCATGATCGCTCGATTCATTGTTGATTTTTCGCCCATGTCAGACACGTTGGCGTGCGCCCAGATCCGACGTGAGCTGGCCGACCACCGCTTTGACAACGGACTCAATTTGCTCCTCCGTCAAGGTGGCGTCTTCATGGTTGAGCGTGAGGCGTACTGCCAGACTGCGATCATGGGCGCCATCTGCAGCCATGGTATCGCCACCGTGCTTGGGACGGTAGATGTCAAACAAGCCCGCGTCCCGCAAAAGGCCTCCGGTCGGTGCAGCCCAAATGGCACGCATGAGTGCCGCGTGGCTCACCTGGTCGCCAACCACCACGGCAATGTCGCGCTGCACCGGCTGGAACTTGGCGACTGGCTTAAACACTGGTACTGCACGTTGCATGACGGAATCAAGGTCCAGTTCAAACAAAATGGGGGCTTGGGCCAGTTCGTAACTTTGGCGCCATTTCGGATGCAACTCTCCCACAAAACCGATGGACTGCCCGCCGACCATGACATGCGCGCAACGGCCAGGGTGCATGGCGGGATGGTTCCCAGGCGCAAACTCGGCTTGCAGGGGTGCCAACAACGCCTCTACATCCCCTTTGATGTCAAAAAAATCGGAACTTTGCTCTTTGCGGCCCCACTGCAATACATCCGTGGCACCACTTGCCAAGCCAGCAACACGCATGGGTTGGTGAAATCCCTCTACGGTGGAGTCCGTACTTTGCACCGTCGCATCACGCAGGAACACACGGCCCAACTCAAAGATGCGGACACGCGGAGCCTTGCGCGCCTGGTTGAACTTCAAAACCTGCAGCAAGGAGCCCAAGAGTGAAGAACGCATCACGCTCATCTGGCTGGCGATCGGATTCAGCAGCTTGATGGGATTGGGGTTACCCGCCAGTTCATGCTCCCAGCGCTCTTCCACAAAACTGAAATTGATGGTTTCCTGGTAACCCAGCCCCGCCAGCATCCGGCGCACCGCAAAGGGGCTGCGCTGTGCCTCGGGCCGAATCTTGGCAGTGATGGGGGCCAATGGCGGTGTATGCGGAAGGTGGTCGTAACCCACCATGCGGGCCACTTCTTCGATCAGGTCTTCCTCAATCTGCAAATCGAACCGGTAGGATGGTGGCACCACGGTCACCACGCCTTCCGTCTGAGACACTGGCAGTCCCAAACGCTCCAAGGCGCCTACACACTGGACTTGCGTTACAGGCATGCCAATAACCTTGGCCGCACGCGCAACGCGCAAACGAACCGGTATGGCGGTGGGAATATTGGCTTGGGTGTCATCCACCGGGCCGCAACTGGTAGTCTCCGTGCCGCAAATGTCAATGATGAGTTGCGTGATGCGCTCGATATGCTCCACCGTCAGGCTGGGGTCTACACCCCGCTCAAAGCGGTGCCCGGCATCGGTGGAAAAATTGAATCGGCGTGAACGCCCGGCAATGGATTTGGGCCACCAAAAAGCTGCTTCCACATAGACATGCTGGGTGTCGTCAGACACCGCCGTGGCGTCACCGCCCATGATGCCAGCCAAGGATTCCACTTGCGCATCATCGGCGATCACGCCCACTTTTTCGTCGACGGTGACAGTGGTTCCGTTGAGCAGCTTGATCTGCTCGCCCACCCTGCCCCAGCGCACATCCAAGCCACCTTTGATTTTGTCCAGATCAAAAATATGCGACGGGCGGCCTAGCTCAAACATCACATAGTTGGAGATATCGACCAGGGGAGTCACACTGCGCTGACCACAGCGTGCCAGGCGGTCCACCATCCACTGCGGCGTAAGTGCCTTGGGATTTACGTTGCGCACCACGCGGCCAGAGAAACGTCCGCACAAGTCCGGCGCACTGATCTTGACAGCCAATTTATCGGCGTTAGTCACCGGCACGCCAGCAAAAGTGGGGGCAATTAAAGGCGCACCGGTCAGGGCCGACACTTCACGGGCCACACCATACACGCTCAGGCAATGTGCCAGATTCGGTGTGAGCTTCAAGGTGAACAGAGTGTCGTCCAGATTCAGGTGCGTGCGGATATCTTGGCCCAAAGGCGCATCGGCAGCCAACTCCAGCAATCCGCCATGGTCGTCCGCCAGCTGCAACTCGCGCGCGGAACACAACATGCCTTGGCTTTCGATGCCACGCAATTTACCAACCTTGATGAGGAAGGGTTTGCCATCTTCGCCCGGAGGCAACTCTGCGCCCACCAATGCACAGGGGATACGAATACCCACACGGGCATTGGGCGCACCGCACACAATATTCAACAACTCCGCCTGCCCGACGTCCACTTTGCACACGCGAAGGCGGTCGGCGTTGGGGTGTTGCTCGGCTTCCTTGATTTCACCGACCACGATATGGGTGAACGCAGGCGCCACCGGTTTCAGTTCTTCCACCTCCAACCCCGCCATGGTGAGGGTGTCGGCCAGTTGTTGGGTGGAAAGCGATGGATTGCAAAAAGCACGCAGCCAGGATTCAGGGAATTGCATTGTCTTTAATCAGTTGAGGACACAGCTTGCGTCTAAGCCAAAAGGTCTGACCGGCAATTGGTCATTGGAATTGCGAAAGAAAGCGAATGTCGCCGTCAAAAAACAGGCGCAAATCATTGACACCATAACGCAGCATGGTCAGGCGATCTGGACCCATGCCAAAGGCGAATCCAATGTACTTTTCGGGGTCCAGACCCATGTTTCGAATGACGTTAGGATGCACCTGGCCGGATCCGGCCACTTCCAGCCAACGCCCTGCCAAAGGACCGCTTTGGAACTGAATATCGATTTCCGCGCTGGGCTCGGTGAACGGGAAGAAACTGGGGCGAAAGCGCAGGACCAAGTCATCGCTTTCAAAAAATGTACGGCAAAAATCCGTGAACACGAACTTCAAGTCCTTGAAGCTGACATTCTCTCCGACCCAAAGACCTTCGCACTGGTGGAACATGGGGGAATGTGTGGCATCGCTGTCCACACGGTAAGTGCGGCCTGGGGCGATCACGCGAATCTCTGGCATATCGCCAGCGAACAAAACAGAATTGTCGGCCTGAGCAGATGCGCGGTATTTTTTGACATGCTGCACCGCATAGCGAATTTGCATGGGGCTGGTATGGGTGCGCAGCAAGTTGGGAGCAGACTCTGACCCACCTTCAACATAAAACGTGTCATGCATGGAACGCGCGGGGTGGTCCTCGGGCGTGTTCAGTGCGGTGAAGTTGAACCAGTCGGACTCAATTTCCGGGCCTTGCGCAACCTCAAACCCCATGGATCCGAAAATGGCTTCAATTCGCTCCAAGGTGATCGATACCGGATGTAAACCACCTTGCCCACGCTGGCGACCTGGCAGGGTGACATCCAGTGCCTCTGCCTGCAACTGCAGTTGCAACTCCGCGTCTGCCAATGCTTGACGCCTGTCGGTGAGTGCAGATTCGATGGCCTGTTTGGCCAGATTGATCGCGGCACCCCGGGATTTCTTCTCATCCACGCTGAGCGCCGCCATGCCCTTCATCAACTCGGTGATGCGGCCTGACTTGCCCAAAAACAAGGCTTTCGCGTTTTCCAGATCAGCAGGTGTGACCGCCTGGGCAAAAGCTCCTTTGGCGGTGTCGACTAGGGCATTCAACTCGTTCATAAATTCTCTTGTAGTTCCGACATAACTTGAGTACAGACCAGTCTTCTTTGAAACTGCGTTTTCATTGAAAAAGGGCTAGCGCCTTTTCAAGCTCTAGCCCTTGTTTCTGGTGCGCAGAGTGCTATTTAAACAATAGCAAACCGCCGCGAACTCAAGCTGCCAACTTGGCCTTGACTTGATCCACAATGCCAGCAAAAGCCGCCATGTCGTGAATGGCGATATCGCTCAAAACCTTGCGGTCAATCTCGATATTCGCTTTCTTCAGACCGTTGGCGAACTGGCT